>CAKSWU010000003.1 GCA_934513205.1 uncultured Faecalibacterium sp. | reverse complement strand
CAGTCCATGCACGGCGCTCTCCCGGCGGAGCTAAGTCCCTCACTCGTTTGGCAGCAACAAAAGAAAAGCACCATACTCTCTGCGAAGTACGGTGCTTTTTTGGTGGAGAATACCGGGATCGAACCGGTGACCTCTTGCATGCCATGCAAGCGCTCTCCCAGCTGAGCTAATCCCCCAGATGTTCGGCCTTGTGCCTGACGACAGGAGTTATTATACCAGCGCTTTCCCGGATTGTCAACTACTTTTTTCAAAAAATCTGATTTCTTTTTTCAGAGCCTTCCGGATGCTTTTTTCGGTCGTACTTACGTTGAGTGGCGGCACCGCCCCGCAGGTGACGTTCCGCTTTGTTTCGGAGCAGCACGGCCCGCACCTGCACAAACAGGTCTGGACGCAGCGTGCGCAGACGAACTGCGACATCCTTGTGCACGGTCGATTTGCTGCAGCCAAAGGCGGCAGCCGCCGCACGAACCGTTGCTCCATGGGCAGCAATGTACTCTCCCAGCCGGATGGCACGCAGCTCCGGATCTCCGTTCATGTCCCGACCCCTCCCGTTGATATACTGTAATATATCCTATGCGTCCTTTTCTGCAGGTATACCGTTCCCTCCTGCACAAACAGCGGTCGATTTTACGGTTAAACCTTCTCTTTCCGAGCGGGACATGATATACTAAAGAAGAGCATGCTGCCTTGGGCAGAAAAAAGGAGTTTGGAACGAATTATGAAAACAAGGTTTGGCATCGTTGGCTGCGGGTTTCTGGGCAACATCGTGGCAGATGCATGGAAGAACGGACTGCTGCCGGATTACGAACTGGTGGGTGTGACCAGCCGCAGCCTTTCTTCTGCAGAAAAGACTGCTGCAGCTGTGGGCTGCGCCGTCTGTGACGATGTGGACGCGCTTCTGGCGCTGGAGCCGGAATACATCGTTGAGACGGCCTCGGTGGAGGCAGTGCGGGCCATGGCAATCCCTGTTCTGAACAAGGGCGTGAACATGGTCATCATTTCGATCGGTGCGTTCGCGGATCCGGAGTTCTATCAGCAGGTTCAGACCGCTGCCCGCGAAAGCGGCGCAAAGGTGCATCTGGCAAGCGGCGCAATCGGCGGCTTTGATGTGCTGCAGACGGTCACCCTGATGGCACAGGCCCAGAAACTGGCTGAGACAGCCGGAATCGAGACGCACACCGGTGCGCGCGGCTTCCGCAATACGCCTGTGTGGGAAGAGCATCTGCTGACCGATACCGAAAAGACCACCGTGTTCACCGGCAACGCCAAGCAGGCTATCGCCACCTTCCCCTGCCGGGTCAACGTTGCTGTTGCTACCTCTCTGGCGACCACTGGTCCCGAGATCACCGGCGTGACCATGCACTCGGTGCCGAACTGGGTGGGCGATGACCACTGCATCACCGCCGAAATCGAAGGCGTGAAAGCCGTGGTGGACATTTACTCGTCCACCAGTGCCATTGCCGGTTGGAGCGTGGTGGCGCTGCTGCGTAACCTTGCCTCTCCTGTCTGCTTCTATTAAAGAGGTTGCTGATATGTTTCAGAAACTGGTTGCCATTGAACCTGTCAGTCTGGTACCTTCTGCTGAAAAGGAATTGTCCCACTATGCAAAAGACGTCGTCCTGTTTGACGACATCCCCGCAGATGATGACGAGATCGTCCGCCGCATCGGGGACGCCGATGCAGTGCTGCTGAGCTATACCTCCCGGATCGGCAAAAACGTCATTGAGCGCTGCCCGAACATCCGTTATATCGGTATGTGCTGCAGCCTGTATTCCGAGGAAAGCGCCAATGTGGACATTGCCTATGCCCGCACCCGGGGCATCAAAGTGCTTGGCATCCGGGATTACGGGGACCGTGGTGTCGTAGAATATATCCTGCATGAGCTGACCGGCATCCTGCATGGGTTTGGGATGCCCATGCTGCGGGACGAGCCGGTAGAGATCACCGGCCTGAAGGTCGGCGTCGTAGGTCTTGGTGTGTCCGGAAGAATGATCGCCGATGCGCTGCAATTCATGGGCGCAGAAATCAGCTACTATGCCCGCAGCGCTAAGCCGGATGCCGAAGCCGCAGGGATGCGGTACAAGCCGCTTGCACAGCTTCTGGCAGAGAGCGAAGTGGTGTTCATCTGCCTGAACAAGAATGTTCTGCTGCTGGGGAAAGAAGAATTTGCACAGCTGGGCACTGGCAAGGTCCTGTTCAACACTTCCATCGGCCCGGGATTTGATTCGGCAGCGCTGGAAGATTGGCTTGATCTTCCGGACACCCATTTCTTTTGTGACACCCGTGCTGCTGCCGGCCCTGTCTCGGAAGGTTTCTTCGAGAAGGAAAACGTCCATTGCCAGAATGTTTCTGCCGGACGCACAAAGCAGGCTTTTGTGCTGCTGAGTCAGAAGGTGCTGGCAAATCTGCAGACCGCGCTGAACGAAGGCTGAGGTTTCCGTCCGCTTTCGGTGCACCGAACACCTCGTTTTTGCATACTGTAAAGAAAAAGCGAGGTGTTTCAATATGGAAGCAAGATCCATTGATTTCTTTCTGGGTGCAACGACACCCGCCGGGTTCAAGGGCTATTTTGAGGCCCTTCGCAGTGAGCCGGGAATGCAGATGGCGTTGATCAAAAGCGGTCCCGGGTGCGGAAAATCCACCCTGATGAAGCGGCTGGCGCAGGCCGCTGAGCAGCGCGGAGAACAGACCCAGCGCATCCACTGCGCCAGTGACCCGGACAGTCTGGACGGGGTCATCCTGCCGCAAAGCCGCCGGGCCATCGTGGATGCCACCGCGCCTCATGTCCTTGAGCCGGAAGCCCCCGGAGCAGACGAGACGGTGGTGAGTCTGTATCACACTATCGACTCCGGTGCAATGCACCGCCACGCCGAAGAAGTGAAAGGTCTGTTTGCCCGCAACGCCGCACTGCGCTGCCGGGCGGCACGGTATATCGCTTCGGCCGGGAGCCTGCTGCTGGACAGCCGCAGGGCAGAAGCCTGCAGTGCAAATTTTGAAAAAGTACGCCGTTATGTCAAACGACTGTGCGCACGCACGCTGCCCCGCACGGAAAACGCTGGCACAGAAGAACTGCGGCTGCTGAGCGCGGTCACGCCAAGAGGCGAAGTGTTCTATCAAGGCACCGCACAGGCTCTGGCGGAAAAGTTCGTTGTATTCCGGGATGACTACGGCGCGGTTTCCCGGCTGCTTCTGGAATTGATCCGTGCTGAAGCACTGACCCGGGGGTATCACATCATCACCTGCCCCTGTGCCATGCACCCGGAGGATAAGATCGATCACATCCTCATCCCGGAATTAAAGCTAGCATTTTTGACCGACAACAGGTGGCATCCGGTCCGGCTCTCCGGTGTGCAGGCGGTGCGCTGCAGCCGGTTTTTGGACCGGGAAAATCTTGCTGCCTACCGGGCGCGGCTGCGGTTCAACGAACGTGCTGCCGCCGAACTTCTGGAGCAGGCCAGCACCTTGATGGCTCAGGCCAAAAGCTGTCACGATGAGCTGGAGACGTATTACCGCGCCGCCGTGGACTTTGCTGCCGTGGATCACGCGGCAGAGGAATGCTTGAAATGGTTCGGGCTGGAAGAGAGCCCGCAAAAGAGGTGAGATCCCTTGGCAAATGTCCATCTGCCCATTCGGCAGCTTGTGGAGTTTCTGCTGCGTACCGGCAGCATCGACAGCCGCTTTGCCGGCTTTGACCGGGCGTTGGAAGGTGCCCGCATCCACCGTAAACTGCAAAAAGCCGCCGGAGCGGAGTATCGGGCCGAAGTGTTCCTTTCTGCCGACCGGAGCGTGAATGGTATCACCTTCACGATGGAAGGCCGGGCAGACGGCATTTTTTTCGACGAGGACGGCGTTGCCGTCATTGATGAGATCAAGACAACTGCCATCCCCTATGAGGAGATCGTCCCGGATGGAAACCCCTGTCACTGGGCGCAAGGCATGGTATACGGTGCCATCTACTGTGCGCAGCAAAACCTGCCGGAGCTCAAAGTCCGATTGACCTATTATCAGATCGACACCGATCAGATCTTGCGCTTTGTCCGGCAGTTTACCCGGGAGCAGCTGGAACAGGATCTGCAAGAGCTGCTTTGTCAATATTCACCATGGGCGCAGCGTCAGCTGGAATGGCGCGCACGCCGGACGGAAAGTCTGTCCCGTCTGCAATTTCCCTTTGCAGACTACCGCCCGGGGCAGCGGGCACTGGCTGGAGAGATTTACCGGGCCTGTCGGGCCGGGAAGAGTCCAGACCGCAAGGGCGGCGCCCGGCTGTTTTGTCAGGCACCCACCGGCGTTGGCAAGACCATGAGCACACTCTTCCCCGCTCTGCGGTCCATGGGAGAAGGAAACGGCGAAAAGATCTTCTATCTTACCGCGCGCAGCACGGCGCAGACCGCCGCCGAGGACGCCGTTTCCAGACTGCGAGAATCCTGCCCCGGGCTTGCCCTGCGTACCGTGACACTGACGGCGAAGGAGAAGGTGTGCCTGCATCCGGACGCAGAGGGCCGCCCTGTTTGTCTGCCGGAGCAGTGCCCCTATGCAAACGGCTACTACGACCGCATCAAGGATGCGTTGGCATTCCTGCTGGATTCACCCGGTTCCTTTGACCGGGCAGCACTGGCGGAAGCTGCACACCGCTGCTCGGTCTGTCCCTTTGAACTGGGGCTGGACCTGAGCGAATGGTGTGATGTGATCATTGGGGACTACAATTATCTGTTTGACCCTGTGGTGCATCTGAAACGCTTTTTTGATGCATCGGGAGACTGGCTGTTTCTGATCGATGAAGCGCACAATCTGCCGGACCGGGCACGGGATATGTATTCAGCATCCTTTTCCAAAAGCAGCTTGACCGAGGCAAAGCGCGCCCTTGGAAAAGGAAAAAGTGCATTAAAAACAGCCTTGAATCAGGCTGACCGTTCCATGCGGGAAGCACGGAACACCTGTCAGCTTCTGGCACCACGGCACAAGACTGCGGACGAGACAGACATCGGCGCGGCCCAGACCAGCCTTTTTCCGGAGGCGGTCACTGCCCCGGCAATGGAACTGCCGGAAGCGCTGTACGCGCGGGAGGGCACCGTGTTTTTCCGGCAGCTTCCCACCGCGCTGGTCCATTCGCTGCGGGCTGTACAGGCACCGCTTCAGGACTGGCTGGAAGCAAACCCCGATGCGGATGCGCACAGTACCCTGCTGGAGCTGTATTTTTCCTTGCAGGACCTGACCCGCGCTGCAGAGCGGTACGACAGCCACTTTGTCACACAGCTCACAGCCTATGGGAGCGATTTGGAGCTGCATCTGCTCTGTCTGGACCCTGCTCCCTTTGTGGATGCCAGCCTTTCCACAGGACGCAGTGCGGCACTGTTCAGTGCCACCCTGACACCCCCGGCCTACTACCGGAATGTGCTTGGCTGCGCCGATGCCCGCGCCGTTGCGCTGGAAAGCCCTTTTCCCATGGAAAATCTGGGCCTGTACTGTCTGCCGACCATTTCGACGCGCTACCGGGACCGGGATGCCAGCATCCCGACGGTCTCGGATGCACTCGCAGCATTGGTGACGGGCCGGACCGGAAACTATCTTGTGTTTTTCCCAAGCTATGCCTACCTGAAGAAGGTCCACGAGGATTTTGCCGCGCGGTATCCGTCGGTCCGGACCCTTGTGCAGCAGAGCCGCTCCAGCGATGCAGACCGCGCGGAGTTTCTGGCGCAGTTTGTATCCGCTCCGCAGGAAACGCTGCTGGGATTTGGTGTGCTTGGCAGTGTCTTTGGAGAGGGCGTAGACCTTGTGGGGGACCGGCTCATCGGCTGCGCCATTGTCGGGGTGGGCCTGCCGCAGGTGAACCCCCGGCAGGAAATGCTGCGCCGCTATTACGATGAGCTCAACGGCTCCGGCTTTGATTACGCATATCGGAACCCGGGAATGAACAAGGTCCTGCAGGCAGCGGGGCGGGTCATTCGGACGCCGCAAGACCGGGGCGTTGTTCTTTTGCTGGATGACCGCTTTGCCCTGCCGGATTATGCCCGGCTGTTCCCTGCCCACTGGAAACAGCTGCGCTACCTGAAGAGCACTGCCGAGCTGCAAGAGACCCTGTCGGATTTTTGGGCAGGCAGTGGTCCCGCCGTGCCCTGACCATGCAAAAAGCACCCTGCTTCGTTTTGAAGCAGGGTGCTTTCATTATGCGTTCTTACAGAGTGACCTTGTGGTAGATCTTCTTGCCTTTTTTGATCACGATCCCCTTGGCAAGCTGCTCTGCGGTAAAACTCACAGTGGGAGCAGCGACTTTCTCGCCGTCCACCAGAACACCGCCCTGTGTCACCAGACGGCGTGCTTCGCCGTTGGAGGCTGCCAGACCGGCCTTGACCATGACCGTCAGAATGCCAATGGCACCATCGGTCAGATCTGCCTCGGTCAGCTGAGTGGAGGGCATGTGCTCGGTGTCCATTGCGTTGCCGCTGAACAGGGCGCGGGCAGCGTTCTGTGCCTTCTCTGCCTCCTCCTTGCCATGGACCATGCTGGTCAATTCAAAGGCAAGGATCTCCTTTGCTTCGTTGATGCGCTGATCCGTCCAGGTGCTCATTTCCTCAATCTGGTCCAGCGGCAGGAAGGTGAGCATCCGGATGCACTTCATCACATCGGCATCACCCACATTGCGCCAGTACTGGTAGAAGTCGAAGGGGCTGGTCTTGTTGGGGTCCAGCCAGACGGCGTTGCCGGCAGTCTTGCCCATCTTCTTACCCTGAGAGTCGGTCAGCAGAGTGATGGTCATGGCGTAGGCGTCCTTGCCCAGCTTGCGGCGGATCAGCTCGGTGCCACCCAACATATTGCTCCACTGGTCGTCGCCGCCGAACTGCATGTTGCAGCCGTAGTGCTGGAACATGTAGTAGAAGTCGTAGCTCTGCATGATCATATAGTTGAATTCCAGGAAGGACAGGCCCTTCTCCATGCGCTGCTCGTAGCACTTGGCGCGCAGCATATTGTTCACAGAGAAACAGGCACCCACGTCGCGCAGCAGCTCCACATAGTTCAGGTCCAGCAGCCAGTCGGCATTGTTCAGCATCAGAGCCTTGCCATCAGAGAAATCAATAAACTTCTCCATCTGCTTTTTGAAGCAGGCTGCATTGTGTGCAATGTCCTCCTTGGTCAGCATCTTGCGCATATCGGTGCGGCCGGAAGGGTCACCGATCATGGTGGTGCCGCCGCCGATCAGGGCAATGGGCTTGTTGCCTGCCATCTGCAGGCGCTTCATCAGGGTCAGCGCCATAAAGTGTCCAGCAGTCAGGCTGTCAGCCGTGCAGTCAAAGCCGATGTAGAAGGTAGCCTTGCCCGTGTTGATCAGATCAATGATCTCCTCATCGGTGATCTGAGCCACCAGACCGCGGGCTTTCAGTTCTTCGTACAGAGTCATAAGTTGTTCCTCCTGTTGTTGTGGGGCAGAGGGAAAAGAAAACGCCCTCCGCCAAAATGAATTGGCAGAGGGCGAGAAAAATCGCGGTACCACCTCTGTTTGCCGCTCCCTCACGAAAACGGCCTCACAAGTGCACATCCCAGAGCAGAATGACACTCCTGCGTTGATAACGCTCGCACGCGGCACAGTCTACTGGTGCATCCGGCACGTTCGACCTGCGGCTCCGGGAGGTATTTCGCCTGCCGTTCTGCGATCCCTTTCACCAGCCGGGATTTCTCTGAGCAGAACCCTTCAGGGTACTTGTTCCCTTCATTACCTTTGACAAGAACTACTGTATCACATGCGTCAAGCCTTGTCAAGCCCCGGTTCGTGCAGAGCCCGGATAGGGGCTGTTCCGCTCCTCCAGCATCTCCCGTGCATTCGCCCGGGAGAGCTCCGTAACATGGTCACCGGAGATCAGCCGTGCCAAGGCTTCCACACGTCCTTCGGTATCCAGTGGGTGGATCTCGGTATAAGTGCGCTCATTGGTCACATTTTTCTGGATCTGCAGGTGGCAGTCTGCCAGTGCGGCGATCTGCGCCGTGTGGGTGATGCACAGGATCTGGTGTCCCTGTGCGCTTTGGCGCAGTACCTCGCCGATGCGGCTGGCAGCCTTACCGGAAACTCCGCTGTCGATTTCATCATAGATGACTGTTGGCACGGCATCCTTGTCTGCCATGGCGTTTTTGATGGCAAGGGTGATACGGCTCAATTCGCCGCCGGAAGCGATCTTTGCCAGCGGCTTCGGTGCCTCGCCGGGGTTTGTGGAGATATAGAACTCAACACTGTCCTGTCCATGGCTTGCCAGTGGGCCGCGGGTATGGTTCAGGGTCATTCGAACACCGGGCATATTCAAGAAATCCAGCGTGCTGGAAATGCGCCGGTTCAGCTCGTCAAAGGCGTGCAGCCGTGTCCGGGTCAACGTCTCCGCCTTCTCGCGGGCGACCGCGAACAGCCGCCGCTTTTCGGCCTGCAGATGATCGTACCGCTGCTGTGAGGACTGGATCTGTTCCAGCTCGCTCCGGGCCTTCTGCCCAAAGGAGATCACCTCTTCCACCGTGCTCCCATACTTGCGCTTAAGCTTATAAAGCTGGTCCAGCCGCTGCTCGATCTCGTCCAGTTCAGCATCGTTGGCATCGTAAGAATCCAGCCGGCCGATCAGATCCGCTGCCACATCCTTTGCTGTGTAATAAAGGTCCATCAGCTGACTTGCCGCTCCGGAGAGGGCCTCGTCCAACTGTGCAGCAGCATCCATTGCATTGGAGACCTCGCCCAGAAGGTCCACCGCACCGGCAGCGTCATCTCCGCCAGACAGCAGAGCATAGCTTTTTGCCAGCTGATCCCGAATGGACGAGGCATTGGAAAGCACCTTGCGGCGGCTTTCCAGCGTCTGTTCCTCGCCGGGCTTCAGGCCGGCATCCTCGATCTCCTGCAACTGATAATTCAGCAGATCGATCCTGCGCTGTTTTTCAGCCTCGTCCGTGATCAGGGCATCTAGCTCCCGCTTGATGCGGACAAGTTCACGGTAGAGCGTATAATATTCCTGAAATTCCTTGCTATTTTGGGCGTAATCGTCCAGAATGCCAAGGTGGCGGGCCGGGTTCAGAAGGCCCACCGAATCGTGCTGTCCGTTGATGTTGATCAGTCCGCCGCACAGCTCCCGCAGGACGGCAGCCGTCGCCGGCATTCCGTTGATGCGGCAGCTGCTCTTGCCCTCGGCGGTGATCTCACGGCTGAGCAAAAGAGCATCCGAACGCTCGTAGCCCGCCTTTTCCAAGCTGTCCAGAACCGCGTCCGGCACCTGCTCAAAGGCCGCACGGATCACCGCTTTGGATGCACCGGTGCGCACCAGATCTCTGGAGGTACGGTTGCCTAAAATGGCATTGATAGAGTCGATCAGAATGGATTTTCCCGCGCCCGTTTCGCCGGTGAGCACATTCAGACCCGGCTGAAAATGGACCTCCGCCTTCTGGATGACTGCAACATTTTCAATTTGCAGGCTGCTCAGCATGTTCCTCTCTCCCGCTTATTTCTGTGCAATGTGACGGGTCAGTTCCGAGCAGATGGTCTTTGCATCGCGCTCCGAACGCGCAACGATCAAAAACGTATCATCGCCAGAAAGGGTGCCGACCACATTTTTCCATTGTAATGCGTCAAAAACTTCACAGGCTGCGTTTGCCATGCCGGAATAGCACTTCACCAGCACCACATGCCCGGCATAGTCCACCCCCAGTACCGACTCCCGGAAAATAGTATCGAAGCGTGTCTGGGTCTTGGGGTTGAAGCTCTCGTTCCGGCTGGAAACGTACCGATAGCCTTCTGCGGTCGCGGCTTTCACCAGGCACAGTTCCCGGATATCGCGGGAAATGGTGGCTTGTGTCACCTCAAAGCCGTCTCTTCGGAGATGATCCAGCAGCACCTCCTGTCGGCTGATGGGATATTCCTGCACAAGCCGGAGAACGGCCTGCTGGCGTTCCGCCTTGCTTTTTGAGTCTTCTTTGCGGCTGCGTGCCATATGATCTCACCTTCCTGTTATCGTCTGCTTCTCAGTTTCTGGTCAATGGCCTGAAACTGATCTGCTCTGCCAAAGGTGATCAGCTTGACCACCTGATCGGAAAGACGTACCTCTGCTGTTGCGCCGGCTTTCAGTGGAAAACCGGCAGCTCCGTCACAGCTGATGAACACTTCATCGTCTGCCACCTGCCCCACGCAGATATTCAGTTTTCGTTCCTGTGCAAAAACCATGGCGGGGCTTGCCAGACTGTGCGGACAGATGGGGGTCACAACAACGCCCTTGGTCTGCGAGTCAAGAATTGGCCCGCCTGCCGCCAAAGAGTAGGCTGTGGACCCCGTTGGCGTTGCCACGATGACGCCATCTCCGCGATAGTGCTCCACAAGGATGTCGTCACAGTAGATGCTGAAATCAATAGCCTGCTGCAAACGGCCTTTTGTGACCACAACATCGTTCAAAGCGTGACCCTCCCAGCCTTTGTGGCCAAGGACCCGGACATAAAGCAGCATCCGGTTGTCCACCTGAAAATTCCCCTTTGCCACAGCAGCGAGCTTGGCTTCCATCTCGTTGATCTCGCAGGTGGCCAGGAATCCGCACCGGCCAAGATTGATGCCCAGAATGGGTTTTGCATACTGCAGCGAAAGGTTCGCTTCATGCAGGATGGTGCCGTCTCCGCCGATGGTTAAGACAACATCCGCCTGCTGCAGACATTGCTCCTGCGGCAGATAAACAGCTCCAACGATGCTGCAGCTGTCCCGCAGTGATTCGCACAGCAGAACCGCCGCTCCATGTGTCAGCAGGATCTGCGCCGCACGAAGTGCGATCTCGTTCGCTGCGGCCTTGCCGGGGTTCGGGGAAATGTAAATCGTCATGCGGGGCATCTCCTTTCGTTTCGACCGGAGCAGAAAATCAGCGGTCCAGACTGCTGTGGCTTGCCGCCACGACCTGTTCGGCAATGCTGTCATCCAACACTGCCGGTTCCGCGCACTTCTGCACGAACATCAGATACTCGATGTTGCCTTCCGGCCCCTTCACCGGACTGAAATCCAGCCCGCGGACCACAAACCCATTGGCAGCCGCATAACTCATGGCGTTGTGCAGTACCTCGCGATGGGTGGCAGGGTCCCGCACAACACCGTTTTTGCCGACCTTTTCCCGCCCGGCTTCAAACTGAGGCTTGACAAGACAAACGCCCATGGCGTCCGGCGTAGTAATGGCCTGTGCCACTGGGAAAATGTGGTGCAGAGAAATGAAAGAAACATCCACGCTGAAAAACTCAACAGGCTCTGCCAGATCTTCCAGCGTGACATTGCGGATGTTTGTACGCTCCATGTTGACGACTCGCTCGTCGGTGCGCAGGCTCCACGCCAGCTGACCGTATCCCACGTCCACGGCATAGACCTTGACGGCACCGTTCTGCAGCATGCAGTCGGTAAAGCCGCCGGTAGACGCACCGATGTCCATGCACACCTTGCCCCGCGGTGTCAGCGGAAAACACTGCATGGCTTTTTCCAGCTTCAGACCGCCGCGGCTGACATAGCCGATATCATGACCGCGGACCTCCACTTTGGCGTCCTCCTTGATCATTTCACCGGCCTTATCCACCTTCTGCTCATTAACGAACACGACACCAGCCATGATCATAGCCTTGGCACGCTCGCGGCTCTGGATCATGCCATGCTGAACCAGATATTGATCCAATCGGATTTTCACGTTTCTACTTCTCCTTTCATTACAGCGGCCTGCACCGTCCGGGCAAGGTGCTCTGCATCCAGTCCAGTTGCCTGCCGGATCTGTGCCACCGATGCGTGGGGCAGACAGAGCTCCCGCACTGCAACATGGACAAATCTTCCGTTCCAGTCTTTTTGATAAAGGGCGCACTCCAGATGCTCACCGGTCCCGCCGACAGCAACGCATTCCTCTGCAAACACCACTGTTTTGAATTTCATCATTTCTTCGAGCAGTTTATCTGTAAAGGGATATATCTTTACAAGCTTCAGGATGCTGCACTCAACGTTTCGGCTCTTCAAAAGCGTCGCTGCTCGCAGAAGTTCCGACATTTCGTCTGCGTATCCAATCAGGACGATCGTTGCATTTTCAGCTTTTCTTAAAAAATCATATTCTGCGCCTGTACAGGGATATTCGGCAAGCACTGCGTCTTCTCCGCCCCGCGGGTAACGGATCGCCCGAGGACCGTGGACACTGTCTTTAAGCAATTCATGCAGCCAGAACGTCAGCTCTGCATAGTTGGATGGCGCATAGATAGGCATCCCGACTTCACTCAAGAATGCAGGATCATAAATGCCCTGATGGGTCTCGCCATCTGCCGGAACGAAGCCAGCACGGTCGATGGCAAACACCACATTTTCCTTCAAAAGATTCACATCGTGGATGATCTGGTCATAGGAGCGCTGGAGAAAGGTGGAATAGATGCAGACCACCGGCAGCATACCCTGACTGGCAAGACCCGCCGCAAAGGTGACGGCGTGCTGCTCTGCCATGCCAACATCAAAAAAGCGTTCCGGGTGGCTGTGTGCGAAAAACTGCAGTCCCGTGCCGTATTTCATAGCAGCAGTGATAGCGCAGATGTTCTTTGATACGCCGCCCTCCGTATCAAGCTGTTTGCCAAACACGGTGGAAAAAGATTCGCTGGGGGCCAGCTCCGGGTCCGGCATTCCGTCCGGGTCAAAGGCCGCCACCCCATGATAGTTGCCCGGATTGATCTCGGCAGGCTGATAGCCCTTTCCTTTTTTTGTTACAACGTGCAAAAAATGCGGACCGCGGCGGCTGCAAAGAGTTCGCAGCGTTCGCTCCAGCTCTTCCTCATTGTGACCGTCCACCGGCCCGATATACTCAAACCCCATGTCCTCGAACATGGTCGAGTGATACATTGCCCGCCGCAATAGGGTCTTGGCATCGGTGATGCCCTTTTTCATCGGAGGGCCGACCAATGGAACTTTGTCCAGAAAACTGCTCACATTCTCCTTGGCATCGTAATAAGCCGTTGTTGTGCGCAGATGGGTCAGATAGCGGGCAAGGGCACCCACATTTTTGGAAATGGACATCTTGTTGTCGTTCAGGATGACGAGCAGGTTGTCCAAGTCCTCGATGTTGTTCATGCCCTCATAAACCATGCCGCCGGTGAATGCACCGTCACCAATGACCGCTACCACAAGCCCCTGCTCCTGTCGGAGCTTTTTGGCCCACGCCATGCCAATGGCAAGAGAAAGCGCCGTATTTCCATGACCGGCAATGAACGCATCGTGAACGCTCTCGTTGGGGTTTGGAAAGCCGGAGATGCCGTTCAGTTGCCGAAGCTTATCGAACTGATCCCGGCGTCCGGTCAGGATCTTGTGGGTATAGCACTGGTGGCCCACGTCAAAAACGATCTTGTCCACCGGGGTGTTCAGGACTCGGTGCAGCGCTACTGTCAGCTCCACCGCACCCAGATTGGAGGCGAGATGTCCGCCTGTTTTGGAGATGTTCTGCAATAAAAAATGTCGGATCTCTTCGCACAGCTGCACGATCTGAGAATGATCCAGTTGTTTTAAATCATCAGGTCCATGAATGCCGTTCAGAAGCGATGATCCCATAATCCCACGTCCTTCAAAGGGTTATTGTAAATGACTCTGTATCTGCAGAGCTTACACGATGGGGTACAGCATACCGACCGCTACGCCCACCAGAAAGCCAGCCACAACCTGCAGGGGGGTGTGGCCCACCATTTCCTTCAGATGCATGTTCTGCAGGAAGGGCGCGTTCTTCTCGCCCATGTCGATCCACTGCGCGATCAGCTGGTTCAGCACTTTTGCCTGCTCGCCGGTCTCATGGCGTACGCCCATGGCATCGTGCATCGTGATGATCGCGACCACACAGGCCACTGCAAAAATGGCAGAGTCGATCCCCTCGCAGCGTGCTGTGGCAACCACCATGGCGCATACAGTCGCGCTGTGGGCGCTGGGCATACCGCCATCGCCCCACATACGCTCCAGCTGGAACTTACCCAGCAGGATGAAATTGATGATGGTCTTTAGCACTTGTGCCACAAACCAGCTGAACAACGATGCTGTTAGGATCTGGTTGAACGAAAAGATATCGTGGATGAAATGCATAGTAGCTCTTCCTTCTTCTTTGATTCGGAGATTTGTTTCAGTTCTTGCGGATCAGAAGCTGCTGTGCCAGCTGTTCCAGAAACGCCGCATTTTCGCCAAAGCGTGCTCGCAGCGCTGCACAGGCTTCCTTGTTGAGCTTACGGGCAAGTTCCATGGCCCCCTGCACACCGTACAGGGTCACAAAGGTCGTCTTTCCATTCTCGCTGTCGCTTCCGATGGGTTTGCCCAGCTGCTCCGGCGTGCTGGTAACGTCCAGCACATCGTCTACGATCTGAAATACAAGGCCCAGCCCATAGGCATAGCGTTCCAGCGCACGGCAGATTTCCTCGTCTGCCTGTGCAGCGGCAGCGCCCATCTGGACTGCTGCATTGATCAGTGCACCAGTCTTGTTCCGGTGGATCCGGCGCAGCTGCTCCTCGGTCGCGGCAAGAGCTTCGTATTTCAGATCCAGCTCCTGCCCATAGACCATACCGCGGCTGCCAGCTCCTGCGCCCAGCGCGCAGGCAGCACGAACACGGGCCTGTGCAGAGCCCGGTGCGTTGGCAATGGCTTCGAATGCCTCGGTCAGCAGAACATCGCCGGCCAGCATGGCAGTTGCCTCCCCAAACGCCTTATGGCAGGAAGGTCGGCCGCGCCGCAGGTCATCATTGTCCATGCAGGGCAGATCATCGTGGATGAGTGAATAACAGTGCAGCATTTCCACCGCGGCCGCAAATTGCTGTGCTGCCTTGACATCACCGCCCAGCATTTCGCAGGTGCTGAGGACCAGAACTGCCCGGATGCGCTTGCCGCCGCCCAGCAGGCTGTAACGTGCTGCACGGCAGACTTCGGACTCTTCCGGCAGAAATTCAGTGCAGGCTGCATCCAGCGCAGCGGACGCCTGCGAAAGATAAGCCGTATATCGTTCTTGATAGTTCATCTCAGGCATCCTCCTGCCCACCGTGCGCCGCCTGCGCAAGCTTTGCGTCGATCTCCTCGATCTGCAGCGAAGTCTTTTCCAGCGATGCGTGGCAATATTCGATCAGAGCAGCAGCCTCTGCGTACAGCTTGACCGAATCTGCAAGAGCGGTATCCTCACTCTGCATCCGGGCCAGGACATCGTTCAGCCGTTCCATACCCTCTTCAAAACTTTTAGGTGTTTTCATTCCAGTCCTCCACGGCTTCCACCCGGCATTTTGCACGGCGGGAAGCACTTCGAAGATAGATTGATCTCTCTGGCTGCAGCACATCCTCGGTCAGAATTTTTCCTTTTGAGTCTGTGACCATTGCGTAGCCCCGGGCCAGTACTCGATACGGATTCAGAGAATCCGCCAGCTCTGCCCCATGCTGCAGCTTCTGCACGGCAGACAACTGTTTTTCGCGCAGCTGCGTCCGGATGTCCATCTGCAGCTGCTGCAAGGCATTTTGTTTTTGCTGTAAAACGTCCGCCGGATGGTTCTGTTCCAACACATAGTTGTATTGTTCCAACCCATTATAGCACAAATCGAGACGGTTTTGCATATTTTTGCGAATATTTTGTTGTAAATTTTGCAAAATTCTTCCCTGCTCTGCGCGGTCCGGCACGGCAAGCTCTGCCGCGGCCGATGGTGTAGGCGCACGCTGGTCTGCTACAAAGTCCAGAATAGTATAGTCGATCTCATGCCCGATGGCACTGATGAGCGGCTTGCGGCAGCGGAATGCAGCCCGCGCAATGACCTCGGCGTTGAACACCCAAAGATCTTCCCGGCTTCCGCCGCCCCGGGCCACGATGATCTCATCTACATCCTTTCGCCGGTCCAGCACCTGAATGGCATCCGCCACCTGCTGTGCCGCCTCAAAGCCCTGCACCGTGACCGGGCAGAGCAGAAGCTTTGCTGCAGGCCAGCGGCGGCTGATCACATTGCGGATATCCTGCAGCGCTGCACCGGTCTTGCTGGTGACAACGCCGATGCACGCAGGGAACGCCGGCAGCGGCTTTTTGTATGCCGCATCAAACAGACCTTCTTTTTCCAGCTTTGCCTTGAGCTGTTCCAGCGCAAGCTGCGCCGCCCCGATGCCGTCCGGAAACATCTCGGTGACGTACAGCTGAAATGCACCATCCCGCTCATACAGAGTTGCACGACAGCGCACCACGACCCGCATTCCCTCTTCCGGACGAAATGCCAGCCGGGATGCATCCGAGCGGAACATGACCGCCTTCACACTGCACGCCTCATCCCGCAGGGTGAAATAGCAGTGCCCGCTGCGGGCATTGCGCACAAAATTTGCGATCTCTCCCCGCAGGGCCAGATCAAATAACGTGTCGTTTGCATCAAACAGAGCTTTGACATAGCGATTCAGTGCCGAAACAGAGATTACTTCAGCCATAATCCCGCCTCCCGCGCCGCAAGGATGGACACGCCGATGGCATTATCGCTGGAATACTGCCCCGGGACAAAATAGACCCCGGGCAGACGCTGCTGCACCCAGCTGCGGATGACATCGCTGCTCATCACGCCGCCCGCACAGACCACCGGCAGACCGGGATATTCCTTTTGTGCGGCGCGGGTCATTTTTACCACCGTGTCCGCAACGCAGAGCAGGCAGTATTTGCAGACATATTCCGGGCTTTGACCCGCAGCAAGCAAAGCGTTGCACTGATTTTCCAAGCCGGAAAGGCTGCACTGCATCCCCTTCACGCTGGAACGGGGACGGATCTCATCTTCGCAGCGGGCGGCAGCGCGGGAGACTTCCGCTCCAGCCGGGAACGCAAATCCAAGCTTGACGCCCACCCGGTCCACAGCCTGCCCGGCGTAAAGGTCGGTGCTGGTGCCAAGAGTAGTGATGCTGCGCACCTGATCGCAGAGCAACAGATCGGTGGTGCCGCCGGAAATATGGAACAGCAGCACTTTTTCGGTGAACAACTGCTCGCCTTTGGCGGCAAACAGAGCCGCAGCTGCGTGTCCCTGTTGATGCGTGGTCAGCACCAGCGGGATGCCGCGGGCTTCGGCAAACGCCGTCGCCGCACTGACTCCTGCCAGAAAGCAGGGCATATAACTACCCTCCACCGGACGAGGTTTATGCGAGACGCCAACCGCACCGATCTGTGTCAGGTCGAACTCCTGCGCCAGTTCCCGCAGCATTTCCGGCAGTGCCGCAGTGTGGTGGAACAGCGCATCGCTCTGCCGCAGGCCCAGCTGCCCGGCCTTTACCGGCAGAAAACGTTTTTTAGCACAAACAACCTCTCCGGCTGTGTCAAACACCGCCAGAGAGGTTGCATAGTTGCTCGTATCGACCCCAAGCGTATAACGGCTCACTGCTCAGCCGACTCCGCTGCGGCTTCGTCATTCAGGTCATGGTCACGGGCCACTGCACCCAGCAGGCCATTCACGAACTGATAATCTTCATCGGCACCATATTTTTTGGTCAGCTCCACTGCCTCGTTGATAGCAACGCCGGGCTTGTTCTCGCCGCCAAACAGCATTTCTGCCACAGCCAGACGCAGCACGGTCAGGCTGACACGGGGCAGGCGCTCCATGGTCCAGTTGCGCAGGTGCGCGCGGATCTCATCATCCACTTCTGCAGAATGATCGAAGTATGCGTTCAGCAAATGCTTGCTGAAACCGTCCACGGGATGCTCTTCGTCATTTTCCTCATGGTTCATAATGGCCTCTGCAAGCGGGATGTCGCCAAACGTCTGGGAAAACGCCAGCAAAAAGGCATTTTCGCGTGCTTCTCTACGGGGTAAAATGTTTTCCATACTGTTCCTTTCGCAATACGGCCCCTTCCCTGTCCGATCTGGCAAAGAAGGAGCTTTTCTTTTTTGCTCTGTTTTTGTGGGTGAGATCACTGCTGTGCGCCGTCCGCATCGGCAAGACCGGCGATCACAAGATCCACACGGCTGACCGTCACATTCGTCATGTTCTGCACGGCATTCTTCACGTTCTCCTGAACCTTTTCTGCCACGGAAGGAATGCATGCACCAAAGCGCATCATCAGATGCAGGGTGATGTTTGCAGTGCCGTCACGCATCTCAACCACAACAGGGTTCTGGATGCTGGAAGCTTCCAGAAAGCTTGCAAACTTTTTATTTTGTCTGCCGCAGGAGACTTCGGCAACGTCTTTGATCTCCAGCGCAGCGCAGCGTGCGATCTTTGCCAGCACCTCGGTAGAGATCTGAAGGGTGCCGCCCTGAAGGCCCGTATTCTGCAAATCCATTGTGTTGTCCTCCATTCAAAAGCAGACGGCATCGTCTGCTCTTTTCTGTCTGAGTTCGTCCTGCCCGAGAAGATCCTGCGATCTGCAGGACAACATCACTTTCGATTGATAGTGTTATTATACCATCAACACGGGTTCGATTTCAATACTTGATTCAAAAACTCTGCCTCCGGGCAAAAAACAATGGTCATTTCACTTCCACCACCGTGATATTTTGTGCCGATACAGTGCTTTTGCGAATCACGATGTCCCGGATCTGCGCCACCTGCGCCGCCGTAAGAGGCTGCCCGGACGTCATAACCGTCAGATCCGCCCGACCGGATTGCAAAAAACACAGGCAGTCTGCAAAGCCCTTTGCCCGGATCAATGTCTCGATCTCATTTTCCGCGTTCAGGTCCTCCAGCCCCGCCGTCATCTGTTCGGTGTACTCCTTCTTTTCCTGCGCAGAAAGGGACGAGGACTTCAGGGTCTTGCGGATGGTATCCAGTGCTTCATCGTGGGCTTTTTCCCGCTTGAGCCGTGCCTGATCAAAAAACTGCGCGCCGCTGTCATTTGCCACGCTGACCAGCTGTGCCTCGCCGTAATTCCGGCTCACGCTGGACTCTGCTTCGGCTTCCGTAGGCAGTGCATCCAGGACCGTCCCCGCCGAGACCGGTTCTTCCACCTCGGCTGCGGTCATCTGCGCCTCCTCCGTTCCGATGGGGTCGGCGCGGGCGTACTGCCAGTTTAGGTAGACGGCGATCACCAGTGCTGCTGTCAGTGTGACCGCCGTTGCCCGGCGGGTGTTTTTGGAAAGTGCTCTCATCGGATGTTCCTCCTTCTGTTCCAGCGGCTGTAAACGGTTCACGGATCGCGCTGCTCCACACAGATCCGGTTGGACGGAAGGTCCAGCAGCGCACCAAGCATCTCCGTGATGCGCGATGCGACATGGGCGTTCCCGCCGCCCTCGCACAGCACTGCGACCCCCAGGACCTGCGGCAGGCAGACCGTCTCGGTCAGGGCGGTGCCGTCGTCCAGCAGGACATGGGTGCTCTGGTTCTGAAGTTCTCCGGACTGCGTGTCCACCGCATAGACCGACTCCTCCCCTGTTTCCAACGTGATCATCACCGTAGTCTTTCCTGCGCCGTGCATCTGCGCGATCAGTTTTTCCAGCCGCTGTTCCAGCTGGCTCTGATAGGCTGCAGTGTCCTGACTGCGGTCAGCAGAAACTGCCGCTTTTGGCTGAGACGGAAACAGCTCGGACAAGAAGATCAGCAGCATCGCCAGCAGCCCGATCCCCGCCGCAAGTGCCGTCCGCCCCCGGGGAGCTTTCAGCTTTTCCGTCAGGGAGAAAGGTGCTTCTTTCATCCGGTTTTTCCCTCCTCATCCGATGCCGTCCGCAGCACAGGCTCCACGCCAAGCTGCTGCCGAAGTTCCTCCGCAGCCGCCCGGCAGGCGTCCGGGTCGCTCCCCTCCGGTACGGTCAACACCACCTGCGATGCATGCAGTTCCCCCTCGTTCTGGTCCAGTTGGATCGACACTGCCGCCGACACTCCGTATTTCTCGCAGCAAACCGCAGCCATTTCCTGCTCCAGACGAGACTGTGCCGCAGAAAGGATCTGCGTTTCCAGCCCGGAGAACTGGACCGGTTCTGCCTGTACCTCGGTCAGCCTGTCAAAGGCAGGAAAAGCCGTTGGAAGAAGCTGCAGAAAAACTACTAGAATATATACCCCCGCCAGCGTTTTTATGCATCGGCGTGCCCAGCCGCTGCCCACAAGAAGGCTGATCGTCTCTGCACAAATGCAGGAAAGGCAGAACGCCGCCGTAAAGGTCTGCAATACGCGCATCTCTATGACCCCCCTGCCACCATCAGGACCGCGACGCCTGTTGCCATCAGCCCGAAGAACAATGCCGTTACCGCAGCCATGCAGCGGACCGCCTCTGCCAGACAGGAAAACAAAGCCTTACACCGCTCGTTTTCTGCCAGATCGCACAGAAAGATGCAGCCTTGCAGCAGCGCAAGATGCAGCAGAAGGGTGAGATATAACGGGACAAATTCCACCCCCAGCAGTGCGATACCGGCAAGTCCCAGCGCACTTTTGAGCAGCTGCATCCCAGCAAGAATGGCGTCTGCGGCACCGCTGAGCGCATCCCCGATCACCGGTACGCTCCCGGTCAGCAGTTTCCCCATCCGCAGGGCGGTTCGGTCCAGCTGCAGCGTTGCCACCCGCTGCAGCCCCAACAGGATCGCAAACAGTTTTCCGGCAAGGCCAAGACCTTTTCGGAGCAGCTTTCCCATGGAACAGCATCCATCCGAAAGGCCCTTTCGGGTGCTGATGCAGCAGGCCATGCTGACGGCAAAGTAGCATTTCAAAAGCGGTCCGGCCCACAGGGCGGTGCACTGTGCCAGAAAGCACAGCCCGGAGAGCAGAAGTCCACAGGCAGCAGTTCCTGCCTGCGTCTCCCCGCCTGCAGTCAGAACGCCGCTGTACACTGGCAAAAAGCCCAGAAGAAAGTTCTTCCAAACAGTCATTTTCTCACACAGCTGCTGTGCAAGACCGGTCAGATTCCCCCAGGAAAGTACTCCGCAGCCTGCCACCGATATCAGTTCCAACAGGTCGGCGTCCCTGCTTTCGCCCAGAAAAAAGGAAAGAAGCAGGACCGCCAGCAGAAATAGAAAGACCCCCTCATAGCTGCGGACAAGCTCTGACAGCATCCGAAGCGGACGGAACGGCAAAAGGGACAGCAGCGTGCCCAGCGGGTCCTGCGAAAACCGCTGCACGTCCGGTGCCGCGTCCAGATACGGCTGCCACAGCGTTTGCCCGGGCAGCCCGGAAAGACCTGCGGTGCACAGCGCGGACAGAATGTTGCTCCCCGACAGCTTCATTTCACCCTCCCAGCGCCCAGATTTGTCGGCAGAGTGTTTCCAGCAGCGGCCACGCCGCCGTCAGGACCAGACACCGCCCCACAAGACCGGCACACCATCCCAGCGAGTCAGCCCCGGCTTCCCCGCAGAAGGTCCGGACATAATCGGTCAGTAGAAGGATCCCGGCACAGCGCAGCAGACAGCAAAATGCCTGGCCATCGACCTGCTGTCCCAGAAGGCTGACGTTCCGGACCAGAAGCCGGACCGTATCGCTCAGCCGCAGCAGAAGAAAAAGTGCCCCGCCTGTCGAGAGAAGCGCCGCATAGACCGGTGCCTCTTTTTGCAGAAAAAGCTGTGTCACCGTCAGCAGCACAAGCACTGCCGCCACCGTCAGTGCCCCGCTCATAGAGAAAACAGCGACTTGATGGTCACGAACAGGGCGCTGATCTGTTTGACAAGAATGGACAGCACGACCACTAGACCGGCAAGGGTGGTCATCATAGCCTGATCTTCCCGTCCGGAACGGATCAACAGCTGGTTGAGCACCGCCACGATGATGCCGATGGCTGCGATTTTGAACACAAGGTCGATCTCCACGTTTCCATCCTCCTGCTTTTTATAAGAAAAGGATCATCAGAATCATCCCGGCGGCAAGACCCAGCCGATGCGGAAGTTCGGCCTGTGCACGGGCCTCTTGTCCGGCCTGCTGCCGGAACTGCTGAAACCGCGCGATGTAGTAATCCAGCCGCTGACATTCCTGTTGCGCATCGGTCCTGCCAAGACCGGACATGCAATCCGCAAAGCACAGTTGTTCTTCTGCGGACAGCGGCTTTGGCGCCGGCAGCTGCTGCAGGGTGCCCGCCGGGCTTTCCACCGTCAAAAAACCTTCCCGCCAAAGCTGTGCATAAAGCAGGCCAAGGTCCGCCTGTCGGAATAGGATCTCTGCCCGGATACGCTGCAGCAGCCGTTCGATCTGCTCCAATGCCCGAAGATGGGCCCGGATCGTTTGCAAAACAGCATCTCCAGCCAGCCAGCCGCAGATCGGGAAAAGAGCTGCTCCCAAAAAATGGAGCATCATTCCAGCACCCGGATCTCCCGGATGACCCCCGGGGCCCTGCGTCCGTGCAGAAGGACCAATACGCGCAGCGTCCCCTGCTGGCGTAGATAACGCACCTGCGGCCGCCGCAGGACTTCTTCCTCAGTCGTTCCATGGACGCTTGCCGCAAAATCCACCCCACTAAAAAATCCCTGCTCCAGCGCCCGGGTCTCCTCCAGCGTGCCCAGCTCGTCCAGCACGATCACCCGGGGCGAAAGGGTGCGCAGCGCCATCTGGATCCCCTGCGCTTTGGGGACACCAGACAGAACGTCCAGCGAACCTTCGCATGGATCGTTCTGCGGTGCAAACAGTTCGCCCCGCTCGTCCACCACTGCTGTGCTGCAATGCTGTGATGCCAACTCTGCGGCGATCTGCCGTAGAAGGGTCGTCTTTCCGCTGTCCGGTTCTCCCACGACCAGAAGCCCCACAAAATGCCCCTGCAGAATGCAACGGAGTTTGTCCGGCAAAACCGCAGGGATCACCCGCGCAATGCGGAGATCCAGCGAGGTGATCTGCTGCAGGATCAATTGACCGTTCCGGTTCGCGAATCTCCCGGCAACGCCCACGCGGCAGCCGCACGGTGTCGTCAGAAACCCCTGCTCCAGCTCTGATTGGTGCGTGTGGACCGACCCGCCGCAGAGCGCATAAAAGATCTCCTCGATTTGAACGGACGTCAGGCGAATGCCGCGCAGGGCGTCCGGGCATTCCGGCAGGCTTTCTGCGGCACATTGCTGTCCCTGCATCGTTAGAACGATGCCGCAGCCTGTCCGCAGCCGAAGTTCGTGGACCTGCCGTGCCAGTGAGGTTGGAAGCTGTTCCAGCAGTTCCGCAAGCCAGACAGGCAGCACGCGGACCACCCGATAGTACTCGTCCATTTTCAGCGTTTCCTCCCTTTGAACCATCTGCTAGGATTATATGCTGCTGCATTCCGGATAGAACCGGACACAAAAAAAGATCCCTCTGTCAGCTCCAAAGAGCCGCAGAGGGGTCCTGCTCTATTATAAAATGTGCTCAGGCGTTCTCGTCCCGGATCAGATTCAGGAACTCCGCCTCGGTCAGCACCGGCACACCCAGTGCCTGCGCCTTGGTCAGCTTAGAGCCGGCGGCGGTTCCCGCCACCACATAGGCTGTCTTTTTGGAGACTGAGCCGCTGGCTTTTCCGCCGTTTTTCACGATCAGTGCTTCCGCTTCGCTGCGGGAAAGTGTTTCCAGCGTGCCTGTCACCACCAGCGTCTTACCCGCCAGCTTGTCGCCCTTCGGCTCGCCCTTCCACTGCATATTGACCCCGGCATCCGCCAGACGATGCACAAGATCCGTGGTGCCTTCCTTGGCAAAAAATTCTGCAACACTCTGCGCCATGACACCGCCGAAACCGTCAATTTGGCTGATCTGCTCCGGGGTGGCTTCCCGGATGGCCTGCAGTGTGCCGAAGTTCTCTGCCAAAAGCGCTGCCGCCTTGTCACCGATGTTCCGGATGCCGAAGCCGAACAGCAGCTTGTCCAGATTGTTCTGTTTGGAGTTTCGGATGGCAGTCAGCAGATTTTCTACACTTTTTTCCTTGAATTTGTCCAGCGTCAGAAGCTGTTCCCGGGTCAGCGTGTAGATGTCAGCTGCCGAGTGCACCAGTTCCTTTTCCACCAGCTGCGTAGCCACCGCCACACCAAGACCTTCGATGTCCATGGCATTCCGGGAAGCAAAGTGGATGATGTTGCGCAGAGACTGGGCGGGGCATTCCGGGTTGACGCACCGCAGCGCGGCCTCATCCTCCAGATGCACCACCGGTGCGCCGCAGGACGGGCAGACCTGCGGCATCTCATACGGCTGTGCATCCTCTGCATGATGGGTGACACCGATCACTTCCGGGATAATGTCACCAGCCTTGCGCACCTGAATGGTGTCTCCGATGCGCAACTCGAACTGGCGGATAAAATCCTCGTTGTGCAGGGTAGCGCGGGATACCGTAGTGCCTGCCAGAAATACCGGGTCAAAGCAGGCAGTCGGGGTCAGCACACCGGTGCGCCCCACTGCCACCTCGATGCTGCGCAGGGTGGTCTGCTTGACTTCCGGCGGATATTTGAAGGCGATAGCCCAGCGCGGGAATTTATTGGTGGAACCCATCTGGTCCCGCTGGGCAAAGTCATTGACCTTGATGACGGCACCGTCCATATCAAAATCCAGTGCCGAACGGTTCTGCCCGATGTTTTCGATCTCGGCAATGGCCTGCTCAATGTCGTGCACCACATGGTAGCGCGGCGAGACTGGCAGACCAAGGCTTTTGAGGTAGTCCAGACTTTCGGAGTGCCTGGTCAGGGTCTTGCCCCGGATCTGCTGCACATTGAACACGAAGATGGAAAGCCCCCGGCTACCGGTGATCTTTGCATCCTTCTGACGCAGGGAACCCGCTGCCGCATTGCGTGGGTTCTTGAACGGTGCCGCTCCCTGCAGCTCCTGCTCGGCGCACAGATGCCGGAATGCTTCATGGGGCATGTACACCTCGCCCCGTACTTCCAGAAATTCGGGCGCATCCTTCAGCTTTTTGGGGATGCTGCGGATGGCACGGACATTGGCTGTCACATCCTCGCCCACCACGCCATCGCCGCGGGTGGAAGCCCGGACCAGCTCGCCGTTTTCGTACTCCAGACTGCAGGAAAGTCCGTCGATCTTGATCTCCACGACATATTCCGGCTCCACACCGGCTTCACGCACGCGGCGGTCGAAATCCCGCAGTTCATCGTAGGAAAATGCATCCAGCAGGCTTTCCATCTTGATCGTGTGGGTCACCTTTGGCAGCTTGCTGCTGGCTGTTCCCCCCACCTTCTGGGTGGGGGATGCCGCTGTCACAAGCTGGGGAAACTGTGTCTCCAATGCCTTCAGCTCTCGGGTCAGCGCATCGTACTCAAAGTCCTCCAGCTCCGGTGCATCCTGATCGTAGTACAGCCGATTATTCTTCTCAATGACTGCGCGCAGCTCTTCCACGCGCTTCTTTGCCTGTTCCAGTTCCAAAATAGCCACTCTCCCGCCATCCTGATTTGCGGGCTTCCATTGCCCGCCGCAATTGTACTCAGTATACCACAGGATCTCTCCGGTTGCAAAGTTTCTTCCGCATGGCAGCATTCCGCTTTTCTTTGTCTCCAGAAGATCCGTTTCCTCGATTACGTTTTGTATAACATGCGTCGCTGAAGCTCCTTTCATAGTTGATTTAGAATCACTTCAAAAAGATACTCTCTGTTTATCATCCCATATTCTTATCGTAGATCGGATGTTTTTCAGTATGGAAAAATTTTTTCTGGAGGTAACTTTGTTTTTCTTTTGGGGGGATATTTTTCAAACAAAAAAGAGCCTGCCTTTTTCAGACAAACTCATTTACGGTACAGCTGCCCCCCTTTTCAGGGACAGCCCGCATTCTTGGAACAGGCCGATGCGATCAGCCGATCATGGTTTCGAAGCGTTTTTTCAGCTGCTCAAATTTTGCGTCATCCACCGGAAGCATTACGCGGAACTCCATCCGGCCCTTGCTGTTGATCGCGGACTCGAGCTCCAGCGGACCGGGTAGACCTTCATCGTACAGCATCCGCAGACACATGCCCAGTTGCCGGTCAGATCTTGCTAACAGTTCATGCCTCCCACAACAGAAAATGTTTTTTTCGCGTGCAGTACAGAAAAAGCCGCTTCCCTGCCCTCAGAGAAGCGGCTTTTGAAATGATCGTACTGTGGATCAGATAGAAATGGTGTTTGCCACGTCCAGCAGCACCGGGTCAAGCGTCTTGGTCAAAAATCGCCTGTCGCAAAATATCGCCGCAATTCGTCATATTTTGCACATCTATCTATCACCGCTCCATTTCCGTTCTATATTTTTATACGTCGATACGCATTTACCTGCTTTTCTGCAAAAAAGTTTCTTTTTAATCACCAATGGAGAAATGCTGCGGCTCAAAAAATAAAAGTCCCTGTGATATTCGCTCACACCCTTCAAGGTGCAAAACGAGCTATCACAGGGGCTTTTCTTTCACAGAGTCACTCCATTTTGAATTTTCGGCAGATCGTGCCCTCGATGAGTGTTCGGTGAAATATCTTCAGGCTGCGCAGGAGAAGCATTCAGGTTGGATTCGTGCAGATCGGTTCCATTTCCCTGCCGCCCAAATATCAATTACTTGCCATTGATGCTTCTCAGCCGTGCGTATTCTGCATCGGCCGCGATGGCCTCCTTGGTGAAGGAGTTGTTCTTCCACCACGACACCAGTGCTGCGGCCACGGTCAGAGAGGCTGTCACCAGCTGATTGAGGGTCTCGCTCTCAATGGGCAGCGGGCTCTTGCCAAAGGCGCACAGCACCTGATTCAGCAGTGCCAGCAGCAGACAGGCCGTGCGTGCGATGGTACCGGCAGAGATGGTGCGATTCGTTACAATGTGTGCATTCATACTTCAATCCTCCTTGATTGGCAAGCTTTTGGCGCGGGTGTACAGTTCCGTACCGGTCCCGTTTCCGCCAAGAGCATGATAACTGCTATAAAGGTACTCCAGATTTTTCAGTGCCGATGTATCAATGGCTCCCTGCCCAATGAAGTAGGTGCACATTTGATACAGGCGGTCGTGCATGATCGCCAGCAGGCCGTCCTTGATGTTCTTGTACTCGGTCATCTTCTTGATCAGATAGCCCCATCCGAAACTGAGCACTCCGATCGCCCACTCCATCCAGTGAGCACTGATGAAGGAAAGGATACTCTCCATTGGCATCACCCCCTCCACCGGCTCTTTTCTTTGCGCACGTCCACGTGCACCCAGCCGTTCGCTCTGCCAAGACCGGGCGGGTAGATGCCGCAGCCGCCGGAGTTTCCCAGCAGCTTGTCCGCGTAAGCATAGACGTCCTCCACACTCACGCCCTGCACCCGAATATCTGCCGCCCTGCCGTAGAGATGCTGGCTGTACTTTGCCGCCCTCGCCACCGTGGCGTTGTGTGCCGCCGTGCGGAACCCGCTGGTGATGGTCACCGGTTTATCAAAGTGCATCCGGATCTTTTCCAGCAGTTCCGCCAGCTCCGTGTCGATGAACACTGGGTCCGAGCCGTCCTGACAGCGGAATTCCCGGACCTTGAAATGTTCCGAAACCTTGTGGTTTCCGTTTTTCAAAATAGAATATGCTTCAATGCTCAAGTCCTCACCTATCCTTTCACATCCGGAACGAGCCGTTTGCCCGTTTCAATACAGCAGAGGGTTCGATGGGAATATCACAGAGCATCTGCGGCTGCGGCTTTTCCACAGCTGCTGCCGTGATCTTCACATCCCCCTCCACGGACTCCATTTTGATTTGCGCCGCAAGCTCGTCCGTCCCAACCGTCACGAACTCCGCTGTCCGGTCGGTCCCGTTGACGGTCAAGCTCACGGTCAGGGTCGTGTTCTCCCGGTCCTTTACCGCGAGGATGTTCTGGTAGCTTCCGCCGTCCGTCACTGCGTTCACCGGGTTCGTCTCGGTGCAGCCGGTCAGCTCCCGGATGATGGCGTGGGTCTCAAAGCTCCCCACCGTTACGGCACACTCTGCGCTCACGCCTCCGCATTCCGCTGCCACTACCGCCGTGCCTTTCTTCAGCCCGCGGATGGTCCCGTGCTTCGTGATCTCCACAATCCCCTTCGGTTTGGCGGTCACGTTCACCCTGCGGAAGAAGGTGTTGGTCGGCCCGACACCCACAAGGATCTGGAACTCCATGCCCTTTGTCAGCCGCAGCGTCTGCGCGTTCATCACCACAGCCCCCACGTTCAGCGTGTGCATGGTCGGATGCAGGTTGTACTCCAGCGTGATCTTGGAATGTCCCTTGTCGCTCTTGTACTGGTTCACCCAGAGCAGCCCCTCGTAATAGTGGGCAGGGTTGTCCTCCAGCGCCATCCGCACCCGCCGCCCTTTCAGCGTCTCGCAGATGGTGGTGTAGGCGGTCTCCCAGTCCCAGTTCGGCATGTCGTTTTCCAGATAGAACTCGATCTTCCCGGTCCGGTTGTCAAAGACCGCCTTCTTCGCAACGGACTGGCTGTAATCCAGTGCACCGTCCCGTCCGGGCACCGTCACAAAGTTGGTCCGCTCAATGGGCGGTGCGATTACCGGTTTCGAGGACGGGATCAGAAACCAGTCATCCCACGTGTTGATGTAGTCATCGCCCACATTGATAATAAGAGAATGATACATTTGTTTCACCCGTTCATGTACTTGATGGTGGTCTGGATCGCCTGCCATGCCTTTCCTGCGGTACCAAACGCTGCCGCTTGCAGTGCAGTCATGTTCGCTGTGTCGCCGAAGCAGAATTCCTTTTCCTCCGGCGCATCCAGCGGGATCACCTCCCGGGTGCACAGGATCCAGTCCTTCACCCCATGGGCTTCGCTGATGACCCGGGTCTTTTTCAGAAACTCCAGCCGGTCCGTGTCCACGCCAGTGTCCACAAGGTCTGCCGCGTTGATGGTGATGCTGCGGGTCGCCTGCTCGTAGTTGTATTTCTGCAGCTCCTCCAGACCTTTTTTCCGCAAAGAATCCCGGGAGGAGCTTGCCCCGTCTACCGTGATGATACGCTGACACAGTCCAAACTGCTTGATGGATGCATCGTTCTGCACCATAACTGTGATCGGGTTCGTCTTCGTCCAGAACCAGTATGCTTTCGTCTCGTATCCCATGACGATCACCGAGTTCACGATGGTATTGGATTTTGAATAATACGAAAGATCCAGCAGGTTCACGCCAAACTGGATCACCTGCTCCGTACGGTCCGGAATATCGCTCATGTAGTCCAGATATCTGCGGTAGACCCGCACTCCGTTTTCCATTTTGATGACCTTCCGCAGCCGCAGATATCCGCCGTACCTTCCCACAAGGTTCGAGATCAAAAGGCTCCAGCAGTCGGTGATAGACTTGGATTCCTTGGTCTCCCGGTCGCTTTCCGGCTTTTCCACCGTCACGGTTCCCAGATTGAAGGTCTTTCCCTCCTGAGCAAACCGGCCGCCGTATTGGCTGTCCGGTGTCAGGGCCAGCGCTGTCAGTTCCTGCACCGTGTATGCCTTGTCCTCCACGATGCAGTCCCGGTCCTGCAGATAGCCCAGTTCCCCCTCGCAGGTCACCTCGACCCCCAGATCGAACGCCTTGTTCATCTGGGTGATATATCCCATGAACAGCTCGTTTCCATCCTCTTCTACCGAGATCACCGTATTCTTCAGCCCCAGTTTGCCGTAGTAAGGGTTGTCTGCCGGGACGGTGAATACAAACGAACCGGGGTCGTTTTTCTCCAGTGTCACCTCCGGCTCCAGTACGATGGGTGCAGACTCGTCCGCAGCGTTGTGCAGCACATGCCGCTCCGTCCAGTAATATCCGCTCCTGTCACTAGTCCCCTTAATTCGTCCAATGTACACAACGTACCCCATCTTATGACTCGTCCGGAACAAATACTTTTTCTCGGTTGACGCCGCACCGTCCGTTACCCGGACCGTCAGTGTGTGGTCTATGCCGGATTCCCCTTCCGGAAGCAGCGCGCTGCTCATACTGACATAGTTGATCTCGCCGTCCCTGGGCGTATAGCTCCGTAGAATGTTTTCTCCGTCCAGCAGTTCGGTCACGAGCATCTCATCGCCATCGGGATCATGCACTGCGTACGGCACACGGAAATCCTTATGCTTTGTGTACACCTGTCCTTCGCCAAGGTAGTAGCTCTGTACTTCCGGCTCCCGGTTCCCGCGAAGCACGCCGTCCTCGCCAATACCCGCCTTGTCATCCATCACGATGAATGGCAGAACGCCCTCCTCCCGACCTCCGCTGCCGGTGCTGTCAGTCGGATAGATCTTGTTGTCGCGTGTCCTTGCGATATAAAATATGCCATAGTCTTCCCCGTCCTTCACCTGACTGCCGGTCTCCGGGTCGTACTTCGTATCGTAGGTATACGATGTCGTGCGCAGCATCCACGACCGATCGCTTCCAAGAGTGTTCACTAGCACATTCTGCACGTAGTCGTTGAGTTTGTCTCCGTCCTGATGGGTCCACTCTTGAAAGTCTCCTTTTGATGGGATGAAGAACGGGTGTTTCTTTGTTGAGGCCTTCACGTTCCCTGCAATCGAGTACAGGATGGTCAGTGGCTTGCAGCAGGCAAGGGTCAGTTCGTCAAAGGCCCCCTGATAGTAACGCTCCAGCACATCCGGAAGCTGTGACTCCTCTTCATAGTTTGTATCCTGTGGCAGTCGGCTGCCATTTTCGGGCTTTTCCCACGCGTACTTCTGGCCCAGCAGCGCCGCCCGGACCAGCATCGTGTGCCCGGTGCCGTTCAGGCCGCTCTGGTAATTATGCTTTGCTACGATATAATTCACCCTGCTGCCGTGTTCCAGCATCGGCACGATGGTGCCTTCGGCAAGGCTGCCGAGACTTTGTTTCACGTTTCCTCACCTCACCTTCGCTGCCACGCGCCGTCCCATCTCGCTGTCGATGTAGCCGATGGTCTTGCGCCCGTTGATGTTCACGCTCATGCCCTTGATACTCTGTGCCACGCCGTCCACGTGTTCCGCCAGACCGTTGATGGCAGCAAGGGTGTCGTTTCCGGCGCTGGCTTTCAGTCCATTTTGAATTTCCGCCTGTGCCTCGATCTGAGACGCCAGCTTCCGGCTCACGTCATCGTCAAGACTCATGGCCTTTGTAGTGGCTTCAAAGGCAGATGTTGCCTCATCGGCGCTCTCCAGCACGTTGGACAGATCCACCACCGGCGTAATCTGGGGCGTGTACTCATAGTCATTACCCATGACCCGGTCAATGGTGGAAAGTGCCCCTTTTGCAATGTCCACGGCGTTCTGGGTCATGTTGGTCACTGCATCGTCCACCGTGTCAAAGCCGTCCTCCACGCCCTGTGCAAAGTCCTTGTTCAGGTCCTTGCCCACATCGTAGATGTTGTTGTCCGACTGCTTCTTCCGGTTGTTCGCATACCATGCAATGCCGCCGATCACCGCTGCAATGGCCCCGATGATCAGGAACACCCACCAGAACTCGCTCAGGAACGCCATCAAGGTTCCGCCCACGCTCTCCAGCACGGTCCCGATGTTGGCAAGGGTCGCCGTTACGCCGCCGCTTCCTTCGCCCATGGTCTTGATCTGGCTCATGGTAAAGGCGATGGACTCCGCAATGTTGTTCGTTCCATTTTGAATTTCCGGCATCGCCTTCTCAAACAGTTCCCGCACGCCGGACATCATCTCACGGCCTGCATCACTGTACATCAGGTCCAGCACACCGGTCACGGCTCCGATCACGGCACTGGCGTAGTCTCCCTGCATCGCCGATGCAAATGCAGACAGGAACTCAGTCCCGATCTCCACGCCGTCTTCGCTGAAGGCCGTTCCCAATACTTTCGACAGAGTGCCCCGTACCCCTTCATCCATGGAACCGGTCAGCTTGTCCAGCATCGCGGTAAAGTCATCCTGAATGGGCTTCCAGTTCTTCTGGATCGCGTTGGCAAGTCTCGTCACCGCCGTCTTTGCGGTGTCGTTCAGGTTCATGGCGTCCGCCAGTGTCCCGGCAAAGCCCACCAGCGCGCTGCGGGACGAAAGCAACTGGTCTTCGTAGTTCTTGCGTTCCTCCTCGGTCAGCTTTACCCGGTTGCCATTGGCGTCCAGCGTATAACCGTTTTGCAGCAGTTCCTGCAGTTTGTAGGTCTGCTGCAGCTCGCTGTTCATGTTCTGAAGCGCGCCCACCGTTCCCAGAATGCTGGTGGTAATGCCCTGATACTTTGCCTTCTTTGCCTGCGCGCTGTTCTCGCCGTATTCTTCCACGGCCTGCTTGTAAGCGTCCGCACGCTCTGAAAGGCTTCCGTCTCCGTAAATGCTGGTCAGCAGGTCCATCCGGCTCTGCATCCGGTCCTGTGCATCGGTCATCTGCTCGATCTGCGCATCCAGCCGGTCCAGTCCCTTCTTTGCCAGATCATTTTGAATTTCCAGACTTTCGGTCTGGGCGTCAAGATAATCGTTGTAGGCCTGCTGGGTCTGCAAGTTCTGTTCTCCAAGCTCAGTGCGCAGGGTCTCCCACTGCTCTCTGGCCTTGGCTTCCTTCTTCTGCTTCAGCTCCAGCTCTTCGGTCTGGTACCGGGTCTCCCGGTCGATCTTTTCCAGCTTCGTGGCGGTGCCGTCATTCTGAGCGGTCCACAGACTGTACTCCTTTTCAAGGGTGTCCAGATTTGTGTCATACCGCTTGGTGATCTCCTCAAACAGATCGGTGTACTGGTCCGCTTTCAGCTTTGCCAGGTTCACTTTTTCTTCCAGCAGGTCGTTGTAGGCTTCCCTTGTTTCCTGCTTGCCCGCGCCCCAGCGCTGGAACAGCTCGTCATATTTCTGCTGCGCAATGGCGACCCGGTCGGTCTGGTTTGTGATTTCCGCCGCCGCGTTCTCCATCTTTTTGCCCAGCAGAGCATCCTCGCCTGCCGAATACTGGTTCTCGGTCTGCCACAGCTCGTATTCACTGTCCAAGATCTCCCGGGCAGTCTTGTTGGCGGCAAGACGTTCCTTGTACTTTTCCTCGATCTGCTCCGCCAGTGTCTTCTTGGTACCGGCCGTTTTTCCGCCCCTGCCCCCGCCAGAGCCGTTCTTGTCCTTGTCCTCGTCTCCTTTCTGAATATCCTCTTCCAGATCCTCTTTTGTCAGTCCGCCCAGCAGTCCGGTGTTTCCCTTTCCAAACAGATTGATACCGTTGTTTTCAAACACGTCCGTAACATCCACTTTGGGGATCTGAAGACCGTTGAGTGCGTCCGACATAAGGCCACGGACGGTGCTGCCAAAGTCCGAGTTCCTGAACTGCTCAAGCATCCCGTCAAGGAAACTCGTAGCGGCATTCCCTCCGGCTTCCTCGCTTACCTTTTCGGTGGCGGCAAGACCTCCTTCGACCGCTTCAGCCGCCTTGTCTGCCACTTCGCCTTCTTTGGTACCGATCTGCCGGGCAATACCCTCCACCTGTGCTGCACTCTGCGCTGCAGTGTCCGCCGTCTGGCCGATCTGGTCCCCGGTGTCGCCAATGGCCTGCCGGGCAACATCGTTTGCCCCTGCAAGCTCGTCCAGCGATGTCGTTCCGGCAAGCAGCGCCGCCGCCTGTTCCTGTGTGACATAGAGCAGCTTTCCTTCCGAGGTCTCCAGCTGAACATACGCATCGGTCTGGGCGTTCGCGGCATTCGTTGCGGTGCTTAGCGCTTTCGCCGTTCCATCGATCTTTGATGCACTGCTGTTTGCCGCTTCCGCAGCATTATTAACAGCATCCGTTGCATCGTCTACATACTGTACTTCAAACCCCCATGCCTCTAAAATGCGCCCCATGATGCGCGTGCCGAACGTTTTATCAAATTCATTGATTCTGTCTGCCAGCCATCCTCCTGCTTGCGCTGGCAGGCCATTCATGTCAGGCGGGTCATATAAGCCAAACGGGTTTAGCTCATATAGTTTTTCTGCAGTGGCGCATATCCATGTTTTGTACAAGTCCAACAACGAATGATTTCTAAACCATTCCTGAAGGTTATCCCAGATCTGGTCCAATCCCGTTCCAAGACTGGTGTCGGCAGCACCAAGGATCCATGCAATGTAATATACGACCGCCACGGTCAATGCTGCCGCAAGCACAAACAAAGCCTTCGCGATGGGCTCTGCGCAAGCCACGATGACGTTGCAGATACCGGTGATCACGGCGATCAACGCCTCCTCTATATCCGGCTCCGCTTCAATGATTGCCTTACACACCGGATCAGCAAACAGGCTCAGCACTGCCAGAATAGCAGCTGCAATGGAGAGCTTTACCAGACCACCTGCAAATGCACTGAAGGCTTTGCCAAGGCTGATAAGACATGCCGAAAATACCACCATGCCTGTCGCCACCGGCGCAATGGCACCAATGGCAAACAAGCCCAGCATGATACCAATGGTTCCGATCACTCCTGCAAAGGCTTCTCCTGCCGTCAGGCTGGCCAGTCCCTTAAATGCCGGTGTCAGGATCAACAGTGCAGTGGCCAGCATCAGACAGGCACCGGCTGCAGATGCCAGATTTGCGGAAACAAATCCCAGTCCCCAGCATCCTGCGATCAGTACGCCAAGTGCTGCTGCAAGGCTGAACACGCTCTTTACAATATTTGCAAAGTCAACATCCGCCAGCATTTTGATGGCCAGCGCCATTTCGATCATTGCTGCACCCATGGCCACCATTGCCACCGCCGCAGCCGTGCTCTCGGGTGCCTGCTTGCCAAGCAGATACAGTGCGCCTGCCAGCCCGATCAGCATTAAGCTCACGCCGGCCATGCCAGCGCCGCCGGTGTCCGTCTCCATGGCTTTGCCCATCTGCTTTACGGCAGCTGCCATCACTAACAGCGAAGCACTGGCGATGGCCATGCTCTCTGCACCCTTTTTCATCCGCAGGGGGTTCACCTTCGTGTTTGCCATCAGCACCAGCAATGCCGCAATGCCGCTCACTACCAGCCCTGCGCCCCGGATACCGTCCATCATGCGGTCACCAAGGTTTGCAAAGATCGCCACCGCTCCTGCAGCCATCAGCAGCGCCGTTCCCATTGCATTGATGGCGATCAGTATCCCACCCAGCTTCACAAGATACTTGATGATCTTGTCAAGGGTACTCACGTCTGCTTTTCCCGCCAGCTTCTGCGCAAAGCCTGCCGCTACGGTCAGAATGCTAATGGCAATGGCCACGCCGTTGATAGCCTTCACCGCTCCGTCAATGTCAAGGCCGTTGGCTTCCGCTTTTGCCAGCGGGATCAGTGCCAGTGCGATCATGTCCACCGCCGCAGCCGCAGCCACAAATCCGCCCGCACCCTTCACGCCGCCAAGCTGCTTGTTGAACAGCGCCAGCAGTCCGGTCATTCCGGCCAGCATCGCCGCAATGTGTCCAACCGCTTCCACGCCTTTTTCTGCCTGGTCCGCGTCCATTTTTCCCAGCTTTGCAACCGTGTTCGTCAGCGCCGCCATGCCGATGCTGATAGCTACAATGGTCCCGATCAGTTTCGCCGTGTCAAGTCCTGTCAGGTCGGTGGCTGCCAACACTTTCAGTGCCACCACCATGCTGAACAATTCCGAGATCACGCTGGCCAAAGCCTGCGCCGCCTGCATCGGGTCGTCGATCTTCGCCAGCAGATACATGCTCCCGCTGATTAACGCCACCGCCGTTGCAATGGCCTTCGCCGCGGTGACAAGGTTGTTCGTGGTGTGGGCTTTTGTCCAGGTGTTCACGGCACCCGTCAGGCTCTTGAAGAAATCTCCAATCGGGTTTGCCAATGTTTTCTTGAAGTTGTCACTTGCCTTCTTCAGCAGCACCGTTGCACCGTAGATTGCTGCCGCCAGTGCGCCCACGTCGATCAGCGCCAGCAGCCTGTAAAGATCCACTCCATCCTGCAGGTTGAAGAAATCCTTCACCGCGCTGAGTGCATTCCTGCACGCACCGCTGATGTTGGTCATAATGCCGGTCAGGGTTCTGCCAAAGTCCGCCAGCGCCTTTTCTGCCTTCTCCGGCAGGCTCTGCACCACGTCCCGGATGTTCTCCAGCAGCGGTACCTTGCTGTCGGCAAACTCGCTCACCATGTCCCCGGCACCCTTGAACCCGTTGAATGCACGACCGATCAGTGCGCCCGCACCCTCAAAGGCTCCCAGCAGAATGCCGCCCAGCAGCTGGAACGCCGTACCAATGACGTTTCCTGCCGAAACACTGCCTATTTTGAATTTGTCCAGCACACTGCCCGCGGCATCCACCACGATGCTGAATGCGCCGAACTGCTTCTTTGCTTCCTCCATGTTTCCGCCGCGCACAAGGGTCTTCACGCCTTTCACTACGTCCGCAATGGGGCTCACCAGCGCCGCAACAGCACCCACAAGGATGCCCAACACGTCGCTAAGGCTCTCTGCCTGTCCAAGGCTTACGTCAACCCACGTCAGCAGATTGCCAATGTAGCTTCCGATGTTCAGCAAAAGGTCACCCATCGGGCTCAGCAGATCCAGCAACTTTCCAAGGATCATAAAAGCGGTCTTGCCAACCGTTTTCACGCCCTTCAGCCCGATGCTCAATACACTGAATACGCCGGTGAACACCTTCTGCACCTTTTCCGCAGTTTCTTCACTCAGCGCCATCTTCCCGGTCAGCTCGTCAAAGCCTTCCAGAAAATGATAAAGCGGCGACCCGTCCGTCATAAACACTTCGCCAAATGCTTCCCGCACCGGGTTCAGCAGACTGTTGGCACCGTCCAGAATGTTCAGAATGCCAGCGAAAAAGTGTTCTCTTCCGCTCAGGCGGTTCATCTTGCCGGAAAATTCATCCAGACTTGCCTCGCCATTTTGAATTTTCTCCACCATATTGGAATATGCCTGCGCCAGTCCAAGCACGGCTTGCCGGTTGTAGCCCGTCTTGGCAAATTCCTCATCGCTCATGGCGGCAAGTTCGCCGTAAAAGCCTGACGCACTCGCCACCACATCCCCCAGCTGCTGCGCGGTCACGCCGCTTTCTTCCAATGCTTTCTGAAAGCTTCCTGCTTTTTCAATAGCTTCCTCCGTCAGAAGGCCGCTGCGCGTCAGGCTTTTTTCCAGCAGTTTGGTAAAGTTGTCAGACGCATCACTGAAACCCTCTGTTCCTAGCATCTGATCCAGACCCGAGTCAAACGCGGACCTCAGCCAGTTGTTTCGGGCGTTGGCTCCGCCTGCAAAAAGGTTCCAGAACTCTTCTGCCAGATCGCTCCAGAAATGCTTTGCTTCCTCGTAGTTACCGAACAGAATGTCAAAGGTTTCCATCCAGCCGGAACTCACGGCGTCCTTCGTGGCGTCCACCGCCTCGCTGAAGCTCTTTGCTTCCTGCGCCGCCTTGAACGCTTTCACCGTCACTTCATCGTACTGGTCCGCCAGCTGTTCAATGGCCTGCGAAGCTATCATGCCGGGGTTCGCGTCCACCATCTTCTTGACCGCCTGCGTAAACTCCGCCAGCTTTCCGAAGGCGGTCTCCATGACCTCCTTGTCCGCCCATTTCTTGGAAAGCGATGTGCTGAAGGTGCCAACGGTCACGTCCCCCTCTTTAATCCGGCCCAGCTCCACGCCGGTGGCAATGAGCTGCTTTTTCAGCTCTGCCGTGGCAACGCCCGCCAGCTCCACGCTCTTCCAGTCCATCAGGCTCAGATATCCCTGACTGTAACTCTGGTTCAGGTTGTAGATCACGCGGGAAAATTCGCTTGCGCCCTTGCCCGCATACGCCGTGGCGTTGGCAATGCCCATGATCATGGGGATCAGCTTATCAATGTCGCCGCCCGCAGCCGTCAGCTGACCAAGGCTCGCGGTCATGTCGGTAAAGCCGTAGCTGGTCTCGTCCGAGTACCACATCAGCTTGTCAAGGTAGCTGTTCACCTTGGTGATGCTCTTGCCGGTGGCGTTCATAATGGTCTGCACGCTGGCGGTTTTCTGGGCGTACTTGCTCCAACCGCTCGTTACCTGATCGACAGAAAGGCTTTTTACCAATCTTTCGCCGGTGTCAATGGCCTGGTTCGTGATCCTCATCAAAGCCGTCACGCCGATCACTTCTACTGCCGAAAACTTGCTGTTCAGGTTCTCCAGCGCGCTGGTCATCCGGTCAAAGTCCACATTTTCCGAAGCATCCTCGATCCGTGCAAAGCCTTTCTCTGCGCCTTCCAGCTTCAGGCTTCGCTCCAGCTCGTTCAGGGTCTTGATGCTCTGTCGGGTGTTTCGCTCAAACTGCGCGTTGTCAAACCGCATTTCTACTACGCGCTCGTCAACTTCCTGACTCACAGGCTCTTTACCTCCTTCCACAGTTCATCGGCCAGAGCAGAAAAAATCGGAGCCAGTGCCGGGTTGATGTAGTCAATTCCCTGCACATAGGCTCCGTTTCTCGTCCCATGTCCGTATTGCAAAATGACCGCGATGGGCACGCCGTCCACAATGTTGGAGTTTTTCCAGCAAAGGGTCACCCCGGTCTTATCCATTTTGATTTCATAGCTCCAGCTCGCCGCTGTCTTTCCGGTCGCTTTCGGCGTTGCATCATAAAGCCGCTCCACACCAAGTTTCCCATATTTTTCAAGGATGGGGCGCACGTTCCATGTTTTTACGCGGGCAAAAAAGGTCAGGCTTTTCTTAAAGTTGCCTTTCTGCCGGACTTCCATCACACGGCGCATCGCCTCACCCCCTTGAATGATACTTTGCCCTGCGCTGGGCGTTCAGTGTCCGGATGTGTGCTGCCTGTTCCCGCTTTCCCATCTTCTCGGGCGGCATGTTCTCTTCGCCGCAGGCCCGGATCAGCGCCAGCAGCCGGTTCAGATGCCACTTTTCGCAGCTGAACGGAATGCCGTAGCTTGCCATGGCGGCATAAAAGGTCTCTGCACTCTGGTATCGTGCTCGCTTTTTCGCGCTTTTGCGCTCTTTAAAGGTCGCGGCGGTCATAGGGTCCTGAATATATCGTTGAATGGCAGCCATGTTCTCACGCGTCAGCCGGTAGTAGACGCCCGGATCCACCCCCTGTGTCAGGGTCATACACCGGACATAGTCCAGCGTTTCCTCCTGCGTCTTTGGCTTTGACTCGTCCAGAAACGGCTTGTGCCACTTGCTTTCCCATTTGGACAGGGAGAGCAGGCTGTGTTCCAGCCGCAGGGTCGCAGGCTTATCGTAGACAAATACGCAAGCCTTCTCGTCCCAGCGTTCATTGCCGGGAATGTTGATCTCCAGCATCGTTTTCACTCTCCCTGTTTTTTCAAATGCGTGTCTGTACTCAGACAAAAAAATAAAAAAGGCTAATCGGAAAATTCCCGAATAGCCTTCTTATGCTGCCCTCTAAGTAATGCTTGCAAAAAGGGCCTTCGTCATCAGCCCAGCGTCAGAGCGGGGGCTGCGTTGTCGGTTGCTGCCATGGCCATGGCGGGGTTCTGCGAGCCTGCCGGGATCAGACCGTTCACGAACTTGGTAGCCGCCTCGGTGTCGGTCACCAGTTCCATGTAGATGATGCTGTAAGCCGGGCTTGCAACGAATTCGGCGGTGTTGGCCTCGTTCTTCACAAACAGGCGGCCGTCCAGACTCTTCTTGCCGTAACTGCGCAGCAGAATGTCCTTGAACAGCTTCACCAGCTCCAGCTGGCTCTTTGCTGCAATGATCTTCTCAATGTAGCCGCGCATTCCACCTTCCACGCTCAGCTGCATCTCGGTGATCTCCGCCTCACTCAGGTTGAAGTAGAAATCCTCGGTGCGCTCGGTGCCATCATAATCGACGTAGGTGATCGTTTTCTTGACCATTGTGGTTTTCTCCTTTGCTTCATTCCATTTTGATTTTTCCGGGCTTAGACGGCGGCCTTGATGGCTGCAATCAGCTCATCCGGGGTGGGCAGAGTTGCTTCGGCACTCTCAGTGCCGTACAGCTTATCCTCCACAGCCTTCATCTGCGCAGGCGTCAGCACGGTGCTGTCAAACTCCATCACGGCGGCAGACTTGTAGCCATCGATGGTGGTGGGCACGGTGCCGCACTCCCAGCTCATCGTCTCGGCATCCGGGGAGTTGTTCATCGACTCGTGGCTCTTCTCGCTGGGCTGGGCAGTAGCGTTCCACACAACATGGATGATGTAGCCCTTGTCGGGGTCCTGATCGGTGCCCACCTTGGTCTGCCAGGTAAAGCCGAAGCCCTTGCGGGACTGCTGACCGATGCGCACACCCTTCACCGGGCTTGCCAGACCGTCACAGGGCTCGAACTCGGGCGGGTACATGTAGGCTTCGATGGTAAAGCCGTAGTCCTCGCCGGAGATCAGACGGGCATACTTCTGGTTGTCCGCCCACAGGTCGTTGGGCTCTGCGCCGCTGGGGCTTTCGGTCACGCCGGTCAGGCCGCTCCAGGATGCGCCCTTTTCATAGCCTTCATCTGCCTTGGGAAATACAACGCCGTGCGAAACACCGGCATGGAACTTGCGCTCGCCGTCAACATCCCATTTCAGTTTTGCCATAATTTTTGTCCTCCTTTATAAAGGTATCAGTACCACACGCTGAATACGTCATGGTATAAGTTGTCCGAAACAAAATTGCGGTCGTGAGAAGCTCGTTCCAGCATACTCACGGCCGCGGTCATTTCACTGTCCGGCTTTGTGTCGATCACCGTCACAGAATAGTGGAAGGTCTGACGGTATACCCGGTCGTCGGCCTTCAGGCTGCGGATCTTTTCCAGTTCGTAGCAGATACAGGGATATTTCATCCGCAGGTTCGCAGGCGGCTGGTAATACACGTTTTCGCTGCCGCACCGCTGCTTCACAATGCTGCGCAAAAAAGCGTCCAGCCCGGAGCGTCTGTCACTCAGTTTCGTTGCCATGCCATAACCCTCCCAGCGTCAGAACAAGTCGCGGGTACTCCACGCTCACATCTGTCACCTTCCATTTTCCGCCGTAAAGCGTCACATACCGGAGATCGCAAAAGTGCTCCTGAACATACGGGTCTGCAATGACGCTTAACGTGTTCGCAAGGTTGATATCATCGTTCACCTTGTCGCCGGACTGGATTCTGCGCGTGTTCCGCACAAGATCGCCGTAACAGTCACGCTCTGTCACGATCTCCGAGTAGACACTCGGCTCTGTCTCCTGGGTCTCAACAAATCCCAGCTTTCCAAACCACTTGCTCATAGCGCACCTTCACTCCATTTTGATTAGTTTATACTAACCTCAAAGCCTGAAGAATCAGGCCTTGGCGGTGTAGGTCACAGCAGTCTTGCCGTCGTAGGTCACAAAGCCTGCGCTGGTCTTTGCCACCGCCTGGCACAGCTCGGTGCCGTTATCGATCATCAGTCGGCCCAGCTTAAAGGCCTTCTCGCAGTCTTCCTGCGCAGCCTCGGTCTTGTGGTCGGCATCCTCGTACAGCTTGCCCTCATTTGCGTAGGCAATGTAGTTTGCCACATGCAGGTCATAGCCGGTCTCGTAACAGGGTTTCAGCATATCGGTTTACCTCCTTTTTAAGCAGCCCACTCAATGGCCATAGCGCTGTAGGGGCTGGTCAGTGCACCGGAGCAGCGGGTCTCGATCAGGTACTTCTGTGCATTGAAGTCGATGTCAAAATCATCGAACATGCTCACGGCACCGCCCTTGTCCGCACCCACGGTGTAGTCGGCCAGGTTCACGATCACGGCAGCCAGATTGCCGCCCTTGGCACCCTTGCGGCCTTCCATTTCGGGAATGGTCACGATCTTGGCAACGCGCAGCTTGCGGGCCAGTGCGGCCTCGTCCGTGTACAGCGGGCGGCCCATGCCGTCTTCCAGCAGCAGCATCTCGGTCAGGGCATCCTCAGTGGTAAACATGGTCGGGGTGCCGCTGCCGCGGTAGTCCTTGCGGGCACGGATGGCCTGCTTGATAAAGGCCTTGTACTTGTCCTCCACGGTGGTCATGCCGGTAGTCTTCACCTGTACCTTGATGGTAAACAGGTCGGCATCGTTGAACACCGGGCGGATGCAGTTCTCGTCGATCTTGTCGCGGCTTGCTGCCATGCGGCCATCGCCCAGAATGTAGGCCAGTGCCAGCTCACGGTTCAGCTTGTAGCGCATCTCGTTGCGCAGCCATGCCACCACGTCAAAGCTGGTAATGTCGATCACGTCGTCGCGATCCAGCTCCTGCTTCTTGTACACCGTGGTCGGGCCGGTGGAGCGGCGCAGCAGGCCGAATACCTCTTCGGTCTTGTAGTTGCCCTTCAGGTAGCCCTTGGCACGTGCATCGTCCTCGGTCAGGTCCGCAAACAGGCTCTTGAAGCGGCTGAACGGGATGTGCTTCACGCCGCCCATTACCACGCTCACCCAGTCGTCAGGCTTGTCAATGATGCGGGGCGGGGTGTCCAGCAGGCGATCTTCCGGGAACAGCCAGTCGATGTTGTCAATGCCGTGGCACAGGGCGTTCACTTCGCTGTCCTCAATGCCGGCATTTGCAAAAGCAGCCTTCATAGTGCCGCAGGTCTTGGCGGTCTTCACCACCTTGTTGATCTCGTCAATGCTGTGCTTCAGCACGCCCTGGTCCTTGTCGTTGTCAAAAACATTGTGCTTCACGGTTTCGTCCTCCTTGTCTTCATCATCCTTGTCGTTGTTGGCCTCTGCATTGGGGTCGTCTTCGTCAAGGCCTTTTTTTGCCATGCCCACCAGTGCGCAGCAGCACTCCTGCTGTTCGGGGGTCATGCTGTTGTACACTTCTTCCAGCGTCTTACCGCCTGCCTGTGCCATGTTGTCTTCCTCCTCGTCCAAAGGGGTGTCGTCGGGGTCAAGTCCGTGCTTCAGGCTGATCCCGCCGTCCGTATAGATAAAGGCTTCCTCGCCTTCCTCTGCGTTGTAATCCGCGCTGTGCTCCACGATCTCGTCGATCACCGCGCCCGGGTTGCAGCCCGCCAGCACCAGACTCAGCTCCCGGATCACACCGTGCATCACGGTCTGGCCTGCTTTCTTCAGTCCATTTGCAAAGATGCTCATGGCATCAATGTCGCCGCTGCGCACAGCTTCCAGTGCGCTCTGGCCGCTGGGGCTGTCGTTCATCTTCACATAGGCATAAACGCCGTCTTTCCGGTTCTGCAAAAGGGCGTGCCCCAGCACATGCTCCGGGTCCGAGTGGTCGTGGTTCCACACCACCGGCACCTTTCGCCCGTCGTCGCCCTTAAAGGCGTCCGGTGCGATGGTCAGTCCGTCATAGCACAGGGTGTTCGCCTTCGTTGCATAGCCGGAAAAATCGTAGTCGAATTTCTTCGCCATTTTGATTTCTTAAACCTCCTTCCTCTCAAGATTCCGTTAAGAATCTTTCTCCCTTGCCAAAAGCCGGTCCACAGTCTCCTTGCCACCCGCCATGGCGGTGGGGTTCTGTATCTGGTCCGTGCTCTGGTTCAGGTTCTTGTTGCTCAGCTCGTCCGCCCGCGGGTCCTTCGAGGGTTTCAGACCAATGGCCTGCCGGAACTCGTTGGAGCTCATGATCTCATTGCGGGTAAACTTGTCTGCCATCTCGGCCACCGTGCCAATGGGTGCCAGCTTGAACGGATCCCGGAAGAACAAAATGCTCTGCCGCTGGCCGCGGGCGGTCTTGGTCAGGAACTTCCGCTTCATCTCGTCCACGATCGCGCTGACGATGGGCTCCACGATCCGGTTGTAGTAGTTGGTCATCGCTGCCTCGTCTGCCGTCCCGTTCATGATCTCGAGGGTAATACCCAATTGACTGTAAAACATGTTCGTCAGGTATTCGATCTGCTTCAGAAGGTTGTTTTCAAGGCTGCGGTTCAGCTGCGTCACCCGCTCGGTGCCGTCCGTCCACGCAATTCCGTATTTCGAGTCGCGAAGCTGGTCTTCGATCTCCTGTCGGCGCTTGTTGGCCTGCTCCCGGCGTGCGTCGCTTTTCACAACGTAGGGCAGCTGAATGATCAGGTCCAGCTTCCCTGCACCTGCCTGCTCGTCCACCACGTCGAGTAAGCTCAGCTTGCGGATCAGGCGCTGCATCGTGCTGTTCGGCTCGTTCATGATGGCGTAGAATGGGTTCTCGATCAGAGCCACAGTCTTTTTCGGCAGGACCAGCTCCTCTTTCTGCCCGGTCTTGTCGTTGTAAAGCCGCACCCGCACATGCTCGGGATACCATTCCAGCACTTTGCCCACCCGCATGGAGTAGATTTTGTAGCTGTCGCTCCGGCTGGGGTCGTAATTCGTTTCCACCGGCACCACGGCCACCACGCCTTCGTCCAGCATGCTCATCACAATGTCCTGCACAAGGCCCCGGCCCGTCTGGTCCAGGTTTGCTTCGAGGTTCAGGCAAGAATTAAGGCCCGAGTCGATGACTGAATCAAATCGGCCATTTTCGTCGAGCCTTACATGCTGTATCGTGATGGCGCTGCAGTCCATCGAGATGCGGTTGTATACACTGGTCACGAACGTCCGTTCGTTTCCCCGCGTCAGCCGCACCCGGTCAGGCCGGTAACTGTACCCGCCTGCATACCCTCCAAAGTTCCGGGGAGGGTCCCGGTTCAGAAAAGCGTTCCAGGCGTGCTTCAGCCGGGAACCAAAACTCATTTCTGTTTCCATTTTGATTTTCCTTCCTTTAAGAAAGGCTCTCCCCCCTCGGGAGAGCTCCGTCATGGCTCTGGCGCAGCCAGACTGTGGCGGTGAGAGGGTTCCACCCGGTATCAGCTGTCTTTCTTCTTGTCGGTGTTCTGTCCGCCCACGCTGCCCGTGGCCATCGCGTTCGCAAGGTCCGGGTTGCCCAGAATGTTTGTCACCGCCTGTTTTCCGGCGTACAGCATAGCACCTTTCATCATGGTGGAAAGCGCCTGCTGCCCTGCCGTGTCGAACACTGTCTTCACGAAGGTCTGCCCGCCGTTGATCTCCTTCTTCAGGCTTTTCACGTCCCGCTGCAGCTGCAAACGTTCCCGCTGCAGTTTCAGCTCCCGGTTCGGGTCGTCCTCGCGCACGTTCGTCTGGCCGGAAAGGTCACGGTACTGCTTCTCCATCTGCATCCGGTTGATCTGGGCCCGCAGCTCCTCGTCCGAGTAGTCGCTGACTTTCTTCTTGGACGCCTTCGGAGCATACTCCGTCGCTTCGGTCCCAGTGTTTGCGCCGTCTGCACCATCTTCGCCGTAGTGCTTCTTTCCGGCAGTGGTCAGGGTGCCGTCCTTGTTCTGGTAGCGGCGCACGCCCCATTTCATGCCTTTGATGCCCCAGTGCCAGAGCTCATCCTGTCGTCTCATCTTGTCCCTCCCTTCTGCATTTTTTCATCTTCTTTTACTTTTTATTGCTTTTATCCCCATTTCCGTGCTATACTGGCATTAACAGCCATTTTTGTGAGGAAAGAGGAAATCATATGGAGTCCAATGAACACCGCAAACATCCACTCAGAATTCTTTTTGCCATTTTGGGCATCCTGATCGTTTTGTGGATCGCGTTTGCAATTTTCAAGGGTTCTTCTGCGGCAAAGTCATTCCGAGGCAGTTTTTTAACCACAGGTGCGAACTTTTCTACGGCCTACACATATACGTCCGGCCGCGACACCTATTACCTGCTCTTTGGCTCCAACGTCAAAGCGGTATGGTTGACTTCATCCAAATCCGGCAAAGCCTATCTTACAACTTATCAGGGAGAAGGCCTTGCAAACGGCGTCGACTCTGTCTTCTATTATTCTGAGGGAACCTGCCACCGGAATTTCAAATACCAGGAGCCCGGCAGTGATTCTGTTCTGCTCGTCACTGAAACGTCTGGCGGCAATCTGCCTGCGGTTTATGCTTTTGAAAAAGCGGATCTCGAAGTTGCCAAGACCGCTCTTGATGAAATGAAGACTGTCTACGATATATCGAAACCGTAAAGGCTTGCGAGGAAAGGGAAATCCTATATGTGGACTGCTAAATGCCCCAAGTGCGGCGCAAAGCTTCAGTTTGAAGACAATACCGCTCAAATCATCAGGTGCCCCTCTTGCGGCGTACAGGTTCGCATCAACGTCAATGTGAACTATAGCTATTCCAAGTCGGAGCACACCGAACATATCGTTGACGATGCAAAAATCAAAGTTGCGGAAAACGCAAGCCGTGTCATTGATCTTTTTGCTTCGCCCATTGAAGAACGCCGTGCCAAAAAGAAGGCGGAAGAAGAACGTATCCAACGCGAGGCCGAGGAAGCTGAGCGCCGCCGTAAAGAACAGGAGGCCCGGGATGCGGAAGAAGACCACATTTACCAGGAATGGGCGTCTGCTCAGCGGGAAAAGCATGCTCGCCAGGCCGGTCGTGCAATCGCCAAAGGCATCAATTACTACCGTGCAAATAAGAAAAAATGCCTTATCAGTGCGGTTCTGATTGTTGCAGTTTTGGTTGGCGGTGGCATCTACGGCTCTGCTGCGCATAAGCGCTCACAGGAACTTGCGGTCCATCAGGCAGAACTTGCCCGCCTGAAAGACGAGGAGATCGCTGCATCACACCTTGCCATAGGCGAAGTGAAAATGCCGGACTTTTCCGAGGATGACGATGCCAGAGATGTTATCAAAGCCCTGAAAGATGCAGGCTTTACCAATGTTGTCGATCAACCAAAGCATGACCTCATCCTCGGCAACAATCACTCTCAGTACGAGATCATCGAAGTCACCGTTGACGGCGCACCCTCTTTCACGAAGGGCGAATGGTACCAGCTTGATACAGAAATCGTCGTCTCCTACCACGATTACATTTTCGGCTGACGCAGAAAGGAGTGCTTTTATGACCGTTATCTGCCCGAACTGCGGCGGCGAGATCACCGCCCCGAAAAAGAAGGCCAAGACTATCAAATGTCCTCATTGCGATATGGCAGGTCTTGAATTTGGCCTTGACTATTTTGATGAAGAAGACAATCCAAAGCAGTCTTTTTTCGAGAAACATCCCAAGCTAACCAAAGCAGGTTATGCAACTTTTGCAGGTGCCTGCACCCTATTCGTTTGGTGGCTGAAAAACAAGGATTTGTTTACAGAAGAACCTACCACAGAATGCGATTCGATAGGGGATTCTCGCACCAAAACATTTCCTGGAGAGTACATCTCTCCCGATCCTGTTCAAGAGAATACTCCGGCACCAGTGAATCCGGAAGATTATGATTCCGTCCTTCGGAAGCATGGCTTGAGCATAAGAAACATGCGTGAAAACCGTTTTCATTCTCCTGAAAAAGAAGAACAGGCCAACGCCATTGGGATTAAACTCAAACCCAATCAGACATTGGTAAACGAATTCTCTCAGCACTACAGAGTGAAAAAGCAAGAAGCTTAATCACTCAAACGCATCCCGGTTCACCTTATAAGCTACATACGCATCCATCATAGCGGCAACCGCATCGATCTTCTGGTCATATCGTTGTTTCAGAAGCTTGCGGTTGCCGTTTGTGTCTTCCAGCGTAATGCAGTTGCCCATGGCGAATTGCATCAGCGCTTCGTCAAACAGCAGTTTCCGCTGTTCGCTCAGCTTCTTCAGCTCACCCAGCGGTACGCTCTCGGTCTTTGCGCCCTGAATGACTTTCTCAATGGCATACTCGCCGTTCTCCCGCGCCCACCGCTCCACAAAGTCCTTTGCGTTGTAGGGGTCGTAACCGAAAGCCCGCACGTCGTAGCCGCTGTTCTCGATGAAGGCATCCAGGTCGTCGTATACTTCCATCATGTCCAGCACCGTGCCTTCCATGATGACCAGTGTCCCCTCCCGCATGAACTCGTCATACTTCTGGCGCATGGCCTGTGGTAGTTTCGAGAGGGTGTAGCTCGTGATGTAGTCCCGTGTCTTCACGCCAAAGTAGCCGTGATCCATTGGGAACAGAAAGGTAAAGGCGCAGAAGTCGTCACCCTGCGAGAGGTCCGCCCCCATGGCACAGGCCATCTGCCAGAAGTCCCGGTGCCGGTGTGGCAGCGTCTCCTCGTAGGGGAAGAAGTAGGTGTACCCTTCCATCGGGATGCCGAAGCGCTTGGCCAGAATGTCGTTCCGGCTCGCCGGTGCTTTCTCGGCGCGCTCCACATCCAGCTGGTAGGCTTCATAACTCACGGTCAACCCCAGGTTCGGGTTCGCCTTCACCCACATCGACGGGTCGTTCACTTCTTCAATGCTGTCCAGCTTGTAGTACCAGATGGACACATGCGGGTTGACGTAATCCCCTTTCAGGATGCTCATCAATTCCATTTTGATGGAGTCGCCGCAGCCGTTGCGCACCGTGCCCTCGCTGCTGGTCGCCACGATCAGGTAATCGTTCACCTTCGAACTGCCCTGCTCGATGGCACCAATGGGGTCTTCCCGGATGGGGCAGCTGAGCCACTCGTCTACTGTTGCCACTTTGTCTCTCCGGCCCTGCAGCTTGTCGATGCTCATGGGGCGGATCTCCAAAAGGCTGTTGGTCAGAAAGTTCTCGATGCCTTTCTTTGTGCTGGCCAGCTTTACTCTGCCGCTTGCAGAGCCCGTCGTGTTCTGCAGGCTGCCTTCCGTCATAAAGCGATAAAGAGGTCCCCTCGCCCGTGCGATTGCTGTTCGTACCGGTGAGAGGACCTCTTCTGCCTGTTTCATAGTTGGTGCTGTGGTGATCTGCTGGGTCGTGTAGCCGTCCACAGAAAGAAAATACTGCTGAATACAGCTGTCATACATGCTTTTTGCCGCACCGCGCGCCACGATCAGATACTGCTTTCGCACCAGCCGGTGCTTGATGTGCTTCTGCTCGTAGTGCCCGCCGTGTCCGTCCGGGTTCGGCTTGTACACCGTGCGCTCCTCAAAGTAGTACCAGCCGAAAATCTGTTCCGCCCACAGCTTGAAGGTGTCCAGCAGCTTCAGGTCTGTTCCGTCCGTCAGGGTCAGCTCCCGTTCGCAAAACTTCACGAAGCCATCCATAGCCTTATCATCATACCAGATGCCCGGATTTGCAATCAGGTCGTCGATCCGGTTCATTTCCATGCTGATCTCCCTGCAGACAGGGATCTCGCCTCGCATCACGGCCTCCCGGAACCGGCCGTAGTATTTCGGCGTCGCCGTGTTCGAGAGTGCCATTTTGAAAGTTTACTCCTTCGTGCTGGTTGTGATCTCCTCAAAGCCGCTCTTGACGAGGATGTCCTTCACCTTCGCCTTCAGCAGGCGGGGGCAGCGCTCGTACAGTGCCTTCGCCTCCTCCACGGTCGCGGCGGACATGATCTCCTGTGCCCATAACATTGCCATCATACATACCATCCTTTCGATTCCTTTTGTAATTTTACGCATAGACAGTCTCGCTCATTTCCAGCAAGCACTGCCGCAGCATCGCGTTTTCTTTTTGCAGCGTGTCCAGCGTCTGGGGCAGCTTGTCCAGCGCTTCCTGCCGCTGCTGGGCTTCCTGCTGCTCTTTTTCGCGCTGGGCCAGCTCTTCCGCAGTCGGCGGTGGCGGCACAGTGCCCGCTGCGTACACCGTGTAGCTTCCGTCGTACAGTTCGATGCCCCAGTAACGCTCGCCGGTGACGGCTGCTGCGTTGTGCTCGCTCACGACCCGCGCAAGGGCGGCGTAATCGGCTTCTGACGCTTGTACGGCATAACCGGGTTTGATATCGTTGTCCATTTTCCTCTCCTTTCTCCGGTCTTCCGGCTCACGCGATCACGCGCCCCGTTTCGTCCACCAGCGTGTCCTGCGGTAAAATCATGCAGGGGCGGATGCCGCCTTCGTATCCGGAACAACTATTGTAGCCGTAGTTACCATCCGCTTGGACATACCAGAAGTTGAAACTGGAAGCGGTGCCGGGAGAGCGCAACCACCATCCGGCAGGGACGGTACCAGTGTAGGCGACACGACTACTGTTTCCGCCAGAGCTGCTTCCAAAGTATTTCAGCTTTGCACCATCTTTCGGGAAAAAGCTGTTGTCACTGGTCGTCAAGCCAACTTCATAGCCGGATAGCAGGAATACTTTGACGGAAAGACCATTCGCACCGGTGGCAAGGCTTCCATTGTTGCCGCGGCCGTTCTGGTACGGAATCTTGACCTGCTTGATGGCAGCACGGATGTTGGAATCAATCAGGTTATAAAAGGTACTGTTCAGATAGGAATGGATTGTGGAATCTTTATAGGAGTTATATACGCCAAACTTACTGGTTGTGTAGATATTCTTGAGTACCAGCCATGCGCCATAGCAGCTTGCATCATACATACTGCCCGGCAGCCCCTGATGCACCACAAGCCAGTCATGGTCCTTGCCGCCCACGGCGATTTTGACGGTCTTACCCACCGCCAGATTGCCTATGGGGCTGCCGCTCTGGTAGACGAGCCAAGCTTGTTCATCTACGCCGACATACATCTTCCACACTTGTCTGGCCTGATCATCAATGCCCACATAGCGCTTGGACATTGTGTGCGCGGCGTCCCCGATACCGAGATATACGCTCATGCGCCCACCACCTCCTTATTTGTACACCAGCAGGATGGTGCCGGTGGGAAGGGGACTGCCCACGCCGGGGTCGGTCGTTTGCGCCCTGATGCTGAACCCGCCGACGCTGGTCACGCTCAGCGTGCCGTCTGCCGTCACGCTCAGACCGCCGCCCACCTTCACGCCGCCCAGCGTGCTGGCAGTGGCGGGGCGGTTCGACAGCTTTTCGGACAGCTTTTGGTCGGTCTGTGAGCGGGTATAGTAGTCGGACAGGTCGGCCTTCTGTACGCTGTCCTTCCACGTGCCCGTGTCGCTGTCCCACGTCCAAATGGTATCAGTCGCACCGACCACTGCCCACCAGCCGTTTTCGCCCACCGGTACAGCCGTCTTGAGGGCTTCCGGCGTGGCATACCATCCCTGTGCACCAATGGTGATGGTGCGCACCTGCTCGAAATATTCTTTGGTGCCTTGCAGGTTCTTGGCGGACTCCGTTTCGGACGCTTTCGCGGCGGTCTGACTGGCTGCGGCGGCTTCCTTGCTTTCAAGCGCACTGTCGGCGTAGCCCTTCAACAGCGCTGCGGCATCTTTTACCGCTTTACCGGCACTGGATGCAGCATTCTCTGCAAAGGTCTTTGCGTTCTTCTCAGACGTTGCTGCCGCTCTGGCGCTGTTTGCTGCTGCGGCTGCGAATTTTTCTGTGTCCGTCACCAGTGTGCCGACATAGATCCGAAGGTCGTTTTTCAACTGACCCATAAAATCGACGATCTGCGGAGCGTTTCCTTCCACATCCACTTCCAGACCTTCCAGTGCCGAAGCGGTCCCAAGTGTTGTGTGGTAGGCCTTCTGCACAATGCCGCTGTCGTCCGCCGTAAAACAGTTCACCACAAACAGCACAATGCCCTTCGTCGCTACTGCGTCCGCCGCGACCATCCAGATGAAACTAAAATGGTCCGCATCCACGGTCTTTTCCGTCACGGTAAAATAATTTCGGTCTCCATCAGCGTTCTGGTAATTGATCCGGATCTGAAATTCCGATAGATCTGACCCCTTGTAAAAACGGTTCATCCGGAACCGCACCCGGTTCACATCCTTATCCCCTTCTACACCAAGGACCACACCACGCTCCGGAACGGCGATAATGCGCAGATCTTCGTCGATCAGAAAATCGAGAGCGCCATCTTCTTCCCCGCCCATGTCCGGCATGGAGGAGAACACTTCATCCAAACTTGCCATCATTTCACCTGCTCGATCAATATCGGGTTTGTCATCATCCGGGTCCTGCCGCACTGACCGATCAGCCGCAGCTTAAAGCTTCTGCCGTCTGTCACCTCGTCAGGCACAGCGGATTCTCCGTCCGCGCCCACAGCCACGGCGTACTCCTCGTCAAACAGCAGTACCTTCTTGGCACGCATCCAGTCCGGATCGGTGGTTTTCACCTTGCAGTACAAATACCCCTTGCTTCCTGCCGTGATCCCGGAAAAATCGCCCTCCTTGGAGAGCTTTTGCCCGGTCACCGCAAAGGTCAGTTTCCGCATTACGATCCCTCCTTGTCGCACGCTGCATACAGCCGCCATTCCAGTTCAGCCGTAAGGTTCTTCGTTGCTTCCATCGTGCTGGAGCTCTGCGGCGGGTCGAACAGCAGCTTCACCTTCAGTGCCACATAGCTCTTCACCGCCTCAATGTCTGCCCTTTGCTGGCAGAACTCGCTCCACGTCGCGGTCGCATCGCTGATGGAAAAGGGCTTTTCCGGCCCCACGCCCATCTGGTTCAGGATCATAAGCACACTGTTGATGTGCATGATGAGGTCGGCATCAAAGGCCGTGTACTCCTCGGTCAGGCCGAGCAGCTTCTTCACTGAGGTCAGGATACTGTCCATTTTAAATTTTCCTTTCCTATAACTCGTTTGACATCCATCTGCATTCATGCTATACTTTTCTCCCAAAATAAAGGAGGGGTGTTTAATGAATGCTGTATGTGTTGAACAGTCGAAAGTTCGCGTACAGTGCGATACTACTTATCGCCAAATTTTCAACGGTCAGAATGGTTATATTTGCCTGTCGCCGTCAAGCTAACGATGCCCTATTGCATTATCCGAGCTCTATTGCTGCAGCTGATGTGTTGATTAAGACTCGCATAGAAGAAATTAAGTATCTCAGCACGAAAGACCGACAAAATGTGGAATGTCGTCAACTGATGATGGTCGTTAGCCTTGCCATGATAGCAAACAATGATCCTTATAGCGAAATGGTAAAAGCAGCATTGCTGCGTGCTCAAAGAAAAGCACAAATCGGAAGTTGCCTGTACAAACTGGTTTACACCGTTTTTGCAGGTTTCTCGCAAAAGGGAATTCGTAACATTCCGAATGCATCTTTGAAAAAGTCGAACCGCATCACCGGTTCACCCTTGATTTCCAAAAATGGAAGTAAATCGGCCTTCAGTCTCACCCAAATTGCTGATTCTTCCCGCGATGCATTGTTGGCTCAAATCGATGCATCCATTACCCAGTGGATTGCTGACGAAGCCGTGCGTGAGTTCTTTCCAAAAATTTCAGTGCCCCAATGCTAATACATCGTCGATGGTTGTTCCCAGCAATCATCGGCTTTTCTTTTACCACTTCACTATAAGGATCATTGTTTTTCTTTTATTCCTCGTGATCCATTACACCTTCGGCTGCAATGGCTGCATTTGCCCAAAACAATGCCTCATCCAACTTCGTCAGCGCCAGACTGCGCTCACGGCTCGGTGCAATACACCGCACCATGTGTTCTGCCTCCTGCATCTTCAGCCGCAGGTTCGTGCTGTATGCTGCTTCCGCAACATTGAATTTTCGTACCGGATACATCTTATTTCCTCCAAAGGCAAGTGTCGCCCGGGCGTCTCTCTGCAAATGCAGGCTTTAAGATCGTGTCATCTCCGTAGTGGATGGCTTTGTGAGTGCGATCGCTCACGCAGATCACGTTTTCCGGGTCCAGTAGTGCGTCCGTGTGCCCCAACACGTCTTCCTTCGTCAGCGGGTTCAGGTGGTGGATAATAATGCGCGGCCGAATGGGCTTTCCGTTTCGTATCACCCAGTCCGTGATCTCGTGCTCCGGGTGTGCCAGATCGCAGCCCATATCCCGCACTATGATCTTGTCCCGGAAGGCACGCCATTCTCTCAACTGGTAAAAATCCTGATTTAGGTACCGGTCAAACCCAAAGGTGTCATACCCCACTGTGCCGTGCAGCTGCAGGTAATGGAACCGGTCGTCGAACTCTGCATACCGCATCAGCTCCGAGTAGCTTTTCCGTTCCATTGCTTACTCCTTCACGCCAGATACACGATGGCGCCCATCTCCAGAATAACGACGCCCATCAGTGCAAAGTACCACACAAAATGCAGGTTGTTCCAAGGCTCGCTGTCATCTGTCATCATTGCCAGCAGACAAAATACCAACCCGACAATGGAGAAGATCATGGTCGCTGCATACCAGTTAATATTCGCCATCCTCTTCCTCGCCTTCGTCCTGTCCGTTGTAGATGCGCATGGCCTTGATGGCTTCGGCGTACATCTCTTCGGTGTTCTTTGCCGCCTGCAGTGCCTCCGTCTTGGCGCGCAGAAGTTTGTTCTCCTCCTCCAGCTTTTCTTTCTCCAGCCGTGCCTTACTACCTGACAGTCGCAGGTAATATGTTGTTTCCGCACTGGACGCAGTACCCTCTCGCAGTCGTTTTTCCACCAGGTCGACAGCCAGAGATATCATTTGGTTTTCTCGTGCCTCTGGAGACAACGCCGGTCGCATTCCGACATCATCGCCAGATGAGACCTTCTTTGTCTTCATGGGTTTTCATTCCTTTCTCAACAATCTTGACTACTTTTGAATCTGTCGTTCGCTTCCTAGAGTGTTTTTTTACGCTATTTTGTTGAGGGTTTAAGGGCTTTTGCAAGGGCTTATGAGAGCTGTTATCAGAATATCCATAAAGAGATGCCTGCAAAGCATTGAAAGGAGAAGTTATGGAGGTCAAAAGGAGGATTCGCGCAAACCCATCATCGGAGGAAACCGCTATCTCATAAGCCCTTGCAAAAGCCCCTGATCCGCGTTACAGGCAAATCAGAGACTCGGATATGTATTCAGGCCCTGGTCTACATCCCAAAGCCCAAATATCAATTTTACCCCCGGGGAAATATCAATGACCGGCGCGATTTAGGGAGGGGGTGGATTTTTTGGACCCCTCCCCCCCTGTCTAAACGTCAGTTTAAGCAGCGTTTGTGCCAGTTTCGGGGTCGGGAAGGGTCTTTTTGACCTTCCGGTACAGGTTTAACGGATCAGCCATGACGATCTGATCGATTGCCTGCTCAATTTCGTAAGCATTTTCATTATCAGACAGCTGGTCGGACGTGTATGCGAGCCGCGCAAGGATGCCGCAGGAATTGTGGCCATGGTCACAGTCAAAACGATACCACTGATCGAACTGGTCATGCGGATCGTAAGGATTGTCAACCGTAGTAAGAAAACAACGAACCATATTTCTCGCTTCCTTTTGTTCTTATTTATTCAATGCATCGTAAATCGTAGACTTCGGAACATTAAGGGCTTCCGCAATCTGATCATACGTATATATGGCAAGCATCGCTTTGGCTTTTGCCAATTTAGCAGGCGAAAGCTTTGTAGTCGATTTCGGCATTGCGCGCTTGACAATTTCGGTTGAATCAGAAGAATTCAAGAACTTTGTCAGCAAGGAATCAGAAATTGCATGCTTCTGAACAGCTTCCCATTCACGGTCACTGAAGACAATCTTGGTCCTACTGCTATTAGCGCCGACTTGCTCACGAGCACGCTGCATTTCGACGCTAGAAATCTTCTTAATCTCTTTCTTATCATCCTTATTGTTGTAATCCAGACCACGAGCTTCGACTATTGCCTTGATCTTAGAGTTCGCGATAATCATGGCACGGCGTTCCTTCGGTTTATTGGCTAGGACTGCCTGATACTTCTCGTTCAGGGATGCCACTTCAGCTGCATACTCCTTGGCCGCTGCCGGGTCACGCTGGATTCCCTTCATGTTGACAGATTCCTTGCGAGCCTTGTTGGCCAGGGCCTTCAGCGAGTTAGAAAAGTTTGCATACAACACTTCCTGTGCGGTTCCAGACTTCGAGGACATAAGTGTGCGCGCATCATCTGTTACCGAAATCAGACTAACCTCGGTTTCTGCCTTATGCTCCTTACCCTGTTTGTCTTTATAGACACGGCCACTTTCCTTATAAATAGGTTTGCCGGTCTCCTTGTCAATGTGGACACTGCCACGACGTTCAGGGATGCGGATCGTCTGCTTACGACGGGAAAGCAGTGTGGATGCACCACCATACTTTTCGTAGGTGTTACCATCTGCATCTGTAAGCGTTCTAATCTGATACTTACGCTTCAGCTCCTGGATGCCGTTCTCTTTCTCAGAGCGCTTATAGTCAAGCTTGTGCTTCTCGGCATCGATGACAACCATCGAATGGCGCACTGCTCGTTCCAGATCTTCAGGTGGTGCTCCACGAAGCGTCATGTCAGTGATGAGGTTCGAGATGATGCCCATCTCTTTCTGTTTCTCATCCTTCTTCATCAGCCGCACGTTGTTCGGATTGCCTTCCGGAACAGCGTAAGAAGTCTTGGGATCAAAGCCTTTCAGACCAGGCAGCGGATCGGTCGAGTTGATGCGTACCTTGTCGCTCATAGGAATCGCCATGACAGTATCACCATCGAAATCGGCACCGGACAAACGTTCGGCAACCTTGGAACTGATACCAATTGCATCCTTGACATTGCCGAGGTTAGCCTTGCCACTGGTGTTCTTATTGTTAACAGTAACAATAGGGATCTCGAACGTACCCGCATGAGGATATCGAACCAGTGCAAGCTTGGTTCCATTCTCATATGTAGGACAATAAGCTTCTGTCTCCTTGATTTTGTCCAAAGGCAGAATGACTTTGGTTGCCTGACCAGGAAATGCGGATGCCTTCAGCGTCATTGACGTGCCATCACATTTCTCAGCAAAGTCCATCAGCATCTTTTTCTTGACGGTCGGGTTCGTGTAGTGCCTGATCTCATCATACTCGGCCTTGTAATCGGCCATGGTAAGATCAAGCTGCTTCTTAATCAGCGGCAGAGGCTGCTTGGAAAGAAACTGAGATGAAACGCTCTTGGACATATCATCCCAGTCACCTTCCCATTTCAACTTATTGATGGGAGAAAGATGCTCTTTGCCATCTTTTCCGATGTAGGTGCTCTGGCCTTCCGCAGTAATGGCAGCGCCAAATGGATTGCCCGGATCGTTCTTGATCTCTTTGAACACTTTCATCTTAGGTGTGCCAGAAGGCTTGTTCGTGTTGAACACAATATCAGCACCATCCGGCATATTGTCCGAATACATGGCCATGCCCTTCAGATAATGGCTGTTATCTACCATGATACGGACCTGAGCATAATGGGAGTTGCCAAGATCCAAATCAGGAACGCCACGACGAATCTCCATGACACCATCCTTTGCTAGACCGCCTTCATCGCCGTAACGAACTGCCACACGCTTCGAGTCTAAGCTTGAGGGAGGCTGCAGCTGACGAAATGAACTGCCGCCGTCATCAGAATGATAGTCACCCAAAGACTGAATGTCGCCCTGATGCTTATAGGCATAATTCTGATCGTATTCAGGCTTTGCCAGAACAGTGATGTTGGTCTGCTGACGAAAGTTGGTAGGTTGCTTGATGCCAACGCCATAACGCTTGTAGCCATGTTCTGCTTCAAGAATATAAATGGCCTCGTCCATCTTACCTTCTGATACGCCAAGGGTAAGATTTGTACCCTCAGACACATCGACCATACCCTTCTTGTCAACTTCTTTTTTCAGGGTCTCGGCGATCTTTTCAGCCTGATCTTTCTTGGTGCCAACGCCGTTCTTGTACATAGAGCGGACAGTGGATTCAGGAAGCCCAAGCTTTTGACCGATTTCAGTCCACCCCATATTAGGGTTTTCCTTCTTCAGCTTCTGGATATCATCCCACTGTTGAGCCTTACGGTCATGTCCAGCTTTGGTTTTAGCGACACGAAACTCAGTGGCACCAAGCTGATATTCGGGCGGAAGCGTATCATTGATAGCTTTCAAGATTTCGGCCTCAGACATACCTTCAGCCTTATATTTCTCGACGCGAGACAGGAAATCGCCAGAATGCTGATACGGAGTTTCACCACTACCCCACGGATAACGACCAGAATGACGCTTGGTGCCGTAATGCTCCAGAGTATCGTCTTCTCCGCCATACTCAAGGCCAAAGTAGCTCTTCAAATCTTTTTCAACCGAGTTCATCATATCAGCACACTCCCATTCTCAGCTTTGCAATGATTGGATCAAACTCGCGAATTTTATCCATGATCGGATTGATGTCATCAGGACAAGGGTTTGCGATGAGAATGTCATCTGATTGGTAGATGCGGTTCTCGATCTGGATTTTCTCGGGTTTAATTCGGTATTCGAGACAGAACAGCGCATCATAAATCAAGAGCTGTTCCATGTGCGCCGGAATCGCTCCGGTCTTCAGGTCGTGGATTCTGAGAATATCATCTCGGAAGCAGATGGCATCTGCCGTTCCGAAGCAATTATCAGAATAGTACAGAACCTGCTCAGGCGTCATACGAAAGCCGATGGCATCGTTGACATAATTATTCAGGGTTTTCTTTGAACGGGGAAGCTTTTGACCGAGCTCGATGCACTTTGCCGCAAACTCATGCAGTTCGGTGCCTTTCTGGGTGGCCATGAAGTTGGTGTAGACAACAGCAAGTTTGTCAGGGTCATAGTTGATCCAGCTATACTTACTAGCGCCAAGAAAAGCGTGTTGTCCTCTCAGACGCGAATGATCGTTGAAGGTCATTCAGAATCTCCTCCTTATTTTCCGGGCAAATGAACGCAGCATAACTCATCTGATTCATCAGATTAACATAGTAATCCTGATTCGGTCGATGAGGTGCATTCAAAGAACGCTTACCTTCGAGTGCTGCCCATCGGTCTCTGTACAAAATCAAGAGATCAGGTATGCCCTGAATCTCGTTTGGATCAATGTGCAGGACAATACAGCCCGGAAAGCGTTCTTTGAGTTCTCTTACCAGGTTTGTCTTGAATCGGTTTTCCAGCATAAAAATCTCCTCCAAAAAGAAAGAGGAGTAGCACGTTTGGGACGCACTCTCTCCTCTCCATAAAAGGGGATGCATTTTTCACGCGGGTCAAAACGGATGAAAACAGTCGAAAACGGATAAAAGCGGAAATTTGGGTTATAAAATAAAAAGAGCCACAGATTTCTCTGCGGCGCTTCCTCTAGAATATCATTATGCTCGATGCTGACAGAAAAACAGGTACCAATCAGGCACGCCAGCTTCCAGCATTCGACCATCATCATACTCAAACTTTCCGTAGTCTTCGCTAAGTTCAAGGTTTGATGACTCATACTCATCCAGCTTGATAGGATGATTGATCTCATCTTCTGTCTTTGTGATGTCACACTTTCTGCAAGTCCAGTAGCCCTGCACCTCTTCGGTCATTGGCCTGCCACACTCACACACGGGAACCTTTGTATGCAGTTCCACGAATTCGTTTGCATAACAGGTGACAGGGTTTCCGGCAGCATCCGTAGTAGTCCATTCTTCAAAGCCATCGTCATTGATAAAGCGGTTCATATAAGCCATCTTTATTACCTCATAAGCATCTAATCGGTGTGTACAACGGTTAACTCGAGTATACAGCATCAGGTTTGGTTCTTACAAGTTTTCGCCTTGAACTTTTTGTGAATTTTGGTCTCTGCCCACTTGCCCACTTTTTTCGCTTAACTATATATAATATTTTTATTTTTTTATAGTGTAAATAGAAACAAAAGTGGGTTTTTGGGCAGAAAGGCCTTTTTCTTCAAAAATATAACGTATTTGCGCATTATTTTCTTCAAAAATCGTGCCCGCCTTTGATTTGAAAAGTGGGCAGAAAGTGGGCAAATGGCCAGAAATTGTGAAAAATTTGTGAGCAAAATGCTCAATTTTCTAATCTGGGATAGACTTTCACGATTTTTTCACCTCACTGCCCAGAAAAAAGTGGGCACAAATTTCAAAAGTGGGCAAAGAAAAAAGACATTGAATAATTCGCCAATGTCTCTTTTCTGCCGGATTCTAGCTGCTGTCAATGCCAATTTTCATCAATTCATCATCTCATCTTCCTCGATTAGATTCAAATATTCGGCCGCCGCATAAATGAAATCCTTCGGCGAGGGCGGTCTGTTTAGCGGTCTGTCCATCACTCGCTCCATGACAGGGCACTGATCACGCCATGCAATTCCAATAGTCCGGCGGATATCGCCTTCTAACTGCTTCTTGTCTCGACCATATTTGCTGCTGAGATAGTCGTAGCACCCAATCAACCCTCCCGAATGCTGCTCCTCTGCTGCATCAATCGCATCACCAAGCATATTGAAGCCGATCAACCATGGTCCAATGTTAAACCCCCTCAAAAAATCATATGTCCGACCTCTCACAAAGCCACCTCCTCTTACAGTCGCACAGCAAACGCTGTAAATATCCCACAGCCAAGTACAATCGCCATCTTGAGAATATCCTGTCCGGTAACAACAACGTGCGCAATCTTATTCTCGACACGCACCCGCCGTCCGATCTTGAATCCCATTGACAAAGCATGTATGTACAGACAGCACATCAAAGCAGCAAGCAAAAATCTTATCATACAGACTGCTCCCATCCGTTTTCTTTATCTACTGACGTTCGTTTGACTTTGCCCAGCGCTACTCGCCATGCAAAAACAGCTGCATCAAAGTCTTCTTTTGAAATACCGCGTTTCTTTGCTTCATAAAGAGCCTGCGTATACGACCATAGCCCGTCTATATAGCGCCCAGCAAAGATTTCTGCTGTAGTCATCACGACCGCACCTCCACGTCCGGCAGAATATCCGTGTGGAAATAGAGCTTGTAATGATACGGGTCCGTATGAGTGCCGGTGATATCCTCAACAACATACATGGTGTACACGTTCAGATAAATGTAGTTTTTCTTATACTCGTTTGGGCCGGTCTTCACCGTACACACAAGTTCGTTGCTACTATTGTTCGAGATGGACATAGCGCCTTCCATTTCAAGGATAACGTTGTCCGTACGTGCGTTATAGACCGTGATCCGGCGCTCAGCTTCAAAGTAGTTGGCCTGCTTGGAAATGTTCCGATTCACCTTATCCGCTTCGGAGCAGCTGCACAGGACCACACAGCCCACGAGCATCATCAGACATGCAAAGACACAAATAATACGATTTTTCATAGTTAATCACCTCAACCAAATATCACGTAAATCAAAAGCAAGAACCATCCTGTATATCTGATGATTCCCTGTTTTTCTTTGCCGATGTTCTCAGCAAAAGACATTCCAATTGCGATAGCTTGGAAAATAATGCTTGCGAGCAGCACAATTCGCATCACTTCTCCACGCCTTCCTTTCCCGTCTGGTCATCCTCCGGCCAGTACGTGTAAATATCATCGAACACCACCGGGATCTTGCTCTGCAGTTCCTTCAGCAGCGGACACATCAGCTCACGCATCTGAGGATGGGCCGCCACAGGTGTACGCAGTTTGAAGATGTTGCGCCATTCACGGTAGTTGGCCGTCACCACGATCTCGGTCTTCAGGCACAGCGGCAGCACACAACGAGCCTGTTCGGGGCGCATGCCATGATCAATAAGGTCGATATAGTCCCCTTCCGCATCCTCGCACATATCACGAAACAAGGCCCACTTGTAATACTCTTCACTCCGTGCATCAAATTGCTGAGCCATGCCGTCAGGAATATAAGACGGCCGAATAAACGTCAGCTCCCCGCCAAACTTTTCCTTCGAGTAGTTGCAGTAGCGGGTGCTCTCCTGTGCAAAGCTCGCAATGCGATGCCGCACCAGCTCATTGGCCACGCCACGATCGCACGTAAACAGCACGGACAGCTGCGAATGCTCCAGCATAGCCTCATGCCCTTGCTTCACCAGAAAGCCCACCAGTTTCTTTGCCGACTCACCATCCGGCGTGATCTTATCCTCGCTCTTGTAGCAGACCCGGGCAACGCGCTCGATCTGCTGGAGCTCCTTGATGCCGCCCTCAGAAATATCAGTGAGGATCTCGTACTTAGGTTCAACGATTTTCATTTTTATATAATCCTTCTTTCATAAGTTGTATTGCGTCCAACGTCTTCATGTGTTACACTTAATAAAATAATAAAAATAGCTTGAGTGCAAATGAAGGAGGACGCAATGGGATTCGATCTTGCAAAATTTATAGGTTCTACTCTCGCCGAAAAGCCTCGGCAGGCCGAAACAAATGTCAGAATCCATCAGGCTCCGAATAAGAAAACTGGCGCTTATGTAACACGAGTCGGCATGAATAATGGCCGTTCTGTAACTAGAATCGACACTCCATCTGGTTGTGTACTGGGCAGAGCTTGCTATATTGACATGAGCAGATCTCCTGCTGAGATAAAGCAACAGATTAAGGACGCTCATCGCAGCGGGGCAAAACAGCAAGAAATTGCAGACGCTACTGGTTATTCTCAGTCCAGAATCTCTCAAATCATTAACGAAAAATAATGTTCAAGAACTTCAGAACTATCTGGGGTTCTTTTTATTTGTTCACCTCAACGCCAAGATCACTTAAAGCGTTAGTAATTTGCTCAGATATCCTCAACGCATCCTTTTCTGTCAAAACTGCATTAAGCGCTCTTCCAGTTTTAGGGCTAGTTGTTGTAAAACGAACCAAGGCACTATGCTCTGTTGTCTTGAATACCCAGCATCCAAACTCACTAAAATCATCGAGACTGATGACATCCAGAATTTTTTCTGTACCAATGCCCCCAATGACGGCACCAAGCAAGAACACTCCCCCAACTGCTGCAATTTTCTTCCAGTTGATCTTCTTGTCCACTTTCTTTTTCATAAGTCAACCTCCTTCTTCAACTTACACTCCCAATCGCCGCAGATATCTCCGCAAGCTAACTTCTTCGCGGTTTTCATGCCTTTACGGATGGCCTCCTGCTTGTCGGTCGCCCTGACTTCAAATGTATGATGCCCACCGCCATTGTCCGTGCAGGAAAAAATAAAAGTGTATTTTCTCATGCTTTTTACCTCACAGCAGAATCCGAAATAGCGTGAACCAGATCACCTTCAGCGTAACCACAATAATGATCAGCCACGCGCAGATAACCATGGTCATAGCCAGCACATGTCCGAAGAACACTCCGAGCTTTGTCCAAATATCATTCATCGTTATCAACCCTTTCGAACCCTGCAAACTTTCCGAAACCAATATTTCCATGTTCGCAGTGATGAACCGGTTCATATTTTTTCAATTCGGTTACATGATTTAGAGCATCAGCCAGCCCCACATAGCAGAGGCCATCATTAAATTTCTGTTCGCATAAGCTGCATTTGTAAGCTGAAAAATAGAATGTTGTCACCCCACACACCTCCTCACAGCATCCACCCGGCACTCTGCAGCGTTCAGCTCAAAAATAGCAGCATCCACAAATTCCGGGTCGCAGTTCTCAAAGTGGTTCCGAGCAACCTCTAACTCCCGCAAAGCTTCCCGCAGGGTGTTAACCGTCGAGGCAACAGGCTCTGTGCGAAATATCTTTTTGACCAATTCAGCGATTTTGCGCAGCATTTCTACACCTCCACATCTTCGTGACCTGACGAGCAGTAAGGTAACCCTTAACTTCACCGCCATATCCAAGTATTGACTGCCCCATTACCTCAATGAGACCCTGCTCAGCACCATAACTTCTTCCAGGGATGCAAATTCCATTCCAAATACGCTGGCCTTCTGAGTTATATACTACAACTTGCTCGTTGTACCCACCAAAATACTTCGGGTCATACGTATGCGGAACCTTCAGCCGAAGAAGTAAAACATCTAGTTTCTGCATCTCAGTCAGATGGCTCCGAACCCGCAGCTTCCAAGTTTTCTTAGACATGTTTCTCATTTCTGCATTTCCTTTCGTCAGCCTCCATGGTCTTTGCAATTTTATGCTGAATATAAAGCACACAGCCAGCCTGACTATCACACCCGAATGAAGCCAATAGTTCAGCAATAGCATTCAAAGAGTTCAAATCCTCTTCAGCAAATATCATTTAGCGTTCACCGTTCCTCCTGATACTCTACGATTTTGGTCACTTCGCTCTGAACCCGGTGTAAGAAACCACACATACCCGAGTAACCGCATTCCGCCAATGTGTCCGCGATATCGTCCAAAATATCCATATCGGCTCTTGTGAGATTAACTTGAGGAATAACTTCAATGTTCTCCTCTGTGATAAATGGGGTATAGTCCCCACAATGGCAGCATTTAATGTTCATACGTTGCATACCAGCATCTCCTTCAATGATAAAAATAAAGAGCCGCAGATTTCTCCACGGCCTAGTTCTCTTATTTATTGAGTTTTGTATTTGTCTCAACAAATTCTTTCCTAGCTTCAATCATATAATTATTGAAATATTCGCTCCCATTATGAGCATTCATATACATATCATTGGCACCCATCAACTTCCCTTGATAAAGTCCAAGTGCATATCCTTCATCATATCCTTTTCCATAGCGTTCGCAATATACTTTGCGAACCTCTGCATTGTGAATACGAATCAACACACACGCCCCAACAATACCAGCAATAGTGCTAATACCAATTTTCCACGCTTTTTTCATAATAAGTATCTCCTTTCAAATATGAGTTTGCCTCATAAAGGAGCCCGTTATTTTCGCGTCTTCTCTTCAAACTTCACAGGTTTCTTGCTACCCTCCCGTACATACTCCGTCAGGCACCCATTGCAAGGCTCGTCCGTCTCCAGCACCTTGAAGTTCTTGCACTTCGGGCAGTAGGTCGCATAGTCCACTTCGCGCATCCAGTCATTCATCAGGCTTCACCTCCCGAACGATTGTTACATTCCCACAATGAGGGCAAGTCGTCATCACTCCGTCTGGAATATTGGTATACTGTGATCTTTTGCGGACCCACCATTTGGTCGGCGCTTCAAAACGGCTACCACAGGAACTGCAGACAACTGTGATAAGTGGTTCATCGTTCGAGCTTTTCATCTTTACCGCAAACCTATCATCCAACTCCGGATGCGTCTCACGCTGGTTCAGTGCCCAGAGCAGGTTCCAGCAGGCAGCACGCAGGTGGTCCTCGTCGTCCATTCCGACCATGTACTTTGCAAGGTGGCGAGAAGCACTGTCCAACAGCGAATGCAGTGGGATTCCCTTATCCACGTTGTGCTCGCCATACTTCAGCGCACCCTCCTCGCAGTGCTTGCTGACCTCCATAATGCCATACCAGGGCAGAAGATCCATCCGCCCCTTCCCTGCGTGCATATCACGTTTTGCACCGGTTTCAAATTCGGTGCGGTCTCCAGAGTCCTTAATCATTTTTAATCCTCCAAAGTTTTTCACAAATTCGTTGATGCTTGACGTGGCATCCAAAAGCGCAGCTACTAAATCTGCGAGTCCTGCGTTTAGGATATAACCACTCTTAACAAGACCTTCGCATCTCAGAGCTACTTTTTACCCCCCCCCTTTTTTAATTTTTTCTCCCGGAATCATGTAGCGAACATTTGTGCACATGCTCCAGCGCCAGTCCATCATTTTATTGTAATCTGCCCGGTTGTTCGGAGCGGCACGAAAGAACTTGCTTAACATAACGGTAGTTCCGCCAAAGCCGTTCCTGTACCTGTAAATCTGCTTCAGGTGCTTCTTCGACAAATTTTTCATCAGACAACCTCCAGCACCTGCTCCGGTGAAAGAATGCCGAAGAAATTATACGCACCAGACTCCTCCAGTGAGACACCGATAAAATATCCATCTTTGCTACGGAATGTCACGTAGTCCAAACCAATTTCCGTCGGATTACGAAAAATGTACATTTTTAGTGCATTTCCAAATGTTCTATGCTCCTTGCACCTACTTTCCAGCATCCGGTCAATCTTCTTGATTGTTTTCTTCGACGGATTACACATGATTCTGTTCCCCTTCATATTTCAGAAAAACACCGTATTCTTCCCTTACAAATAAGACCTTTCCAGTTTTTAGTGCCTCAATGTCTTTGTCCGTTAATACGAAGAAGTTGTTGCCAAATACGGACTGTTCCGGGCATACATCAAGCAAGTCAATCGGTTTAAGTGTTTCGTCAAACCAGCTTTCAATATTCTCTTTTGTAACACGGCACGATCGATTATTTCCCTTGCAGCGCCCATTCTTCATATAGCCGGGACATTCTTCATATGCCATAAATATCACGCTCCATAACTAATTTTTTATTTGTTTTTCTTCAGCAGCGCCTCCACACGGTCAACCAGATCACCGTACTCCGTGCCGTAGATTCTTGCCGCATTTTCGTTTTCATGCCTGTCCTCTTCCTCGCTGCTATCTGCACAAGGAATATCAATGTCCTTTTCATCCAGCAGATCCTCGAAAATGTCCACGACATAAAACGCCAAATCTCTTTCAGTACATTTCATAAATATCACGCTCCATAAAATTTTCGCTCATTGAACTTTTTCTTGTCGTTTAAAGCTCGTCCAATCGCTAAATCAATACCACTCCTGCTCTTCAGGTGATAGAAATATAAATCTGTGTACGGTGTATTCATCCGGTCAATCCGCCCAGAAGCCTGCTCCATGACCTTATAGGAGTAGTTCTGGGAATAAAATATAATGGTATCCGTCTTAATGCAGTTCCAGCCCTCGGCACCGGCGTTGTACTGCACCAGATAGACCCATTTGTTCGTATCTGGTATCGGTTGATGCTTGTGACCATTCCACTGAGCCACTTCTACACCGTTGCCATAGGGCAGATTCAGGAGAATATCCAGCTCATAATCGAAGTTATAGAAGATAATGACCCTCGGTCTGGTCATGCAAATATCAAGCACTTCCTGCTGTCGACTTGGATCAGTGTTCACAAGTTTCCGCAGCAAATAACAAAACTCGCTGGCTGTTTCGATAGGTCGATTTTCATAAGGGTTCCAGCGAGATTTATGGATTTCCTTATACTTTAACCGGTCAAAATCCACATACACGGTCTCATGGTGCGGAATTGTCGGACGCTTGAAGTCCATATCCACAAGAATCCTATCACGCAATCTGACAAGCCGAGTTGTGTTGATGTATCGGTCAATTTTCGGGAACTTGGAAAACCGACTATAGACCACGTGCTCATTGTTGAACTGTGTCCGGTTTTTATAGAACCCGTTGGCAATAAACACCGGAATATAATCCGTCCAGCAGTCACCGGGTGTGGCACTCAGCAAAATCCAATCGTTCTCTTTCGTGATTTTCAGGAACGATTTGACCCACTGCCCGCTTCCAACAACGCGCTGCTCGTCGAACACAAAGAACGCCCTTTTTGCGCCAACATACTTATGAACATTGTTCCAGGAATCCACCACGACCTTATGATGATACATAGCCGCTTTTTCATCTGTTGTCATCATAAACGGAAGCATTTCTTCTTCCCACTCGAGTGTATCTCGCTTGCGTGCCGTCGTGATGATATACAGATCCTGCGGAGGATCGTGCATCTTCACATACCGCTTGGTGTTGATCTGCCCACCATTCTTGATGTAGTAGAACGCCAGACCTGTCCGACTTTTTCCGCTGCCGACACCACCGCATAGAATGCAGCCATTTCGCATTCGATTGACTGCATCCTGCTGGTAATCATGCAGTGCTACTCCAGACACTTCATTCGCCTCACTTCCTTGTGTACATGAATGGCTTCAGGACGGCAATGGTTCTCATATGCCAGTAACGCAATCGTTGCCTCCTCTTCGTCCTCGCCTTCGCCGAATAGCGTATAGGCAAACAGCTCTTTTCCATTGTGCTCAAAGACTTTCCATGTGCGCAATTTGTCTTTCATGTCAGTACCTCGTAAAAAGAAAGAGCCACAGATTTCTCTGCAGCTCTCCCGATCCTAAAGTTGAATGCCCTGTGTTTCCAGAATGTTCTTGAAAATAGCGCAGTTTTCGATTGTACTTCTGTACATGCTTGCCCTACAATCATTCCGCAGTCCGTGATAATTATCAATCGCGTACACCGACTCCACACTGGGATTATGTAATCTCAGCATAGAGGCCCAATATACAAGATTGTTAATTGTAATCTCTTCCTCCGTAATGAAATGGTAAGCCAACACTCGATACATTTTATCGGCTCCGCCAAGTCCATAAATATAAACCTGTCTGGTCATTCAAACCATCTCCTTTCATAAAGCGCCAAGGATTTTTCGCGTTGATTCGATCAATGCAGTCCGTGCTTTTTACAGTATTCTGCATACTGAAGTCCCTCCTTGGTAGCCTCTCTCATGATTTCCTGCAGAGTTGGCCCAGTGTACTTCGGGTGCTCCAAAGGCAGCGGCGAATCATTGGTTGCATAGCCAAATCTGCAAAAATCGCAGTATTTCCTTGCCGCAGACACGTTGTGCATCACAGCACCGCACTTTACACAGCGCTTTGTAACTTTGCTATCGCCCATGGAAATCACCCAGCCTTTGTTTCATCGCGGATGTTCGGGCAGTAATCTGTGTAGAAGGTCAAATCAAAAGTCGCCGAACCGTCGCTCTCGAAATTCACAGTTGCTTCCGCCACAGCTTCATGCTGATAAATTTCGGTCAGGATCACTCCAAACATCTCAATCACACTGCTTTCGGCTACAGGAAATGCTTCTGCAATTTCCGCGCTCGTGAATATCCAGTTGCCGCTGGAGGTGTTCTTGGTGCCTTCCTCGACCATCCATTTCACAATTGCCGGGGCATAGTTTATTGCGCTCATGCTGTTTTCTCCTTTGCTTATTCAAATATAAGGCTTGCGCCGCTGGTGGGTCAGGCAGGATTTGAACCCGCGATCAAGCAGTTATGAGCTGCCGGCTTTAAACCTAGCTAAGCTACTGACCCAAAATAAAAGAGAGCCCGCGCTACACTACAAGCTCTCTCAGAAATATAAAACCGAGCCGTTTCCTCTGAGAACGCCATTTGCGACGTGGGCACTCACCGGCTGGACATTCAACCAAGGACTGACCTTGGCACTCGGAAATATCATTTACTTCCACAAAGAATCGCGTTCTTCCATGACATCCGGTGCGATATACTTGATGTCGACAAGATACCGCGGAACGCCATAGAGTTTCGCCACGTGGTTTTCGATGATACAGCCATCGTTTTCCTTATCTGCGTCATAAACGCCGATGAAGTAGTCGGCCGTTGCCATCTTCTGAATGGAATTGCCGAGATGCCACAGGCGCTCATCAGCATTTCGGGGCGGTTCATTCATAATCACATGAGTTTGAACGACCTCCAGTTCCTCGCCAAAAATCGCTTCCGCAATTTTATGCATTTGCTCGATTGAAGCCAAGATGGATTCGTTGCTCCGTCCCCGCATCGGGCAGCTGATAAACAGTTTCTTCATGTACTCCTCCTTAGAACGGCATGTCGTTCGGATCGTTGGGCTCAGCCATATCTGCATCGGGTGCAGCATCGCGGTGCGTATAGCGCTCTGCGTACGGATCGGCGTCCTCGTCCTGCTCCACGTACATCACGTCCGCATACAGCGTAAACTCGCCAGGAGCATTGCGCTTCTCCACGAGATTTGCCTGGCAGCAGACGTTCTTAACGCGGATAAAGTCCAGCTGGCCGATGGTCTCAGGCGTGCACAGCAGGCGCTTGCCCTGCAGAGTAATCCAGTAGACATGCGGCGGCCACTTGGAGTCCATGTTGACCGTAACCGGAACATAGAAGGTCGGCACGAACGGTTCCTCATAGGTGTAGTTCGGGTTTGGCTTGGTCTGCTTGACCTTGATGCCCATATTCATCATCTGTTGCGCCTGCTCAAACATAGGGATCACGACGTTGACACGGCGCTTGTCGGAGCCGAAACGGTCGCGGGCAGGATCACCGGAAAAGTTGGTAGTGTAAATGAATCTCGTATCGTCAATATTGACTTTCTGACGCTTCTGGTACATAAAATATCTATCTCCTTACCTTATTTATAATGTGTTGTAGTTATTGAACGGCGTAGAGTGCTCAACATATTCGTCAACGAGCCGACAGCCAGCCTCGAGTGTCACTCCACCGGCCAGCTCTTTCTTTGGGCGGTATGCCATGCAGTTTTCCTCATAACAATCCATGAACTGACCTTTTTCATGCGACGAATATTCACTCTCATATTTCTGAAAGGGGCACTTCACGCTCATTCACCCCGCTCAGCTTTACCGGCAGCCATGTGAGCGAGTTTGTGCACAGTCTCAGTCGTAATTGCCGCAGCCTGATTCAGACCGGCCATCATGTCCGTAATCGAACCGACAGAACCCGGTTCCTTCTTTTTCTTCTTGGAATACTGCTTGAAGACCTTATGGAAGCGGTTGTCATTGCCCGCCATCTTCTTCACGATAGCCATAGCGAGCCCCTTCTCCATATCATAGGTATCCTCAGGGCCGCACTTCACAACGGTCTTGCTGCCGTCCGACCACAGGACAATGGTTGCCGGGTCGTTGAAGATGACTTTGCGGATGCTGACATTGCACATACCAAACCGCACAATATCATTCTTTTCGGCACGCTCCGTAGACTGTCTGGAGTAGTCAATTGCCATCGCAGTATAAATAGCCCGGTCAATGTCAATTCTCAGGTTGTTTGCCGGCACCCTAATCAGGTCTTTGTAAGGATTTCGGGGAAGTTTTTCCATTTATCTCACCTCATAATTTCTTGCAGCTTCATCCTGAATATCGCCCCACGGCAAGGTACCACTCCATGGCAAGTCAGGCTTCTCCCAGGGCGGTTCTCCGGCATCATCTGCCACAAACCACTCAAAGTCGCCGTATTTTGCGATGGCGTCTGCAGCATCATCGGCCATTTTATCAAAATAAGAACGGTCGATATCTTTCTCCATCTGGAGTTCATGAACCATCTCACTTTCAAGCCAGCGATAGCCCTTTGAACCACCGACGGCCGCGTAGGTTTTCTCGCCGGCGTCGTTTACACCGGACTCCCGGAGCAGCAAAGCGCCGCCGCATCCGGGGCGAATCGGGCAGAACTGTCCGACACGTCCAACAAAAATATAATTGTGCTCGCCTTCGGGCAGGTCTTCGTTCTTGTCCAGATAAATAGCGCCCTTGGAAACCGTCTTCGTCTGGCAAAGATCTGCAAACACCACCGGTTCATGCGAGAACAGTGTTTTGAACACATACGGAATCTGGAACTGGGTGCCGGTCGCCGTCCATTCTCTGCTGTACTCACCGTTTTTCTCTGGCACATAGCCATACTTATTCTGGCATTGGTCTGCATCCAAATATCTGGCAATGTACACTGCATCGTTCACAAGGCACATTTTCTCGTATGTTGCCTCGTGCTCAAAGGTGTAGCCGTACTTCTCTGCAAATTTCATGCAGAATTCAATGATTTCCGGTGTCGCATCGGGGATCTTGATGGAATCCGTCTTGATGTGCGCCACCGTGAAACCACGCTGCTGCACCTCATCCTGCAGAGTGCGCATAAACAAAGCGCCACGCAGGGCGACAATGTTGTTCGCGTTCTTCGGATTACGGAACGGGTTATCGAAAGTCGCGCTTGTCAGCCCGTACACCGAGTTGATGGCGATCTTCAGAGCCTGCGACAAGGCTTTTGCCTGCTTGGGGTCGTCCAGATACTTAGCCAGCTTGCCGTTAAAGAGCTGCTTTGCCTTGTCGTACTCTTTGTGCTTGACATAGATACGAACATCCATCAGATCGTTAAAGTTCTTGGTGTACTCGCCGAAGTAGTTCAGTGCCACAGCCGAATGCGGGTGCAGAGACGCCACATCCAACAATGCCACATTGTAATACATATTGGGTTCGGCATAGACGTAACCGCCAAGGCCCAGATCCGTACCACGGAACATATTGTGCATCCGACCATCTTCGCCTCTGACCCACTCGTAGCCCGGGAAGGCATTGAGATAGGTAGCCTTTGTGAGAATATCCGGCTCCACCTCGACCAGATCATCCGATTCGCCTGTTGCAAGGTCGGTGTAAACCAGTCTCGGATGCTTCTCTTTACCGAAGATGATACGAGTGGTCAGACTGTTAGTCGTGTCATTGACCGTCATACCTGCCACATCTGCCAGAATTTCCCGGGCAACGAAGTCTGCCTGACGTGCATTGAAGACTGCTTCCGTTGCCAAAACGTCGTTGTCGCAATACCGGGCAACTTCTTCCCACTTTTCTTCCGGTACAGGCTGATCCCAAGGCAGCCCAAGTTCCTGATGGTGGATGCCGAGCTCGATCTCGAACTTCTTCAGGCTCTGCTTCTTGGCGCTGAAGTCGTAAATATCCGTATACGAGAAGTTGTAAGCCTCACCGAAAAAGCCTGTATGGTCGTTGATGATCTGCTGAGACAGGTTGTAAATTGCCTCAACTGACCACCCGATCATACGGGCATAGAGAATATGGTTATCGTATTTACGGTTATTGAAACCGATCAGGCGATACTGCGAAAGCTTTGCAATGTCGTCAGCACTCGGGTTGATGAGTCGGTAGACTGTCGGTTCGTCTTTGTCCGGCTTGCTCTGGAACTTCCAATTGACCAGAAGCAGGTTCGGGAACACCTCACAGTCAAAGAACACGATGGGTGCTTCATAAGTTACTGCTACGGTAGGCTCTTTGGACTTGAAGTGCATCTTGGATACGATTTTCAGGCAAGCGTCTGCCTGATTCGTGCTGGAAGCCGCAAACCCGAGAATTGCGTTGCGCATGTCATCCACATCATAGGTGAGGTCGCTGTTGTAGGCATCCTCAAGGATTTTGTAGATGAAGTCGATGGACGGTTTGGTGTAGGGATGGATTTCTTTGTTCAGATTGCGCATAATCATGATGCGCAGTCCTTTTTCGCTCTGGACACGATCAGTGCTAACCATTTTTTCTCCCTTCATTGGTAAACCGGAGCTGATGGACGCTACCGGAATATCATTGCATTTTGAGAGCTTTCTTCGGAGTGAACTCTTACCGGTAAAGACCTTGACCTCGATGTGCTCGTCGTAGATTCTGCTGAGCTTCGATGCATCGCCGGAGTAAATATAATGCAGGTGGATTCCTGCGCCAGATTTGCTCAGTTCTGCATAGGTTCTCGGCCACTTGCTTGCCGCTTCGAGGTTTCGTTCAAAGGACTTTTTGCCATCTTCTCCCGGAATATCAAAGTCGATGACGATGTGATTCTCGGGCACCTTGACATAATGCAGCCTGCTCGTATCGAGGTCCGACAGCTTCGTCTTTACGTTTTCCCAGTAGTCGGTTGGTGTGCCGTTTTCTTTTGCGTATTGTGCAGGACAGTCCTTACAAATATCATCCAGAACCGAATGCCGCACCTTAAAGTCGATCCAAGATGCCTGCTTTTCGGGGATTGGCGCACCAAAGTCCGATTTCTTCTCGAACTTTTCCGTCTTGAAACCGCTGTAGTAGCTTCGGATGCGCTCGCCACTGTCCGTGTTGACCCGCTCCTTGTAATCGCGGAAGTAGTTCATCAGTTCTTCCTTGAATACTCGCCGGGAACTCATGTACGGAACATTCGTGCTCGTGCAGAAATTTTTGTACATTTCCCAAGCCACCTGCAAAGATACGCCATCTTCCTTCTTGAAGACGTAGTAGCTGTCTTCCATAAAGTTGTACATGTCATTCGAAGCGCTCAGCATACGGATGGGAATATAATCGTCATAGGCATGCTTGTTGTTCTCGTAGACATTTCGGCAATACCACGCAATGGCCCCCAGCTCGAAGTCGATCTGCGAGATCAGTTCCTCGTACTTCTTGGCAGGCACCTTGTTCCCGGTCGGCTCCACATCGATCAGCCGTCGGACAATACCCGACTTCGCGTTGGTGATGCGTACCGGGTTGTTGGTACCGAGGATGAGGAAGCACTTGAAGCGGTTTTCATATGCAGACTTGAACTTCTCGTTGACTGTCATGGACTCATGAGAGACTAGCGAGTTGATTCGGGTGTTGTCTTCGATGCGGCTCAGATCGCCATCGTGCTGGATTGCAATCAGAGGGTTCGCTTTGAAGGCTTCCAGCGCAAAGGCATTCGAAGATGAGCCCAGCACCTTCGCATCAAAGGCCGAGTAATATCCAGCGAACAGTTTCTGGATGATGTTGATGACCGTGGATTTACCAGTGCCGGGTGCGCCGTACATCACCATGAACTTCTGAATTTTCTTCGAATCCCCATTCACGATGGCCCCGATGGCCCACTCGATCTTCATCCGCTCGTCTGGCGCATACAGAACGCTCATCATCTCATCCCAAGCCTTGATACTTCCCTGCTCCAACGGATACGGGAGCCGCTTTGATGCGTAATCTTCTTTTTTGACCTCGGTGTTGGAAAATATCAATCGCTCATCGAGCATAACGAACGAATCCCGCATCTGACGCTGGCAGTACCGATGCCAAATATCAATCATGCCGGATTCTGCATCCCACATGTGGAGCACCCGATAATTGTCGAAGTCTGCCTTGTGGGTCTGGGCATAATGATCAAGTTCCCTGTCGATGAGCTGCAGTGCATCCTGCTCGTCCGTAGACCATAATCCGCGTTCCTGTAACCAGATTGCGTAGAAGTCCCCGCCTCGAATCATCAAGTCCTTGGAATGCTTGATAATGAATTTGGGATAGATCTCGATCACCCCGTGTTTGCCCGTTCTGCGGGCAATGAAAAGGAAATCAATCATTGGCAATCAATTTCCTCCTTTCTTCGAGGTAAATATCAAGCGTTGGTCAGGGTTGCATGGCCGTCGCAGTGGACAGACTTGCTCTCTCCGGTCTTCTTCATCCGGTTCAGTTCGTCCATGGCGCCGTCGTACTTCTCTGCCAGCTCATCGCGCTCTTTCTTTGCATCCACCGCCTTCTTGCATTCCATAGCAAACGCTTTCGCAAACAGATATGCGATACCCGCCACGCCGATCAGTGCCAGGTTCTTCTTGAACAGGCGTACCTTGCATCTGTCGAGGGCGCACTCGGTCTGGGCGAGCTGATAATAAATGTTGTTTTCCATGATAAGTCCTCCTCAAATATCATTTTCATTCAGGTACGCCATCATCTGGTACCAAATATCAAGCGTACGCATGTCATCTTTCGGGTTCTGCAGGGTAAACAGGCTGCCTGCGCCATTGGGCTGGTAGTCCCTGCGGCGGAAGCGCTTGATCACGAATTCTGCCCGGCTCTGATGGAACCGATTGTCGTCCATCGAAGCCAGACCGAGACTGACGACCATGCTCCAGAACCACTGTCCGGTCCGGTTTCCGATATCTGCATCTTCCATGATGGTTTCTTCGCACCGAAGTGCCAGCGCCACCATCATTTCCAGCATGCTGCACGGCTTCCCCTGAAAAGTCACAGATACGTTGTTTTCAGGAATCGTGCCCGGAATATCATTGCATTCCTCAGCAAATCGTCCCCGCAGATTTTCACCATCTATCGCGCGGTTGCAGTCCATTTCATTATCCGGGACGAACTGCGTGTCGTACAGAAATGTCAACAGTCTGCGAAAAGAGAGATTTCTCGGTTCCCACTTTCCGCAGACCAGCTCGTAAAGCCACTCGAAATATCTTTTTTCGATGTCGGCTTTCATCTCGTCAATCGTCATAGTCCTCCTCTTCCCGCTCCCGATACACATCTGCGTAGTTCTGGAGCGCCTTTACCACCTCAAAGTCCTTGTGATAGGCATAGTTGCGTACATGGATCGTGTCGGGCATAAATTTGCCCATCTCGTCCAGAGCTTTCTGTCCGACAACTGCTTCAACGTCATCAACTTTGAAGCCGTCGCTGTCGTAGGCCAGCACACCATCTGCGAACAGGGTCAGAAAGCTGGCCTCATAGTCATCATCGCAGCCGAATTCGTCCGGCTCAATGATCTCGATAGGCTCCAGCGGCTCTTTGTCAGGCTTTTCCTGGTCACTTTCCTGACGATACGGACCAGAAATCAGGTCAACGGCTTGCTTCTGAGCTTCAACTTTGATCTGTTCATCAATGTGCTGCTCTTTTTTCCTGTAATGCTCGCGGACATCTTCGATCTGAGCATCAGCAAACTTCTGATACTCCCCGCGCATCCGAACATGCATGAAATAAGCGCCAGCTGCAAAGCCAGCGCCGACCAGTAAAATATCACGAATCCAGTTTTTCATTGGAATCTCCTTCTTTAACGGTCATCAAAGTGAATGCAAGCCCTCCGAAAAAGAGCGAAACACTCATGAGAACGCCGCCAACAATATGTCTTTTTCGCTGCGTATCGGTCAAGTAGTCCAGAAACAGAAACATGTTTTCCAAACTGTTCATACAAATATCCCTCACTCAGAAAGGACAGCCAGACCAGAGACGAAGCAGACTCCGGCCATGGCAGCGAACACATAAGACAAAGTTCTTACGACTCTGGTCATAGCAAATTCTCCCAAAATATCAATCAGATCTTGTCAATGATCGGGCCATCGATGTTAAAATGCAGAACGACAGAGCGATCACCCTGCATCTTGTCCAGACCAAACTTTACGCAGTTATGCAGAGATTCATTATCGGGGTCATAGAGCCAGCCGACGATCTGACCCTGCGGATTATAGATCTGCTGGCCGTTGTTGTATTTACCGATCATGCGGTAAACTTCGTTCAGGAACAGATACCCACGGATGCGCAGCAGATTGCTTGCGTGGGTCTCGACCATGCTCAGGAAATTCTTGTTGATCTGTGCATCCGGTTCCCAGTTGTCCACCATTTCATCAAAGATCAGGTCATACGGGGAATGCACACCGTCCGTTTCATCGATGTAAGACTTGACCACTTCCTCGGTGCCGTCTTCGTTGACGACCCTGGACTCCACCTCGACGGCCTTCACACCGTGCTCGATCTCATGCTGCACACGATCGCCGAAGCGCTCAGATACACGGCTCTTATACTCGTTGAACGCCTTATCCAGCGTGACATAAGCCGCTGTCAGAGCTGCATTGCGCTTCTGCAGGATGTGATTGGATCCGACCATGCAGCCGAGGGACAGACCGCCCAGAATGACAGCCGGTGCATACAGCTTCACGAGCTTCACACCGGTCTGAATATAAACCGTAGTCAGATCTTTTTTGGCATCCTCTTCGGTGTACTCGGTGCCTTCCTTGATTGCGGCCTTACCGTCCTGCACATCGTGGATGGTTGCAACACTGGACTGATGGGCAGCCAGAATATCATTGACCTTCAGGGTCGCCTTACAGGCCATAACTGCGCTGGTGACAGCGCCAACAGCGCCGCACACCATCAGGATCTCGGGGCTGTGCTTGCCCACTTTGAACTTTGCCTTTGCAGCAAAGTGACTAATATTCGACATCATTTCGTTCATTTTCATAAATATCTTTCCTTTCTCAGTTGTTCAGCGCAACGGGCTTCGGCAGACGGATGACGTATCCGCCGCTGACGCCCTGAATGTATGCGGTACGCAGATCATACCAACCGTACTTGTTGTCCGTGTAGTTCGAGGTCATGCCCACCAGATCATACAGGTCAGCCACAGAGACGCAGTTGTAAGTTGCCAGCGCATCGATCATCTGACTGAGGACTTCATCCGCATCCCCACGGGACGAGAAAATAATGTCCTGATAGTTGATCTGCGCTGCTACCGGACGGTTCGTGTTGGAACTCCGGTTATCGGAATACCGATTGTACGAGACACGGCTCGGCTGAGCGTAATTGCCATAGTTGCTACGCGGACGGTCATCGCCATGAAATATCATGTTGACGGTTGCGATCATCAGGTCTGCAAAGAAGTCCCGCATCTTCGGTACGGCCACGTCTTTGACAATATGGTCACGCACGGTCTTCAGGTCTTCGGCGATGAACATCGAAGCTACCTTCTGAATATCATTTTTCTCCTTCGTCACGACCTTGCCGGTGGTCACCTTTTCAAACTTCTTCTCATGCTTTTCCGCATTGCCGGAGGTGATCGAGTTTGTGGGCAATTTAATTTCGGCCATTGGGGTTTCTCCCTTCAAAAATAAAAAGGTAAGAGCCGCAGATTTCTCCACGGCTCTCGCCTGAACCTTTCACATTAGTTCTCTTCTTCAGTCTCTTCGACTTCCTTGAAGTCAACATCCTCGATTGCTTCCGGTTCGTCCTTCACGATCTTCACCGGGCACTGGAACTTGAAGTGCTTCTTCGGCTTCTTTTCCTTCTCAACCTTGGGTTTGGCCTTTGCCTTTGCCTTGTGCTTTGCGATGCCGGCGCCAATTGCACCGATCGTCAACACGCCAACAGCAGCGGCAACGCCCGCCCAGGTGTTGATGCCAGAGTTATTCTCCGTCTTCACCTCATTGTTCTCCGTAACCACGGGAGTCATCTCGTTAGAAGTCTCCTCAGTAGTAACCTCGTTCATGTTGTTCATTTCGTCCATAATAAAATCTCCTTTCAAGATTTATCCTAAATGTGAACCTTTCTGGTTCCATAAAGCAGAATGAATTTTTCGCGTCTCAGACGCCGATATAATGCGGCGGTTCGACATAATTGATGACAAGACATGGCATGCCTTCTTCGTCCAGACGGGAAGCATAGCAGGTCTCGATGTAACCGCGGTCGATATCCCAGCCGAGCGTGTCACCAAGCTTGTTCTGGTCAAGGCCGATCATGTCGTACCATTCATTCAGACTCATCCGCATGTCATCCCGCAGCTGACGGTTGAAGTCATTGACCGCTTTTTCGACCTGGTTCTTAGTAGCGGCAAAATATCTTCCGCTCAGGGAATCAAAGCATTTCAACTGACCTGCAGAGCCATTTACAACGAGAGTCTGCGTCTCCGGCGTCTTCTGCTGCTGTTCAATGGCGACTGCTTGCCGGATCTCGCGTTCCTTGTCCTCGCCAACAGTCTCCAGCACCTTGTCCCGGTAGGTGCGCAGCGTGCTCTCGCTCAGGGTGTAAGCAGCCGTTAACGCCGCATTCCGGCGAGCATTCACGCTGCTGGCACCGATGATGCAGGCTACGCTCACGCCAAAACTGATAGCGGTCGGAATATAAACCGGTGCTGCCGTTTTGATGATCTCCTTTGCCTCCAGTTTCTCAACGCCCAGTTCCTGCCGCTTCTCCTCCAGCAGGATCATTGCCTTCGGTGTCGCCTTGACTGCAAATATCACGCTGGATGCGGCTCCCGCGATACCTAAACCCACAAGGATCTCCGGGCTGTGTTTTTTCGCACCCATCCAGAGTGCATTTGCCAGTGCTTTAAGTTTCATTTTTTATCCCTCCAGAAAAATATAAAAGAAAGAGCCGCAGCTTTCGCCACGACTCTCGCCTTATCAGATATCCATATTCGCCTTGAAATACTCGAATCGCTCATTTGCTTCGCGTTCCAACCTTGCCGATTCCCGGTTTTCCCAACGATATCTGACATATTCATAAAACCGAATCGGCTGCACAGCGATCGTGATCATCACCCCCATCAGGGTGTAGATCACCATCTTTGCGCACTTCTTCAGCTCGTTCCATGTCATCTCGTCGATTTTTCTCCAGAATTCATAGTCGTACTCGTGCATAATAAAATCTCCTTTCAATTTGTGGATTTCTTCCATAATGCAGAGAGATTTTTTCGCGTCATCGTTGAATACCAAAAAGAAAGAGGAGCATTACTGCCCCTCAGCCTTATGAGATTCATTGAGTTTTTTTTCAACAGCTTCGTCAATTCTGGCATCCAGATCCTTGTCTTCGGCGTATCCCTGCATCATCGTGCCGAGAAAGCCAAATATCATTCCTGCCATACCCAGAATCTTCCAGATGTTCTGTTTCTTGCTCATTAGTTCTCACCTCCATAAAGTACGTTGGAATTTTCGCGTTCCGGTTTTTCCTCGTAATGTTCCCAGTTCTCCACAGGGTCGGACCAGGGCGTCACATAATATACGTCCAGACCGTCGTCGGTTTCCTGCTCATAGCAGTCAACATCAAGCCAGCAATACTCCCAGTCTTCGACCATCTGGTCAATGCACCAGCCTCTGCGCTTGCCGTCTGGTACGAACTCCAGTCCCAGCATCTCACACCATGCTTCCAGCGATACCCCGCCATCCAGTGCCAGCTTCTTGTTCAGCATGTATGCCGCTTCATAAATCTGTGCCATGGTGGCCTTAAAATACCGATTGGTAAGCGGCTCATAGCACAGGTGCTCCGCATCGCTGCCTTCTTTGGAGATTTCCTTACCCGCATCCTTGTGGATATCCCACTCAACTTCCTTGCCGAGCTGCTCTGCAACTTTCCTGCGGTAGGCACTGTAAGTCTGCTGCACAGCCACATAAGCTGCCATCAGTTCCTTCTGGGTCTTTTTGTTCATGCTGTTGGAGCCCAGAATGCAGGCAATGGTGCCCACACCAACGATAGCTGCCGGAATATAATAGTGCCAGCACTCCTCCACAACTTCCTTTTTGCTCATCAGCTCTGCCTTGTTCATGTCGATCAGGCTCTGCGCCTTCGTGGTCGCCTTCGCAGTCTCCACAGCCGTCAAGACAACACCTGCAGCAGCCGCAACAGAAAGCAGCGTAGCACCGTGCTTGCCCAGATAATCAAATATCTTTTTACCAAGTTTCATAGTAGTTTTCCTTTACTCAAAATTAAAACGGTTTCTTCTTGATGCGTTCACGATGTTCCTCGGATACGACACCATCATGCACAGCGGCACATCATCATTCCGCAAAAACAGTCTCCCGTGCCGTTCGTGGACACCTGCATGAAAGCCATTCGTATGGATACACTCCTTAAAAGCCTGCGCAAGTCGCGTGGTGTTCATTTCGCCTTCGCCGCCGATATCCACCTCCATCATAAACATGCCCCGCTGCATAAAGTCAGTCAGAATATCATTGATCTTTTCCTTGTAGATCACATACGCATGCACCGGTTTGCTTATGGAAAGCGCTGTGATTTCGGTCACAGATACTTCTTTAAGTTTCATTTTCTTTCTCCTTTCCCAACACTCCGGCCCTGTACAAAATCTCCACCAGATCACTCTGATGGATCTCGGCGTCAATGTCCAGATGCACCCGTACCGTTCTGCTCTTGTCTGCATAGTTCATCCGCAGGTCGTTCAGCTGAACTGCTGCATCGAGCCCTTGTTTTTGGATCGCCTTACCTACAGCAGCCGAAACCAATCTGCGCAAAAACCCGGATTGAATGTGCATAATGTCCTCCATTTTGAATCTCCCTTCAAAGTCAAAAATAAAAAAGGCAGAGGGCGAATCTTTATCAGATCTCGTACTCTTCCTGATTTGCTTTCTGAATTTCTTTCAGTTCCTTGCGTTCCTTCCAATTTTCCCATGCCACAATGCCGCCAATGAGTGCACAATACACTCCGGCAACAACGCCGCACAGCTTGAAGTAAGTTCCCCAAGTCCACTGCTTGTCCATAAAGTTCTTGATCGCTTTCATCATAGTAATTTCTCCTTTCAATAAAAGCCCTCTGTCTTCCATAAAGCATCCTGTATTTTTCGCGTCCGGCAAAAAGAAAAGAGCCTATGATTTCTCATAAGCTCTCTCAGGATAAGGCTAAATATCAATTCGTGTACCGGTTTCCGTTAAATCCTCAGTTCTTCGACGGCCGGAACAGCCTCACCAGAACCCAGATGACCAGACCGATTGTCAGTCCGATCACTGCGGTCACAATGACCTGCCCAACCGTTACGCTTGTATTCCAGATCTTCTTCAAAATATCCATCGTACTTCTCCTTTGTTTGGGCCTTATCCCATAAGACAAAAGGATTTTCTCGCGCCTACACCGTTCTCCTGTCAAACACCGTCTCCCAGCGTTCTTTCTTCAAGGGCTTCATCCGCAGCGCCCACATCAGCTTCCGCACGGTCACGGTCGGGTATAGCCCGTCCTTGTTTTTCCGCTTGGCATTTTCCCGGAAATATTCCAGAAACCCTTCGTGCAGGTAAATTTTGTCGGTCAGCCAAGGGTCTATCGGTCCCCAGAAGGTCGATTTGCTCTTTTCATTAAACCTCTGCTGAATGACACACAGTCCCTTCCCGTGCTCTGCATACAGCGTGCAGGTGCGGTATACCGGATGGTTGCATCGGTAGGTCACGCCGTAGTAGTGGGTCCATTCCTCTGCCGGTTCGGTAAAATATCTCATAAAAAGAAAGGAAGTCGCAGCTTTCGCTACGACCTCCAAAGTCCTCCTTACTTCTTGAAGAATCTAAAGTCTTTCATCAGACCCTTGAACGTGCTCGAACAAATCGTGCCGGTCTCCTCGAACTTGAAGCCCTTGCCGTACCAGTGACTGCCTACAGCAAATCCCGCGATCGTTACACCAACGCTTGTCGCTGCCGTCAGAATGCGGATCAGCTTGTCGTCCTTCGCCTTCTGCTCTTCGAGTTCAAGCTTGTGCCGTTCCAACACAGCCTTATCCTCGTCAGCATTCTTGCTCGATTCTTGCTCATTCTCATCCATCCGCAGCTTGTAAAGCTTCACAATGTTATCGGTCGCTTTGCCCTGCTCGTCACTTCCCGTTTCCAGGTTCTCCAAATCCTCGAAGCGGCGCTCCAATTCTTTGTTCAGTCTTTCGTTCAGTTCCATTTTGAATTTCTCCCTTCAAAAAATATAAGTTCGGAGTTTCCTCCGTAAAGCGGGAAGTTATTTTCGCGCCTGCACCTTTTTAATGCGCAGCACAGCATACTCGCTTCCTTCGATGTCCTCCACGGCCTTGTCCATATTCAGGAACAGATGGGCGCTGTCATCCTCTTCTCCGGTGTAGCCAATCAACAATGTACCGACTGCTTTTTTGCGGTAATCGTGGGTCATGCCGAGTATAAGCCCCAGCAAAAATCCCAGAATGATCGCCAGTCCCGTGAGTATCCATATCAGATAAGCCATTTTGAAAATCTCCTTTTATAAATATAAGTCATGTTTCGGTCACGCGCGTGCTGAAAAAAATAAGAGCAGATGTTTCCATCTACTCCATTTTGAAATGTTATTTCTTTTTGTTTCTCTCTTGTTCTCCTTTCCGTTTCTCGATCAGGAGCTTCAATATCTCCCATAAGATCAACAATACAAAAAGCTGTACCACAAAATCGTACATCAGTCATACCACCTTTCGTAAAGGCAGCTGATTTTTTCGCGTCCTGCAAAAAAGAAAGAGAATGGGATTCGGACCCACGACCTCTGCAATCAAGCAGCGCTCTGCCAACTGAGCTATCTCCTTTCATAAGGGAGGCTGTATTTTTCGCGCCTGCACCGAAACGTCAAAGAAAAGAGCGCATGTTTCCATACGCCCGTTTTCCGGTCAGAATATCCATTAGCGGATACCACACCGAACCTCGTTCAGCACGAGGAGTTCTTCCCCTTCGTTCCAGCCCGCATACGGATCGCTCAGCGACTCGTTCATAACAGTCAGAACACAGTTCATCATTTCCTCAAAGCCTTTAACAACATTCTTCAGCATAGTAAAATACCTCCTAAAATTGTTCATTTCTTTCCATAAAGGAGGGTGAATTTTTCGCGCCACAAAACAAAGAGCCGCAGATTTCTCCACGGCTCCTGCCTTTCTTATTAAACGAGATAATTCGTATACTGCTTCTTTTCTACCTGCTTGATCACACCTGCTTTTTTCAGCAGCTTAAAATCACGGATGATCCCGCCCATGTCGAACGCCTCAAATTCGACGTTGAAGTCCGTGCGCTTCTTCTTTTCATCTTCGTAGGTTCTGATCGAATAGACTGTCTGGCTAACCAGCCTCGGGTCCATCTTACAGTTCCGACGAACGACTTCCATCATCAGCTCGAGTCCTTCGTAATCATCGTCTCTCACGCCTTTCACGATAACGGTCATGTGATTCACTTTGTTGCTCTTAAACATATTGTGTTCTCCTTTGCATTTAAACAGTGAATATTCGTTCCATAAAGCATGCTGAAAATTTCGCGTCACTGCCGTTCCTTGCTCAGGAGCCAGAAGAAGTACCGGTAATGCTCGTAGTAGGTCTCGCGGCAGCAGGGGCAGCCATTTGCTTGAAGCTTGTTGTAGCCGTCTCCCTCTGTCACGCCCTTTTTTATGTACGGTGCCAAAATCGTGTCAAGCTCAGCAATACACTTGTCAACGGTGTCAATACACTTTGAATAGTAGACTCTCGCGAGAGCCTGCCTTTCGGTCTGGCTTACAGGTGGGCGTCCTTTGATGATGCCGGAAATATCATTGGGTGATGTCTGCCAGCCGTCGATCAGAATCAGGGCCTTCTTCCAGTCATCGTACTGCCTGCAAAAATACTTCAGCTCGTAATAGCGGTATCTCGGAATGTGGTATGGGTTCTTTTTTGACAGCTCCGCACGTTCTCTGCTCATTTTTCGCCCCTCCATTCATAGCCGGTCTGCTCGTAGAGGAGCTTGGGCGAGATGTAGTAGTTGATTCTGCCCAGCTTTGAGTTCATCTGCTGAATATCCGTAATGCGCTTTCCATTCCTCGTTGCCTCGCCGATCGGAAGCCACCCTGCAATGATACCTGCACGCACCCATGCCGGATCACGTCCGTAGACCTTTGCTGCCACCCTCACCGGAACAGCACCCAATTTTAACCTAGCTTTGTCCATACTATCGTACTCCTTTTGTATTACTCTAGGAGCGTCCAAATACGTTCCCAGGCTCAAAAGGATGATACTTGTAAAAATGGTCCCCCGCGTGCTGTTTTTTATCTTTTTCGCCATTAAGGATTGACAAGCAAAAATCTATCGTTTAACCTAGAATAGCTTTTCAGACAGAAAAAGCCCGGGTTGACCGAGCTTTTGAGTGAAAACGGCAAATTTATACAATGATTGAAGGAGGTTTCTATGTTAAAACTCTGTCCAGAGTGTTGTCTACAAGTGAGCGATAAGGCAGTAGCTTGTCCTCATTGCGGTTACCCGCTCGACCAAACACCCGTTCCAGTCCTGCAGCGCCCCGTTCCACAAAAGCGGCGAATGCATCTTCCGAACGGTTTCGGCAGCATCACCGAAGTCCGAACGAAAAATCTTCGTAACCCGTTTTATGTCACTGTTCCTGCCGGAAAAACTCCGGAAGGCCGTCCCATTCGTAAGCCACTCAAGCCCAAATCATCTTTCAAGACCTATAATGAGGCTTATCAAGCACTGGTGGAATATCACCGAAATCCTTATGACCCAGAAACGATCATCAGTTTTCAGGAGCTATATGATCTCTGGTATCAAGAGCGGGAAAAAGCTAATCCCGATAAGACAACGCTTCGCCGCTATCGGAGCCTTTGGCGGTATTCCGCGCCAATCAAAGATATTCCAGTACGCAATCTTCGTGTCCACCATTTAAAAGACTGCATACTTCATGGAACCGCGGTGAATAATGGAGCAACCGTCGAGATTTCGCCAATCACAGGCTCAAAGCTAAAATTCATGTACAACCAGCTGTTTGATTATGCTGTTGAAAATGAATACGTAGATAAGAACATTGCCCGCATGTTTAATGTCAACTGCGAATTTGAAACGCAGCATGAGCACTTCCCTTATACTGATGAAGAGATCAATATTCTCTGGAAAAATGTAGGAATCTGCGACGTTGCTGACCTGATTCTCATTCAGTGCTATTCTGGCTGGCGGCCGCAGGAGTTAGTCAAGCTAAAAACAGCAGACGTTCATCTTGACAAGCGTTGGATTCAGGGCGGTATGAAAACAAAAAATGGCAAAAATCGCCAGGTGCCTATTCATATGAAAATTATGCCGCTCATCCAGCATCGCTATAAGGAAGCGCAGAGTATCGGTAGTGAATATCTTTTTAATCATCATTACAAGCGCTGGCCCGACAGGTGGACTAAATACTCCTATGATTACCTTTCCGATTCGTTTATTGAAACACTCCCCTTGTTGGGCATCAGCCCAGAGCATCGTGGACATGATGGCCGCGTGCATTTTGTTACGTTAGCCAAGAAAGCGGAGATGGACGAATATGCTCTCAAGCGAATCGTTGGTCATAAAATCGATGACCTTACCGAGCGTGTTTACACTAAGCGTACCGTCGAATGGCTCATCAGCGAGCTTGATAAGATTCCCTGATGTTCTAGCACCAATCCAGCACCGGGTCGGAATATTACAATTCGAGCCATGTTTTCTTCCATATATTTCCATTTATAGTTATGTACTTTTCATTCACGATTTTTCTTTTTAAAAATGCAGAAAGTTCCAGTCAGTTCATGTGTTTTTTACGTTAAAACGCAAAAAGGAGCCATCCTCCCGATTCCTCGAGAGAACAGCTCCATAGTATTGGCTTTATAAATATCAGATAGAAATGGTGTTTGCCACGTCCAGCAGCACCGGGTCAAGCGTCTTGGTCATCTCCAGTGCTTCATCCACCGGATAATCCACCAGCGTCTCGCCCTTCATGCCGACGATGCGGTTGAACTTGCCCTGCTCCAGCAGGCAGACTGCATGATAGCCCATAGCGGAAGCGTTCACGCGGTCACGCAGGGTGGGAGAACCGCCACGCTGCACATGGCCCAGAATGGTGGCACGGGAATCAATGCCGGTACGAGCCTGGATCTCGTTTGCGATCTCCTGTGCATGACCCACGCCTTCTGCCACGATGATGATAAAGTGGCGCTTGCCGGTCTTCTGGGTCTCGGTGATCTTGTCCAGAATGTCATGCTGCATGTCGAATTCCTTCTCCGGCAGCAGCACCGCCATGGCACCGGAAGCAATGGCAACATTCAGCGCAATGTAACCTGCATTACGGCCCATGACCTCCACCACACTGCAACGGTCGTGGCTCTGGGTGGTGTCCCGCAGCTTGTCGATCATCTCCAGCGCGGTATTCATCGCCGTGTCGTAGCCGATGGTATAATCGGTGCAGGCGATATCATTATCAATGGTTCCGGGCAGACCGATCATGGGAATGCCGCGGTGTGCCAGTGCGCGAGCGCCGCGGTAGGAACCGTCGCCGCCAATGACCACCAGTGCATCAATGCCCAGCTCGCGGCACTTTTCAGCGCCCTTGTCCTGACCTTCCGAGGTCTTGAACTCCAGGCAGCGTGCCGTGTAGAGAATGGTGCCGCCGGCCGAAATGATATTCGATACACTGCGCAGGTTCATCTCGAAGCATTCACCGTTCAGCAGGCCGTTGTAACCACGCTGAATACCGATCATGCGATAACCCTTGTGCAGGCCCGTGCGTACCACAGCGCGCACAGCAGCGTTCATGCCGGGAGCATCACCGCCGCTTGTCAGCACGCCAATCGTTTTGATCTGCTTTTCCATACGAGAGATTCCCTCCAATTTGTTTCTTCATTTACCCCTGAGCAGCGGAGTCCAAATCCAACACAACTCCCATGCTTTGCTCAAAGATACCAGAAATACCTTCAACTTGCCTTTGATAATTATATCACACTTGGCGGGATTTGGAAACATCCTGCCAAGCGAGATTCGTGCACAGAAATGTCATTTTGTTGCAACATTCTCGTTGCCGACCAGTCTTTTCAGTTCCTGAAAGAACAGCGGGTGCCCAGAAGTGTACAGCCGCCGGGGCGCAGCCAGACGCTGGCCCGTGTCCTGAATGCAGAGGATGACCGGGATATCACCGTCAAAGATGGACAGCAGGTTGACCACCTTTTTGTATTCCAGACTGTCCTGCGACGGCAGGCGGATATACACTTTCTTTGCCGCATTCCGGAGCGGGTCCGGTCTACCGCAGTCCTGCCTGGAGGGGTCGTAGCTTTCCATGGGGATGATGCTGTCCGCCAGCAGCTTGGATGCCTCGTCCTCCCGCACGGACAGCCGCCCGTCAATGACCACAACCGCATTCTCGTGCAGTGCGTCCCGGTAGGTGTCCAGAACCTTTGGGAAAACGATCACCTCCATGGTGCCGGTCAGGTCCTCCACGCTGGTAAAGGCCATCATGCTGTTGGACTTGGTGGTCATCATGCGGTTTTTGACCACCGCACATACGATGCGCACACGCTCGCCGTCCTGTACATGGGAGTCCTCGCCGGTCAGCGCCTTGATGGTGTGAGAGGCAATGCGCGCGGTCTGTTCCCGGTAGGCGTCCAGCGGATGACCGGACAGATAGAGTCCGCTGACCTCTTTTTCCTGCTGGAGCAGCTCCTTGCGGCTGTACTCCTGCAGCTGCCGGACCTCGTAGGCGTCCGCCGATGCCGCATCCGACGTTCCCCCGCTCATCACCGCGAACAGGTCCAGCTGACCGTCCAGATTCCGGCGGGAGTCGGTCTCGATGCTCTTCAGGATGCCTTCCACGGCTTCTACATGGCTGTGGCGGTTGTTGCCCATGCGGTCGAACGCACCGGCTTTGATGAGACATTCCACCGCCCGGCGGTTCAGCTCGTTGCCGTGCATCCGTTTGCAGAAATCGTATAGACTGGTATAAGGCCCGTTTTCCCGGTCCCTCACCGCATTCTCGATCAGATTGCGTCCCACGTTTTTCACGGCATTCAGCCCAAAACGGATCTGTCCATTCTTGTCCGCAGTAAAGCCGCCCCCCGACACGTTGATGTCCGGCGGGAGGACCCGGATGCCAAGGCGTGCGCACTCGCCGGAATATTCGATGACCTTGTCGGTATTATCCAGCACGCTGGTCAGCAATGCCGCCATGAACTGGCTGGGGTAATGGCACTTGAGGTAAGCGGTCTGGAAGGCTACATAAGCGTAACAGGCCGCGTGGCTCTTGTTGAAAGCGTAGGATGCAAAGCTGGACATCTCATCGTAGATCTCGTTCGCGACCTTTTCCGGGATGCCGTTTGCCACACAGCCCGGGCATTCGTGACCCGGCTCGGTACAGCCGTGCACAAAGTGCTCCCGCTCTGCCTCCATGACGGCGTGCTTCTTTTTGCTCATGGCACGGCGGACGTTGTCTGCCTGTCCAAAGGAGAAGCCCGCCAGTTCCCGGAAGATCTGCATGACCTGCTCCTGATAGACGATGCAGCCGTTGGTCACATCCAGAATGTGCGCCAGCTGCGGGGTCTTGTAGCTGATCTTGTCCGGCTCATGCCGGTTACGCAGATAGGTGGGAATGGAGTCCATGGGACCCGGGCGGTACAGACTGATCAGAGCGATGACATCTTCAAGGTTCTGGGGCTGCAAGCCCACAAGCACCTGCTTCATGCCGGAGGATTCCAGCTGGAACACGCCCTCTGTATCGCCCTGACCCAGCATTTTGTAGGTATCCGGGTCGTCATAATCCAGCTTGCGGATGGAGAACTCCGGGTGCTGCTTTTGTACCGCAACCTCTGCATCCCGGATGACAGTCAGGGTGCGCAGACCCAGAAAGTCCATCTTCAAAAGGCCCAGTTCTTCGATCTCGGTCATGTTGAACTGGGTCACCGGCAGACCGTCGTTGGTGGCAAGCGGCAGGTAATAATCCGTCGGCTCCGGCGTAATGACCACACCTGCCGCGTGGGTGGAAGCGTGCCGAGGCATGCCCTCCACCTTCAGGGCGGTGTCGATCAGTTCGGTCACCTGCGGGTCGGTATCGTAGAGCTTTTTCAGCTCGCTGGAGACCTCCAACGCCCGCTTCAGGGTCATCTTCAGCTCCATAGGCACCAGCTTTGCTACCACATCCACCTGCTGATACGCAATGCCCATGACGCGGCCCACATCGCGGATGGCGTTTCGTGCCGCCATGGTGCCAAAGGTAACGATCTGCGCCACATGGTCGGCACCGTATTTGCGGTTCACATAGTCGATGACTTCCTGCCGGCGCTCGTAGCAGAAGTCTACATCGAAATCCGGCATGCTGACACGCTCGGGGTTCAAAAAACGCTCGAAGATCAGGTTGTAGCGAATGGGGTCGATATCCGTGATGCCCACACTGTATGCGGCGATGCTGCCTGCACCGGAGCCGCGTCCCGGTCCCACCGGAATGCCCTGACTTTTGGCGTAGTTGATATAGTCCCAGACGATGAGGTAGTAGTTGGTGTATCCCATGGTCTTGACCACACCGATCTCATATTGCAGGCGGTCCCGGTTTGCCTGCGGCACATCCGGTCCGTAGCGGCGTTCCAGCCCTTCCCAGCAGAGCTTTTCGAAAAACGCCTGATTGTCCATCCCGTCCGGAGCCTTGTAGTACGGGATCTTGGTGTGCCCAAACTCAAAGTCAAAATTGCACCGCTCGGCGATCTTTGCCGTATTGGCGCAGGCCTCCGGTACCAGGGAGAACAGCTCATACATCTCGTCTGTGGTCTTGACGTAGAACTCATCGGTCTGGAACTCCATGCGGTCGGCATCCTGAATGGTCTTGCCGGTCTGGATGCACAGCAGGATGCTCTGCATCTTGGCGTCCTCCCGGCGCAGGTAGTGGGAGTCGTTGGTGGCTGCCATGGGGATGCCTGTCTCGCGGGAAAGCTTGATGAGCTGCGGCAGAACGATGTTGTCCTCTTTCAGGCCGTGGTCCTGCAGCTCGATATAATAGTTGTCCGCCCCAAAGAGGTCCCTGTACCACAGGGCAGTCTCCTTGGCGCGGTCGTAGTCCCCCGCCAGAATGGCCTGCGGGATCTCGCCCGCCAGACAGGCCGAAAGGCAGATGAGACCCTCGTGGTATTGTTCCAGCAGTTGCTTATCCACGCGGGGCTTGGAATAAAAACCCTCCACAAAACCGGCGGACACCATTTTGATCAGGTTTTTGTAGCCGGTCTCATTTTTGCACAGCAGGATCAGATGGTTGTTTCCGTCGATCTTGTTGACCTTATCAAAGCGGGTGCGGGTGGCAACATACACTTCGCAGCCGATAATGGGCTTGATGCCTGCTTTTTTTGCGGCCTTATAGAACTGCACGCAGCCATACATAACGCCGTGGTCGGTGCAGGCCACAGCGGTCTGTCCGCATTCCTTCACGCGGTCCATCAGCTGGTCGATGCGGCACGCGCCGTCCAGCAGACTGTACTCGGTGTGGATGTGCAGATGGACAAAATCCCGCACGGGACGGTCGTTTTCACACTTCTCGCTCATGCTGTGCCTCCTGTTCCAGATTCTGCCGCAGGGTCTGCGCCAGCGTTTCCAGCTTTTTCATGCGATGAGAAAGGCCGGATTTGCTCACCGGCGGGTCAAAGCAGCTGCACAGCGCTGTCAACGACAGGTCCGGGTTCTGCATTCGTTTTTCTGCGGCTTCCTGCAGCGTTTTCGGCAGGGTGCAGAGCGCATCGTTTTCCTTTAAAAAGCGGATGGCTTTCAGGGTCTGTGCATTGGCCCGGGCAGTCTTTCCCAGATTGGCGGTGTCGCAGTTGGTCTGACGGTTGGTCTGGTTGCGCACCTGCTTGAAAGCCTTTAAGGTGTGCATCTCCTCGGCTGCATCCGCCGCACCCACAAAATTCAGAAGCCGCTCGATGTTGGCGCTGGCTTTGACGTAGATCAGGTTGATGCCGTTGCGGCGGGTGCGATGGGGGGAGAATTCATGCTCTGCCAGCAGTGCTTCAAAGTCCCGCGCAAGGTTCGTGCGGGGGGTGACAAATTCCAGATTGTACTCCTTCTGGGGGTCGATGACCGTTCCGCTGCACAAAAAAGCTGCGCCAATGTATGCACTGACGCAGGTCTGGCAGCGGATGAGCCGGGGGTCGATCTGCAGGCTGGTCTCGCTGCCGGTGGTGCCAAACAGCTCGTGCATCCGGGCCACCTGTTCCGGCGCGCGGATGTTGAACTCGTACAAAATGCCGCTGGGTCGCTGATTCTGCAGGATTTCGCCCTGCACGCCGCAGCGTGCGAACAGCCGCTGCGCTGCCTGAACAGTGTCCTTTTGCTCGGTCTGCAGCACAAGACCGCGGGCATCGAAGTATTTGGCAAAGCAGGCAATGCCATACGCTGCCGCACGGACGCAGCAGTCCTTTGGAATGCTGCGGTGGGCGATCTCTTCCCGCGTGCGGGACGCAAAACTACTCATATCTCCTCTATTCTGTCAACGGGCGGCGTCACGGTGCTGGACGCCGGGCGCATAGCCAAGCGTCTGGCAATATTCCGCGATCTTCCGCGCAAAGGTGATGGAACGATGCTTTCCGCCGGTGCAGCCCACCGCGATGGTCAGCTGGCTTTTGCCTTCCTTGACGTACAGCGGCAGCGCATACTGCAAAAAGTTTTCGTACCGGCGCAGCAGCTCCTGCGCCTCCGGGTGGCTCATCACAAAGTCCACCACTTCCTGATCCAGACCTGTCTTATGCTTCAGTTCCGGCACATAAAATGGGTTGGGCAGGCAGCGCACATCCAGCACAAGGTCTGCCTCCTGCGGGATACCGAACTTGAACCCAAAGCTCATCACAGTAAGCCGCATGGCTCCCTTTGCGCCGCCGTGTTCTTCAAACAGGTCACAGATCCGCTCCTTGTTCTGGGCCGTGGACAGCAGCGCGGTGTTGATGGTGTAGTCGGCGCGCTCGCGCAGCGGTTCCAAAATCTGCCGCTCCTTCAAAAAGGCATCCCGGGTCGAGATACCCTCTGCGATGCTGATGGGGTGGCGGCGGCGGGTCTCGCTGTAACGGCGGGTCAACACATCATCGGGAGCGTCCATAAACAGGATCTTGTACGGCACCTGCTGCCGGTCCAGCTGTTCCAGTGCCGTCTGGACCTGTTCTCTGGTCCGGCAGCCGCGTACATCCATGGACAGCGCGACCTTTTCCAACTGGCTTTCACCTGCTTCCGAAAACGCCGTGATGCTGGCAAGCAGCCCCGCCGGGACGTTGTCAATGCAGAAATAGCCGATATCTTCCAGTGCTTTCATGGCGACCGATTTGCCCGCACCGGACAGACCGCTGACGATCAACAGCTCCATGGATCATTTCCCCTTCCAGACCTTATTTCACAACGCGGATCTCTTTTTCAAGATCGTAGCAGGTCTTTTCCTTCACGATGGCACGCACTTCTTCACACAGTGCCAGCACGTCGGCGCAGGTCGCGCCGCCCAGATTGACCACAAATCCGCAGTGCTTGTCGCTGATGGCGGCCCCGCCGTGGCGGAAGCCCCGCAGCCCGCACTGGTCAATGAGCGCCGCTGCAAAAGCCCCCGCCGGGCGCTTGAAGGTGCTGCCGGCACTGGGTTTGTCCAACGGCTGTTTGTCGATGCGCTTTTCCATCAACTCATTCATCCGCGCCCGGATGGCCTCCCGGTCGCCTTTTTGCAGCCGGAAGCGGGCGCTGAGAATGCAGCCCCCGTTTTCCTCAAAGATGCTGTGGCGGTAGCGCAGGTCCAGCTCTTCCGCAGGCGCCTCCACGATCCTGCCCGCCGCTGTCAGGTACCGCACCGATTGCAGCACATCCTTCATCTCACCGCCGTAGGCACCGGCATTCATGTACACCGCACCGCCTACTGTGCCGGGGATGCCATAGGCAAACTCCAGCCCGGCAAGACCACGGTCCAGCGCTGCGGTACACAGAGCCGACAGCTTCTGTCCTGCCCCTGCCGTCACAGTCTCCCCGTCCGCGTCCGGTGCAGCGTCAAATGCGATCTCATTTTTGAGGGCGGTCATGTCAATGACCACACCGCGATAGCCTTCATCGGCAAACAGGATGTTGCTGCCGTTGCCCAGCAGATACAGCCGAACGCCCGCCGCGCGGCACAGCTCCACCGTTCGGCAGAGCTGTTCTTCCGACTCCGGCAGCACGAACAACTCTGCCGGGCCGCCGATCCTGAATGTGCAGTGCACAGAAAGCGGCTCGTTCTCCCGGAAGGAAATGCCTGCCTGTTCCAGTTTCTGCTTGAAATCTTCCATGATGGTTTGCTCCTTTTTAAAGAAGGTCAGTCCATTTTATCGTCCAGACCCAGACGGATCAGCAGTTCGCGGGCCGCATTGTAGCCCATCTTTTTCTGCCGGTTGTTGATGGCTGCGGTTTCCAGCACCACCGCCAGATTGCGTCCCGGCGACACCGGGATACTGGTGCTGGGGATGCTGACGCCCAGAATGTCGTAGTATTCGCTCTCCAGACCGGTACGCTGGTAGTTCTTGGTGGGGTCCCATGCTTCCAGCTGGACCACCAGATCCAGACTCTCGCTCAGCTTCACCGCGCCCACGCCGAACACGCGCGCCACATTGACGATGCCGATGCCGCGCAGCTCGATGAAGTGGCGGATGTTTTCCGGTGCAGTACCCATGATCTGACGGTTGGAGACCTTGCGCAGCTCCACCGCGTCATCTGCCACCAGCCGGTGACCGCGCTTGACCAGCTCAATGGCAAGCTCACTTTTGCCAATGCCGCTGTCGCCCAGGATCAGGATGCCCTCGCCGTACACCTCCACCAGAACGCCATGGCGGGTGATGCGGGGTGCCAGCTCCAGATTCAGCACACTGATCAGGCTGCCCATCAGGGTACAGGTCGTTTCGTTGGAGCGCAGCAGCGCCACACCGTACTTCTGCGCCAGCTGCTGCATCTCCGGAAACGGCGTCAGCTCCTCGCTGCGGCAGACGATGACCGCCGGCGGCTGCTGGCGGAACAGCTGCTCCAGCGCTTCAAAGCGTTTTTCCGGCGAAAGGCCAGACAGAAAGTTCATCTCCGCCAGACCCATGATCTGCAGCCGGAGTTTGTCGAAGAAATCATAGTATCCCGCCAGAAACAGACCCGGACGGTTGACCTCGGCGATCTCCACACAGATCTGATCCAGTTCCTTTGGGGTATAGACCACTTCCATACTGACACGGTCGGTCAGCGTTTTCAGCGAGACGTTGAACGTGCTCATCCTTGCATCCTCCTGTGTTCCCTTTTCTGCCGGGCGCTGCCGCCGGGCGGTGCCGGGACAGCATTCTTCTTTTTATTATAATAAAACCGTTTCAAAAATACAATATCATCCCGCGCGCCTTTTGTTTTGCTGTTGAGGAACCCGCGCAGCATCGCCGGAATGAACTTGTTTTTTACCTTTTTCTTACCTTTACGCAGATTTTACATTCCCTCGATTTTGAATTTTACATTGCATCTGTATACTCGATAACAGGAGAAACACATCAAAAACACGTAAATCAAAGAGAGGAACCACTCTATGACCATCTTCAATGTCTTTTCCCTGCTGGGCGGGCTGGCTCTGTTTCTATTCGGCATGGATATCATGGGCAAAGCGCTGGAAAAACAGGCCGGCGGTCAGCTGCAGAAGATCCTCAGCAAGCTGACAGACAACCCCCTGAAGGGCTTTTTTCTGGGGCTGTGCGTCACGGCCGTGATCCAGAGCTCCAGTGCCACCACCGTCATGGTGGTGGGCTTTGTCAACAGCGGAATCATGGAGCTGCATCAGGCCATTGGCGTCATCATGGGCAGCAACGTTGGCACCACCGTCACCAGCTGGATCCTGAGTCTTTCCGGTCTGCAGGGCGACAGCCTGTTCATTCAGCTGCTCAAGCCCACTTCTTTCAGCCCGCTGCTTGCATTTATCGGCATTTTGCTGTATATGTGTAAGAGTGAGAAGAAAAAAGGTGTGGGCACCATCCTCATTGGCTTTGCGGTTCTGATGACCGGCATGACCGCCATGTCCAGCGCGGTGCTGCCGCTGCAGAACGAGGCATGGTTCACCAGCCTGTTCACCCGCTTTTCCAACCCCCTGCTGGGTGTTCTTGTGGGTGCTCTGGTCACCGGCATCATCCAGAGCTCCAGTGCCAGCGTGGGCATCCTGCAGGCATTGAGCGCTACCGGTGTCATCACCTACGGCAGCGCCATCCCCATCATCATGGGTCAGAACATCGGCACCTGTGTCACGGCGCTGATCTCCTCGGTGGGTGCCAACAAGAATGCCCGCCGCGCCGCTATGGTGCACCTGTACTTCAACATCATTGGTGTGACCATCTTCCTGTTCGGGTTCTATGGGCTCAACGCCGTGTGCCGCTTTGCCTTTGTGGACACAACCATTGAGGCATGGGGCATTGCGGTAGTGCACTCAGTGTTCAACATTCTGGCGACCGCAGTTCTTCTGCCGTTTGCAAATGTTCTGGAAAAGCTGGCCGTCCTCACCATCCCAGATTCCAGCGAAAAGGAAGAATTCGCGCTGCTGGATGAGCGTCTGCTGAACACCCCGGCGGTTGCCGTGGAACGTGCCCGCAGCGCCACCGCTGAGATGGCAGAACTGGCCCGCGTGGGCGTGATGCAGGCCATGAGCCTGACCCATGCATGGAGCGATGAGCTGGCGCAGAAGGTGCGGGACGAGGAGTGCAAGGTAGACCGCTACGAGGACGCTCTGGGTACCTATCTGGTCAAGCTGTCCGGCCGGGAGCTGAACCATGCCGACAGCCAGAGCGTGAACACCCTGCTGCACACCATCAGCGATTTTGAGCGCATCAGCGACCATTCGGTCAACCTGCTGGAATCGGCGGAGGAGATGCACCAAAAGGACATCCAGTTCTCACAGGACGCCCGGGATGAATTGCAGGTGCTGGAGGATGCGGTGCAGGACATGCTGAACCGCACCACCGAATCCTTCCGCAAGGGGGATCTGCACCTTGCGGGAAAGGTGGAGCCACTGGAAGCTGTGGTCAATGAGCTGGTGCGAGCCATCAAAGCCCATCACATTGCCCGTTTGCAGGCCGGCAGCTGCTCCATCGAGTACGGTTTTGTGCTGGACGACCTGTTGACCAATTACGAGCGCGTCTGCGACCACTGCAGTAACGTGGCAGTGGCACAGATCGAGGTGGCACAGGACAGTTTTGATACCCATGCCTACCTCAACGACCTTCGCCACGGCAACGACACCAAGGAGAGCGAGGACTTCCACCGCCGGCTGGATCGTTACCGCGAACGCTATTTCTTCCCCGAAAATCACACTGTGGAGGGAAATGAACAATGATCTACATCATCGAGGACGATGCCGCCATCCGGGAGCTGGAGCAGTATGCCCTGCAGTCCAGCGGTTATGAGGTCGCCGGATTTGAAAGCTCGGAGCCATTCTGGGAGGCCATGCGCACCACCGAACCGGAGCTGGTGATTTTGGACGTGATGCTGCCCGGCGAGGACGGCTTCTCTATCCTGAAAAAGCTGCGCAACACTCCTTCCCTGCGGCGGCTTCCGGTCATTATGGTGACGGCGAAATCCAGCGAACTGGACACGGTCCGCGGGTTGGACTGCGGCGCAGACGATTACATCGCAAAGCCCTTTGGCATTATGGAGTTTCTCAGCCGCGTTCGTGCTGCGCTGCGGCGCACCGCCCCGGAGACACGCCCCAATGTTTACAGCTTTCACGAGATTCTGCTGGACAATGCCCGCCACAGTGTGACTGTGAACGGCACGCCGGTGGAATTGACCTATAAGGAATACAGTCTGCTGCGGCTGCTGCTGGAGAGCACAAGCCTTGTCGTCACCCGCGAGACCATTCTGCAGGTGGTGTGGGGCACCGACATTTCGGTGGAGAGCCGCACCGTAGACATGCACATCCGCACCCTGCGCAAGAAACTGGGAGATGCAGGCCGCTATATCTGCACCGTCCGCAAGGTCGGCTATAAGCTGACCGATGAAGAGGAGGCCAGTGAAGAATGAAAACACGCAGCATGGAGGAAAAGATCAGCTACCGTTTGTTCCTGATGGGGTTTCTGGGTCTGATTTTCACAGCTGCGCTGTGCCTCTTCGTCTTTCACAAGGCTTTCACTGCACAGGCATGGAGCGGTCTGGAGCGAGAGGCCGGCCTTGTGCGGGCCGGGTACGAACAGACCGACCGGCCGCAGTCTCTGGCTGCGTTTGTGAACGACTCTCTGCGCATCACCCTGATCTCAAAAGACGGCGATGTGCTGTTTGAATCCGCCACCGATCAACCCATGGAAAACCATCTTTCCCGTCCGGAGATCCAGCATGCACTGTCCGGCGGGATCGGAAAAGACATCCGCGATTCGCAGACCATGGGCTTCGAGACCTATTACTATGCCGTTCTTCTGCCCACCGGCGAAGTGCTGCGGGTGGCACAGGATGCCGAGACCATCTGGTCCATCTACGATTCCTCCATCCCCGCCATCGTGCTGAGCTGTGTGGCCCTGATGGTGGCCGCCGCCATTCTGGCAGGGCTGCTGACCCGTGCACTGGTGCAGCCCATTCTGGACATGACCGAGGATCTGGACCGCATTCAGGAGCGCGTTCCCTACAAGGAACTGATCCCCTTTGCCGAGAGCATCCATTCCGACCGCATTTTGCGCGAAAACAACGAAAAGATGCGGCAGGACTTTACTGCCAATGTCAGCCACGAGCTGAAAACGCCGCTGACCAGCATTTCCGGCTATGCAGAGTTGATCGAGACTGGCATTGCCAAGCCCGAAGATGTGCAGGGCTTTGCCCAGAAGATCCATGTGGAGGCCGTCCGCATGATCCAGCTGGTCAACGACATCCTGCAGCTGTCCAAGCTGGACAACGCCAGCGAGACTGGATGCGAGCCGGAAATGGAAACGGTAGACCTGCTGGACGTGGCACGGGAGTGCGTGGACCGTCAAAAGCTGAATGCCCGCCGCGCCTACATTTCTTTGACCTGTCTGGGCGAGAGTGCCCCGGTGCGCGGCAGCCGTCAGCTGCTGGATGAGCTGTGCCAGAATCTGTGCGATAACGCCATCCGGTACAACCGCCCCGGCGGAAAGGTACAGATCACCACCGCCTGCAACCGGGACGGCAGCTGCGCCCTGACCGTGTCCGACAACGGCATCGGCATCCCGCGCGATGCACAGTCCAGCGTTTTTGAGCGGTTCTACCGTGTAGACAAGAGCCGCAGCAAGGCGACCGGCGGGACCGGTCTGGGTCTTGCCATCGTCAAGCACATTGCGCGCATCCACAATGCCCGCATCAAGCTGGAGAGTCAGGTGGATGAAGGCACTACCATCACCGTCACCTTCCCCACCTCTGCCTGACTAGAATCGAACGAACCGCACGTCTGCCCGGATCTTCGGGCAGGCGTTTTTTGTTGTCCAGCTTTCTCCGCCCGCAGAGTCCTGCAGCATGGTTCGTGCACGGAGAGAAAGCCAGTCGGTCCCCTGCTGCCAGAACGTTTCCACCGCTTGCTCTGCCAGACGCGCGAGTGCCGCGCTTTGTGCTGCGGTGGGCTGCGGTGTCCCTGCTTCCGGCTGAGCATCCAGCCGGAGCAGAGCCTGTGCCCCTTCCATCGCGACCGAAACGCTGCACCGACGAAGTTCCAGCTGCTGACCGTCTAACCAGAAGGTCCGCGTCCCGGGTGCTGTGCACAACAGCAGTGCCATCTGTGCCTCGTTTGGAGGCAGGACCCTCTGTTCTTCGGCCGTCTGCAGCAGCATCTCCTCGGCAAACCCAGCACCGTTTTCGGTGCATTCCAGCAACGGCAGAAGCAGGCTTTCCCGGTGCTGATAAAGCCGTGGCATCTGCCCGGAATGCTGCTGGAGTTTCTCCAGTAGTTTGTCCGCGAAACGTTCCTGTCCGCTGCAAAGCTGCCGAAGCATTTCACCGGACAGCTCTGTGCAACAGACCCGTGCCGCCGTCCGCCCGCAGGCAAGTTCCAGCACCAGCTGCTCATACTCCGACAGCAGCCGGGCAGCATCCTGCTGCGGGACGAGCAGATAGTCACACAACCGATAGTCTGCGGTCTGGGGCAGCATTCTCTGCGCCTGCGCAAGGGCCAGTTCCAGCGTTGCGCCTTCTGCCTGCACACATTGCAGTGCCCCGGAGGCATCGGCAGCATCAGCAGCAGCTTCCGGGGCCTGATACCAGAGGATCACCTCTGACCCCTGCCGGGTCCGGCCCGCATACAAAAAGCGCATCATGCTTTTTTCGGTAGTCTCTCCCCGCAGGAACAAAAGCCCCCACCCCACGCAGAGAACAGCAGTCAGAAGCCGTACCCAGAGGCTTTTTTTCATTTCGCCGCTCCTTTCTGCGCCGGGGTCGGCAGGCACAGCCGAAGCACCGCACACAGCACCCCTGCCCGATAAAAGGCACAGGCCAGCCAGACCAACAGCAGCAGCGCATCCATGCGGGAGAACGCCCCGGTGGACCAGACACAGAGCAGCTGCTGCACCGGGTAGTCCCGGGTGCCGAAGAGCATGCGCATCCCCAGCAGGACTGCTGCCTGCACCCCAAACGTCAGCCACGGCAGGCAGACCGCCCGGCAGACCCGCTGCCCCGGACACAGCAGGGGGAAAAGCAGGTATTCCGCATAGAACAGGACTGGCATCTGCTGTGCAGGCAGCCCGAAGTCCGACTCCACCAGCCGTGCCCAGCGCAGCTGCCCTGCGATGCCGGTCAGAAATACCGCGCCTCCCAGAAGGACCAGCCACCACAGCACCCGTGCAACCGCGTTCCACTGCTCCGGACGGACCCGCCAGCCGGCCCAGAGAAGCAGCGGCAGCAGTCCCACCAGCGCCATGGACCGAAACTCGCGCCCACAGACGGTCTGCGCCTGAAGCAGAATCCGGAAAAGCTCCAGCAAAATGATCGGTGACAGCAGCAGAGCCAGCACCGGCTGTCTGCCCTTTTGTGCCGTCAACCGTACTGCCGTCGAAAGCAGCAGCGCGTTCAGCACCCCAGACAGAAGCGCCGCGCGGGCAGAGCCTGCCGGGACAGCGGCGTCTGCCAGTACCGCCGTCAAGATACTGAGCGCTGCGGCAGATGCCGAAAAGCCCTTTGTGTTTTCCTTCATGGTGCATCACCTCTGTTTGTGCCAGATGTTGAATCCACGTTCTGACAGACGGCGGTAGTTGCGCCGGATGACGCCGTCCCCGGCAGGCGGCTGCTGCGGGAATGGGTGCGGTGCCACATAAGGCACCCCCAGCATCCCGGTCCCGCAAAGGACCAGCAGCACCGCCAGAAATGCCGCCACCAGTCCCACGGGCCCTGCGATACCCGCCGCCAGCAAAATGCCCAGCCGAAGCAGCACCGCCGGTTCGTACAGCGAAGGCGTAACGAACAGAGCGATGGCGGTGATGCTTGCCACAAAGATGACCGGCGTGCTCAGAAGTCCCGTAGCGACTGCGGCATCCCCCAGAATGAGCGCAGAGACCAGACTGACCGAATGTCCCAGAGACTGCGGCATTCGCAGACCGGCCTCCCGGATGATCTCCAAAATCAGGATCACCACCAGCATCTCGGCAAACAGGGGCAGCGGCGTTGCCTTTTCTGCCGCCTCGATCTTGTACAGCAGCTGTGGCGGGATCAGCTCCGGCAGATAGACCGTCAGACAGACAAAGGTGCCTGGCAGAAACACGGTGAGGTAAAACGCGAAATATTTCAGCACCCGCAGAAAGGACGCAAACAGCGCTGTGGAGGCGTAGTCGTCCAGACATTCAAAGTTTTCGCAGAACAGTGCCGGAAGCACCATTGCCGATGGGCTGCCGTTGACAAGGATCACGATCTTGCCTTCACAGATTTTTGCCGCAGCCGCCGCAGGACGCTGGGTATAATGCACCGGCGTGAACAACCGGAACGGCACCGGCAGCAGCCATGGCACAAAATAGCTGGAATCCAGCAGCAGCTCCGGTTTTGCCTCCGCCAGCTGCTGCCGGATGCGAGCCACCATGTCCGGGTCTGCCCTGCCCCGCCGATAGCAAAGTGCATATTCCGTCCCAGCCTGTGTGTCCGCCTGCCGCACCTCCTGCACAAAGTCCCCGGTGCGGATCAGGCGGCGCAAAAGGCTCAGGTTGACCCGCAGCAGGTCCGTGAATCCTTCCCGGGAGCCCCGCAGGTTTCCCTCGCCGGCGGGCTCTTCCACCGCGCGGAATTTCAGCGACTGCACTGAAAACGCGATGCCCTTTGCGCAGCCGTCCAGCAAAAGCACCGCCATTCCTGCAGTCAGGCACTGTACAAGCCCCTGCAGGTCCTCCACCGGGTCCTTCTGCGCCGGAAATGCCGAGTCGTGCAGGATCCACTCAAAGACCTGCTGCCCGGCGGCTGCTTGTCTCTGCTGTCGGCTGGCGGTGTCCAGCAGCAGATCCCACAGGGAATCCAGACTTGCCATGCCGTCAAACAAAACAACGGCTGCCTTGCAATGATAAATCGTGATCTCTTTGGCATAATAATCCGCAGATGCACCAAACCTTGCATCCAGTTGTGCAAGATTCTGCGCCAGCACCTGTGACAACTGCTGCATTCCGCTCAACTCCTTTGCACAGCAGTATGCCCGGTTCCCGCGCGTCCCATTCCAGCCCGAACAGGAGGCTCACCCCCATGAAACTTTTGATCTGCCGCACCATCCTCATTTACCTCTGCGTACTGTTTTCCATGCGGCTGATGGGCAAACGTCAGCTGGGAGAACTGCAGCCGGAGGAGTTCGTCTCCACCATCCTCATCTCCAATCTGGCGTCCATTTCCATCGAATCCGAGGAAGTCCCCATCACATCCAGTCTGATTCCGCTGTTTCTGATCGCGGCACTGGAACTTCTGGGTTCAGTGCTGAGCTTTCGCAGTCAGAAGTTTTTCAACCTTCTGTCCGGGCGTCCCAAGACGGTCATTCTGGATGGACAGATCGACCAGAACGCCCTGCGGATGCTGCGATTGACAGCAGCCGACCTGATGGAGGCGCTGCGGGGCAAAGACATCTTCGACCCGCGGGATGTCTCCTATGCCGTCATTGAGACCAACGGCACCCTTTCGGCGGCTCTGCGCCCGGAAAAGGAGCCGGTGCGTCTGGCCGATCTGCAGTTGAAGGCCCGCCAGATGAACGCCACCATCCCCTTTGTGTTGGACGGACAGGTGCTGGAGGACAATCTGCGCTGGTGCGGCAAAGACCGTGACTGGCTGGAGCGGACTGCACAGGCCAACACTCTGCTGCCGGAAGAGATCCTGCTGCTGATCGGCAACGAGACGGAGGACTATTTTTTGCTGAAAAAAGAGGGCCGCCGGTCCGGCGGTCCTCAGTGAGGTGCTGTGATGAAACGGATCTATGCCTGTATCGTGATCCTTGCCGCACTGCTGGGGGTAGCCTTTTTCAGCAGCCTTCAGGTACAGAAATTCGCGGATGCCATTTCCGGTGACTTAGACACCGCTATCTGTGCCGTCCGCAATGAAAATTACACAGACGCCCGGCAGGCACTTTCCCGCGGGGCTGACCGATGTGATGTCATGCGGACACGGATGAACCATTTGCTGCCCACCGCAGACTTTACCGAACTGGAAGCTGCCCTGCGGGCTGCCGATGGACAGCTGGAAATGGACGCGCCCGAGGAAGCGCTGGGGGAGCTGCGCCGGGCACAGGTGCAGGTGGAAACGCTGGAATGGCTGTCCCGGCGCATCCTGTAAAAAAAGGCGCCGCTGCTTGGAAAGACAGCGGCGCCTTTGGTTTTTATGATTCCTTGTGGTCGCCCATCAGCTTCTGCAATTCATTGAAAAAGCTCTCCACATCTGCAAACTGCCGATAGACCGATGCAAAGCGGACGTATGCCACCTCATCGATCTTTTTCAGTTCCTGCATGGTCAGCTCTCCGATGCGCACACTGGGGATCTCGCGGTCGTAGGAGCTGAGCAGCGTCTGCTCGATGCTGCTGACGGCGCGCTCCAGCGTTTCGAAGCTCACAGGCCGTTTTGCGCAGGCGCGCACCATGGCGTTGAGCAGCTTCTGCCGGTCGAAGGGTTCCCGGGAGCTGTCCTTCTTGACGACCACCAGCGGGACCGTCTCCACCACCTCATAGGTCGTAAAGCGCATGTGGCAGCTCAGACATTCGCGGCGGCGGCGGATGCGTTCGTTGTCTTCCGTGGGGCGGGAATCAATGACTTTGGATTCCTCTGCACCACAATAGGGGCACTTCATGGTCGGTTCCTCCTGATCTCCGGCCGGACAGCCGGAAAATAAACAGCGGCAATTTCCTTAAAAAGAGCGTGCCGTTTTCTGGTTTCTGGGTCAGTGCTTTGTGGTCTTGCGCTCGCTCCACAGCACCCATGCAGAGGTGGACACGCACAGGGACGTGTACACGCCACTGATCATACCCATCATCAGCGGGAATGCAAAGGTGAAGATGCTGTCCAGACCATACAGCTTTGCCACGATGCACATGACGCCCAGTGCCATCACGGTGGTGATGGTGGTGATCAGGGTGCGGCGGGCAGACTGGTTGACCGACTGGTTGACCAGCTCCTCGAAAGATGCTTTCTTGCCCATCAGCGCACGATTCTCGCGGATGCGGTCATAGACCACAACGGTGTCGTTGATGGAGTAGCCCAGAATGGTCAGCATAGCAGCGATGAAGTTGCCGTCCAGCGCGGTGCGCAGCAGCACAAAGGTGCCAAACACCACCATCAGGTCGTTGACCAGAGCCAGAACCGCCATCAGGCCGCCGGTCAGGCCGCCGATGTTCTTGAAGCGCAGAGCGATGTACAGCAGGATCAGCACCAGCGCGAACACCACCGCCACCAGACTCTTCTGCAGGAATTTGGTGCCCATGGCTGCGCTGACATTGCTCAGCGACAACTGCTCGAAGTGGTTGTCCGGGAAATTCTGGTTCAGCTCATCCAAAAGGGTCTGTACCTGATCGGTGGTCACCGTCTCGTTGCCGGGCATGGAGATCTTCAGGGTCTGATCCCCAGTGGCTACGTTCTCGCCGGTCTGCAGGGTCAGTCCGCTGTTTTCCAGCGCTGCGGCTGCGGTTTTCTGCACATCGGAAACGGCAAAGCTCCCCTCATAGCGCAGAGAAATCATGGCACCGCCGGTGAATTCCGTGTCCAGCTGGACGCCAAAGACCACCGCGCACAGCACGATGGCTGCCATCAGGCAGGAGGAAACGGTCAGGAAACGCTTGCGCAGTGCCACAAAGTCCACCGGCTTTTTCTCAGCCTTTTCCTGCCCGGGCTTTGCAGCACCGTAGAGCCATGGATTGCGCAGCGCCTTGATGGAGGCTGCGCCGCGGATCATAACACGGGTGGCGAACACGCCGAACACGAAGTTCAGCAGCACGCCGGTAAGCAGCGTATAGCCGAAGGCGTAGATGGTGCCGGCAGTGGAGGGGCCAAAGGCAAAGAACACAAAGTGCAGTGCCTTGGCAAAGATTCCGTCCGAGGGGCCAAAGGCACCCATCAGCACGATCGCCACGATGACGATGGTCACGTTACCGTCAATGATGGGGGTCAGGCCGCGGGCAAAGCCGCTCTTCAGCGCGCCGTCCAGCGACTTGCCATTCTTCAGTTCTTCCTTGATGCGCTCGGCGGTGATGACGTTGGCATCCACGCCCATGCCGATGGCAAGGATGATGCCGGCGATGCCGGGCAGCGTCAGAGTGAAGCTTTCAAACACCGGGAAGTAGCCGGACACAAAGGCCAGCGTAGCCGCCACCTGACCTGCCAGTGCGACGCAGGCCAGAAAGCCCGGCAGACGATACAGCAATGTCATAAAGACCACGATGAGGGCAAAAGCGATCAGACCCGCCAGCACCATGGCACCAAGGCTATTCTCGCCCAGACTGGGGCTGACGGTGGAGTAGCTGTCCACGGTCAGCGCAAAGGGCAGTGCGCCAGAGTTGATCTGGCGCGCCATCTTGACCACGGCGTCCTGCGTGAAGGGATTGGATGCAGAGCTGGTGATGATGGCCTCGCCATCGGTGATGGCCGTGTTGACCGTTGCGGTGCTGACGTTCTCATCATCCAGCCAGATGCCGATGCTGCCCTTGGTGGCTGCAAGGCTGGTGGTCGCTTCACCAAACGCCTTGGTGCCTTCGGCAGTAAACTTCAGTGCAACGTAATATTCCGAGGTGCCGCCGTTGCTGACAGGACCGTACTGAGCAGCTGCGCTTTCCACCATGGAGCCGTCCAGGATCAGGGTGCCGTCCTTGGAAGATCCCTCACGGAAAGTCAAATAAGCAGTGGTGCCGATCTCCTGAATGGCAGCTTCCGGGTCAAAGTCAGTCTCGCCGGACTGCCACGGAAACTCCAGGATCAGGCTGTCGGAATTGGTGTCCACATACAGCTCGTAGTCGGTGACGTTCAACGCCACCAGACGGTTCTCGATGACCAGACGGGCAGCATCCAGCTGCTCTTCCGTAGCATCGTAGCCCTCCGAGGGCACAAAGGTGACGTTGACACCGCCCTTGATATCCACGCCAAAGCGGATATCCTTTGCTCCTTTGATGTAGGTGGTGGTCGTGTCGCCATACTTGGCATACACACCGAAGAACGCAGTGAACACAAACACCGCGATCAACAGGATCGTGACGACCAGCTGCCATGCTTTGCCTTTAGTTTTCATATTGATTCGGAAACCTCCAAAAGCTGCGGTCCTGCGACCGAAGCCCGTATTCGTTGTGAACCGCTGCTTGCGCGGATCTTTCGCCGCCGGGACCCCGTCGTGCCGACGTCTCAGCGATAAAACTCCTCTGCCGGGCAAAAAGCGCCGTACAGAGGAGAAGGAAATCAGGGGTCAGGCCTGCTCGGCAAGCAGTTTTTCCACCACAGCAAGCCGCACGCAGACGCACAGCAGCTCGGAAGCGGTCTCTACCTCGTCCAGACTGGGGTAGGTAGGAGCGATGCGCAGATGAGAGTCCTGCGGGTCCTTGTGATAGGGATAAGCAGAACCGGCGCCGGTCAGGACCAGACCGGCATTCTTGCACAGTTCCGCCACGCGCTTAGCGCAGCCGGGCATGACATACAGGCTGATAAAGTAGCCGCCCTTGGGGTTGGTCCAGTGGGCAATATCGCCGCAGGGGGTGAGGTTGGCGGCAAAGGCGGTCTTGACGGCATCGAAGCAGGGCACCAGACGGCGGCGATGCTTTGCCATGTGTGCCAGAACGCCCTCCTTGTTCTTCAGGAAGCGGACGTGGCGCAGCTGGTTCATCTTATCGTAGCTGATGATCATCACCGCAAAGCGCTTGCACATATACTTCATGCTGTTGTCGCTGCAGGCAATGGCAGAAACACCGGCACCCGGGAAGGTGATCTTGCTGGTGGAGGTGAACATGAACACGCGGTCCTGCGTGCCGTACTTCTTGCTCACGTTCAGCAGCACGGGGGTCTCGATGATCTCCTCGGTCAGGTGATGGACGATGTAGGCCTCGTCCCAGAAGATCTTGAAATCCGGGGCGGCGGTCTTCATCTTGGCAAAGCGCTCGATGGTCTCATCGCTGTAAGTGTAGCCATCGGGGTTGGAGTACTGCGGCACGCACCAGATGCCCTTGATGGTGTCGTCCTCTGCCACCAGCTTTTCCACAACGTCCATATCCGGACCATTGGGGGTCATGGGCACGCTGACCAGCTCAAAGCCGAACTCCTCAGTGATAGCAAAGTGACGGTCATAGCCGGGCACCGGGCAGAGGAACTTGCGCTTCTCCACCTGAGACCAGGGGCAGGGAGACTCCGGGAAGCCGAACACATAACCGATGTTGATGAGGTTGTACATCAGCTGCAGGCTGGAGTTGCCGCCCACGAACACCTCGTTGGGCTTTACGCCGAACACATCTGCAAACAGGGCGCGAGCCTCGCTCAGACCCTCCAGCTCGCCGTAGTTGCGGGCATCGGTGCCTGCATCGGTGGTATAGTCGGTCATCTTCAGCAGGTCCATTGCCAGATCCATCTGGTGAGGGCCGGGCTTGCCGCGGGCCATGTTCAGTTTCAGACCCTTGGCCTGAAATTTTTTGTATTCTGCCTCCAGCGCAGCTTTTTCAGCAGCAAGCGCTTCGCGATCCATTGCAAGATAATTTGCCATTGAAAACACTCTCCTTTATGTACTTCCTGTTACCCATATCCTTGGTCCCGCTTATCCTGGAGCCTTCCTGCCAGGGAGTTTGGCATCCGGCGGGATCCAGACTTTACTATTATAGTACATTTTGACCTCAGAAACAAGAATAAGAAAGCAAAAAGCTCTGCCAAAAGCAAAAAGCTTTTGAAACAGAGCTTTCTCTCCCCTGCTTTGCGTTAAAACGTCAGCTCAGGGACGCCTGATTTTTATAGCGTTTGCGCACGGCACCGTATTCCAGATGTGCCTCGCCGTTTTCCACGGTGTCCTCATCCACAGTCACGCGGATGATGGTGGCATCGCTGGGCACCTCGTACATGATAGGCAGCAGAATGCTTTCCATCACGCTGCGCAGACCGCGGGCACCGGTCTTGCGCTCGATGGTCTTGCGGGCAATGGCGTGCAGGGCTTCGTCCGTGAAGGTAAGCTCCACGTTATCCATGCCCAGCAGCTCCTTGTACTGCTTGACCAGACTGTTGCGGGGCTCCTTGAGCACGCGCACCAGTGCATCCTCGTCCAGATCATCCAGCACGGTAATGACAGGAAGACGTCCGATCAGTTCCGGGATCAGGCCGAACTTGACCAGATCGTGCGGCTCCACCTTGCGCAGCAGTGCACGCTCGGCCTCGCTGGAGTTGTCCTTCAGCGCACTGCCAAAGCCCAGAGCAGATTTGTCGGTGCGGCGCAGAATATACTTGTCCAGACCATCAAAGGCACCACCGCAGATGAACAGGATGTTGGTGGTGTCGATCTGGATGAACTCCTGCTGCGGGTGCTTGCGTCCGCCCTGCGGCGGAACGTTGCTGACCGTGCCTTCCAAGATCTTCAGCAGTGCCTGCTGCACACCCTCGCCGCCCACATCGCGGGTGATGGAGGGGTTCTCGCTCTTGCGGGTGATCTTGTCGATCTCGTCGATATAGATGATGCCGACCTGTGCCTTCTGCACATCAAAGTCCGCTGCCTGAAGCAGCTTGAGCAGGATGTTCTCCACGTCCTCGCCCACATAACCGGCCTCGGTAAGGGTAGTGGCATCTGCAATTGCAAACGGCACGCCCAGCATCTTTGCCAGCGTCTGGGCCAGCAGGGTCTTGCCTACGCCGGAGGGACCCAGCAGCAGCACGTTGGACTTCTGCAGTTCCACGTCACTGTCGTGACCGCTGAGGATGCGCTTGTAATGGTTGTAGACCGAAACAGACAGCACCCGCTTTGCCTCGTCCTGTCCGATGACGTACTGATCCAGACCTTCCTTGATCTCGGCGGGGGTCAAAATGTTGATGTCCAGATCCGGTGCCGCAGGCTGCAGCTTTGCGCGGTTTGCCCCGTTTCGAGCCGGACGGCCGCCCTTGGGCTGGTCCGGCTTGTCCGAAAGCAGGTCGTGGCACAGACCAATGCACTCACTGCAGATATTGACACCGGGGCCAATGATCATGCGCTCTACTTCGTCCTGATGCTTGCCGCAGAAGCTGCAGATCAGGTCCTTTTCGTTTTTGTCTCTGCCGGAATTGTTATTTGCCATAGCTGTTTTTCCTTATCCTGGATAGATTTTAGCGGTTTACCGGTGGGCAATGACCTCATCGATCAGGCCGTATTCCTTTGCCTGCTGCGCGGTAAGGTAGTTGTCGCGCTCGGTGTCCTGCTGGATCTTTTCCAGCGGCTGGCCTGTGTACTCGCTGAGCATCCGGTTCATCTTATCACGGATGTGCACCATGTGCTCGGCGTGGATCTTGATATCGGTGGTCTGACCGGAAAGGCCGCCGCCCTGACCGCCGATCAGCGGCTGATGGATCATAACCTCGGCATTGGGCAGTGCAAAGCGCTTGCCCTTGGTGCCGCTTGCCAGCAGGAATGCGCCCATAGAGGCCGCCATGCCCATGCAGATGGTGGAAACATCGCACTTGATATACTGCATGGTGTCGTGGATGGCCATGCCGGCGCTGATGGAGCCGCCGGGGCTGTTGATATACAGGCTGATGTCCTTATCCGGGTCCTGCCCTTCCAGATACAGCAGCTGCGCCACCACAAGGCTTGCGGTGGTATCGTTGACATCCTCGCTCAGCACGATGATGCGATCGTTCAGCAGACGAGAGAAAATATCGTAAGAACGCTCTCCGTGCGCCGACTGCTCGACAACGTAAGGAACAAAACTCATAAAGTTCGCCTCCTGAAATGGTTTAAGTTTATTGGCAAAATTGACCGATACGGGTTCCCTGTAAAGTTCAGCCGTACCGGTCAATTTTAACAACCTTTGATAAAACGCCTGCGGCGCTTTACAGGGCCCGGCACTGATTACTCAGCGTCAGCAGCCTTCTCAGCCTCTGCGGGCTTCTCCACGATGTTAGCGTGGCTCTTGATGAAGTCGATGGCCTTGGTGCGAGCCAGATCCTGCTTCAGATCCTCGAGGTTGATCAGCTCACGCACCTTGTCCTCTTCCATCTTGTACTGGTCAGCAATGCGCTTGATCTCGGCATTGATCTCGTCCTCGGAAGCCTCGATGTGCTCAGCATTGGCAACAGCCTGCAGAGCCAAACCGATCTTGACCTGCTTCTCAGCCTGCGGCATGAAAGCGGCGCGGAACTGCTCCATGGACTGACCCATGTACTTCAGATAGTCCTCCAGACGCAGACCCTGCTGCTCCACACGGAAAGCAAAGTCGTTGACCATCTCGTCCATGCGGACATCGTACATAGCCTGAGGGATCTCGCCCTCCATGCTCTCGATGACCTGATCGACCAGAGCATTCTCGACAGCCAGATCGTCCTGCTTGTCCAGCTGCTCCTGGTTGTTCTTGCGGATGGAAGCCTTGAACTCGTCCAGAGTGTCGTACTCGGAGCAGTCCTTTGCCAGCTCATCATCCAGAGCGGGCAGCTCCTTGTACTTGACCTCATGCAGCTTGATCTTAAAGACAGCTGCCTTGCCGGCCAGCTCTGCTGCCTGATACTCGGCGGGGAAGGTGACGTTCACGTCGAATTCTTCGCCTGCGGAGTGACCAACGATCTGCTCCTCAAAGCCGGGGATGAAGCTGCCGCTGCCCAGGGTCAGATTGTAGTGCTCAGCCTTGCCGCCCTCGAATGCGACGCCGTCCACAAAGCCCTCGAAGTCGATATCAGCGATATCGCCATTCTGAGCAGCGCCCTCACGGGTCAGCTCACGGGCGTTGCGCTCCTGCACACGCTTCAGCTCAGCGTCCACAGCCTCGTCGGTAACAGTATGGACAGTCTTTTCCACGGTCAGACCGTTGTAGCTGCCAACCTTGACCTCGGGCTTCACGGCGACCTTAACGGTCAGGGTAGCGCCTTCTGCCTCGCTGGCGGAATCCACAGTGACCTCAGGACGGCCCACGGGCTCCACACCGGCTTCCTTAGCGGCGGCCTCAAAAGCCTCCGGGAACAGCTCGTTGATGGCATCATAGGTAAAGACGTCAGCGCCGTACATCTTTTCGATCAGAGCCTTGGGAGCCTTGCCCTTGCGGAAGCCCTGCACAGGGTACTTCTTGCCCTCTTTTTTGAAAACATCGGCAACAGCCTTCTTGAAAGCCTCTGCGTCGATGGAGAACTGCAGTTCTGCCATGCTCTTCTCGAGCTTTTCACACTTGATGAGATTCATTTGTTTTTCCTCCACTCAAAAATACTATTGCGCCGGGCAGGAAATTTTTGCCCATTGCAACCGCGCACTGCGTCCTGGATGAACTTGCTTTTGCAACATGCGGGGACGCGCGCGCTCAATTGGGTGCAACAATCGCGTCAAAACTTATTATAGCACGCTTTGGACACAATTGCCATACCAAATTGTTAATTTTTATCGCTTATGCCTGTTCAGCCGATGCGGTAAGGGCAGAAGCGCAGGCCATCTGCACTGACCAGTTTGTACCGGATGCCGTCCACATCGCCCTGCACAGCATAACGGATGGCGTTGCCGTGCAGATGACCGTAGTAGCAGGTCCGGATGCCGTACTGCTTCAGCGTTGCCACGATCTCCGGGGCGCTGGTGCCGGTGTAGACCGGCGGATAATGCAGAAACACCAGCTTTTCCAGCCCGGGTTCGGCGGCATCCAGACTCATCCGCAGCCGTCCGATCTCGCGGTTCATCACCTTTTCGTCGTGAGGCTCCCCCACATCGAACAGCCAGCCCCGGGTGCCGCAGATGGCATAGCCCTCCGCACTGTAGGAATTGTTGTGCAGGATATGCAGGGTGTCGAACCCCTCTGCCTTGAGGTAGGCGTTCATCTTGTTGGCCGTGGACCACCAGTAATCGTGGTTGCCCTTCAGGATGATCTTCTGCCCGGGCAGCTCCTGCAGAAAGGCAAAGTCCTTGCGGGTATCGGTCAGGCGCATGGCCCAGCTGATATCTCCTGCCAGCACGATGGTGTCCTGCGGGGTGATGAGTTTGCGCCAGTTTTTTTCCAGACGGTCCACATAATCGTTCCAGCCGGGAAAGATGTCCATGGGTTTGGACGCGCCCAGAGAGAGATGGGGGTCGCCAAGCACAAAAAGTGCCATGTTTTTACTCCTGTTCTATTGCAGCAGGACGGGTCATTCCTGATAGCTCAGCGCCACCTCAGCGATCTGCGAAGGATCAATGACCGTGTTGAAGCGCTCCGGCTTGCTGCGCAGTGCGGCAAGACTTGCCGGGGCGGCGTGGGCGGTAGCGGCTTCCAACTGCTGCATGGCTTCGAAATCATTTTCCGGGGCAACTTTGCCCAGTGCGCTCAGCACACTGCGGGGGAACTTGAAGGGCGATGCGGTGGAAAGCACCACCATGGGCACACCCTGCCGCTTTTTCTGTGCCGCCACATGGAAGGCAACCGCAGTATGGGTGTCGCAGAGATAATCGTCCTTCTCGTAGCGGGCACGGATCTCCCCTGCCACCTCGGCCTCGCTGCTCCAGCCGCAGGAGAAGGTCTGCTGAATGGCTGCCAGCGTTTCGGGACGAACGGTATAGCTGCCCGTCTCAGACAGGCTCTTCATCAGACCTGCCACCTCTGCATCGCTTCCGGTAACGTGGCACAGCAGGCGCTCCAGATTGGAGGACACCAGAATGTCCATGCTGGGAGAAGTGGTCTTGAAGAACTCCCGCTTGGCGGTGTAGGTGCCGGTGGTGAGGAAGTCGGTCAGGACGTTGTTCTCGTTAGAGGCGCAGACCAGCTTGCCCACGGGCAGACCCATGCGCTTTGCGTAGTAGCCCGCCAGAATATCGCCGAAGTTGCCGGTAGGCACGCAGAAGTCCACCTCATCACCAAAAGCGATCTTGCCAGCCTTGAGCAGCTGGACGTAGGCGGCAAAGTAGTAGACGATCTGCGGGACCAGGCGGCCCCAGTTGATGGAGTTGGCGCTGGACAGACGGATATCCCGCTTTGCCAGCTCGGCTGCGATGGCTTTGTTGCCAAAGACCTTCTTCACGCCGGTCTGCGCATCGTCAAAGTTGCCGCGCACTGCGTACACTGCAACGTTCGCACCCTCCTGCGTTGCCATCTGCAGGCGCTGGATCTCGCTGGTGCCGCCGGTGGGGTAGAACACCGCGATCTCCACGCCGGGGATGTCGTGGTAGCCATCCAGTGCAGCCTTGCCGGTATCGCCGCTGGTCGCCACAAGGATCAGAGTCTTTTCGGTGCGGCCCAGATTCTTTTTGGCTTCCACCAGCAGCTTCGGCATCAGCTGCAGAGCGTAGTCCTTGAACGCGCAGGTAGGTCCGTGCCATAGCTCCAGCGCATAGGTATCCCCTTCCACCTGGACCAGATAGCCCGCTTTGCCGCCAAATGCATCGCCATAGGTGCTGCGGGTTGCTTGTGTCAGAAAATCCTGCGAATAGTCGGTCAGGTACTCCCGGATGACAGTTGCTGCCATTGCCGGGTAATCCAGCTCACACAGCGCTTTCACATCCACCTGCGGAAAATTCTCCGGCACGAACAGGCCGCCCTCATCGGACAGGCCCTGTGCGATGGCTTGTGAAGAAGTCACCTTGCGGTCGTAGTCTCTGGTACTGAAAAACTGCATTTGTCGCTCCTTTTTCGCCACAGGACGTGAAAAGCCACATCCCTGATGCTGCGGCAGAGATGTTCTCTGCCCGTACATTTCCCACCGGGCGCATGCTTCACGCAAGAAAAGCGCCCCTTATAATATGTACCATCCAGCGCCCACTGTCAAGAGGGATCACCTCTGCAACGTCAAATCGCACCGGCGCATCGCTTTGGTTTGTGTCCTGCAGATACTGTTCTGCGGCCCGGATCAGGCGGCGCTGCTTGGCGGCCCCCACTGCCGCAGCCGGGCGGTCGATCATGTCCGGACTGCGGGTCTTGACTTCGCAGATGACGATGGTGCCATCCGGCTGCTGCACCACCACATCCAGCTCCCCCATTCGGGTGCGGAAGTTGTGGGCCAGCAGTTTGCAGCCCTGTTTTTGATACCAGCGGGCAGCAACAGCCTCTCCCCTGCGTCCGGTCTCGGCGCGGTTCACCTGCCGCCCTCCGGCCAGTAGCCCTGCTTTTTGAGAAAGCTGCGGCGGTAGAACGGCTGGATGCCGTACTGCGCAATGAGTTCATAGTGGAGCTTGGTCGGGTAGCCCTTGTGCTTTGCCAGCTGATACTGTGGGTACTGCCTGTCCAACTCCAGCATATAGCGGTCACGGCTGACCTTGGCCAGCACCGAGGCTGCACCGATGCTGGCACTGGTAGCATCACCCTTGACCACCGGCTGCGCCGGGATCTGCAAACCCGCCGGGGTGCGGTTTCCGTCCACCAGTACGAGATTCGGCACGATGTCCAGTTCTTCCACCGCCTGCTGCATCCCGCCCATGGTGGCGTTCAGGATATTTTCCCGGTCGATGACCTCCGGCCCCACAAAGACGATGCGGTAGGCCAGCGCTTTTTCGCAGATCTCGTCAAACAGGACCTCGCGCTTTTTTTCGGTCAGCTTTTTGGAATCGTTGATGCCGTGCACCGGGTTCTCCGGGTCCAGAATGCAAGCCGCCACGCACACGGGGCCGCACAGCGGGCCGCGCCCGGCTTCATCCACACCGGCAAAGCAGCCGTACTGGCTGCGGATCTCGGCGTCAAAGGCATACAGCGGCGCGGAGATCTCCTCATCGGAACGGCGCTTCATTCCTTGTCCTCCTCGGCAAAGTCAGCCAAGTCATCCCGCTGCGGCGGGCGCTCCAAAGAGATACGTCCCCACTTGCAGGCACGGAACTCATCCACCAGCATGACGGCGCAGCGCTCGGCATTCACCTCGCCGCCGCGCACCAGCAGACCGCGTTTGCGCCCGATGGCTTCCATCAGCTCATAGGGCGGCAGCGCCAGCGTCTCGGCATCCAGCTTGTAGCGCTGTGCTACAAGGTCGGGATAGTTGCGGCGCACCTCGTCCAGCAGGTTCATGGCCAGCTCTTCCACGTCCAGAATGTCGTCCTTGATGGAGCCGATGAAGGCCAGATTGGAAGCAATGGTCTTGGAATCGAACTTCTTCCACAGCACACCGGGCATGTCCAGCAGGTCAAACTTTTCAGTGCTGACCCACTGCTTGCCCTTGGTCACGCCGGGGCGGTCTGCCGCTTTGGCGCGGGCAGAGCCTGCAAAGGTGTTGATGAAGGTAGACTTGCCCACATTCGGGATGCCGCACAGCATCACCTGCGTCTTGGCACCGCCCATGCCGCGGTTCTGACGGCGTTCCAGCAGACCGGAAAGTTCTTTTTCAATGGCAGCCTTCACCGCATTGGCACCGCCCTTCTGCTTGGCGCTGATCGCCACGCAGCCGGCATCTGCGGCGCGGAAATATCGGATCCACTCCTCGGTGACCGCCGGATCCGCCAGATCCGCTTTGTTCAGCGCGTAGAGCTTGGGCTTGCGGGCTGTGATGCGTTCGATCTCCGGGTTCAGGCTGGACAGCGGGATGCGGGCGTCCAGCAGCACAAGGCTGGCGTCCACATGCTGGATCTCCTGCTCCATCATGCGCAGGGTCTTGGTCATGTGTCCGGGGAACCACTGAATGTTGAACTGGTTTGCAAACCGGGTATCCATTTCGCTCATTTTACCACCCCAAAATCTGTAATGGGCAAAAAGCACAGCAGCACCTTGCCCAGAATATCCCGCTCGTCAATGCAGCCGACGTAGGACGACCGGCTGTCCAGCGACTGATTGCGGTTGTCTCCCATAACGAACACCGTTCCCTCCGGTACGGTGTAGGGGAACGTGACATCGTAACCCAGATGGGTGGGCTCTGCAATGTAGTCCTCCTGCAAAAGCTCGCCGTTGACGGTAACCGTTCCGGCTTCGTAGTCAATGCTGACCGTATCGCCGCCCTTGGCAATGACCCGCTTGACCAGCGGCTTGCCGTAGGACGTGTAGCTGTCTACGATGACCACATCCCCGCGCTGGGGCACATAGCCTGCGCCCCAGACCACCAGCTTGTCCCCATGGACCAGGGTCGGCACCATGGAGCTGCCGTCTACCTGAATGATGCGGAAGAAAAACGAGAAGATCAACACCAGCACCAGCGCTGCGGAAATGAGCGCCTCGTACCATTCCAGCAGATTCTGCCCGCGCACGGGTTTTGTCTGCTGCACCTGCTGCTTTTCCATATCCGGTACACCTCACCCTCTGGTTTTGCATTACTGACCCGATGATAAAGAAAAAAGGGACAACAAGTTGTCCCTTTTCTCCCGTTTTCAAATCGGGGATGATCAAATATCGCTCTTGACCTTGGCAGCCTTGCCCGTACGACCACGCAGGTAGAACAGCTTTGCGCGGCGGACCTTGCCCTTGCGGACAACGGTGACCTTCTCAACGAAGGGGCTGTTGATGGGGAAGACACGCTCGATGCCGACACCGTAAGCCACGCGGCGAACGGTGAAGGTCTCAGCAACGCCGCCGTGCTTCTTTGCGATCACAGTGCCCTCAAAGGCCTGGATGCGCTCACGGTCGCCTTCCTTGATACGAACATCAACGCGGACGGTGTCGCCAACGTTGAACTGGGGCTTTTCAGCCTTGATGCTGCCTTCAGAAATAATCTTCAGTGCGTCCATTTTTGAATCCTCCATTTGTTTTTAGACGTTCATGCACGGCTGTCTGCCGTCAGAGGACCGCCCGTTTAATGATATCGTCATTAACCCCGCTGTGGTCTCAGCGGACACTAACGCCTAAATAGGATAGCACAAAACCCGCGTGAATGCAAGCGTTTTGGCAAAAATAAATGCAAAAATTTTCTGTTTTGCCCAAAGGGGCGTCTTTCTGCGCTCGCTCAGGCAAACAGCTGCTTGTCCGCGGTCAAAAACCGGGTGCGCAGGATATTGGCGCTGGCGGCGGGCAGACCCAGCTTTTCTTCCAGAAAGCCGGTGAGCAGCGAGGGGTTCAGGTTCAGCTCCTGCGAAGCAGGCAGGCACAGTTCCAGCTGCACGCTGTCCCCTGCTGCGGTATAACTCAGCTGCGGGATATGCTCTTTAAGGTCTACGATCTTTTTGCCGCGCTTGCTGTGCTTTTCCACGGGGGCCGTTTCCAGTGCGTTGTACTGCTCCAGCACCGCAGCGGCAGCCGCCGGGTAGCTGATGCGGTAGCAGGCAAAGGCGATGCTGTCCGCCTTCATCTCCACCGGAGCCACACGGGTAACGTGGATACCGGCGGGCATGATGGCGTTGAGGGCGGTCTGCCACTGGGCAAAGTCCGGGGCTTCGGCCTCGGTCTTGACGTCCACGCACTCGCACTCGCTCTCCTGCCCCAGCGAAAGCGGGCAGGCAAAGGTCATGTAGATATGGGGGTTGAAACCCAGCGTATGCCACACCGGCAGACCGCTGCGCTTGAGCACCCGCTGCATCACCCGCTGCAGGTCCAGCAGGGAGATGTAGGAGGCCTCATTCTTTTTCTCAAACGAGATTCTGACTGTAATCAAAGCAGGGACCTCCTAACAGATGGTTGGCACCGCAGGCGTTGCAGGCGCGGTTGCAGGGCGGGGTGGTCTGGGCGGCAAGCGCCTTGTTGTACTCGCGCACCAGATACTCGTGGGTGATGCCATAGTCCATGTGGGACCACGGGGTCACCTCGTCCAGCGCGATGGGGCGCTGGCAGTAGAAGGCGGGGTCAATGCCAAGGTCGGCAAAGGTCTGCATCCAGGTATCGTACTTGAAACACTCTTCCCAGCCGTCAAAGTAGCAGCCGCGCTTGTAGGCTTCCACAATGACCGGGGCCAGGCGGCGGTCACCCTTGGCGAACACGCCCTCCAAAAAGCTGGTGGTGCTGTCGTGGTAGTTCACCTTGATCTTGCGGCTGTGCACACTTTCCAGCAGGTGCTTCTGCTTGGCCTGCAGGGTCTCGGCGGTATCCATGGGCACGAACTGGAATGGGGTGTGGGGCTTGGGCACAAAGCAGGCGCAGCTGATGGTCACCTGCACACCGCGTCCCTTGGCGTGGTTCGTATTTTTGTAGTAGAGGTCTACCACCTTCTGTGCAGTTTCGGCAATCCCCTCGATGTCCTCCATGGTCTCGGTGGGCAGACCCATCATAAAGTAGAGCTTGACCGAGGTGTAGCCTGCATTGAAGGCGATAGTGCAGGTCTTTTCGATCTCGTCCCAAGTGACATTTTTGTTAATGACATCGCGCAGACGCTGGGTACCAGCTTCGGCGGCAAAGGTCAAACCGCTCTTGCGCACCTTGGTGGTCTTTTCGATGAGGCTCTGGGAGAAGTTATCCACGCGCAGGGAGGGCAGCGACAGGCTGACGTGCTCCTTGGGTGCCCACTCGTTCAAATCGTCCAGCAGCTCTTCCAGCTGGCTGTGGTCAGAAGTGGAAAGGCTGGAAAGGCTCAGCTCCTCATAGCCGGTGTTGGCGCACAGGTCCTGCGCGGCCTTGTTCAGCAGGCTGGCGTCGCGCTGGCGCATGGGACGGTACAGAAAGCCCGCCTGACAGAACCGGCAGCCGCGCACGCAGCCGCGCAGCACCTCGATGCTGGCGCGGTCCTGAATGGCACCCACCATGGGCACCACAAAGTTGGTGGGCGGGGCAAACTGGTTCAGGTCCCTGATGATCGCCTTGGTGATGCGCGCGGGGATGCCCGGCTCATTGGGGGTGATTGCCTTTACTCTGCCGTCCTCATGGTAGGTGACATCGTAGAACGCCGGGATATAGACGCCGGGGATCTTGGCGATATTGAGCAGCAGCTGCTTTTTGGAAAGGCCCTCTTTTTTGGCCTTTTCGATTTCGGCGCAGATGCCGGGCAGCTGATTTTCGCCCTCGCCAAGCTGGATGACATCAAAGAAATCCGCAATAGGCTCTGCGTTGCAGGCGCAGGGGCCGCCCGCCACGATCAGCGGCCAGCGGTCGTCGCGGTCTTTGGAATAGAACGGGATGCCCGCCAGATCCAGCATGGCAAGAATATTGGTGTAGGAAAGCTCATACTGCAGGGTAAAGCCCACGGCATCAAAGGCCGTGAGCGGGTCTTTGCTCTCCATAGTGTACAGCGGCAGCTGCAGGCGCTCCATCTCTGCCTTCATATCCAGCCAAGGCATAAAGGCGCGCTCGCACCACCAGTTTTCGTGGCTGTTGAGCAGCTCGTACAGGATCTTTTCGCCCAGAAAGGACATGCCCACCTCGTAGGTATCCGGGAAGCAGAAGGCAAAACGCACATCCACCTTATCCTTTTCTTTATAGATACTGCCGGGCTCGCCGCCGGTATAGCGGCCGGGCTTCTGCACCCGTCCCAGCGCTTCTTTCAGTTTGGGATCAAACATCGGGTCCTCCATAAACAATCCGTTTTTTGCGTTCTTTTTATTTTACCCCAAATGTGCCGGTTTTGCAATCGTTTCGGGCGGTTTGTGTGTGCTTTCCGCGTTTTTGCCGCCAGAGCGCCGCCGCACACGCTGCCATCTGTGCACCATCCAGCGGCGGCACCGGCAACAGATTGAACAGTCCGGTGAGCAGATTGGCCGCCCAAAACGCACTGCCGCGGATGGTGGCTGTCTGCGAAAGACGCACTGCCCAGACCCCGGCAAGCAAAAAATTGGCCCCCGGCCCGGCGGCTGCCAGCGCAAGCCGCTGCGATGCAGACAGCTGCACCCCTGCCGTGCGCATACAGAAACCGGTCATGGTCACCTCGATGACCGGCAGATGCCTTTGCTGGATGCAGTAGACCAGAATATGCCCCAGCTCGTGCAGAACGGCTGCCGTCAGCCCCAGCCGCAGAAAACCGCTGGCGTCAAAGTACAGCAGCAGGTACAACACGCCGCACAGCAGCACCGGGTCGCGAAACACCAGCCTCCCCACCCGCACCCGGCTCATGGGGCATTCTCCAGCAGGGCGGCAGGGTCGCAGACAGTTCCCTGCTGCCACAGTTCCAGATGCAGGTGCGCGCCGGTGGCGCGGCCGGTCTGCCCCACTGTGCCCAGCGTCTGCCCAGCCTGCACCACCTCTCCCGGACGGGCATAGAGGTATTGCAGATGCGCATAGCGGGTCTCGCAGCCATCCGGGTGCAGGATGCACAGATGGTTGCCGTAACTTGCACTGTATGCCGCAGCCAGCACCACGCCGTCCTGCACTGCCCGTACCGCCGTGCCCTCTGCACAGGCAAGGTCGATACCGGCATGGAACGCAGGCTTGCCGGTAAAGGGGTCTGTCCGCGCGCCGTAGGCATCCGAGATGCGCCACGCTGCAGTATCCAGCGGAAAACAGTATTTTTTCGTGTTCCGCGCGGCCTGTACCGGTAGTGCAGCCAGCAGGCAGAGTGCCAGCCCTGCCAGCACCAGTGCCACAACACCCCACCGCCGTCTGCGTGTTTTTGCTGCCTGTCCGCTCCGTTTTGCCCGCATACGCCGCCCTCCTATCCTGAAAAGTGTATGCACAAGCAACGGGCGGGAGAACCTAAACAAAAAGCCAGAGCCGCCGCACAAATTTCTGCGCAGCAGCTCTGGCTTTGGTTTACATGATTTTACAGATCAGCGACGGAAAAAGCTCCCGATGCGTTCCAGCAGGCTCTTTTTTCTGGACGGAGTGACCGTGACGGCAGGCTTTGCCGCCGAACGGGGCGCAGCGGGAGTTTTAGGCGCGGGCTGCGCAGCGCGGGGCTTATTGTTCAGCATCTGCTCCAGTGCCTCGTAGTGGTCGGGCTGCTGTGCCGCCGGGGCGGCAGCATCGGCCTTTTCCGGTGCAGGCTGGAACACATGCGGCAGCTCCTGTTTGAGCTGTTCCACGGTCACTTCCTGACAGACCTGCGCCGGTTTTTCCGCTTCCGGTGCGGGGGTCGTATTCGTCCAGGGCGCGGGACGGGTCCAGTCGTTGCGCAGCAGGTCATACATGCCCATCTGGCTGTTGACCTGCGGTTCGCCCTCGGCGGGCTTCACCTTCTGGTAGCTGCCGTTGGCGTCCATCTCCCGGGCATTAACGTTGTCCCGCAGCTGCAGTTGCAGGATGTCCGTGAGCTTTTGCACCAGGACCGGGTCCTCTACCCGCACGCCCACTTCCACGCGGCACTCGGTGTTGCGGGTGAGGAAGTCACCGGAGGCAATGTAGATGCGGGTGTGAGTACCATCGTAGAAGCTGTAAATGCGGCCATGTTCCAGATAGCGGCCCACCAGACTGCGGATGTGCAGGTTCTCGGTCTTGCCGGGCACCCCGGCGCGTACACAGCAGATACCGCGCACGATCATGTCGATGCGCACCCCGGCACAGCTGGCCTCCTGCAGCTTCAGGATGATATCACGGTCACTGATGGAGTTGTTTTTCAGAATCATGGAAGCCGGACGGCCCATGCGCGCGGCGGCAATGACGTGGTCCATCTCGTCCAGCAGCACGCTCTTGAAGCGCAGCGGAGCCACCAGCATCTTGTCGCTTTCCTCGGTCAGTTTCTGCACCGCCAGATTGCGGAACACCTTGGAGGCTTCCTCACCGATGCGCTCATCGGCAGTGATGAAGGACAGGTCGGTGTACAGCTCGCTGGTTTTTTCGTTGTAGTTGCCGGTGCCGATCTGGGTAATGTAGGAATAGCCCTGTGCGCCCTTGCGGGTGATGAGGGTCAGCTTGGAGTGCACCTTGTAGTCCTCAAAGCCGTAGATGACCGTACAGCCAGCGCTTTCCAACTGCTTGGACCAGTCGATGTTGTTCTGCTCGTCAAAGCGGGCGCGCAGCTCCACCAGTGCCACCACTTCCTTGCCGTTTTCGGCGGCTTCCATCAGCGCCTGCACGATCTGAGATTCCCGCGCCATGCGGTAGAGGGTCATCTTGATGGAGATGACGTCCGGATCCTGTGCGGCCTTTTTGAGCATGGCAATGAAGGGACGGATAGACTGGTACGGGTAGCTGAGCAGCACGTCGTGCTTCTGCACCTCGGCAGTCAGGTCATAATCCGGCGGAGGCAGCATGGGACGGGCCGGCGTGTAGAACAGCGCCGGGTGTCCCTCGGCCTCCATACGGCCGGAAAGCTTGAAGAAAAAGCTCAGGTCCAGCGGGCTCTTCTGCCCGAACACTCGCTTGCGGGTCAGCTCCAGACGGGTGCACAGCAGCCGCTCCACCTCCGGCGCGGGGGCGGGGGTGATCTGCAACCGGACCGCAGCCAGCTTGCGGCGGCGCTTGAGCAGTTCGGTCATGATCTCGCGGTAGTCGATGTCATGATCCATCATGCCTTCCTTGACATCAATGTCCGCATTGCGGGTAACACGGAACAGGCATTTTTCCTGAATGGCATCCTTGCCGAAAATGCTGGACGCATAGTGCAGCACCAGCTCATCGGTAAGGGCAAACAGCGTGATGCCGTCTTTTTTTACAAAGTGCATCCGTTCCGTCTGACTGGAGATGGGCACGATACCAAGGCTCTGCTCCTGCGTGTGCTTTTCTTTGAGCACAACGCCCAGGTAGATCTCCTTGTTGCGCAGGAACGGGAAGGGGTGGCGGTTGTCCACGATCTGCGGGCTGAGGATGGGCAGCAGCTCAGACTGGAAATACTTTTTCCAAAGATGTTCATCCTCCTTGGTCAGATGGTCGAAATCCACCTTGCAGTAGCCGTTTTCCTTCAGGTTTTCCAGCGCTTTTTCGTAGTATTTATCGCATTCCTCCTGCAGCTGCGCCGTCTTGGGCATAATGGCAGCCAGCTGTTCGGCAGCGGTCATGTTGGTCTTGTTTTCCCGCTTTTCCTTTTTGGTCTTGCTCTGTTCCAGATTGGCACGTTCCTGCAAAGAGCCCACCCGCACCATGAAGAACTCGTCCAGATTGGAGCCGTAGATGGCAAGGAATTTGAGCCGCTCGCCCAGCGGTACATTTTTATCCTTGCCCAGTGCCAGAACACGGCGGTTGAAATCCAGCCAGCTCAATTCGCGGTTGATGAAAATGGTATCGTCACTCATGCTCATTCCCCTTTTTCTACACCGGGCAGCCCTGTTCAAGGTCCGCCCACGGTCGCCTGTCCTTTCCAGAGATCCACGATCTCCGGGGTCAGTCCCGGAACATTGGCAGCATCTGCCACCTGACCAAACGGCCCGTTCTGCTGCCGATACTCCAGGATTGCCCGGGCGATGCTCTCACCCACCCCGGGCAAGGTGCACAGTGCGTCCCGGTCGGCGGTGTTCAGGTCCACCCGGACATACTCCGAAAGAACCGTCCGGTCCGGCACAGCTGTTCTTCCTGTACTTTTCAGCGGCACTGCGAAATAAAACGCAAGGGCCGCGCACCCGGCAACTGCCGCCAGCGTCAAAAGTACAAACTCTTTTTTCCGCCGGGCGGCTTTGGGCTGCGGTATCTTCTTCATTGTAACCGACTTTCCTTAAAAAAGAAAGCCTTCCGCAAAAGAATTTCCAGAAGGCTTGCACAAACTTTACACGGATTTTTCGGCATCCCGCACCATGCGGTACAGCACTTCCACGGCGGCCCCTGCCGAAGCATCGGTCAGGGTGACGCCGCGGGCGGCAAGGCGCAGCTCTGCCGGCGCATCGGCTGCGGCAATGCTGCGGGTGCAGGCCTGCACAAGGTCCAGCATGGACAGGCTGTCCGCAAGGACCAGAACGTTTTCCGGTGCCACCCCCGCAGGGCCGCAGACCGCGTCCAGCATCTCCTGCCCGGAAACGGTCCGGGGTGTCAGGATCAGGGTATCCGGCGCTGTGCGGGCACCCAGCAGCACCGATGTACGGTCCCCCAGCGAGCGCTCCAGCAGGGACACCACCGGGACATTCCGGCTGTCCTGATACAGCAGCACCCGCAGGACGTCCTGCCCCCGGATATCCGCCGCATTTGCCAACAGATAGGGGGTCCACTCCTGCCGCAGGTGACGTTCCAGCGCATCGCTCATGCGTAGCACCCGGGTGGTGCCATCGGTCATCTGCAGAGCGATGCCCACCCCTGCCGCTGCGGGCAGCTGGGCAAACAGGTCTGCGTCCTGCCCGGCATAGCTGCAAAGCGGCTGGCGGGAGCCATCGGCATAGTGATAGGCCATCGTGCCGCCGCAGACCAGTGCGGGCGCTGCCAGACGCACTCCGCCCAGAATGGAGCGCACCGCACGCGGCGAGCGCTGGGAAAACACGGTCAGCCTGCCGCCGCGGCTGGAAAACAGCTGCAGCACATCCCGCACCACCTGCGTCAGGCTGCCATCCGCCCCCAGAAGCAGATGGTCCAGATCGCAGAGCACCAGAGTGGATGCCAGAGAATCGTTCATGTGTTTTTCCTCCTGAGTGTTGCGAGAAAATGGGTGAAGTAGTCCGGAAGCTCCGAGTCGAACCGCAGCTGCTCCCCGGTGATGGGGTGGATAAAGCCCAGCGTTTTGGCGTGCAGGCACTGGCCGTGCAGGCTGGTGATGCAGTTGTGGGGGCCATAGACCGGGTCCCCCGCCACCGGATGGTGGATGGAGGCCATGTGCACACGGATCTGATGGGTGCGGCCGGTCTTTAGGCGGCATTCCAGCAGGGTGAACTCGCCCAGCCGTTCCAGCACCTTGTAGCCGGTATAGGCATATTTGGTGTGTGCTTCCCCCTCCGGATAGACTGCCATCTTTTTGCGGTCGGTCTTGCTGCGCCCAAGATAGGACTCCACAAAGCCTTCGTCCTGTGCAAAGCCGCCATAAACCACCGTGTTGTAGGCGCGCTCCACACTGTGCACCGCCATCTGCTGAGACAGTCCGATGTGGGTGGCATCGTCCTTTGCCACCACCAGCAGGCCGCTGGTGTCCTTATCAATGCGGTGGACGATGCCGGGGCGGATCTCGCCGCCAATGCCGGAAAGGCTGCCCTTGCAGTGCCACAGCAGGGCGTTGACCAGCGTGCCGTCCGGGTTGCCGGGTGCTGGGTGCACCACCATGCCCTTTGGTTTGTTGACCACCAGCAGGTGCGCGTCCTCATAGACGATCTCCAGCGGGATGTCCTGCGGGACCGCCTCGATGGGCTTTGCGTCCGGGATCTCCAGCAGGATGGTGTCCCCTGCCTTGAGCTTCAGGCTCTTGGCCACAACCCTGCCGTTGCACAGCACATGCCCCTGTGCCACCAGCGCCTGCAGCGCCGAGCGGGACAGACCTGTGTCCTCGCCGCTGAGAAAGCGGTCGATGCGCACCCCGGCAGTCTCCTGCTCCACCACAAATTCGCGTTGTTCCATGGATCACTGCTCCTTTGCTTCGGCGTGCAGTTCTTCCAGAAAGATTTGCAGCACCCAGAGCGCAACGCCTACACAGACGCAGATATCTGCAAAATTGAACACCGCAAACCGCATGAACAGCAGGTTGATGTAGTCCACCACCTCGCCGTTGAGCACCCGGTCGATGAGGTTGCCGACGCCGCCGCTCAGCACAAGGATCATGGCTGCCTGCTGCAGGCGGTTGCCCCGGCTGCGGAAAAACAGCAGATAGGCCACCACCAGCAGGGCGGCACTGGTGGCGATGATGAGAAACAGCTGCTTGCCGCTGAGCAGGCTGAACGCCATGCCCGGGTTGAGTACGAACCGCAGCTCCACCACATGCGGGATGAACGGCATGGCTCCCACCGGCTGCAACACGCGGACCGCCCACAGCTTGATGAGCTGGTCTGTACCGATCAAAGCTGCCACACAGATCAGATTGAAAACAACATACGCCATAGGATTCTCCCTGTTTTGTCTGTATAAAAAACGGCGCTCCCCGGTATAAGGGAGCGCCGCCCTCAAAAACGATTTTGTTTCTGATGAAACGCTTTATGCCTCCACAACGCTGGCGCAGCGTGCGCACAGGGTGGGGTGTGCGGGGTGGCTGCCAATGGAAGCAGAGTACTTCCAGCAGCGCTCGCACTTGTCGCCGGTGGCGTGTGCCGCGGCAACGCCCAGACCTTCCACGGCACTGGCAGCGCCGCCTTCGCCCTTGACCAGCTCCACCTGAGAAACGATCATCAGGTCGGCCAGCTCGTCCATGGGGATGCTGTTCAGCAGATCATAGACGGCATCGCCGCAGTACAGGGTGACGGCAGCTTCCAGCGAAGCACCGATAGTTTTTTCAGCACGGGCCTGCTCCAGCACCTTCTTGACCTCGTCACGCACGGCGATCAGCTGTGCCCACTTGGCCTTGAAAGCCTCGTCGGCAGCGTACTGACCGGCCTTGGGCATGTCCTCAAAGACGACATACTTGTTCATGCCCTCAGTCTTGGGCATGAAGTCCCAGATCTCCTGACTGGTGAAGCACAGGATGGGAGCAATAATCTTGTCCAGAGTAACAAGGATCTTGTACATGGTGGTCTGTGCTGCCTTGCGGGCTGCACCGTTGGTGCAGTACAGGCGGTCTTTGGTGACGTCCAAATAGAAGTTGGACATGGCCACCACGCAGAAGTTGTACACGGCGTGGTAGACCTTGTTGAAGTCGTACACGGCATAACCTGCGTTGGTGTTGACGATCAGGTCATCCAGCGCAGCCAGTGCCCAGCGGTCGATCTCCTGCAGCTGGTCGTCTGCCACACAATCGGTGTTGGGGTCAAAGCCGTCCAGATTGCCCAGAATGAAGCGGGCGGTGTTGCGGATCTTGCGGTAAGCCTCGCTGAGCTGCTTGAAGATGTTCTTACCGGCACGCACGTCCACGGTGTAGTCGGAGGAAGCCACCCACAGACGGATGATGTCTGCGCCGTAGTCCTTAATGATCTCGCTGGGCTCCACGCCGTTGCCGGCGCTCTTGTGCATCTGCTTGCCCTGCTCATCCACGACCCAGCCGTGGCACAGCACGGACTTATAGGGTGCGCAGCCCTTGCTTGCAACGCTGGTCAGCAGGCTGGACTGGAACCAGCCGCGGAACTGGTCGCCGCCTTCCATGTACATGTCGGCGGGGAAACGCAGCTCAGGGCGCTCGTCCAGCACGGCGGCGTGGGTGGAGCCGGAGTCGAACCAGACGTCCATGATGTCGGTGTCCTTCTCCCACTCGGAAGCGCCGCACTTGGCGCACACCTCGCCTGCGGGGATGATCTGCTTGGCATCGTACTTATACCATGCGTCAGAGCCTTCCTTGCGGAACAGGGCGCTGACAGCCTTGATGGTGGCATCGGTAATGTGGTAGGTGCCGCACTTCTTGCAATAGAAGGCCGGGATGGGTACGCCCCAAGTGCGCTGGCGGCTGATGCACCAGTCGTTGCGGTCGCGCACCATGCCCTTCATGCGGTCATGGCCCCAATCCGGCATCCAGGTAACGGTGTCAATGGCCTTGTACACGTCCTCGCGGAACTTGGCAATGGAGCAGAACCACTGCTCGGTAGCGCGGAAGATGATGGGGTTGTGGCAGCGCCAGCAGTGGGGGTACTGGTGCTTGATGTGCACCTGACCCATCACAGCGCCGGAAGCAGTCAGATCGGCCAGAATGGTCTTGTTGGCTGCCCACACGCGCTGACCTGCGTACTTGCCGGCCAGCTCGGTCAGGTAGCCGCCGTCATCCACGGGCACGGTGATGGGCACCTGCGGATACTTCTGGCAAACGTTGAAGTCGTCCACGCCGTGGCCGCCTGCGGTGTGCACGCAGCCGGAACCACTTTCCAGCGTGACGTGGTCGCCCAGAATGACCCAGCCCTCCTTGGGCAGGTAGACGTGGTTGTAGCGCATCAGCTCGAACTCCGCGCCGGAAACGGGCTGGCCCACGATCTCGTAGTTCTCGATGTGGCAGGCGTCCATGACGCTCTTGACCAGATCGGTGGCCATGATGTGGTACTCCTCGCCGATCTTGACGAAGGAATACTCGAACTGACCGTTCAGGCAGATGGCCTCGTTGGCGGGCAGGGTCCAGGTGGTGGTGGTCCAGATGACGAAGTAGGTCTTATCCATGGGGATGCCGTACTTTGCCAGCACACCGTTGGGATCCTGCGAGACGTGGAAGCGCACAAAGATGGAATCGCAGTCGTCCTCGCCGTACTCGATCTCGGCTTCTGCCAGCGCAGTGCGGCAGTCCGGGCACCAATACACAGGTTTCAGGCCCTTATAGATGTAGCCCTTCTTGGCCATCTCGCCAAAGATCTCGATCTGGCGTGCCTCGAACTCGGGCTTCAGGGTCAGGTAGGGGTGCTCGAAGTCACCGATGACGCCCAGACGCTTGAACTGGTCGCTCATAATGTCGATGTGCTCGGTGGCAAACTTTTCACAGATCTGGCGCAGCTCCAGCTTGGAGATGTCCTTCTTCTTGTCACCCACCGAGGACAGAGCCTTCAGCTCAATGGGCAGGCCGTGGGTATCAAAACCGGGCACATAGGGAGCCTGATAGCCCTCCATGTTCTTTTCGCGGATGATGATATCCTTGATAATCTTGTTCAGGGCGGTACCCATGTGGATGTTGCCGTTTGCATACGGAGGGCCGTCGTGCAGAATGAACTGGGGCTTGCCCTCGTTGTGCTTCATGAGCTGGTTGTACAGGTCGTTGTCGTCCCAATCCTTGAGCATGACCGGTTCCTTTTTGGGCAGACCGGCGCGCATCTCAAACAGGGTCTTGGGCAGATTCAGCGTACTGTCGTACTGCGATTTGTTCTTAGCCAATGGTTTACACTCTCCTCTAGTTTTTGGGTGCCTTACTCGCTGAACTTGACGCCTTCAAATGCATCATAGTCCGGCTCGTCCGGCTTTACATCAGCGGGGGGCGGGTCCAGCTTCAGCTGGCTCTCGTCTTTTTCCCAGAAATCCTCGCTGCTGGTTTCGGTGGGTTCTGCTTGTGCTTCTTCGGCGTCATCGGGCTGCGCCGTGTCCTGCTGCGGGGCAGCTTCCTGCGGGGCGGGCTCTTCTGCCGGTGCCTCGGCGGCAGGCGTCTGCTGGGCCGCTTCCTCCGGCTTTTCCGGCTCGGCATCCTTCTGGAACTCCGGCAGACGGCTCAGAGACTCCACATGGCTGCGGTACAGGTTGAGCACATCCGACTTGAAGCGGGTCACTTCCAGACGGACACGGTCATACTCGCGCTCTTCCGCAAGTTTCTTTTCGTTGGCCTCGTTCTCGATCTCGTCCGCACGGTCATTTGCCTTCTGGAGCAGCTCGTTGGCATCGCGGATGATGTCATCGCCGCGCAGATTGGCACGGTGGATGATCTCCTCAGCCTTCTGATTTGCTTCCCGAATGACATTCTCGCCCATGCGCTGTGCATTGATCAGCGCACTTTTCAGCATCTCGCCATCTGCCTCAAAGCTCTTCAGCTCCTCATGGAGCTTCTGATTCTCTGCGGTCAGGTCTGCGATCTGCTTGCGGAGCTGCTCTGCCTGTGCATCGTCATCACGAAGCTGGGCCTCGACCTTATCCAGAAAACGGTCCACGTCCTCTGTCCGGTAGCCGCGGAGGTTCTTTTCAAATTGCACAGAACGTACATCCTGCGGAGTCAGCATACTAATTTCCTCCCGTTGCTTTTAATATTGAAAAAACTCAATGATCTGGCGGTCTTTTTTGCTTTTCCCGGGCAGCGCGGTCAGCCCGAAGCGGCCTTTGCCCCGCACGGTGAACACATCGCCCTCATACACCGGGGCATGGGGCTTGTCCGCCGGCAGGTGGTTGATCTCCACCCGGCCCGCCGCGATCAGCTCACAGGCGGTGCCGCGGCTGACGTGCAGCATGGCAGCCAGCACCGCATCCAGCCGCAGCGAGGACACCGTGGCAGTTTGCAGCTCCCGTCTTGCTGCCGGGAACTGCGGCACCTCGTCCGGCTCCAGAAGTTCGGTCGTCAGCTCGGTGCGGCCTGCCTGAAACAGCTCTCGGCAGATCAGCTGCGCCGCCGGTTCCAGTGCAAAGACATAGGCGGTGCCCGGCTGGTCCTCCGGCAGGACGATATCCCCCAGTGCCTCACGGCGCAGATCCAGCCCCATCAGGCTGCCCAGATAATCCTTGTGAGACGGATACACCGCCCCCGCCGGGGCACGGCACTTCAGCCGCACACAGCGGATGGGGCTTTGGACAAAGCTTTCCTCCGGCTCCAGACAAAGGACCCTGCGCTCGGCGTCCGGCCAGCCGCCGTCCAGCCGAAAGCCGTCCCGCACACCGGCGCTGCCCAGCGCTGCGCGGGCAAGTTCCTGCTCACGGTCGCTGAGAAAGCCGGAATACCGCGGGATCCAGCGGGAAAAGGCTGTGCGGGCCAGATCCTCGATGTGCCGCATCAAATAGCGTTCTTCATCGCTGCGCGGAGGGGTGAACCCCCGCATGGCTTTGGGAGCAGGATCAATAGAACGCGCCATTGTTCTCCAGTTCATCCAACAGATCGCCCATGATGTCTACGTTGTACGGGGTAATGATAAAGGTACTGTTGGCTACCCGCTTGATCTGACCGTTGTTGGCATAGGCCACGCCGGACAGGAAGTCCACCAGACGGCGGGACACTTCTTTATTGGTGGATTCCAGATTCAGCACCACGGTACGCTTGTTGTTCAGGTGGTCCGCAATGGTGCTTGCATCCTCAAAACGCTCGGGCTTGACCAGAACGACCTTGAGCTGGGTGGTGGCGTTGATATTGACCACCTTGCCCTTTTTCTTGGCACTGTCTGCCGCCTCATCCATCTCGGCTCCATCGCCGATGCCTGCGCCGCTGTTATTGTTCACCATCTGAGGGCCGTCATCAATGTACTGGTCCTCATAATCCTCTTCCTGGTCAAACAGACCCTTCTTGATGCTGTCAAGAAAAGACATACAATCTGCTCCTTTCATTCCGGCAGCTTGGTGCCGTCTGGCATATTTTGCAAAAGAATGCAAATAGCTTTTACTATTATCGGATTTTTTGCTTCAGATGTCAATAACTACAAAAGCTTTCCGTCATACAAATTTTGTCCGGAGACGATTATTTCGTCATAAAGCCGCACCTGACTGACCGAGCCCTCGGTCCCTTTGGGCAAAACAAGGGTGTATTCCCCCTGTGTGATCAGCGGATGTGCATCGTCCACCGGGTCGATCTTGCAGAAGCGGGCAATGTTGCCATACTTGACATAGACCCCGGGAATGTAGTTCTCGCCCTTTTCCTGCGCATCCGTGCCGTCCTCTTTCAGATAGTGGATGGCTTCGGAGGGCACCAGAAGTCCGGCGGTCTGCCCCAGCGAGATCTTTGCAGCGGCATGGTTCAGGCGCAGGACATCGCCATTGATGGAGTTGCAGCTCAGCACAAACCGTGCCAGCCCGCTTTCGGCATCAATGGTCACCTGCGTGACCGTGGCTTTGAGGGCATTTTCTGCCTGACCGGGAAAGCTGATCTCCACCGCGCTGCGCAGAGGCTTGCCATCGGTGCCCAGAAGCTTTTCGCCCTGCGCCGCCGTGCACACACCAGCATAGCGCCAGGTAAAGCCTGCAACGATCTTGCCCGCACAGCCGTCCAGCGGCAGGACAGGATCGGCGTCCAGATAGGCTTTCATCTCCGGGACGCTCTGGGCAAGGATATCCTCTGCCCCCGCGTTGAGCCGTCCGCTGCCGGACGCCCGCACGAAATACCCCGTCTGCGGGGCCGTGATCTGGGCCGGGTTCCCCAACTGTGCCTGCACGCTCTGCGCCTGCTGGGTCAGTGCGGCGATCTGATCGTTGAAATTCGCCGAGTCTCCCGTCACGATCCAAAGCTTATTCTGGGCCAGCAGATAGGCGTTTGCATCCTCCTCCACCGACTCGAAATCCCCGGCGTCCAGTGTGTCCATCAGGCCATACAGCGCCGCCGCGCGGTCCTTCAGCAGGGTATCCAGCTGCAATGCGGTGGTGTTCTGGGACCGCTGCAGCAGGTCGATCTGCTCGGTCAGCTGGGTCAGCTGCTGGCGCAGCACCGCCTGCGAAGCATCGTTGTAGACCTCTGCCACTGCAGTCCCCGCCGAGACACGCTCGCCGTCCGCAGCAAGGTACCCCAGCGTTCCGCTGCCCGCCACATAGGTCTCGTCAAACAGCAGCACGCCGTCCACCTCTATGGTGTCGGACACTACCGCCGGGAGGACTGTTTCATATACATTCTGCGGGAACAGGATGTGGAACGCCTGAAAACACACATAGCACGCTGCTGCCAAAAGAAATGCCGCCAGCACCCCCGCCAGCGTGGTCAGCAGCTGGGGCGCATGGCGTTCCTTCCGGGTCTCATCCGGCATAATATCACCCTTTCGACAAAAATTCCCGGGCCAGCCGGAGAGCGGTCTGTGCCGTGTCCGGTGCACCCGCATCCAGCCATGTGACCCCGTCCATGTGGCGGAACCACGTCAACTGCCGCTTTGCATAGTTGCGGGAAGCCTGCTTGAGTTTTTCGGTGCACGCTTCCAGCGGGGCAGTGCCCTCAAAATATGGGAAGAATTCCTTGTAACCAATGGCCTGCGCCGCGGTGCAGAAGCGGTCCCGGTTCTGCCAGACGTATTCCGCCTCCGGCAGGATGCCGGCTTCCAGCATCCGTTCTATCCGCAGGTCGATGCGGCGGTAAAGATCCGACCGGTCCGGAAAGTCCAGCCCCAGCACAAGGCTGCGGTAGGGCCGTTCCGGCGGCAGGGAGGCCGCCTTTTGCTCGCTGAGTTTTTTGCCGGTGGCACGGTAATGTTCCAATGCGCGCAGCACCCGCACCTGATTGTTGGGGTGGATGGCTGCGGCCGCTTCCGGGTCTGCCTGCCGCAGCTGCTCATACATGGCAGCGCCGCCTTTCTGGGCCAGCTCGGCGGTCAGCTGCTCCCGCAGGCCCGCAGGGGCTTTTTCCTCTGTAAAGCGGACGCCGTACAAGAAGCTCTGCACATACAGGCCGGTACCGCCCACCAGAATGGGCAGGCGGCCCCGTGCAGAGATCTCCTGTTCCAGTCTGCCCGCCATGGCGGTAAAATCTGCCACGCTGAAGGTACGGTCCGGCGACAGGATATCCACGCCGTGATGCGGGATGCCGCAGGTCTCTTCCGGTGTGACTTTTGCCGTTCCAACGTCCAGACCCTGATAGATCTGCATGGAATCGCAGCTGATGACCTCGCCCGAAAGCTGCTGCGCAAGTGCTACGCCCAATGCGGTCTTGCCGGTGGCTGTGGGGCCCACCACCGCCACCACCGGATGCCTGTTATACGATGCGTCCAAACTGCTTTTCCAGCTCCTTTCGGGTCAATTTCAGCACACAGGGCCGTCCGTGCGGGCAGAAAGGCGGCACCTCGCCGGAGAGGATCTTTTCAGCCAGTGTCATCAGCTCCTGCGCAGAGGAGCGGTCCCCCGCTTTGATGGCAGCGCGGCAGGCAATGGAGTGCAGCACCCATTCCGTGCGCTCGTTGAGGGCGTCCCGCCCGCCCCTGCGCAGCCGGTCTGCAATCTCGACCAGCAGGTCTTCTGCACTGCGCGGTTCGACGTCTGCCGGAACAGCACGCAGCACCACGGTATTACCGCCAAAGTCCGCGATCTCCAGACCCGCATTTTCCAGCACCGGGAGATTGTCCAGCAGGGCCTGTTTTTCCTCTGCGGCAAGGTCGATGGCGGTCGGCTCCAGAAGCATCTGGCTGGGCACATCGCCATAGTTCGCTGCCAGTTTTTCATAAAGCTGGCGCTCGTGGGCAGCATGCTTGTCAATGAGACAAAGCTCATCGCCGCGCTCTGCCAGAATGTATGTGCGGAACACTTCGCCCACATAGCGCAGCGGTCCCGGCCCTTCCACCGCAGGGTCAAAGTTCAGCTGTTCCGGCACGGAGACAGGCTCCGTCTCCGCCGCTTCGTGATCGTCCCCGGATGGCTGTGCCGCAGGGACCTCCGCAGGAGCAGGGACTTCCGGTGCGGGGTCCCATGCCGCCATGTGGTTCTGCACCGCATGAAGTTTTGTATCATCTACATCCGGCAGTTCCGGCTCCACGTCCAGCCGGGCCTCACTGGCAGCCGTGCGGAAAGGCTCTGCCGCAGGCGAGGCTTTTTCCGGGCTGTGCAAGACGAGAAATGGGTCCAGAATATCTTCTTCACTCGCCGCGGCGGTCTGCCAGCGCGAAGCGTGCCGGTCGGCAGCGGGCTGCACCGCAGCAGACTGCGGTGTTGCAGGCATTTGGGGCTGTTCCGGCAGCATTCCCGGGGCAGCCTGACCGGGGATCCGGGCGGAAAGCCCTGTAAAGTTGTTATTCTTTACAGCACTTTCCATTGAAACAGCATCGTTTTTCTCGTTATCTTCTTTCGCATCTTTCTCAAAAGCAAAGAGGCGTTCCCCTGTGCCGGGTTGAGCAAGTGCCAGCTTTACCCCGTGATAGACCACATCAAAGATATCGTTTTCCCGGGCAAAACGGACTTCGGTCTTGGCGGGGTGCACATTCACATCCACCAGATCTGCCGGCATCTCCAGCAGAAGGATGCCGCCCGGGAACTTGCCCTGCATGGTGGTTCCCTTGAATGCCATTTCCATGCCCGCCATCATGGTACGGTTGCGGACATAGCGTCCATTGATGTAGAAATGCTGCATGCTTCGGCTGGCACGGCAGCTCTTGGGCGGGGTGATAAGTCCGGTGATGCGGTACACGCCCTCCTGATTGTCCAGCGCGATGAGATCCCGGCTAAACTCCCGCCCCAGAACTGCATAGGCTGCGCCGCGCAGCTGTCCGTCACCAGGGGTGACATACTGCAGCTTGCCCTCCCGGATAAATTTGACGCTGACCTCCGGGTGGCTGAGCGCCACATGAGCGACCGTGTCCGCAACAAAGGTGCCCTCGGAAGAGTCCTTTTTAAGGAACTTCATGCGGGCAGGGGTGTTGTAGAACAGGTCCTTCACCCGGATGGTGGTGCCCACTGCGCGGGCACCCGGCTCGCGGGAGACCTCTTCCCCGCCCTCGATGCGGTAGACCGTGGCAAACTCGTCTGCCGCCGTGCGGGTGGTCAGCTCCACCCGGGCCACGCTGGCAATGGACGCCAGTGCCTCGCCGCGGAAGCCAAGGGTATGGATGCTGTTCAGGTCCTCCTGCGTCCGGATTTTGCTGGTGGCATGACGGATGAACGCTGTTGCGATGAATTCCGCCTCGATGCCGGTGCCATTGTCGCTGATCTCGATCAGCTTCACACCGCCGGACTCGATGCTGACCGTCACCTGTGCGGCTCCGGCGTCAATGGAGTTTTCCAGCAGTTCCTTGACCACGGATGCGGGGCGCTCCACCACCTCGCCGGCGGCAATGAGTTCCGCCGTATGCTTGTCCAGAACATGGATCACTGCCATGGTGTTTTTTCCTCCTTACAGGTCTTGATAGGCGCTGCTCAGCCGTTCAGGCTGCCTTTCAGGGTCTTTTTCAGCTCATAGAGGAAGTTCAGTGCCTCGATGGGGGTCAGGGTCTCCACATCCACAGCTTCCAGCTGTTCCATCATCTCGCTGGGCACTGCCGGGGAATTGTACTCCTGCAGGGCATCAAAGTCCATCTGCTCTACTCGGTTTTTAGGAGCAGCCGCTTCCAGCGCGCGCAGCACCTCGTGGGCGCGGCGGGTCACCGCACCGGGCAGACCCGCCAGCTTTGCCACCTCGATACCGTAGCTGTCATCGGCGGGACCGCGGACGATGCGTCGCAGAAAGGTGATGTCCTCCCCGCGCTTTTTGACCGCGATGTTGTAGTTTTTCACGCCGTCCAGCGTATTTTCCAGTTCAGTCAGCTCGTGGTAGTGGGTGGCGAACAGGGTCTTGCAGCCCAGTCCCTGCTTAGGGTCCGAGATGTGCTCCACCACCGCCCGGGCGATGCTCATACCGTCAAAGGTGGAGGTGCCGCGGCCGATCTCATCCAGCACCACAAGGCTTTTGGCCGTGGCGTTTTTCAGGATCTCTGCCACCTCGGTCATCTCCACCATGAAGGTGGACTGTCCGGCAGACAGGTCGTCCGATGCACCGATGCGGGTGAAGATGGCGTCCACCACGCCCACATGGCAGCTGGAAGCCGGGACGAAGGAGCCGATCTGCGCCATCAGAGCAATGAGGGCGTTCTGGCGCATATACGTTGATTTGCCAGCCATGTTCGGGCCGGTAATGATGAGACAGCGGTCTGTGGTACAGTTGAGGGTGGTATCGTTGGGCACGAACAGGCTGCCCTTGAGCATCTGCTCCACCACGGGATGACGGCCTTCGGTGATGGTCAGTGTGTCACTGTCATCCACCACCGGGCGGCAATAGTTGTTTTCTGCCGCGACCTGTGCCAGCGCCGCAAGGACATCCAGCTGTGCCACTGCGTTGGCGGTACGCTGGATGCGGTCCAGCTGGGCGCTGATGTCTTCCAGCAGCTCGTCAAACAGGCGGCGCTCCAGCGTGATGAGCCGCTCGTGCGCGCCAAGGATCTTGCTTTCCAGTTCCTTCAGCTCCTGCGTGATGTAGCGTTCGCCGGAGGTAAGGGTCTGCTTGCGGATGTAGGTCTGCGGCACCTGTGTCTTGTAGGAGTTGCTGACCTCAATGTAGTAGCCGAACACATGGTTATAGCCGATCTTCAGCTTGGGGATGCCAGTCTCCTGCCGCAGGCGGGCTTCCAGCTGCGCCAGAACGCCCTTGGTGTTGTCCCGGATGGAGCGCAGCTCATCCACCTCGGCGTGGTAGCCCTTGGCAATGACGCCGCCGTCCTTCAGGGTGGAGGGTGCTTCCGGATCCACCGCCGCGTAAATGCGCGCCTTGATCTCCTCCAGCGGGTCGATCTGTGCCGCCAGCTCGGATAGCTCCGGGCAGCCGCAGGCTTCGGCCTGCTTGCGCAGACCGGGCAGGCGCTCGCAGGTCTGCGCAAGGGTGTAGATCTCCTTAGGGGTGGCAGAACCGTACACCGTGCGGGTCATCAGCCGCTCCATATCCGCGATGTAGTGCAGTTCTTCCGTCAAATCACCCCGGACCACGGTCTGACGCACCAGCGCCTCCACAGCGTTCAGGCGGTGGTTGATGAGCTGGCTGGAAATAAGCGGCTGCTCGATCCAGCTGCGCAGCATCCGCTTGCCCATGGCGGTGCTGGTCTTGTCCAGCACCCACAGCAGGGTGCCGCGCTTTTCGCGCCCCCGCAGGGTCTCGGTCAGCTCAAGGTTCGCCCGGGTCACCGGCGAAAGCCGCATGAACTGGGCCTTGTTGTAGGCAATGACGGTTTTCAGCCGCTCCACGCCTTTGATCTGGGTATCGTGCAGATATCCCAGCAGGGCCGCCATGGCAAAGCGCACCAGCCCGTCCTGTGCTATGCCGGTGGTCTGTGCCCAGCCGCGCCCGAACTGCTCTTCCAGCGCCGTGTTCACAAGGCCCGGCGCATAGCGCTCGCTCTCGACCAGCTCCACCGAGCAGGCCATGTTCTTTTTGATGTAGGCGGTCACCTCGCGGCAGTCCAGCAGGCCGGGGTTCATCAGCACTTCGCTGGGATGGTAGCGGCACAGCTCGGTGATGACCGCCGGAGCGATCTTTTCCGCATCCAGCTCGGTGATATGCGCCGTACCGGTGGAAACATCTGCAAAGCAAAGCCCCGCCTTTTTCCCTTTCAGGAAGATGCTGGCAATGTAATTGTTGCGGTCATCCTGCAGCATACTGCTCTCGATGACGGTGCCGGGCGTCACCACCCGGATGATGTCCCGCTTGACAAGGCCCTTGGCTTTGGCAGGGTCCTCCACCTGCTCGCAGATGGCGACCTTGTAGCCTTTGGCGATCAGACGTGCCACATAGCTTTCGTAGCTGTGGAAGGGCACGCCGCACATGGGTGCGCGTTCTTCCAGACCACACTGCTTGCCGGTCAGGGTCAGGTCCAGCTCCCGGGACGCTGTGATGGCATCCTCAAAGAACATCTCGTAAAAATCACCGATGCGGTAAAAGAGGATCTCGTCCTTATGCTGATTTTTGATCTCCAGATATTGCTGCATCATGGGCGACAGCTCTGCCATGGTCTTTCCTCTCTTCTATGGTCCTGTGGACGGTTTGCGGCTTGAAACCGCCGTTGCAAACAAAACGCGGTCTGTTTTGCACAGCCGCGTTCCGAATTCAGCAGGTTCTGCTCAGTGGCAGCCGCCGCAGGTGGAGCAGCTGCCGGTGCAGGAAGTGGAAGGCTCCTGCACGGTCATGGGGTCGCCGCCGTTCATGGCAGTGTTGATGATGGCGTCGATGTAGTTGACCAGATTCTCGCACTCGCGCTTGGCCTCGTTGTATGCCACCATGCCCTCGTTGCCCATGATCTGTCCGTAGAGGCTGTTCACCTTCTCGTTCAGCTCGGCAATGCGGGCGTCGCTGCGCTCGGTCTTTCCGATCTCGTTGTTCAGGTCCATGCGGGCCAGATTGAACTCGCCGATGAGGTTCTGCAGTTCTTCGTCCTTGTCATTTGCCTTGCGGGCCTGATCCAGAACAAGGTAGCGGTTATCGGTCTGCAGCGCAACGGCTGCGCGCTTGAAAAGATCAATGCAATCCATTTGAAAGGTTCTCCTTTTTTATCATCTATCCATTCAGGGGCCGCTGCCCCGGAACATCTCAGTCCAGTTCGCCCAGCAGCACCGTTGCACGGGCATCGGTCAGGCGGACGTTGGCGTATTGCCCCAGCAGGGCGGAGTCTGCGGCAAACTCCACGGTCAGGTTGTTGTCCAGCCGCCCGGACAGAGTGCCTTCGGCGCGTCCGTAGCCTTCCACCAGCACCTTCACCGTCTTGCCCACCTGCGCCTTGACCAGTGCCATGGCGATCTGGTCCTGCGTGGCCAGCAGGCGGGTCATGCGATCGGTCTTTTCCTTGCGGGGGGTGGGGTCCGGCATTTCGGCAGCCTTGGTACCGGTGCGCTTGGAGTAGATAAAGGTGAACAGCTGCATGTAGCCCACCTTTTGCACCAGCTCCAGCGTGCCCCGGAAGTCCTCCTCGGTCTCACCGGGGAAGCCCACGATGATGTCGCTGGAGAAGGTGATGCCGGGCACAGTCTTGCGGGCGTACTCGATCAGCTCCAGATACTGCTCCACCGTATAGTGGCGGTTCATCTGCTGCAGCAGCCGGTCGGAGCCGCACTGCACCGGCAGATGCAGATGCTTGCACAGCTTGGGCTGCGCGGCAATGGTGTCGATGAGCTTATGGCTGGCATCCTTGGGGTGGCTGGTCATAAAGCGGATGTGGTAGTCTCCCGGCACGGTGCACAGCAGGTTGAGCAGGTCGGAAAAGTCGATCTGCTCTTCCAGCCCCTTGCCGTAGCTGTTGACGTTCTGTCCCAGCAGGGTGATCTCCTTGTACCCGGCTTCCACCAGCCCCCGGAACTCTGCCAGAATGTCGCCGGGGCGGCGGCTTTTTTCCCGTCCGCGGACGTAGGGCACGATGCAGTAGGTACAGAAGTTATCGCAGCCGTACATGATGGGCAGCCATGCGCGGAACTCGCTCTCGCGCCGGATAGGGATGTTCTCCACGATGACCGGACGCTGGGCGGGGTCCAGCAGAACCCGCTTGTGCTGCTGCAATTTCTGGGCGATGAGCTGCGGCAGGGTGTCGATGCCGTCCACGCCGAACACAAGATCCACATAGGGGTAGCTCTTGCGCAGCTTTTCCACCACATGCTTCTGGTTTGCCATACAGCCGCACAGGCCGATGATGAGGCCGCGCTTTTTCTCCTTCAGGCCCTTCAGCGCGCCCACATTGCCGAACACCCGCTGCTCGGCGTGCTCGCGCACGGCGCAGGTATTGAACAGAATCAGGTCGGCGTCCTCAGGTTTGTCGCACAGACCATAGCCGATGTCCAACAGCACGCCCTTGATGCGCTCGCCGTCGTTGACATTCTGCTGGCAGCCGTAGCTGTGCACGAATGCCAGCGGCGGGGTATCGTAAGCCTGCTTTACCAGCTCCGCTGCTGCCGTGTTATGTTCAAAACTAATGTACTCCAATGAAACCATCCTTCTCCGCCGGGGCGCTTCTCCCCTGCGGCGAAAACTCTTTTTTTGCAGTTGCCGGGAAGCGTTTTTTCACAACCACTTTTTAGTATACGCTCTTTGAGCGTTTCGGGCAAGGGGGTGCGGCGCATTTTTTGCCGCAGCTCACAGGGCTTTTTCTGCCATTTGCTTCTCGCAGCAGTCCTCGCACACGCCGATGAGCACCACCGCGCAGTCCTGCACCACGCCTTTCTGGTTTTTTACCAGCTCCATCACCTGTTTTCCGTCCACCTGTGCATCGGTGACGCAGCCGCAGCAGGTGCAGTACAGATGGCTGTGCCACGGCAGAGTGTGGTCGAACCGGTCTGCCTTGCCCGGGATCGACACCCGGCGCACCCGGCCTGCATCCACAAGACTGTTCAGGTTGCGGTACACGGTACCAAGACTCAGGCCCGGGCACTCGCAGACAGCTGCATCGTAAATCTCCTCGGCGGTGGGGTGGTCACACAGATTCTGTACCGTCTGCATGACCAGCTCGCGCTGTTTGGAATATCGCATCTTCCTTCTCCTTTTCTGGTTTTCAGAGGGTTCACACCTTATCCTCGCCTTTGATCTTTGCCCAGTAAGCCCGGGCAGTCTGCTCGGTCTTGTTGTCCCCAAAGTGGTAATACTTTACGTCCCGGATGGCGTCCGGCAGATATTGCTGGTCCACCCAGTGTCCCTCGTAGTCGTGAGCGTATTTGTAGTTCTGCCCCTTCACCAGTGCGTCCTCGCCATCGTAGTGCTTGTTTTGCAGCTGGCGCGGAATGGGCCCGGTGCGCCCGGCCTGCACATCCGCAATGGCGGCATTGATGGCGTCGTGGGCGCTGTTGGACTTGGGGCTGGTGGCCACCAGAATGACTGCATCCGCCAGCGGCAGACGCGCCTCCGGCAGACCCACCATGTTGGCTGCATCCACCGCCGCCTTGACGATGGGAATGATCTGCGGGTATGCAAGACCCACATCCTCGCAGGCGCACACCATCAGGCGGCGGCAGGCCGAGGGCAGGTCCCCCGCTTCCAGCAGGCGGGCCAGATAGTGCAGCGCCGCGTCCGGGTCGGAGCCGCGCATGGACTTCTGGTAGGCGGACACGATGTCGTAATGGTCGTCGCCCTCCCGGTCATAGCGCATGGCGGTGCGGCGGGTGACCTGCCGGATCATATCTAAGGTGATGCGCTTTTGCCCGCCTTCCACAGGAGCCGCCGTGACCGCAAAGTCCAGACAGCCCAGCGCCTTGCGCAGATCGCCCCCGGCGCGCTCAGCCAGATAGGCCCGGGCGTCCTCGTCCATTCGGACCTCGGTGTCCTCGCCTTCCGACAGCTTTTTCAGCGCGTTGCAAAGTCCCTGCTCCACATCTGCCGCGGACAGAGACTTGAACTCGAACACCGTACAGCGGGACAGCAGCGCATTATAGATGTAAAAATACGGGTTCTCGGTGGTGGACGCGATGAGGGTGACGCTTCCGTCCTCGATGCATTCCAGCAGGCTCTGCTGCTGCTTTTTGTTCAGGTACTGGATCTCGTCCAGATACAGCAGGATGCCCCCCGCCGCCGCCAGCGTGCCGATGTCCTTCAGTACTGCTTTGATGTCGCCGGTGCCGCAGGAGGTGCCGTTGAGCTTGTGCAGGGTCATGCCGCTGTTCTCGGCAATGATGCGCGCAACGGTGGTCTTGCCAGTGCCGGACGGCCCGTAAAAGATCATGTTGGGGATGCGCCCGCTCTCGATGGTGCGGCGAAACACCCTGCCCGGTGCCAGCAGATGCTGCTGTCCGCACACGTCCGCCAGCGTTCTGGGGCGCAGACGCTGCGCCAGTGGTTCATTCATCGGTTCATCCTCCCCCCGGACGGGCCAAAAAGGCCCTTGTTTTTTTATAGTATATCGCATTCCCGCTGCAAGAGCAAGGCTTTATCTGAAAATCATTCTCAGATAATTTCAGACAAACATTTACAAAACCCGCAAAACATGGTATCATCAGGGGGATCTTCAACAAAGGGAGTGAGAGAATGCCTGCAAAGAGATCTGCGCCGGAGGACCTGACCGCAAAAAAGGAACTGGCGCTGGCGGTCATCGACCGGCTGAAAGAGGAATACCCGGATGCCGGGTGCACGCTGGACTACGACCATGCGTGGCAGCTGCTGGTCAGCGTGCGGCTGGCGGCGCAGTGCACCGATGCGCGGGTGAATGTCGTGGTGGAAGAGCTGTTTGCCAAGTACCCCAGTGTGGCGGCGCTGGCTGCCGCCGAGCCGGAGGACATTGAAGCCATCGTGAAGCCCTGCGGCCTTGGGCATTCCAAAGCCCGGGATATCTCCGCTTGCATGCGGATGCTGCGGGACGAATACCACGGTCAGGTGCCCGACAGCTTTGCCGCGCTGCTTGCTCTGCCCGGCGTGGGGCGCAAGAGCGCAAACCTCATCATGGGCGATGTGTTCGGCAAACCCGCCATCGTTACCGACACCCACTGCATACGCCTGTGCAACAGGATCGGTCTTGTGGACGGCATCAAGGAGCCGCAGAAGGTGGAGATGGCGCTGTGGAAGATCGTTCCGCCGGAGGAGGGCAGCGACCTCTGCCACCGGTTCGTGATGCATGGGCGTGCCGTGTGCAATGCCCGCAGGCCCGCCTGCGAGAGCTGCTGTTTGAAGGAAGTGTGCCGCTACGCCCGGGAGCAGTCCGGTGCCGCAGCGGCAGATAAAGGAGGGGTTTTATGATCACCTTGACGATTTTACTGATCCTTGCATTGATCTGCATTCTGGGCGGTGTGCTGATGGGACTGTTCTCGCTGGTCAGCATTCTTGCCTCGCTGGCGGTCGGCGTGCTGGTGGGCGCTTTGGCAGGCTATCTTGCCGGGCGGTTCATGGGCACCGACACCTCCTGGGGACAGAACATCCTCATGGGCGTGCTGGGCAGCTTTGTGGGCGAGTTCCTTTTCGGGCTGGTCGGCATCCATGCCAGCGGCACCTTTACCTCGTTTGCCATCTCGGTGGCAGGTGCCTGCGTCTGCATCTGGATCGGTCAGAAAATTTTCCACTGAATCTTTTTTGCCGCCGCCTTTCGGGGATTTTTCTCGAAAGGCGGTTTTTATTTTTCTCCACGGCCTTTTCTGTCGGGCAGGCAGGTCAAATCCGGTCTTGACAGCCCCTTGGAAGTGTGATAAACTATCGTTCGTTACCGATGTTGGTTTTGCTACTGTGGCTCAGCTGGTAGAGCAGCTCACTCGTAATGAGCAGGTCGCCTGTTCGAATCAGGTCAGTAGCTCCAGATCAGAACCCCCGAAAAGTGGCTTCGCGCCTAGCTTTTCGGGGGTTTTTCTTTTTGCTTTCGCCTCCGTTTTTCACACCGAAAGTGCCTTAATTACCCTTGTTTTCCTTAAAAAGTTCTAAATCGGTGGCGCAACAAGTGGCGCAAGATGGCGCATTTCTGTTCTTCCACTTCCCCTCTTTTTTACGCCAGCATGCGCCGCGTATATATTTTTTCAAAAGCCCTTAACATTAACACGCATTGCGTGCAGTTCCACGTCCGCAAAATCCTGTGGGCTTTCCACACTTTCCCCCGGCCTTTTCTACGTTGACTTGTCCATTCCGCTGTGGTACAGTGGTAGCAGCGGAAGGTTCTGCAGCTACGTTTCGGACGTGAGCCTCAGGGTCGGCAACGGCACTCACGGGGGACTGCACAACTTCTGCCATCGGAATAGCGGAAGTAACTGCGTTTAACGTTTCGGACGTATGTCTGGGGTCGCTTTCGGCGGCATCCATAGGGGGGCGCAGAGCTTTCGCTATTTCTTTTTCCGGCACTCCCACGGAGGACAAATATTCCGAAACAATATAATTTCTGCTCTTTTTCGTATCTGTAACGGCTTCCACGATGATGTGGGAGCCGTCTATTTTTTTCTCAAAAATAACAATAGGTGCCCGCTTGCCATTGCTGGTAAAATATCCTTCCGCTTTCCTCGTTGCCAGATACGCATTGTCAAAGTTGTCAAGCACATACCCAGCCCGCGCTGTCTCCCTTCTCCACGCTCTGTCCCATGCTCTCCGCCGCGCCCTGTGCGCTCAGCACCGGCAGCACCATCCGCAGGTCGACGCTTGCAACCGCAAGGTTCTCGCCCGCGCTGCTCACCACCCCCAGCGCCTCGCGCAGATTCTGTTCGGTCAGGTTGTGCACCGCCACAAGGTCTTTCTGGCTGTCCACTTCCACCGGCGCTGCCAGCTGGAAGCGGATATTTTTCTTCAATGCCCCGTCATTTTCCTTGTTTTCAGAGCTTTCCTGTGCTATACTTTGGCTAGAGACTTCCGGCAATCTGCTGGCATCGGTGCTTTCCGCTCCGGTGACGGTTCCACCGGAAGTCTCCATAAAGCTCTCTGGCTGTCTACTCCTTGAATCTTCGGATTCTACGTGGGTATCGCCAGAGGGCTTTATTTTTGTGGGTTCAATATTTACAATGTCATAGAAGATCTCCCGTCCATCCGGCTTGATTGCCGTAACTGCATCTGCCCCTTGCCAGCTCCATCGCCTTCTCAAAGCTTCCCACATCCTGCATCTGCCCCAGCCGGTACAGGCTGCTCGCCGCCGCATACCGCTGCGCATCCGCCACACCTGCCGGCATGTTCCTGCCAATGCTCTGCGCCGCAGACTGCGACGCTCTCCACTTCTCCAGACTCCGCTGCACTTTCCTCTGCTGTGCCGTCCGTCTCCACCGGTGCACCAAGCGCAAAGCGCACTGTTTTCTGCACAGCTGCATTGTTTTCCTTGCTTTCGGCAGCATCTTGTGTTATAGTAGTGTCAGAAGATACTTCCTGGGCATCCGCAAGGTTGCCCCGCACTGCCTTCGGGAGCAGTGTGGGAGTATCTTCTTTTTTGTAAAATTCCCATTACTGTCAACCATCACATAGCTTCCGTCCGTCCAGCACACCTCATGGACATAAAAGTTTTTCATTCCGTTCTGCCGAATGTACTCTCTTACGATTACGCCCTCATAAAGTTTTGCCCCGTTGATCTTCACCGGTACTGCAAAAACGTGTGTATCATATCCGCGGTTCTGCCAATTCTCTTCAAAACCTATTTTGATGCCTTTTTGTATCACTTCCGGAATGCTTGCAACGGCGATTTGTTTTGCTCTGCTGCGCCGTCCGTCCGGCCTTTTCCAACCCGTAGGTCCCCCGCAGCGCGGCATTTTCCACACTTTCCCCGGCTTTTTTCACGTTGACTTGTCCATCCTGCTGTGGTACAGTAGTATCAGCAGAGGGTAGATCAGCTAACGTTTCGGACGTATCTCTGGGGTCGGACGCGGCATCCATAGGGGACTGCAACTCCTCTGCTGTGGCGGAGGGGTCTGCGACTACGTTTTGGACGTGAGCCTCGGGGTCGGACGCGGCACTCATGGGGGATCGTAAGCCCTTCGTCACTTCTGTCATATCCACACCGTTTTTCGCAAGATACTCGGTAACGATATAATTTCCGCTCTTTTGCGTATCTGTAACGGCTTCCACGATGATGTGGGAGCCGTCTATTTTTTCTCAAAGATCACAATGGATTCCCGCTTGCCATTGCTGGTAAAATATCCTTCCGCTTTCCTCGTTGCCAGATACGCATTGTCAAAATTGTTCAGCACATACCCAGACCGCGCCACGTCCGCGCTTTTCTTCATTGTCGCAGCAGGGCAAGAGCATCCTGCGCGGGGTCAGAAGCGGTCCGTGCGCAAATAGTCCAGCAGCGTCCGGCTTAGCACCGAGCTGGCTGTGCGGGCGAACGCCAACCCCAGCGTCCGGCAGCAGGCAGGCTCCAGCGGACGGGACACCACGCCGGGACAGCCGAACGCCTGCATTACCAGTTCCTGCGAGATGGTCACGCCCAGACCACTGCGGACAAAGGCCATAATGATGGTGTCGTCCCGGAAGCTGTATGCGATGTCCGGCTTTACCGGACACTTGAGCATCAAGTGCTGGATGTCGTTGTCGCAGCCGGGAGTCTCGATGATGAGGGGGTAGCGGAACAGCTCCGGCAGGCTTACGCTCTGCTGCTGTTCCAGCGGATGTCCCGCCGGGAACACGGCGCACAGCGGGTCGTCCCAGAGCGGGTAAAACTTGAGCTCATCGGCCTCGATGGAGGACAAAAAGCCGCAGTCCACCTGACCATGGATGATCCAGTCCCGGATCTCGTCGTAGTTGCCGTCCAGGATCTCCACCTCCACCTTGGGGTAATTCTGCCGGAAATAGCGCACCACCTGCGGCATCCGCAGGGTGGTGATGCTGGAGATGCTGCCCACCCGCAGTTTGCCTTCCACCTTGTGGTTGATGTTGAAGGCTGCCTGCCGCAGGCGGGCTTTCTGGTTTGCCAGCTCCCGGATATAGGGCAGCAGACGGATGCCGTTATCGGTCAGGGTCACGCCCCGGTTGATGCGGGCAAACAACTGCACGCCAAGCTCTTCTTCCAGACCCGCCATCATCTGGCTGATGCCGGATTGGGTATAGTTCAGTGCCTCCGCTGCTTTGGAAAAACTGCCCGTTTCGCATACTTTCAAGAATATCTCGTATCGGTCTTTCTGTTCCCGCATTGCAAACACTCCATAAGTAAAATTTATAGGTCGTAGTAATTTTATTGGGTTTACTGATATGATACTTCATGTTATCCTATATTACAATAGGTTTTTAGGATAGGAGTTTGGAAATCATGGAAAAGAAAACGAGCAATTTCTCCGGACAGATCGGTTTTGTCCTTGCAGCCGCCGGCAGTGCGGTGGGTGTGGGCAACCTGTGGCGGTTCCCCTACCTTGCCGCAAAGGACGGCGGCGGTTTGTTTTTGCTGGTGTATCTGGCGCTGGTGCTGACCTTCGGCTTTACCCTGCTCAGTTCGGATATCGCCATTGGACGGCGTACCAAGCAGAGCGCCATTGGGGCGTATGCCTCCATGCGTCCCAAGTGGAAGTTTCTGGGCATTCTGACCTTTCTGGTGCCAGTGCTCATTATGACCTACTATGCCGTCATTGGCGGCTGGATCACAAAATATGCGGTGGTCTACCTGACCGGGCAGTCTGCCGCCGCCGCACAGGATGGCTATTTTACCAGCTTCATCACCTCGCCGGTGTCCCCGGTGGTGTTTGGTCTGCTGTTCATGGGCATCACCGCCTTCATCGTGTACAACGGCGTGGAGGGCGGCATTGAGCGGGTGTCCCGTTACATGATGCCCGTGCTGCTGGTGCTGGTGGTGGTGATCGCGGGTTACTCGCTCACCCTGCGCCACGAGGACGCCTCCGGTCAGCTGCGCACCGGTCTGGAGGGTCTGCGCTACTACCTGACCCCCCATGTGGAGGGGCTGACCGTCAGCCGTTTTTTGCAGATCCTGCTGGACGCCATGAGTCAGCTGTTCTTCTCGCTGAGCGTGTCCATGGGCATTATGATCACCTACGGTTCCTATGTGAAACCTGACGTGGACCTGAACAAAGCCGTGAATCAGATCGAGATTTTTGATACCGGTGTGGCCCTGCTGGCCGGTGCCATGATCATCCCCGCCGTGTATGTGTTCTCCGGCACCGATGGCATGAGCGCAGGCCCCAGCCTGATGTTCGTCTCGCTGCCCAAGGTGTTCAACGCCATGGGCAAAGCGGGTGTGTTCGTGGGCATTCTGTTCTTCGTCACTGCCATCTTCGCCACCCTGACCTCCTGCATCTCGGTGCTGGAATCCATCACCGCCAACTGCATGGAGATCTTCCACACCGGGCGCAAAAAGACGGTTCTGGTGCTGACCGTCATCTATCTGGCCGCGTCGGCTGTCATTGCACTGGGTTACAGCGTCTTTTATTTTGAGGTACAGCTGCCCAACGGCTCTGCGGCTCAGCTGTTGGATATCATGGACTACATCAGCAACAGCGTTATGATGCCCTTCATCGCGCTGCTGTCCACCATCCTCATCGGCTGGGTCATGACGCCAGATTACGTCATCGACGAGATGCAGCGCAACGGCGAGACCTTCCGCCGCAAAAAGCTCTACCGGGTGATGATCCGCTACGTTGCCCCGGTGATGATGCTGGTGCTGTTTTTGCAGTCCACCGGGATCCTGTCCTGACCACAGGCTCCCCTTTTCTCGCAGCACTCGGACGGCAGCCGGACTTCGGAAGGCTGCTGTTTGAGGCAGAATGAATCTTTTTCACTTTTCTGTTCAGACGCTTAAAATTTCTTGATGATGCGAGAGGTTTTAAGCGTTTTCTTTTGACAAGATCCCGCTTGCCGTGGATTTTTACCGGGAACTGCTGAGGAACTATCAATAAACCCTTTGCTGCGCCGGAACAGCCCGGTCGGTTTTGTGTTTTAGCCGCGAGTGCATGATGCAAACAAGGCTGCTGCACATGACTTTGTGCAGCAGCCTTGTTTTGTTTATGCGTCCTTTTTCAGCAGCGAATCCCACGGCGGCATCTCACTGCGCAGCTTTTCCCACATGGGCATGGCGGTGCCGGTCTGCCTGCGCAGCGCCTCAAAGGCATCGTCCAGATACTTCATCTCTGCCACGGCGTGCATGGCGTGGTCCGATGCACACAGACGGCCCAGCGGAGTTTTTGCCATGGTGAACATCATGGCCTCCATCTGCCTCCGACCGGCAGAGCCGGGACGATAGCAGTCGGTGTTCTGCCGGTCGTTCACAGGGATGCCCGCATCCTTCAGCATCACGCAGGCTTCGTATGCCGCGTCCAGAATCGCTCCGCGCTGCTGTTTGGTGGCGCGCCGCAGATCACCATTGCAGGCATAGCACACATAACTCACCGGAAGGATCAGGGCAATGTGGCACTTGAGCCATTCGTCCATATCGCCGTAGAAGGTCAGACGGTATTTCACACCGTCAAAAGCGGTCTTGAGCCGGATGCGGAATGCCCCGGACAGCGGCGTGGTGGCCCCGCCCACGGTCATGCCGATGCCCATATATGTGCTGACCACCCGGTCATGCTCCCGGTGTCCTGCCGAGTTCTGGAAGCCAAAGGCGATCCGGTCTGCCGGGCGCTGCATGGCTTCCAGAACCTGCTTTGCATGGGGGTCGTTGCCGACAAACACAAAGTATGGGCTGCGGTTCGCTTTCAGGACCGGCAGCACCTCCGGCAGCTGCCCCGCCTGCAGCACCACGAACACCAGATCGTAGCAATCCTCCGGGGACAGGCTCTCGATGGTCTGCACCCGGTCCGTTGTGGTCCTGCGCTGGGCCCAGTGGCGGATGACCAGACCCTTCTGGTCGATCCGCTCCTTCCACTCGCCCCGGGCAAGCAGCGTGACAACGTTCTTTTTGTTCTGGATCAAAGCGTGTGCCAGCTCACAGCCGATCACGCCTGCGCCATAGACCAATATCCTCATCCGGATCCGCCTCCCTTGTGTGCCTGTATTATTTTTTCAAGAAAGAGAAGAGTCCTTTCTTTTCCCAAGGAGCACTCTTCACATCCTTCACCTCATAGCCGGTGGCATTGATGACATCCCGCAGCTTCTGCTCGTCCAACGGCTGCTGTGACCGGATCACTGTTCGGCCCCTGCTGTGGGACGACGTCACCTTTTCTGCCTCCGGAAACGCCTTGCGCACGGCATCGTTGACATGGCTTTCGCACATGCCGCACATCATTCCATCGACCTTCACTGTGGTTTCGATCATACTTTCCCCTCCTGTTTTCCCATGCCCGGCAGATGCCGCAGCAGTTGTTAGGGAAAGCTAACCGTCTCTTCAAATAAACCGCCGCCGGGAACTGCCCCGGCAGCGATACAGAGCGGTCCCCTTTTTTTGCGCGGAATGCTGCTCAAAAAATGTACGCATGGTTCTTAATATCATCATATCACAACGATGGGCTAAATGCAAGGAAGTGCGTGCCCTTTTAATATTCGATCCCCTTCCGGGCGGCAATGCCCTTCTGGTACGGGTGGCGGCAGCATCTCATTTCGGTAATGTAGTCGGCGGCATCCAGCATCCACACCGGGACGGCATGGGCGGTCAAAACACACTCCTGCCCGGCAGGGCGCTCCAGCACAGCCCGTTTCAGCAGGGCTTTGTCCACCATGTCCAGTTCCCATGCACTGCCCGCTTCGTCCAGCACCAGCACATCGCAGGGCTGCGCCATCGCTTCCGCAAGATTTTTGTTCTGCAGGGCGCGGGTGGCAGCCTTTTCGGCCTCGTTCATCTGAAAAACAAATTTCTGCCCAGCTTTGCCCCGGTAAACGGCGGCCCCCAGCTGTTCCAGCAGCGGGATCTCTCCACTCTGACCGCCCTTTAAAAATTGCACGATGACCACACGTTTTCCGCTGCCCAGCGCCCGCAGGGCAAGTCCCATGGCGGCTGTGGTCTTGCCTTTGCCGTCGCCGTAATATAGATGCAAAAGCCCTGTTCGCTCCATGATCATTTCTCCTTTTGCCTTTGCATTTATGGTAACACAAACCCCGCAAAAAAGAAAGAGGAAGTGCCCGAAGGCACTTCCTCTTCCAAACAAAGCGGTATTTACTGATACAGCGGGAATTCCTCGGTGAGCTTCAGCACGCGGGCGCTGATCTCGTCCTTCTTTTCGTCATAGTGCCAGATGCAGTCTGCGATGCAGTCCGCGATCACCTGCATCTCGGCTGCACCCATGCCGCGGGTGGTGACGGCCGGGGTGCCCAGACGCACGCCGGAGGTCACAAAGGGGCTGCGGGTCTCGCCGGGCACGGTGTTCTTGTTGGCGGTGATGTGCACGCTGTCTAGACGGATCTCCAGTTCCTTGCCGGTGCACTCCTCGTCCCGCAGGTCGATGAGCATCAGGTGGTTGTCGGTGCCGCCGGATACCAGCTTGACCCCGCGCTGCTGCAATGCAGCCGCCAGTGCCTGCGCATTTTCCACGATCTTGCGGGAATAATCCTTGAACTCCGGCTTCAGAGCCTCGCCAAAGCAGACCGCCTTGGCAGCGATCACGTGCTCCAGCGGGCCGCCCTGCGTGCCGGGGAACACCGCCGAGTTGATGCGTTTGGCAATGATGGGGTTGTTGGTCAAAATCAGACCGCCGCGGGGGCCGCGCAGGGTCTTGTGGGTGGTGGTGGTGACAACGTCCGCATAGGGTACGGGGCTCTGGTGCTGTCCGCCCGCCACCAGGCCGGCAATGTGCGCCATGTCCACCATCAGGTAGGCGCCGTAGCCGTGAGCGATCTCGGCCAGCTTTGCAAAGTCGATGGCGCGGGGGTAGGCAGAAGCGCCCGCCACCAGCATCTTGGGGCGCACCTTGCGCACCTGCTTTTCCAGCTCGGCGTAGTCGATGACGCCGTCTGCATTGACACCGTAGGACACAAAGTTGTAGTTTTTGCCGGACATGTTCACCGGGGAGCCGTGGGTCAAATGACCACCCTGCGACAGGTCCATGCCCATGACGGTGTCACCCAGTTCCAGCAGGGCAAAATACACAGCAAGGTTGGCCTGCGCACCGGAATGGGGCTGAACGTTGGCGTACTTTGCGCCAAACAGCTGGCAGGCACGCCGGATGGCAATGTTCTCCACCTCGTCCACATAAGCGCAGCCGCCGTAATAGCGTTTGCCGGGCAGACCCTCGGCGTACTTATTGGTCAGAATGCTGCCCATGGCTGCCATCACGGCAGGCGAGACGATGTTCTCGCTGGCGATCAGTTCAATGTTCTGACGCTGACGGGTCAGCTCCCGGTCCATGGCTGCACCCAGCTCCGGGTCGGCAGCATTGACCATGCCGATGGTGTCCATCATATCCTTGTACATAGTTGTTACCCCTCTCCTTCTCCGGGTCGGAACGCCCGGTGTCCCCGGTCCTTTGAGCCTCGCTGCTCCGGGACCGTGCGAAGTGTTTTGTATTATCATAGCAGAAAGCGGCTGCATCTTCAATTTGTATTTTGCCAAAAGGCTTGCTTTTTTCCTCTGAAGCGTTTATCATACTTGTATAATTTTGCAATGACTTTTTTGTATCTTTTTCAACTGTCCATGGTCTGACATGAAGCGAGGTGTTCTGCCGTGACCATTGCCGAAGCAAAAGCTGCACAGCGCCGCTTTGGGCGCGATGCCCGCAGTGCCATCCCCGCCGGAGAGCGCGCCGCTGCCGCTGCCGCCTTGTGCGCAAATCTCTGGCAGCTGGACGCAGTGCGCCGCGCCCGAACCATTCTGCTTTATGCTGCTTTCGGGGCCGAAGCCGATCTTTCCGGCTTTGCTGCGCAGGCCGCCCGGCAGGGCTGCGTGCTGGCTTACCCCGTGTGCGGCGAGGACTTTTCCATGGAGGTCTTTGTGCCCGGTCCGCAGGGCTGGGAAACGGGTCTTTACGGCATCCGCACGCCGGTGCCGGAGCGCTCCACCCTTTTACAGGCGGAGCAGCTGGACCTTGTGCTGGTGCCCTGCACCGCCTTTGATGCAGACTGTTACCGGGTGGGCATGGGCAAGGGCTACTATGACCGCTACCTGCCCCGCTGCACCCGGGCGGTGAAGATCGGCATTGCATGGGAAGCACAGCGCGTCCCCCGCGCCGCCGTGGACGACCACGACCAGCGATTGGATGCCTTTGTAACAGAGAGGGGTATTTATACATGGAAATGATCCAACAAAGCTGCGGACAGTTTCTGGCCCAGCTTGCCAGCAAATCCCCCGCCCCGGGCGGCGGCAGTACCGCTGCACTGGTGGGCGCGGCAGGGGCAGCGCTGGGCAGCATGGTGGGCAGCCTGACCACCGGCAAAAAGAAATATGCCGCCGTGGAGGCGGATATTCAGGCCCTGAACGCTCGGGCCGACGCTCTGCGCCGAGAGCTGGAAGCGTTGGTGCAGGCAGACGCCGACGCCTTTGCGCCGCTGGCTGCCGCCTACGGCCTGCCCAAAGACACACCGGAGCAGGCCGCCCGCAAAGCCGCCGTGCTGGAAGCAGCGCTGGACGGTGCCTGCGCGGTGCCGCTGCGCGTCATGGAGACATGCGCCGAGGGCATCGTGCTGGCCCAGCAGTACGCCGCCAAGGGCAGTGTGCTGGCATTATCGGACGCAGGCTGTTCTGCCGTGCTGTGCAAAGCCGCCCTGCAGGCCGCCGGCCTGAATGTGTTCACCAACACAAGGCTGATGAACGACCGGGACCACGCCGCGCAGCTGGACGCAAAAGCAGACACATTGCTGGACGAATTTGTCCCCCGCGCCGACGCCGTGTATGCTGCGGTACAGGGCAGGCTCCGCAATAAATAACCGAACAAATGAGGGAACGTAATATGGCAACGATTTTAAAGGGTGCGCCGGTTGTGGCCGCCATGAACGAGCGCAGTGCCGCCCTGTGCCAGCAGCTGAAGGCACAGGGCATCACCCCCACGCTGGCGGTGGTGCGGGTCGGTGAACGGGAGGACGATCTGTCCTATGAGCGGGGAGTCTCGGCCCGCTGCAGCAAGGCAGGCGTGGAGGTACGGCAGTTTCTGCTGCCTGCCGATGCCTCGCAGGAGGAGCTGCTGAAGGTGATCGCAGCCGTGAACGCCGATGACAGCATCCACGGCTGTCTGCTGTTCCGCCCCCTGCCCAAGCAGTTCGATGACCGTACTGTCCGTGCTGCACTTGCTCCGGAAAAGGACATTGACGGCATCACGGATACTTCGCTGGCAGGCGTGTTCACGAATACCGCACTGGGCTATGCCCCCTGCACTGCGCAAGCCTGCATGGAGATCCTGAAGCATTACAATATTCCCCTCTCCGGCAAGCGCGCCGTGGTGGTGGGGCGCAGCCTCGTGGTGGGCAAGCCCGCCGCCATGATGCTGGACCGGGAGAACGCCACTGTCACCCTTTGCAACTCCCGCACCCGGGACCTGCCCGCAGTCTGCCGGGAGGCCGACATCGTGGTGGTCGCCATGGGCAAAATGGCGGCTGTGAACGCCGACTGCCTGCGCCCGGGGCAGACCGTGGTGGATGTGGGCATCCATGTGAACGCGGAGGGCAGACTGTGCGGCGATGTGCAGTTTGATGCCGCAGAGCCGGTAGTGGACGCCATTACCCCCGTGCCAGGGGGCGTGGGCACCGTGACCACCTCGGTGCTGGTGGAGCATGTGGTTCAGGCTGCTGCCCGAAGCGTCCGCTCTTGACTTTTGCGGGAAACGCGCTATACTTCAGATGGACATAAAACAGGGGTGCCGAAAGGCTGAGATCCGCATCCTGCGGAGTACCCTTTTACCGGACCGGATAATGCCGGCGTGGGAGTTTGCGGAACTGTCCTTCCCTTAAGACCCCGGTGCGCCTGCTGCAAAGCGGGCGCATTTTTGCTTTTATGTACTATCTGAATAAAAGAGGAATCCTTATGACCAAGACCTATTCCAAGACCCGCATTCTGGTGGAGGGCGCGCTGATGATCGCCCTGTCCACCGTTCTGAGCATGATCCAGATCCCGCTCATGCCCCATGGCGGCTCCATTACCCTGTTCAGCATGGTGCCCATTCTGGTAATGAGCTACCGCCACGGCGCAAAGTGGGGCATTATGACCGCCTTTGTCAACAGCCTGATCCAGTTTGTGCAGGGCCTTGACAATCTGGCTTACTGCCAGACCCTTGTTGCGCAGGTCGGCTGCGTGCTGCTGGACTACCTTCTGGCATTCACGGTGCTGGGCTTTGCATGCGTGATCGCAAAACCCTTCCGCAACCGCACCGTGGGCATCGGCGTCAGTGCCTTTGTGGTCTGCCTGCTGCGTTTTCTGTGCAGCTTTCTGTCCGGCTACATCGTCTGGAAGGACTACGACTACGCCTTCAGCTGGATGACCGAGGTCGGCTTCCCCGGCATCTCCGACATGAGCGTCAATGGTCTGTGCTGGCTGTACAGCGCCGTGTACAACGCCACCTACATGCTGCCCGAGGCGATTCTGACCACAGTCTTTGTGGTGGTCCTGATCCGCGTTGCCCCGCAGATCTTCGACCAGCAGAACGCAAGAGCGTAAGTTTTTTCACAGTGATTTTTCCCACCGGAGATGAAGTTCCCCGGCGGGAATTTTTTGTAAAAAAATCCAGAAAAACAGTTGACAATCCGGGAAATCGCTGGTATAATAACTCCTGTCGTCAGGCACAAGGCCGAACATCTGGGGGATTAGCTCAGCTGGGAGCGCGATGCACCCAGAAACACACCCCCACAGCGATGGTTGATGACGATTAAGTTCCCGCTAAAGATTTTCCATTCCAGAGGCTTGCTTCTGGAATTTATGGGGGATTAGCTCAGCTGGGAGAGCGCTTGCATGGCATGCAAGAGGTCAGCGGTTCGATCCCGCTATTCTCCACCAAAAAAGCACTGTACTTCGTAGGAAGTATGGTGCTTTTCTTTTTGCTGAAGCCGATTTTTGGGGGCTGCATTGCTTCGCCTGCACCGTTTTCAGGCTTTTGCAGGCGGTTCCTATACAACCCCCAACTTTGGACTTTACACCGTTTTCAAAAAGGAATGTTTGCCGCCCGGTTTTTCAGCAGGCTGCCGCATCATCCCCTTCAATATACGGCGTAAGGTCGAAGTTGAAGGTAATGTTGAGCTGATACCCACGATAAACATCTACCCTGCGGATAAGCTGATTGACGATCATTTTCTTTGCTTCAAAACTGGCACTGTCGTAGAGATCAGAAAAAGAAATCAGTTCTTCGTACAGTTTTGATACGTTGTCCATCAGTTCGGCAGTTTTTTCCGTTTCTGCGTAGGAAGATTCATAAAGAGCATCCAATTCCCGAAGTTTTTTCTCCTGCGCTGTAATCATTTCGGCAAGGGTTTCTTTGGGAAGGACGCTCTCACCTTTGATACAGGCAAGAATCTCGGCTTTCAGGGAAATCAAGTCTTTTTGGGCTTTATCCCGCTCTACCTGAATAGTTTGCAGATGATTCTTGCGTTCGACAACTTCCCGCTCGTAACGCCTTGTAATGATCTGCTCTTTCGGGATGCCTCTCATTTTGGAAAAGATCTGACGGACTGACTTATCAATGATCTCATCCAAAATATGTACCGTGTAACCCGTCTGCCCGGTGCAGCCGGTCTGCTTACGGAGTTTTCCGTAACAGGTATAACGGACACGGAGCGTATCGTCCAGTGTTCCATCGGAGAGTTTGCGCCACTTCCGGCTGGAAGTCAAGGTCAGCTTTGCACCGCAATGTCCACAATAAGCATTGCCTGAAAGCAGAGATTGTCCGTGGATGTTCAGCGGAACGCGATATTCGGATTCTTGTGCTGCACGGTTAGAACGATTTTCACGGATACGCTGGGCAGCTTCAAACTGCTGCTCCGGGATGATCTGCAACTCTTGCAGCAATTCCGAATGGGCATCCCCACAGCGGAGAACGCCTGTATAGGTCAGGTTCCGAACCATTCCACGGATACTTGCCGGATGCCAGCATTTCCCAGACCTTGCGCGGTAGCCGTTATCATTCAGATAAGTTGCGATATGCTGCGGTCCATAGCCTTCATGCACATACTTGTCGAAAATAATCCGAACTACGGCAGCTTCACGCTCGTTGACGTGCAGTTCATACAGTTCGTGCTTGCGCTTGTTGATGCGGCCACTTTTCACAAGGTCATAACCATACGGCGCACTGCCGCCCTTGAAGTGTCCTTCTTCCACAAGCTGCCGCAGGCTGGTACGGGTACGGACAGAAGTTTTTTCGCTTTCGCCGTCTGCCTGCCAGAAGCGGATATAGTTCAGCAATTTGTCAGTGTGGTTGTCGAATCGCTGCTCACCCTCTTGGGTACTCCATACCCGGATGCCGTTTCGTACAAACCATTCTACGACAAATGGCGTTTCATCTGCGATGCGTCCGATACGGTCGAACATGAACACCAGCAGAATGTCAAACTTGCCTTTTCGGGCATAATCCTTGATGATTTGCAGCTTGTCACGGGCTTCTGCACGGACTTTGTGGCCAGACACGCCCTCTTCCTGTTCTTCATGGACGATGACCCAGCCCTTCGCTTCGGCAAATTTGTGACACGCCTTGCGCTGCATAGGAAGGTCTGCTTCATGGTTCGAGTTGAAATCCACCTGTTTGTCGGTAGACACACGGTACAGGCAGCAGACGCGATTGTTCATTTCATTCATTTTCGATTCCTCACTTTATAATAGAAGTGAGAATGGGTACTATTCGGTTGTCAAAGAACGGGTAGTCGTGGTTCTTTGTCTGACCAAAACACCACAACCATCCTCAGTATAACGAGTGCTTAGGTTTTCGTCCACGATGTCAACCCGCTTTCTTTGTGTAGCTTGTGGCAAGCAGAATATCCCGGATACGTTCAAATGCTTCCGGGTTCGGCTCGTTGGAGAAGCTGAAAACAACGGGATAGCCGTTGATTACCAAATACTGTTTGTTGGTGTCAGCATTAGCCGCAGGGATGTTGGATGCGACCTGAGAAAATTTATCGACCATTCAATCACCCTTCCTGTGTGTTTTAATAATTAAATAATAGGGTCTTAATATGTAACAAGGGGCATCTGCGGTTTGCGGATGCCCCTTGTGTATATGGGAGGAATGCCTGTGAATATCAGAATTTCATCGGCAGTGCGTCTTTTCTGCACTTGCCGTTGTAGGCGGTGTAGATGGGGAAAACGTATTTTTTCCATCCGCGCAGCTTTGCGGGGTCGTCCTGCCCGATGCGGTAAATATCGACCGGGTGGATGCTGCGCAGCGCACGGAGCAGCCGTTCTTCACTGAACTCGCCGTGGTACAGCTCCACAAAGTGCATCATGCCTTTCAGAACAGATGCCCGGAACGAATCGGGCTTGCCCTCCCATGCTGCCACGATCAGCCGCATCGTTTCACAGTAGAGCGGTTCGCCCATCTGCTTGTAGAGCCGGAAAGCCGTACCAACGCAGCCGATGCGGTAATCGGTCAGCTGCTGGCTGTCATAATTGAGACTCAACCCCACCCGGTTGGTGGCTGCGAGAAACGCCTTGGAAATGGCATCGCCGCCCACCACCTTGGCACGGAGCTTGATGCCTGCCGTCAGCGGCGCAGAGAAGCCGTTCTGCTCGGCAAAGAGCAGGGCTTCCTGCTCCACGGTCATGCCCGTGTACACCTTGCAGAGGATCGGCAGATCCTTGCCGCCGTTGCGGAGGATGCGCCCCTCGATGGTGTGCTGCCCATCCGTTACGATGAACTGACCGTTACGGAAACTGACCTTCGGCTCGTTTGCCACATATTCGTTGAAGTGGGCGGCAATCAGTTCCACACGCTTGCGCTCCACACCGCGCTGATACAGTTCGCGGGGGTAGACCAGCTTGCTGCTGTGGATGACCATGAGCTGGTACGGCGGGTTGACATGGATGAAGGGATTGGTGTTGTCTTTCAGGCGCATCGCATTTCCTCCTTGATCCTCCAGATGTACGTTTCGGCTTCTTTCAGGATTTCAGCAACCTGCTGCTTACGCTTCGGGATGGTGAGCAGGCTGGGGTTAAATGTGAAGCTGTATTCCAGCCGCTGGATCATTGCGTGTACCGCAGCTTCCAGTTCGGTGTACAGCATCATGTCCTCAACGCTTCCAGCGTCCTCAAAGGACGATTTGATGGGTGTGTAGGGATAGATGGGTGGCTTGCCGTCAACTACCTCAGGCGGCGCGTAAGCCGCCGTAGAGCGGATGATAGGTGGAAGCCGCTGAATGTTCCCCATTGGGTTCAGGGCGAGACTGGCACGGACAGCATCATCCACCCGGCTCATTTCTTCCGGGGTGAGGTGTCCGAGGAATTTCAGCACCCTGCTCTTGTCTACGGTAAAGATCTGCTCTGCCTGAACGATGGACGGAACGGAGAGAAACTCGTTCACCAGCAGGCAGTGGGTCGGCTGGGTATACTTTTTTGCCGCCTTGCTTGTCAATGTGGCCACGATCAGCGTGGGCGAGTAAAAATTTCCCACATCGTTCTGGAGAACGACTGCCGGACGATTCCCGCTTTGCTCTGAACCGATGGCGTTGTCGAAACGGGTGAAGAAAATGTCTCCACGCTGGAATTTCCAGTTTTGAATCAATAGCTGCCCTCCTTTTGCAATATGTACACCGCCCGCTGCACCTCCTTGGCAGTGGGCGGTGTGTTTGTTCAGCGGTTCATCACAACGTAGTCATGACCGCGCCGGGTCTGGCAGACAGTGCAAGTGTCCATGCTCCGGTCTGCGCTGGGAACAATGGCGATTTTGAACGCCTTGGATTCTACAAAACTACAAAGGCAGACACCGCAGAGCGTGCGGATGGACCGGATCATCTCCGGGGTCAGTTCCATTTCCTCGTAGATCGCTTGCTCTAAGGTGGTACGGTCGTTCTCGTTCATAAAACCTCCTATGTAGGACGAAAATGTGGATATATGGAATAAGTAAAAAGAACAGGCGTGGACGAAGACCGAAAACAGCATTCGGCCACGCCTGATTTAATAAGTTAAGGTCTCGCATATTCGCCCTCGGCTCCCTGCGAGTGGGGCATAAACATCTGGCAGCGGACTTGTACCGCTTCATTGGCATTTCAGCCACCCCGTCTGCTTTGTGACCGGGCCGCGAATTACGGAAGTATCATTATCGGAGTACCAGATGACGGAACTATTCAGTTTTCAAAGTACATGAGTGCAGACAGTTCGTTCAGCGGCTTTCGCCATCTGGTGAATTGCCCTTACACTTACGAGCCATCGAGAAGGCTCATTCTACACCCTGAAAATCAAAGTTCTTCAAAAATTTAGTGATTTTCAAAATTCGCTTACTAATATTCTGCTGTGCAATGCCATAAACTTTAGATAATTCTACGGTGCTGTACTTCTCATGGAAGTACAACGTAACAAGCTGGAGTTCTTCGTCAGAGAGTTTCTCCAAACCCGCGTGTAACCGCTCATTCTGAATTTCGCCTACCCATGTAAAGCGCGTTTTCGTTTCGTGGTAGGTATCCGTTACGGTAATGGCTTTTTCATACTGCTTGAAGTCGCTGGTTTCCGTGGCTGCACTATCATCGGTGGTGTCAGAAACCGTCAGTGTGTTGGTGATGTAGGCGCGTTCGCTATTGAGAACACCCAAATCAAACTCGTACATAGCCTGAATTGCCTCTTCGCTCATTCCTGCTTCGCGGTACTGCACACGAAGATGCTCCCACTTTGCGTTCAGCTTGCGACGTTCATTGCCATTATTGAAACTCATGTGTAACCTCCAAATTTTCGATAAAGCGTGAAAAGTCGAAAATTTGGAGATGCTACGGATATTTCGCCGCTTGGGGCAGCCATGAAAAGAGGGCAAACATAAAACCTGCTCCTTTTCGGGAGCAGGCTTCCTGAAGCTATAAAAAATAGCCGGACAACAGCCGACTGAGAGATTCTCAAGCGAAAATCACTCAATCAAGCTGTTGCCCGGCTATTTGGTGCTACGTTTCATACATCACCCGGAGGTGACGGCCCGTTGCTCGGTGCGAACAGTCCATATTCAGGGTGCAATGCACCCGATTTATTGTTTTAGGGGGTCACTTCTTTCTTCGGAATGATAAATCAATGCGGAGGAGCGTATTGCAGCGGTGGCATTTCAGATGAATCATGCCGCTGCAGCCGTTGATTTTTTGATACAGCTTTATACCACAGTTTTCGCAAAACTGCCAGCCTTCGAGGTGATCTTTCAGTCGATCCTTCATGTCAGCCGACCTCCGTCAACGAGGATGGGTGGCGATGCCGCAGCTTGGATGGGAGAGACAGTAGAAAACTTCCCGCTGGAGGCTCTTTCATCAGCCAATCCGGTTCTATCATCAGCCGATGAACCTGTGCAAAGGGGTGCGGATGAGCACAACCAGCGACTTTGCAGCCTGCAGGTTTTGCTAATAAAAACCTTGAACCGAAACAACTCATGTGTGTACGCCTCCTATCAAATTTTTGTGTAATTCTACATAGCTTTTGGGGAATGTGCTGATTATATCCTAAAAATTTGTATACTTCAATACGTTAAAGAAAGTTTGGAGAACCATTCAAAGAAATGCTCTAAACAAAAGCGGAATACGGCTATTTTGACATAGCAACGCTACTTATATAGAGTGAAGCACTACTTATAAATAGTGGCGTCAGGAATTGAGATTTTGTGATACCAAAAAAAGACACCCTCGCGTTTGATAGGAATCTCATGCAGGGATGTCCATATCTCAACGCGAAGGTGTCTTAATAACGAGGGTCATCTCATCACGGCTACGATCTCTTTTATGATGTTTAGCAGCCGATGAAATTGTTCTGGGGAAAGATCACAGGTAATCTGAGAGAAATACTGCAATGCAGCAGTATTCATATCAACCGTTGCGCTTTTATCTATGAAAAGGTCTTCTACGCTGATGTCCAGACCCTTGCAGATACGTTCCAGCGTGTTCAAGGTTGGATTCTGAACGCCGCGTTCAATATGCCCAACGTATGCGGCATTCATGTCACAACGTAAAGCAAAAAGCTCTAGGCTTAACCCCTCTTCTTTGCGGATCTTTCTGATCCGTTCTCCAACAAGGGATGCTAGTTCGGCTGGTTCAGATTCAGGCTGATCTTTCGCTTTTTTCACAGAGAACACCTCATTTGCGGGCAATCATCAGATGCCACGGAACGTAAAGGTGAACTCCACAGGCTTGGTCACATCAGGAATATACTCCGGGTGGACATTGGCACCCCAGCTGTCATCGCCGCCAACGCCCATCTGCTCGCCCAT
>CAKSWU010000002.1 GCA_934513205.1 uncultured Faecalibacterium sp. | reverse complement strand
CGCGTTTGCGAAGCAATGAAAGCCCCAGTGGGGCTTTCAAGTGGCAGAGCGGTCTTGCGCAGCAAGATGGAGGGGCATTGCCCCGACAAGCTCGGTGGGATTTGTGACAGAGAGTGTCAAGGTTTACAAGGTGCGTCAAGATGGTTTTGCAAATTTTATTGCAGGAATGCGGTGATAGTAGGACTTATAGCACGGCGTTCAAGTGTTTTCCCGTTCAATCAATGTATTTCTGCATTTTGACAACCTGTCTATAAATCCCCCATGAACGTTGTGGAATCTTCCAAAGCATCCATGGATGGTTTCTTGTGCTGCATCAAACGTTCAGCTTATTGCAACGAAATTCCATGAAGCTGCATTGCATCTTGTGGAGGTTCTTGCTATACTCTGTATCGAACGCAACTTTATCCGATAAAAATGTTGCGCAATTTGCGCAACCAAAGGAGGCCGCTATCATGCAGCAGCTCAGATTACTTCATGGCGGAGACTACAACCCGGAACAGTGGCTGGACCGGCCCGATATTCTGGCGCAGGACATCGAACTGATGAAAAAGGCACACGTTAATACTGTGACGCTGGGCGTGTTCTCATGGTCCACGTTGGAACCGCAGGAGGGGGTATTTGAGCTGGATTGGCTGGCAGACATCATCCATAACCTGTATGCCAATGGAATCTATACGATCCTTGCAACGCCCAGTGCGGCCCGCCCTGCTTGGATGGCACACGAATACCCCGAGGTGCGCCGAGTCCGGGCAGACCGGGTTCGGGAGTTGTACAACCGGCGGCAGAATTACTGCTATACATCGCCGGTCTACCGGGAAAAAGTCCGCATCATCGACCAGAAGCTGGCACAGCGGTTCGGCAATGACCCGGCTGTCCTGCTCTGGCATATCTCCAACGAGATGAGCGGCGACTGCCATTGCGAGCTGTGTCAGGCCGCGTTCCGCCGCTGGCTCAAGGAACGGTACAACTCTTTGGAAGCCTTGAACAAGGCGTGGAACGCCCGGTTCTGGAGTCACGATTATACCGCTTGGGAACAAATCGAAAGCCCTGCCCCGCAGGGGGAAAATGCCGTGCAGGGTCTTGCGCTGGACTGGAAGCGCTTCGTCAGCGACCGACACATTGATTTTTTGAAATTTGAGCGAGATGCCGTAAAAGAGTTTGCACCGGATGCAAAATTCACAGTGAATATGATGTACCGGTTCGATGGGATCGACTATTTCAAAATGTCCAAGGAGATCGACATTGCCAGCTGGGATAACTATCCCACATGGCACAAGCCCACCGAGACGGTGGAAGAGACCGCGCTGGACACCGCCATGATGCACGACCTGTATTACTCCATGAAGGGCAAGCCGTTCCTGCTGATGGAGTCCAGCCCCAGCTTTACCAACTGGCAGCCTGTCTCCAAGCAGAAAAAGCCCGGCATCGCAGCGCTTTCCGCCTTGCAGACCGTGGCGCACGGTTCGGACAGCGTGCTTTATTTCCAGTGGCGTGCCAGCCGCGGCGCAGAGGAAAAGCTCCATGGTGCGGTCATCGGGCACGATGGCAGGGAGGATGCCCGCCCGTTCCGGGAAACGATGGAAGTGGGACGGAAGCTGGAAGCGCTTTCTGAAATTACAACGATTTGCCGCGAAAAGCAGGCGGCGATCGTCCACGATTGGGAGAACAAGTGGGCATTGGAAGGTTCCTGCGGCCCGCGCAATGCAGGGATGGGCTACTGGGACGAGCTGAAGCTGCACTACAATGCTCTTGCGCGGGAAGGCATTGCGGTGGAGTTCGTGAATCAGGAATCCGATTTGACGGGTTATGGTTTGGTCGTTGTTCCGATGGTTTATCTGCTGACCGATGCCTTTGCCCAAAAACTCTGTGATTTTGCCCGGAATGGTGGTACGGTCGTAGTTACATACTGGACCGGTGTGGTGAATGAAAGCGATTTGTGCCGTCTGGGTGACACGCCCTACGGCTTGACCGACCTGCTGGGCCTGCGCCGCACTGAGATCGACGGAATGTATGACGGCGAAACCTGCCGCTGCACCCCGATGGACGATTCCACTTTGCCGGAAACGCAGGCTTCGGTCCTATGCGAGGTCGCAAGTCTGAACGACACCGACCCTGCCACACCGCTGAGCGTCTATGCCGAGGACTATTATGCAAACTGCCCGGCGGTGGCTGTCCACTCCTACGGGGAGGGCCGTGCCTATTATCTGGCAAGTCGATTCGAGGAAGCGTTCTATCGCGCATTTTATCGTGCCGCTGTAAAGGAAGTCGGCCTGACCCCGGCCTGGCCGGAAGCTCTGCCGGACGGCGTTCTGGCCGCGCGGCGCGGTACGTTCGTCTTTGTACAGAACTGCAATGAACATCCGGTCGAAGTAGGCGGTGTTGCGCTGAACCGTTACGGAACGGCCGTCTGGAAAAACGGCGAGCAGGTCCTGTAAAAAGTAAAAGTTTCCCCTTTGAGCGTTCTGCCGAAAAAGCAGAACGCTTTTTGTTTACTTTCTGTCTTGACAAGGCAGCAATGTATCGCTATGCTGAATAGGATATTTTGTTGCGCAGATTCACAAAAAAGGAGAGGATCATCCTGTGGCTGCAAAGGAAACCGAAAAAATGACGATCGAGCAGGTGGCTGATGCACTTGGCGTTTCTAAAACAACGGTATCGCGTGCACTTTCCGGAAAGGGACGCATCAGCGAGGAGACCCGCACCAAGGTGTACGCCTATATGGGGCGTACCCGCTCCGAGCCTGTTTCTGCACAGAGCGGCGAAAAACCGCGCACCAACAATATTGCCATGGTCGTACCGCAGCGGTTTATTGCGCTGGATCTGCCCTTTTTGCGCAAGTGCATGGGCGGCATCTGCACCATGGCAGACCAGCGCGGCTATGACTTGATGCTTTGCTACGCCTCCAACACCGAGTATTCACAGCTGCAGCGGCAGCTGGCCAACCACAAGGTGGACGGCGTGATCCTGACCTACGCCATGACGGATGATCCCTGCATCGAACTTTTGCGGCAATACGAGACACCTTTTGTGCTCATCGGACGCAGTGAGGACAAGACCATCCCGCAGGCAGACAACGATCAGGTCGCGGCTGCCTGCGAGATGACACGCATCCTTTTGCAGCTGGGCGCCAAGCGGATCGCGCTGCTGGTGGGCAGTACCATCTACGCCGTCAACACCGACCGCATACGCGGTTATCTGCGTGGATTCGCGGAATTTGGTGTGCCAGTAGACCAGCGGCTCGTTCATTCCGGTGTGGAATCTGCCGGGCAGACGCTCGATGCACTGGAGGCTGCGCTGGAGCAGAAGGCAGATTGCATCCTTTGCGGCGATGATGAGGTCGCCTTTGAGGTCATGCGGGAGCTGCGGACGCGGCATATCCTCGTGCCCAACGATCTGCGAGTGGCCAGCCTGTACGACAGCTCCATGCTTGCCAGCATCACACCGTCTGTTTCGGCGGTACAGTACGATGCAGAGCAGTTGGGTAAGACCGCCTGCCGGATGCTGCTGGATCGTCTGGCCGGAAAGGAAACGGTCATGCGGCAGCTGGAAGGTTATCAGGTCATTTTGCGGAACTCTACCAAGTGGAGGGAACGCTCCCACAGCATCAAATAACGCGCTTTTTGTGCCTGCTCCTTTCTAGGAGCGGGCATTTTTGTTCTTTGCATGACAAAGGGCATGACAAAGGTTGCGCTAAAGTTGCGCGCTTTTGCCCATGTATCCTAATTTTACCGTCACTTTTTCCAGTTTTGACTCAACAATACCGTGAATTTCGTCCATTGACGTGAGCAAAAGAATGCGGTATCCTATGGGTACAGAAAAATAGCTGCTTGGATGTGCGCAACTTATAAGCGCAACAAAGAGCAGCCGAAGATTTCAGATTGAGAACGAAGGAGAACTGGATCATGAAAAAGCTGATTTCCCGCCGTAACTTCCTTGCAGCCATGGGCACTGTGGCTGCTGCCGGTGTGCTGACCGCCTGCGGCGGTTCTTCCTCTAGCACCGCTGCTTCTACTGCGGCATCCAGCACGGCTGCCTCTGCTGCGGAGAGCTGGGGTGATGTGAAGCTGACCATGTGGGGTGCCGAAGAGGATCAGACCATGCTGCGCGAGATGGCAGACGCTTTCATCGAGCAGAATGCGGACAAGGGCAATGTGACCATCGAGATCGGCGTGCAGTCTGAGTCCAGCGCAAAGGACACCGTTCTGGCCGACCCGGAGTCTGCCGCAGACGTTTTCGCCTTTGCCGATGACCAGCTGAACGAGCTGGTGAATGCCGGTGCTCTGCAGGAGGTTCTGCTGAACCCGGACGACGTGAAGAGCCGCAACCTGCCCGGCTCTGTGGGCGCTGCCACCATGAACGACAAGCTTTACGCCTACCCCATGACCGCCGACAATGGCTATTTCCTGTACTATGATGCAAGCGTTCTGAGCGCCGAGGATGTGCAGAGCGTGGACACCATGCTGGAAAAGGCTGCAGCTGCCGGCAAAAAGTTCATGATGAGCGTGAACGACGCATGGTACATTTACAGCTTCTACGCCGGTGCCGGTCTGGTGGCAACGCTGGCAGATGACGGCATCAACACCGTCTGCAACTGGAACGAGGCTCCCGGCGCAGACGTAACGCAGGCCATTCTGGATATCACCGCAAACCCCGGCTTCAAGTCCGGCGCGGATGCTGACATCGTTTCCGCCATCAAGGACGGCAGCTGCTGCGCCGCCATCTCCGGTACTTGGAACGCCAGCACCGCCGAGGAGGCTTGGGGCGAGGGCTACGCCGCCACCAAGCTGCCGACCTACACCCTGAACGGCGAGCAGGTCCAGATGGGCTCCTTCTCCGGCTACAAGCTGGTGGGCGTCAACCCCCACAGCGCCAACGTGGGCGTGGCCATGATGCTGGCCGACTTCATCACCAACGAGGACAACCAGAACAAGCGCTTCAACGACCGCAAGCTGGGCCCCTCCAACATCAACGCAAACGCCACCGAGGCTGTGCAGTCTGCACCCGCCATTGCCGCACTGGCTGAGCAGAGCTCCTACGCTACCCTGCAGCGGGTAGGCGCAAACTACTGGAGTTCCGCCGCAAGCTTGGGCGAGATCCTTGCCTCCGGTGATACGCAGGGCAAGACCACCCAGCAGCTGGTGGATGACGCTGTGGCCGGCATCACCGCACCTGTGGCACAGTAAGTTCCGGTTTTTCCCGGCGGGCACGCAGCAGAATGCGGTGTGCCCGCTTTTTATCGCAATACAAGAAATCGGCATCAACCTAACATCCTGTTTGCTATAACCCCCTCTGCATACCAAGAAAGGAGTTGACTTCTGTGGCAGAAATGGTCCTTACACCACCCTTGCGGGCAGATGGCCGGGAGCCGAATTTCCTTCAGAAGTTCGGTCACGCATTTGTTCACGGAGATATTTTTACAAAGCTGTCCCTCTTTGTCTGGGGTCTGGGCTACATCGGCCACGGCCAGCTTATCAAGGCGCTGCTGGTAACGCTGGTGCAGGGGCTGGGGCTGTATTTTCTGGGTACCTCCGGCATTCCGGCGCTGAAAAAGTTCGGCACGCTGGGCACGGTGCAGATGGAGATGCAGTTCAACCCCCTTACCTTAAAGAACGAGGTCAACAACTACGACAACTCGTTTGCCATCCTGCTGCTCAGCGTGATCGCACTGGTGGTCATTGTAACGCTGATCGCTGCTGCCATGCTGGTGGTGCAGAGCAACTATGCTTTGCAGGCGCAGAAGGCCGCTGGCAAAAAGCCCAACAATTTCCGGCAGGATATCACCTTGTACCTGAACGAAAAGTTCTACGTTACCCTGCTCACCCTGCCGGTGCTGGGTGTGGTGGTGTTCACCATCATCCCGCTGTTCATCCTGATCGCTGTTGCCTTTACCAACTACGATCAGCAGCACATGCCTCCCGCCGCCCTGTTCACATGGGTGGGGCTGGCTAACTTTGCTTCTCTGTTCGGCGGGCAGTCGCTGAGCCTGACCTTCAGCTACGCCTTTGGCCGGGTGCTCAGCTGGACGCTGGTATGGGCGTTCTTTGCCACCTTCACCAACTTTTTCGGCGGCGTATTTCTGGCCATGCTCATCAACAACAAAAAGACCCGGTGCCAAAAGCTCTGGCGCACCCTGTTCATCATCACCATTGCGGTGCCGCAGTTCGTCACCCTGCTGCTGGTGCGCAACTTCTTCTCGGACGCCGGCATCTTCAACACCATGATGTCCAATGCGGGCGTGACCGATTTTTTAAAGACCATCGGCCTGCTGGGGCAGAACATGAACCACATTCCCTTCCTGACCGACCAGCACTGGGCAAAGTTCATGATCATCCTCATCAACATCTGGGTGGGCGTGCCCTACCAGATGCTCATTGCCACCGGTGTGCTGATGAATATTCCCACCGATATGCTGGAAGCCTCCACCATCGACGGCGCTTCGCCGTGGCAGAGCTTCATCCACATCAAGCTGCCCTACCTGCTCAGTGTGCAGGGCCCGGCACTGGTTACGGATTTTGTGCGCAACGTCAACAATTTTAACGTCATCTACCTGCTCACACAGGACGTTTATATCACCAAGGATCAGGCGCTAGCTTCCTCCAGTGCAAAAGAGGTGGATCTGCTGGTCACATGGCTGTTCCGCCTGACGCAGGAGCAGTACAACTACAAGATGGCCGCGGTCATCGGCATTATGGTGTTCATCATCTGTGCCGTGTTCACGCTGGTATGCTTCCGGTTCCTGAATAAAAAGGAGGCGACGTTCTCTTGACACAGACAACTGTTTCTCCGGCACGCCGGGCAGAGACCGCAGCGCAGCTGCGCCGCGGGCGCATCCTCCGGGCTGTGCGCAGCGTTCTGCGGCATCTGCTGCTGGCCCTGCTGGCAGCTATCTGGCTGGTGCCCATTCTGTGGCTTCTGGTCACCTCCTTCTCCACAGACCGGGGCATCAATGTGCGACAGTTCTTCCCGGCCAGTTACACACTGCGCAACTATGTCAACATTCTGTTCCACCCGGACTCGGTGGCGCAGTTCCCGCGCTGGTTTACCAACACCCTTGTGGTGGCCTGTTTCAACTGCGTCATCTCCACCTGCTTTGTGCTGATGGTCGCTTATGCACTGAGCTGCTGCCGCTTCAAGGGGCGCAAGCTGATCCAGAACCTTTCTGTCAGCGTCAACCTGTTCCCCGGCGTGCTGGCAATGATCGCCGTCTATTTCGTCCTGAAATATCTGAATCTGACCAACTCCTATGCCGGTCTTATCATGGTCTATGCCGGTTCGTCCGGTCTGGGCTACCTGATCTGCAAGGGCTTCTTTGATACCATCCCCATCTCCCTGCGGGAAGCCGCCAAGCTGGACGGCGCATCCGACGCCCGTGTGTTCTTCCAGGTCGTTCTGCCCATGTCCAAGCCGATTTTGGTCTATACCATCATCAGCTCTTTCATGGTTCCGTGGACGGACTTCGTGATGGCAAAAATGATCCTGAATTCGGGCGTCTCTGCCGACTGGACAGTGGCTATCGGTCTGTATAATATGCTGCAAAAGACCCTGATCAACAATTACTTTGCGCTCTTCTGTGCAGGCGGTGTGCTGGTGTCCATCCCCATCTCCATCCTGTTTGTCATCATGCAGAAGTTCTACGTCGAGGGAATCACCTCCGGCGCGGACAAGGGTTAACACGTTATTCTCTTTCTTCTTCACCATAAAAGCAATCCCCACAGTCCTTTTTGTGGCTGTGGGGATTGCTTTTTCTCAATGGCGGCAGGAAAGCAAAGCCAAGCGAAGCTGCGCTTTTACGGCAGGGTCTGCGTCCTTCAGAAGTTCCAACAGTGCCGACACGGAGATGGTCGGTTCTGCTTCAACCGGGGCAGCCTGCACAAGTGTTGCTCCCGGCTTGTAGAAGCCTTCCTCGAACTTTTTACCCAGCTTTTTACGGAAATCCTGCTGGATGTGTGCATAGGTGTTGACCAGCAGATTGGCACTGGCGTGGCCCGTTGTGCCCTGTACCGCTTTCACATCGCCGCCGGAGATCATCAGTTGATAGGTGGCACTGGAATGCCGCAGGCCGTGAAACACGATGCGAGTGAATTCCGGGTGTTCGTCCTGCCACTTGATGAACTTCTTGCGGATAAGGATCGGCTCTACCGCCAAATCGTTGGGCAGACGCAGGAGCATCCCACTGTTGCGATAGCGTTCCGGGTCAACAGCTTCGTCCATTTCCAGAATGCGGTCATAACGTTCCACTGATTTCTTGCCTTGCGATCAAGAAAGCACTTCCGCTAAACACTCTACATTGAAAATGCAATCGTACACTGCTATAATAAAATTGTGGTATTATCACCAAAAATTCGAGATGCAAGGCGTTTGCGATTGGCAAACATTCAGGAGGAACGCATGGTAACAGGAGCCATTAAAAATAAGGTAGACAAGATCTGGACGGACATCTGGGCAGGCGGCATCACCAATCCGCTGACCGTCATTGAACAGCTGACCTATCTCATGTTCATCCGGTCGTTGGACGAGAAAGAGCTTGCCACCGAAGATTTTGAGAACATGGCGGGCGAAAAGATGGAGCACATCTTCCCGGCCAGCGCGGCAGGGCAGTCCATGCGGTGGAGCCGCTTCAAGGATAAGGACTCCCGCGAGATTTTCCTGACCATGCAGCAGCGGGTGTTCCCTGCCATCAAAAAGATGAAGTATGGCCGTCTGCCGGATTTCAACGAAAAAGGCGAACTGGTAGAGGTACTCAGTAAGCTGGAACAGGCACAGCAGGAGGCCGAAAAGCTGGGCAAGAGCTTGTCGGAAAAAGAAAAAGATGTTTTGCGGGCAGAGGATGAAAAGGAACAGAACACCGCCTTTGCGCGGTACATGGACGATGCCATGTTCCTGATCCCCACGCCGCAGGTGCTGCAAAAGATCATCACCGGGCTGGAGGATCTTTACACCCACGACATTGCCGACCTTGATATGCAGGGCGACCTGTATGAGTATATGCTGGGCAAACTGGCAACAGCAGGGCAGAACGGCCAGTTCCGCACGCCCAAACACATCCGCGACATGATGGTGGAGCTGGTGCAGCCCACGCCGGACGACTTTATCTGCGACCCCGCCTGCGGCACGGCAGGCTTTCTGGTGTCCAGTGCGCAGTACCTCCGCACCCACTACGAGGACAGCATGACCCCGGAGCAGTGGCAGCATTTTGCCGGCCCGATGTTCACCGGCTTTGACACGGACCGCACCATGCTGCGCATTTCGGCCATGAATCTGATGCTCCACTCCATCACGAACCCGGAGATCGACTACAAGGACAGCGTGTCGAAGCAAAACTCTATCTGCAGCAAGTACACCATTTGCCTTGCGAACCCGCCGTTCAAGGGCACTGTGGATGCCGAGAGCATCAACGACGACCTGAAAGCCGTCACCAACACCAAAAAGACAGAATTGCTTTTCCTTGCGCTCTTCCTGCGGATGCTCAAAACCGGCGGACGCTGCGCCTGCATCGTGCCGGACGGCGTGCTGTTCGGTTCCAGCAAGGCGCACCAGAGCATCCGAAAAGAACTCATTGAAAATCACCAGCTGCGGGCGGTCATCTCCATGCCCTCCGGCGTGTTCAAGCCCTACGCAGGCGTGTCTACGGCGGTGCTGGTGTTCACCAAGACCGGCGCGGGCGGCACCGACAAGGTGTGGTTCTACGATATGAAAGCCGACGGCTTCTCGCTGGACGACAAGCGCACCGAGGTGAAGGAAAACGACATCCCGGACATCATCGCCCGGTTCCACAGCCTTGACGCCGAAGCCGACCGCAAGCGCACCGAGCAGAGCTTCTTTGTGCCCAAAGAAGAAATTGCCGCCAACGGGTACGATTTGTCCATCAATAAGTACAAAGAGACCGAGTATGTGCCGGTGGAGTATCCCTCGACCACAGAAATTCTGGCCGACCTGCATGAGCTGGAAATGGAGATCACCAAGGGTCTGGCAGAGCTGGAGGAGATGGTGTGATGGCGAAGTTGGGAGAAGTGTTTCCGGTTATTAGAAATGGAGCATCCATAAAGCAGAAAAGTGGCGCAGGTGGATTTCCCATTACTCGAATTGAAACAATTTCAAATAGAACAGTAAACAGGTCAAAGATGGGGTACGCCGGAATTTTCGATATTGAAAAATACCAAGATTATGTACTTCAAGATGGCGATATCCTAATGTCACATATTAACAGTGAAGCACATCTTGGAAAAGTTGCGTTATATACAAAACAGGGCAATGAACAAATTATTCATGGAATGAATCTTTTAATGCTTCGATCCAATTCAAAAAAGTTGCTTCCTGAATATGCAAAGTATTATTTTGAATCGTGGAGTTTTCTTCGACAGATTCAACGAATTACTAAAAAGTCAGTAAATCAAGCTAGTTTTACAGTAACAGCTCTTAAAGAAGTTGAAATCCCATGTGTTGATATCGATGCGCAGAAAGAGATTGTAAAAAGGCTTCAAAATCTGGAGCAACTTATTTCTCTCCGCGAACAGCAGCTTGTCAAGCTGGACGAGTTGATAAAGGCACGGTTTGTGGAGATGTTTGGAGATATAATTCGCAATGATAAATCGTGGCCGATTCATAATTTTTCAGATATTGCGTCCTCTCGGCTAGGAAAAATGCTGGATGCGAAACAGCAAACAGGAAAATACAGTTATCCCTATTTGGCAAATTTCAATGTACAGTGGTTTAGTTTTAATGTGGACAATCTGAATCAAATGGATTTTAATGAAGCTGAGCAAAAAGAGTTTGAATTAAGGGACGGAGATCTTTTGGTGTGTGAAGGAGGTGAAATTGGTCGTTGTGCTGTGTGGCACAATGAGATACAGCCATGTTTTTTCCAGAAAGCATTACATCGAGTACGTTGTAATCGTCAGCTTGTTCAGCCAGACTATCTTGCGTGGTGGTTCAAGTATAATTGCAATCATGACGGATTTGCAGAAATTGCTGGAGCAAAAGCTACTATCGCACATTTACCGGGGATTAAACTCAAACAATTGCAAGTTGCTTTACCCCCTCTTTCCTTGCAAAACGAATTTGCCGCCTTTGTGGAACGTGTAGACCAGCAGAAGCAGACCGTACAGCAAAGCCTTGAGAAACTGGAACTGATGAAAAAAGCACTGATGCAGGAATATTTTGGGTAAAAGGGTGTGCAATGGTGGATTTTAGCAGTATAATGGAAGAAAATACAGAAAGTGGTGGCTAAAATGACAGATTATGAACGTTTTAAGAAAATTTATGATGATATTGATGTTCTAATTGAGCATCAGGTAAGAACTTCTTCTCAGGAATTTATTAGCTGGAAAACAAGAGCGGAACGCTTTTTAAGAACCCACTATGGAGAAAACAGCAAAGAAGTTGTGGATTTTGGAAATACACACTTTTCCTTGATGATTTATACACTTAACGAAACAGAGAGTGATTATATAGAAGCATGTAAAAGTGGTTTGGTAGAAAGCAAAGCAGTATTTGAAGTGTACCTAGAAGAACTGAAAGAAAATGACGTCACACCAGACAATGAAGCCACACAGGACAACAGCATTTCTAAAAGTAAAGTCTTTGTCGTTCACGGACACGATGAAGCTCTAAAACAAGAGGTTGCACGCATTGTTGAAAAGCAAGGGCTTGAGGCCATTATTTTAAGTGAGCAAGCAAACCAAGGAAAAACTATTATTGAAAAAATTGAAGAGAATGCGGACGTTGGCGCTGCGATTTGTTTATTTACGAAAGACGATTATGGAAGAGCAAAAGACGCTTCCGAGGATAAGTTAAGAGCACGGCAAAATGTTGTATTTGAGGCAGGCTACTTTATGGGAAAGTTAGGACGCGGGAATGTTATCATCGTGGCAGATAAAGATTTAGAGTTGCCGTCCGACATGCAAGGTGTTGTTTACACTGATTCCAAAAACTGGAAAATCGAAGTTTTACAGGGACTTGATAAAATTGGCTATGCAGTAGATTTCAACAGGCTGTTTAAAAGATGAAACTTTAAGGTGTTTTTATGATAAAATGTGATTGCAAATATGATAGAGAAGATGACTAGAGTTGAATTCAAGGTCTTTATATACCCAGATAATGAAGAAGAAAAAGCGTTTCGAAAGAAAATAAAAGAAAAATTTGATGCGATACCAGTACAGTGGTGCGTAGAAGGGAAAAAAGTAAAAACCATTTCAAAAGTTGGGTTCAAACGGAGAGTTTGGAATAGTTGTATATTAAAAGATTTACAAGAACAATTAAAAGAAAATCCAATGAAATCCGAAATAGCAGAAGAATATAGAGAGCAGTATGCAATCAGACAGGAAAGTATTGCGATTATTTCATTTGATGCAAAAATGGATATGATTACGGATGTAAAAAACAATGATATCTGGCTCCCAGAAGGTACTTGGAAGTTTGACAACCGAGCAGTAGGCCATAAGCGCTACCGCAAACAATACCAGTTAGAACTCTTGGACGATTTCTACTACGATGTGCTTTCAAAGATATCGCTTGCATTTGTAATGGCTGTATTGCTGACATGTCCGCAACTTCATGTTGGGCATACTGAAATTTGGATAAAAGGGAAAAAATACAACTCTGAAAATTATTTAACAGAGATTTTTCCGGCAGATACTTTTGGAGAGTATAGAAGACTTGTGAAAACCGAACTGTCATTTGAAGAGACATTTTACTGGATAAGAAATCATACGAGTTTATTCGGAAACATGAAAAAGACTCCGGTAATGTTTTCAACACTTACCTATATTTTCAACAGGAATTTTCATGAAAGCTTAATATACTCAACAATCGGTCTTGAAAGTGTCTACTCACCGGGAAAATCAGGAATATCCTCCGCTCTACAAAAAAGAATAACGACATTTTTTCCATCAGTGGAGAAAGAGCAAATCCGAAACATATATAATTTGCGGTCTAAATTTGTTCATGGTGAAATGATGATCGGAAACTATAAAATGATCGATGAAATAGTTGAAAATGAAATTGCAATAGAAAAAGAAACTCTATTAGCTATAATACTTTTGTTAGAAACCGTTCGAATACTAATTTCACAAAATGCCGAAAAAATCGATTTTAAAGAAAGCATTTCGTATTCTTTCCGATAAGATAATAAATTCAGAAAGGAGCTTTCCTCATGTCCAATTTCTCCTATCTCTCCACCCGACCCGAATATTCCCTCTTCGCCAATTCTGCCATCGAGGCCGAGAAAGTGTTCTCCACCTCCCCGGCGATGTGCGCGGTGGGGTGCCGGAAGGCGTTGGAGCTGGCGGTGAAGTGGGTGTATGCGGCAGATAAAACCATCACGATGCCCTACAAGGACAACCTGCAATCCCTGCTGCATGAGCCGAGTTTCCGGTTCGCAGTGGACCGCAATGTGTGGAGCGTGCTGCCCAGCATCGTGAAGGCGGGCAATCTGGCGGTACATACGGGGCATAGTGTGTCGGCGGCGGATGCAGTGTTCAGCCTGCGGGGGCTGTTCGACTTCATCCAGTGGGTGGATTACTGCTACGGCACGGACTATGTGGAGCGCTCCTTTGACGAGACAGCCATCCCCGGCGAAAAGGTAACACTGGACGAAAAGAAGATCCGGGAGCAGGAAAGTTTACTGTCCCAGAAGGATGCCGAACTGGAAGCCTTGCGCAAGCAGGTGGAGAGCCTTTCGGCGGCATACACGGCCAGCAAACAGCAGAACCAGCAGAGCCGCAGTTTCACCGCCGCCGACCTGACCGAGGCCGAAACGCGGCGGAAGATCATCGACATCGACCTCAAGGCCATGGGCTGGAAATTCACCGGGCCGGACGCCGATGTGCGCACCGAGTACGAAGTGGACAACATGAACGGCGTGCTGGGGCAGAAGGGCTATGCGGACTATGTGCTGATGGGCAAGGACGGCTTGCCGCTGGCGGTCATTGAAGCCAAACGCAGCACCAAAGACCCCAACATCGGGCGCAAGCAGGCTCAGCTTTATGCAGACTGTCTGGAGCAGAAGTTTGGCCGCCGTCCAATGCTGTTTACCACCAACGGCTACACCACCTATTTCTGGGATGAGCAGAGCGGCCCGCAGCGTGCCGTGAGCGGGGTGTTCTGCAAGGACGACTTGCAGAAGCTGATGAACCGCCGCGCCGAGAAAAAGCCGCTGGACACCATCGAAATTGATGATAAAATCACCGACCGCTACTATCAGAAAAACGCCATCCGGGCTGTCTGTGCCCACATCGCGCAGGGCTTCCGGCGCAATCTGCTGGTCATGGCAACGGGCACAGGCAAGACCCGCACCGCGTCCAGCCTGACCGATGTGCTGAGCCGGGGCGGTCATGTGACCAACACGCTCTTTCTGGCCGACCGCACCGCGCTAGTCAAGCAGGCAAAGGACGACTTCAAGAAGTATCTGCCGGACCAGTCGCTGTGCAACCTATGCTCCTCCAAGGACGATAAGGCCGCGCGCATCGTGTTTTCCACCTATCCCACCATGCTCAACGCCATCGACAACGCCAAGACCAAGGACGGCGTGCCGCTGTTTTCGCCCGCCCACTTTGACCTCATCATCGTGGACGAGAGCCACCGCAGCATTTTCAAGAAATACCGCGCCATTTTTGATTATTTCGATGCGATTCTGGTGGGTCTGACCGCCACCCCGAAAACCGATGTAGACCGCAACACCTACGACTTTTTCGAGATGGAACACGGCATCCCCACCTACGCCTACGATTACGATACGGCGGTCTACACCGACCATGTGCTGGTGCCTTACTACAACTACGAGGTCAAGACGAAATTCACAGAAGAGGGCATCCACTACGACCAGCTTTCACCGGAGGATAAGGCCCGCTACGAGGACGATTTTGCCGAGGACGACACCCTGCCCACTTTCATCCCATCCGAAAAGCTGAACAAGTTTATCTTCAACGCCAACACCGTGGACACGGTGCTGCAAGACCTGATGGAACGGGGCATCCAGACGGCGGGCGGTGACCGCATTGGCAAAACCATCATCTTTGCCCAGAACAAGCTCCATGCGGAGTTTATCCGGGAACGTTTTGGCAAGCTCTACCCGCAGCTGGAGACCCAGTACCCGGGATTCATCCAGCGGGTGGTCTGCGACGACGCCTATGCGCAGTCCATCATTGACGACTTCAAGCAGCCGGACAAGCCGCCGTTTATTGCGGTCTCGGTGGATATGATGGACACGGGCATTGATGTGCCGGAGTGCGTGAATCTGGTGTTCTTCAAAAAAGTGCGCAGCAAAACGAAGTTCTGGCAGATGATCGGCCGTGGCACGCGGCTCTGCCCATCCCTTGCCTGCGTGGATGCCATCGATGGCGAGTATACGGGCAAACGGCGGTTTCTGATTTTTGACTACTGCGGCAACTTTGAATTTTTCCGTCAGAAACCCAACGGCTACGAGAGTGCGGACACCAAAAGCCTGTCCGAGAGCATTTTCTGCAAACAGGTGCGGATCGCCGCCGCGCTGCAGGATGGAGCCTATGCGGACGAAAAATACCAGAACTGGCGCAAGATCTTAACGGAGACCTGCCGTGCCGAGGTGGGAGCGCTGAACCCGGAGCTGGTATCCGTGCGGCTGCACCGACAGGCCGTGGAACACTATCAAAAGCCGGAAGCCTTTGTCCGCCTGACCGAAACGGACAAAGGCACCTTGATGAAAGAGGTGGCACCGCTCATCTCGCTGGACGATAAGGACGAAGCCGCCAAGCGGTTCGATAACTTTGTGTATGGCTTGCTGCTCTGTGAGCTGGAGGGTCTGCCGGGGCTGAGCCGCGCCCAGAAACAGCTGCGCAATACAGCGGCAATGCTGGAAGGGAAGGCTACCATCCCGCAGGTTCAGGCAAAGCTGCCCCTCATCCGGGAGGTGCAGACAGACGAATTTTTGACCTCGCATGATCTTCTCCACTTTGAGGAAATGCGGCAGGAGCTGCGGGAGCTTATCAAGTTTCTGGTGGAAGGCGGCGAGGGGCAAAAGCCTGTCTACACGGCCCTTGCCGACCCGGTACTGGAACAGACCGAGGGCAAAACGCTGGATTCCGGCTACGATTTCGGCGAGTACCGGGAACGTGTGAACCGCTACATCATGGAGCACCGCAGCGATACGCTGGCCATCCACAAGCTGACCCAGAACATTCCGCTTTCCCGGGGCGACTATACCGAGCTGGAACATATCTTCACCTGTGAGCTGGGCAGCAAAGAGGACTATGCACGAGAGTTTCGGGATACACCCTTTGGGCTGCTGGTGCGTAAAGTGGCAAAGCTGGACCACGATGCTGCCATGCAGGCATTTTCAAAATTTATCAACGACGAATCGCTGAATGCAAAGCAGATCGCGTTCGTGCAGAAGGTCATTCATTACATCGAGCAGAACGGTTATGTGGAAAGCAAAGCGGTTCTGATGAAACCACCCTTTGACCAGCCCATTCTGTTTACCCGCCTGTTTGATGGCAAAACAGGCAGTGAGCTGATGAAAACAATCAATTCGGTGAAAGAGAATGCCACCCATGTGACTGCATAAAGTGGTAGAATATACTAATAAAATACGGTATAATACGCTTGAACTTTTCAAGAGATATCGGTATCAATATCAGTTCCGCAGCATAAACGTTGCACAGCTATATGGCGTTCAGAAATCTCGTGCATCCTCTATTATCAAGAATCTTATCAAGCATGGATTGGTGACGTCACCAGAATATGGCGTATACCAATTTGTGAAGAAGTAACACCGCTATCAACAGGTGGTTTTTGAAAACCAAGCGGTGAAGCTGTTATAGCCTATGGAACGTCTTAATATAATTTGAATTGTCATAATCGAAATTATATTAACCACCTGCGCAGAACTGCCCACTCCCCTGAGAACTCCTCAGACGAGTGGGCATTCTTCTTTCCGTGTATCAAATTTACCTTTGTGGTCACTCAAATCGCCATCAAATCATGGAACAAAAATCATCATTTTTCATTTATTCCAGAGTATGTGCACGGTTTCTGCACACTTTTGCACACCGGCGGGAACGAAGCGTGTCCTGTTATCTGCTCTTGCAAACGGGGAAAAAGCTGTTATAATAAAGTCACTATTCACATCTGTTCTGTGGGTTTTTTGTGAGAGTTCCATCCGGCAAGAAAACCCTGTATCGGGGAGGGAAACGATCATGCATTCCTACGCATCGGACATCCGGGGCAGGCAGCTGCCCCAAAGCCCGGCGCTGTCCGCTCTGCGGGCCGCTGCGCCGCAGACGGTCCCGGTTCTGGCTGGCTATTTTGTGCTGGGGCTGGGCTACGGCATCTATGTGCAGTCTCTGGGGCTGCCGGTGTGGATGCCCATGCTGCTGGGCACTGTGGTCTATGGCGGCTCGCTGGAGTTTGTGCTGTCCAGCCTGCTGCTGGGCGCGTTTTCGCCGCTGTCGGCCTTTTTGATGGCATTGATGATCCAGGCGCGGCATTTGTTCTACGGTCTTGCCATGCTGGAGCGCTACAAGGGCTATGGCCTGCGCAGCGCCTACATGATCTTTGCCATGAGCGATGAGACCTTTTCCATCACCTGCTCGGCAGCGCCGCCGGAAGGAGTGGACCGGGGCTGGTTCATGTTTTTCATCACCCTGCTGGACCAGCTCTACTGGGTGGGCAGCGCCGGGCTGGGGGCCGCTGTGGGGGCCGTTCTGCCGTTCAGCACCGAAGGGGTGGACTTTGTGATGACTGCCATGTTCACGGTCATCTTTCTGAACCAGTGGGAGAAAGACCGGCAGCACGGCAGTGCTCTGATCGGGCTTGCCGTGCCGCTGGTGTGTCTTGTGCTGTTTGGCCCGGACCGCTTTCTGCTGCCGTCCATGGGGTGCATTCTGGTGCTGCTGCTTGTGCTGCGCCGACCGATAGAACAGGCAACCGGGGAGGTGGAGGAATGACCGCCGTTCAGATGGGCCTGACCATTGCGGTGTGCGCCGCCGCCACCATGCTTACCCGGTTTTTGCCGTTTCTGATTTTTTCCAGCAGGGATCATCAGCCACCGGAGGTGGTGCGGTATCTGGGGCGGGTGCTGCCCGCCGCCATCTTCGGGATGCTCATCGTCTATTGCCTGAAGGGTGTCACCCCGTTCTCCGGCAGTCACGGCATCCCGGAGGCCCTTGCGCTGCTGGTGACGGTGGGTCTGCACCGGTGGAGACACCAGACTCTGCTCAGTATTGCAGGCGGCACGCTGTGCTATGCACTGCTGGTGCAGCTGGTGTTCTGACCGCAAACGTCCCTTTCCCGCCGAAATGCCGCTTTTTTGCGACCCGGTCACAGAGATCCTGCAAAAAAAGGTGTATACTGTAAAAAAACACTTTTGCGAAAAGGAGGCTCTCCATGCCCAACATTGTGATCGTAGGTTCCGGCCCGGCGGGCGTTTCCGCCGCGCTGTACGCCGTCCGCGCCGGTGCGGACACTACTGTCCTGACCCGCGGTGCCGGTGCGCTGGCCCGTGCCGATGCCGTTGAGAATTACTACGGCTTTGCCCAGCCCATCTCCGGTGCCGAGCTGGAACGCCGCAGCATCGAAAATGCCAGACGGCTGGGGGTGAAGTTCGTCCCTGCAGAGGTCGTGGGCCTGACCTATACCGACCGGCTCACGGTAGAAACCATGGACCGGGATTACCCTGCGGACGCCGTTATTCTGGCGACCGGCGCATCCCGCGCGGTGCCCCGCATCCCGGGGCTTGCCGGACTGGAAGGGCACGGGGTCAGCTTCTGCGCCGCCTGCGATGCCTTTTTTTATCGCGGCAGGGATGTGGCGGTGCTGGGCAGCGGAGACTACGCCCTGCACGAGGTGCAGGCCCTGCTGCCGGTGGCAAAAAGCGTCTGCCTGCTGACAAACGGTGCTCCACTGACGGCGGACTTCCCGCCGGAGGTCACGGTCTATCCGCAGGCCGTGGAGGCGGTTCTGGGCGAAGCCGTTGTCACCGGCGTGCAGCTGTCCGGCGGGGTACAGCTGCCTGTCAGCGGGGTGTTCGTGGCGCTGGGCGTGGCGGGCAGCACCGCGCTGGCCCGGAAAATCGGTGCCGAAGTGGACGGCAGCCGCATCGTTGTGGACGCACGGATGCAGACCACCGTGCCCGGGCTGTACGCGGCAGGCGACTGCACCGGGGGCCTGCTGCAGGTGGCAAAGGCCGTGTATGAGGGCGCACAGGCCGCCACCGAAGCCATCAAAGCTCTGCGGAAAGGATGAGGACCATGCCGGAAAAGAACCCTGACCACCGCGGCTGCCTTGCCTGCGGTTTCCCCTTTTGGGACCAGCTGACCCCCGAGGAGCAGGATATGCTCTGCCGATACACCCGCCCGGTGCACTACGCCAAGGGTGCCCGGGTGCACAGCCCGCTGGAAAGCTGCGTGGGCATTCTTTTGCTGCGCAGCGGGCAGCTGCGCTCCTATCTTTTGTCCGAGGACGGCCGGGACGTGACCCTCTACCGGCTGTTTGACGGCGAGGTGTGCATCCTGTCGGCGTCCTGCGTGATGGAGTCGGTAAACATCGACCTGTACATCGACGCCGAAGAGGACACCGAAGCCTACTGCATCAGTGCCGGCATCTTCCGCAGGCTGATGCAGCAGAACGTGTATGTGCGGTGCTACGCCTACCAGATGACCGCCGAGCGTTTTTCGGACAGCATGTGGGCCATGCAGCAGGTGCTGTTTATGAGCGCCGACCGGCGGCTTGCCATTTTTCTTACCGATGAGCTGGCAAAGACCGGCGGCGATGAGGTGCGCATGACCCACGACCAGATGGCAAAGTATATGGGCTCCGCCCGCGAGGTGGTGAGCCGGATGCTGAAATACTTTGCGCAGGAGGGCTGGGTTCGGCTGTTCCGGGGCGGCGTGCAGGTGTTGGACAAGAAAAAGCTGCAGCAGCTGGCAAGAGGATAACAAAAAGGGACGATGCGGTGCATCGTCCCTTTTTTGTTCTGTTTTATCCCTTGCAGCCCTGTTCTTCCCAGTCGCCAAAGTCACTGGCATCGGCGATCTTGGTGACGTCGATCTTGCCGCTCTCGTCCTTGGGGGCAACGGCGGGGCCGGCCTCCACGGGGTTGGGATTGGGGGCTTCCGGGTCGTACACCGGACGCTCGGCAGCCGTCTCCGGCTGGGTCTGGGGTGCGTCCTCCGCGGGGGCTTCCGGTGCTTCGGCAGCGGCCTGCGCCTCTGCATTTGCCTCGTCTGCCGCTCTGGCCTCGCCCTCAGCGTAAGCCTCGGCAGCCTTTTCGGCCTCGGCGGCGTCCTGCTCGGCGTCTTCGGGGTACTCGACCTGCTCCACATGGAGCGGGTCCTTCTGGTTCAGGATCTTGTCCAATGCCACGATGGCGGCACCGGTAACGGCTACTGCGGCAGCCGTGCCAAGGATACGGAACAACGTTTTCATATCAGGACCTCCTTGCGATCAACCGTGTCAGCCCTCCCGGTCCGGCACAAAGCGGTGCGGCCCGGAGCGCAGCGAAACCTTTTTTAAGAGAACGTCACCACATCTTCCAGCGGCTTTTCGGCGGGCTCCACCGAAACGGCGGTGAGCACCGGGCCCTTGCCCCGGTAGATGTTGTGGAACTTGTACCCCACCTTGGCGGTCACCCGCACCCATGCGCGCTGTTCCAGTGCCTTGTAGCCATCGTAGCTGCAGGGGAAGCCCACGAACTGGATGTCCTGCACGCAGCAGGTCATGGCAAAGCGGCCGGGCACAAAGCTGTTTTTGCCGGCGCGGTTGGTCTGGCAGACCTGTGCCAGAAAACGCACCGTCTTGCCGGTGTACTTCTGGGGCTCGTCCTGACAGTCCATGTACCAGATGCCGAAATCGTCATCCGGGATGTCGATGGGGTCGGCGTTGATATCAAAGGGCAGCGGGTCGGGGATATCATCGTAGGCTACGCTGCCGTCCTTGAACTCGTAGGCGATATCGCACTTGCGGGAAGCCTGCCGCACCAGCTTGTGCAGCTCCTGCCGGGCGGCGTCGTTGTTGACCGCCTCGGCGCGGTTGAACACGATCAGCTCGCTGCGGGCGATCTTGTCCAGCATCAGGCTGCGCATGGAGTTGTCGCGGGCATAGGTCAGGGCGGTGGTGCCATCGGCAGTGGCGATGCACTGGTACACGATCCAGCTTTCGGGCAGAGCCTCCGCCAGATCCTGCAGCAGCCACATGCCGTTGTACTCGATGACCACACGGCCTGCGTCCGCTTCCTTTTCCAGCTTGGCAAGGTTCTGGGGGTTCAGCTCGGACTTGTCCTCCAGCACCTTGACGGTCACGCCGGGGAAGGCGAACTTCTTCTCGTTGTACTCCTCCTCGCCCTCCTCGCAGATCAGCAGCAGGGTCTTGTCGCCGGAGTCAAAATTGGGGTCTTCAAAGGTTTCCTGAATGAATTTGGTCTTGCCGCTTTCCAGAAAGCCCACAAACAGGTAGACCGGGATCTCTTTTGCCATAGGAATGGTTTCTCCTTTAAAAATCATTGTCCAATCAGGCGCCCTCTCTGAGGGAGCTGGCTAACCCGTCAGGGTTTGACGGAAGGAGTTCAGCAGCCGAACAGCTGGGCAATGGCGGTCTCGTTCAGTTTGGATCCGATGACCACCAGCTTGCCGCCCACGTCTGCGCTGCGGGCGCGCACTTCCCACTCACCGGGCACATAGTCGAACTCCAGCCAGCCGTCTGCACCGCCATCCACGATGCCCTTGCTGCGCAGGATCATGCCGTAATTGCCGGTATCCAGCTCGGTGAGGGCATGCTCCACCTCTGCCTTGGTGAACTTGCGGGCCGTCTCCACGCCCCAGCTGGTGAACACTTCATCGGCGTGGTGGTCGTGATGATGATGACCGCAGCAGCAATGGTCGCCGTGCTCATGGTCATGCTCCTCGTGGTCATGGTGATGATGCTCGTGCTCCTCCTCATCGTCATCATGGTCATGGTGGTGACCGCAGCAGCAATGATCGTCGTGGTCATGCTCGTCGTGGTCGTGGTGATGATGCTCGTGCTCATCCTCGTCGTCGTCATCATCGTCATGGTCGTGATGATGGCCGCAGCTGCACACACCGTTCTCATCGTAGTGATGATGGTGATGCTCGTGCTCTTCTTCCTCGTCCTCGTGGGCGTGCTCCTCGTTGGCCTTGGCAGCCATAGCGATCAGCTCAGCCTTGAAGTCATCCTTGGTGGACATGGCCTTCAGGATCTGCTCACCGGTCAGGTGATCCCATGCGGTGGTCACGATGGTGGCGGTGGGGTTCTTTTCCCGCAGCAGGGCCACGGCAGCGGCGATCTTTTCCTCGCTGGCAGTCTGGGTGCGGCTGAGCAGGATGCAGCTTGCGTGGCTGATCTGGTCATCGTAGAACTCGCCAAAGTTCTTCATATACATCTTGACCTTGTTCACATCGGCAACGGTGACGAAGCTGTTCAGCTGCACGTCCAGATGCTCTGCCACGCCCTCCACGGCGCGGGTCACATCGCTCAGCTTGCCAACGCCCGAGGGCTCGATGACGATGCGGTCGGGGTGGTACTGCTCCACCACCTGCTGCAGCGCGGTGCGGAAGTCGCCCACCAGAGAGCAGCAGATGCAGCCGGCGTTCAGCTCGTTGATCTGGATGCCGCTTTCCTTCAGAAAGCCGCCGTCAATGCCGATCTCGCCAAACTCGTTCTCGATCAGCACCACCTGCTGACCTGCAAAGGCCTCGGTGATGAGCTTTTTGATGAGCGTGGTTTTGCCGGCCCCCAAAAAGCCGGAGAAGATATCAATTTTTGTCATGTTTCAAATGCCTCTTTCTTTTTAGCGCAAAGAGCCGCAGAGTGCTGGCTCAAAAATCTTATACTTCTATTATAACAAGGCTGTCAATGGGAAACCGGCCTTTTTCGAGAAATAATTGTAACTTTTTTTGCAAACCGGCAGTTTTTTGAGGTGGAACGAACGTCCTCCGTCAAAACCTGATGGTTTTGACGGAAGGCGTTCGGCCAGCGAGAGTGCGTCCCCTGCATTGCAATCTTTTTTGCAGAATGATACAATAGCAGCAGCAATTCACCGCCACCGGACGTTTTTCCGGCAATGACAGAAAGAAGGCTTTTGTGATGAACACGGATCCTGTTTCCCAGCGGCTGACCGCCCTGCGCGAAGCCATGACCGCAAACGGTGTGGCGGCCTATCTGATCCCCGTAGGGGACCCCCACGCCAGCGAATATCTGCCGGACCACTACACCAGCCTGACCTGGTTTTCCGGCTTCCACGGCGAAAACGCCACCCTTGTCGTCACCCGCACCGAAAGCGCCCTGTGGGCGGACGGGCGGTACTTTGTGCAGGCCGAAAAAGAGCTTGCCGGCACCGAGATCCGGCTGCAGCGCATGGACGAGCCGGGGGTGCCCACGGTGGAGGAATACTGTGCCGCTGCCCTATCCGAGGGGGAAGCGCTTGGCCTGTGCGGGCTGACCGCCAGCACCGCCCTTGTAAAACGCCTTGAGGCTGCGCTGCACAAAAAAGGTGCTGCCGTCCGGACGCTGTGTCTGGAGGACCAGCTGTGGACTGAAGGCCGTCCTCCGCTGCCGGACACCCCCGCGTGGGTGCTGGGCAAAGAGTACGCAGGCTTTTCCCCCGCCGAAAAGCTGGACCGGCTGCGGGCTGCCCTGCGGAAAGAGGGCAGCACCGCGCAGTTCGTGGGCAAGCTGGATGATCTGGCATGGCTGCTGAACCTGCGCGCAATGGACATTGAATGCACCCCCTACGCCATGGCCTATTGCTATGTCACCCCGGACCGCGCGGTGCTGTTCATCAACACCGCGCGTCTCGCCCCGGAGGCCAAGGCAGAGCTGGAGGCAAACGGTGTGTGCTTTTCCGACTATGGCAGCGTGCTGGACTTTATGGCTGCCGAGACCGAGCCGCAGACCGTGCTGGCAGAGCCTTCCACCGTCAACTATGCCGTGTATCAGGTGCTGCAGTGCAACCCTGTCCTGACCGTGAAGGAGGGCGGCGACCCCCTGCCCATGATGAAGGGGGTCAAGAACGACATTGAGCTCGCCCACACCCGGGAAGCGCACATCCGGGACGGCGTGGCCATGGTGCGGTTCCAGATGGAACTGGAGCGCCGCCTTGCCGCCGGGGAGCCGCTGACCGAACTGACCGTGGACGAGATCCTGCACAAATACCGCAGCGCGGACGACAAGTTCCTTGTGGAGAGCTTTGGCACCATTGCCGCCTACGGCGGAAACGCCGCCATGATGCACTACCACGCCACCCCGGAGGACCACGCCGCGCTGGAAAGGAAGGGTTTCCTGCTGGTGGACAGCGGTGCCACCTATCTGGACGGCACCACCGACATCACCCGCACCTACCCGCTGGGAGAGCTGACCGAGGACGAAAAACGCTTCTACACATGGACCCTGCAGAGCCACATCGACCTTGCAAAGGCAGTCTGGCTGGACTACTGCGAATGTAAAATGATCGACACCATCGCCCGGGAACCGCTGTGGCGGCATCTGATCAACTACCGCTGCGGCACCGGACACAGCGTCAGCTTTGTGGGCAATGTCCACGAAGGGCCCCATGCCCTGAACAGCCGCAACACCACCCGGATGCGCCCGGGCATGGTCGTTACCGATGAGCCCGGTGTTTACGAGACCGACCTTGTGGGGATCCGCATCGAAAACGAGCTGGTCTGCGTCCACCGCGCCGACAACCAGTACGGCACCTTCCTTGGCTTTGAGCCGCTGACCTTCGTGCCCATTGCCACCTCCCCCATCCTGCCCGGCGTGCTGGACCGGGATGAGCTGGACTGGCTGAACCGCTATCACCGCGCCGTCTTTGTCACCCTTGCCCCCCGCCTGACCGCCGAGGAGCGGGTCTGGCTGGCGGGCAAATGCGCCGCCATCGGCTGTTGAAGCTGCAGGTGCAAAAAAGCCCGGGGCCGTGCAGGAGCCTGAACGGCTCCCGGCGGTCCCGGGCGCTTTGCGCAAAAGAATTGCTCAGCTTTTCCGGCTGGGGGTGCGGGCAATGGCGTCCGCCAGCTTCTGCACCGGGCCGCTGGGCAGGGTGCTCTCGAACAGGCTGATGTAGATGCCCCGCAGCCGGGTGCGGAAGGCATCGTACAGGCCCATCTCGCGGCACATGCGGCTGTACATCCGGTACATGCGCTGCCGGTGCTCCAGCATGGCGCGCAGCGTGACCTGCGTGTGGCAGACACTGTTCGGGTTCTGCACATAGCAGTACCCCGGCTGCGCCAGCGAGACAAAGCAGCCCTGCGCATGATCCAGATAGGCCGCGTTGAACTGCTGGTCCTCGGTAAAGGCCATGGACGGGAAGCGGATGCCGTGGGCGGCGATGATGTCCCGGCGGAAGAGCTTGTTCCACAGCACTGTGAAGTAAAAGCTGGCAGGATGCCCGATGACCCACCACAGGTACTCCGCCTTGGAGTAGCTCCCCGCCGGCAGCAGGCTGTATTCCCGGACATCACAGCCGCCCTTGCGGGGGATCATCATCCGGTAGGGGGCCACCACCAGCGCCGCGTTCTTCTGCTCGGCAGCTTCCACAAGGGCGGCGGTGCAGCCCGGCAGCAGATAGTCATCGCTGTCTGCAAACTGGATGTATTTGCCCCGGGCAAGGGCAAGACCCCGGTTGCGGGTGTCCGATGCGCCGGAATTGGGCTTGTCGATGACCGTGATGCGAGGGTCGGCAGCGGCAAGCTCCCGGCAGATGCGCAGGGTGCCGTCTTTGGAGCCATCGTTCAGCAGCAGGATCTCCAGCGAGGGATAATTCTGAGCGCAGACGCTCTCCACGCAGCGGCGGATGGTGGCCTGTGCGTTGTAGGCCGGGATGATGACACTGACAAGCGGGCTGGACATGGGCATTTCTCCTTCCGGCAATGTGCTCTCCGCAGCGGAGACGCGGTTAGCGTCCATACTCCGGCAGCGGCGGCAGCGTGGTCTCGTTTTCGCCAAAGGCTGCGGCGAACACCTTCCAGCGCAGCTGGCGGTAGATCCCCTGCTGACGGCACAGGCTGCGCAGGGTGCGGAACATCTCGGCCCGCAAAGCCAGCATGTCCCGGTTGCTGACGTGGGCGTGGCAGGCGCTGCCGGGGGTCTGAAAATAGAAATAGCCCGGTGTGTCCAGCGAGACCACCTTGTTCACCCACGAAAGACAGGCGGCATTGAAGCGCTGGTCCTCGGCAAAGGTCTGCTGCGGGAAGCGGATGCCGTGGGTCGTGATGAGCTCCCGGCGGTAAAGCTTGTTCCACAGGACGTTGTAGAAAAAAGTGTTGGGTCTTTCCAGCAGGTGCTGCAGATAGTCCTGCTGCCCGTAGACCCCGGCGGGCAGGAAGCCGTAGACCTGACTTTTGGGCGGGTTGCGCCGGAGGAACGGCGAAAGTGCCTTTTCCCACAGGCGGGGGTGGTCTGTGTAATCTTCCGGATAGACCATCCAGAAGGGTGTGATGACAAGGTCTGCCTGCTGCTGTTCCGCCGCCGTGACGAGCTGCCGGGTAAACTGCGGGGCCAGCCAGTCATCGCTGTCCACGAACTGGACGTATCTGCCGTGGGCAAGCGCAAGGCCCCGGTTGCGGGTGTCTGACACGCCGGTGTTGGGCTTGTCGATGACCGCGATGCGGGGGTCGGCGGCGGCAAGCTCCCGGCAGATGCGCAGGGTGTCGTCTTTGGAGCCGTCGTTCAGCAGCAGGATCTCCAGCGAGGGGTAGGTCTGCGCGCAGATGCTCTTCACACAGCGGCGGATGGTGGCCTGTGCGTTGTACATGGGCACGATGACGCTGACAAGGGGAAACTCCATAAAAACCGCCTCCTTTGCGGGGAATATGCAAACGAATATCTTTATGATACACGCCCTGCTGTCAAAAAGCAAGCGGGGCCGGGAGAGGATGGGAGAAAATGATCTATCGCATCGTGGTCTGCAGCCCGGACGCCGCCCTGCGCAGCGGTCTGGAGCGGCAGTGCATGGAATACTTTGCCCGCCGGGAGGACGCCTGCATCGTGCAGCAGATGCCGGACGCGGCGTCCCTGCTGCGGCAGGACGCCGCCGGAGAGCGGTACGAGCTGTATCTTCTGGAGCTGGCAGCGGTGGCAGCTCCGGAGGGGCTGGCGGCGGCGGCAGAGCTGCGCCGCCGGGGCCGCCGGGCACCGCTGGCCTTTGTGGCCCGCACCCCGGCCCATGCTTACAGTGCGTTCCGGGTGGACGCCATGCAGTATCTGCTGCTGCCGGTGCATCAGCAGGAGCTTTCGGCCCTGCTGGACCGCGCCGCCGAGCCGGAGTACGGCCCTGCTCTGACCGTGAACACCGCCGATGGGGCGCGGGTGCTGGCCTACCGGGAGATCGAATATCTGGAATGCACGCACCATGTGGTGCATTTTCATCTGCTGGACGGCGAGGACGTGGCCTCGCTGTCGCTGCGGGTTCCGTTTTCGCAGCTCACAAGACCGCTGCTGACAGACGGGCGGTTTTTGCAGCCCCACCGCTCCTATGTAGTCAGCCTTGCCGCCGTACAGCTGCTGCGCACCGGGGAGCTGCAGATGCGCAGCGGTGCCCGGGTGCCCATCCCCCATGGGCGGGAAGCCGCCGTCCGGGAGGCCCTGCGGGCATGGTACCGCTGAAGTGCAAAAAAGAGCCGCAGACGCGGCTCTTTTTTAGTCAAACTTCGGGTCCAGTTTTTTCTTGCGGTGCGTCCGGACCGTTTCATCCGCCGAAAGCTCCGACGACGGCTGCTCTTCCTCCTGCCCGGCAATGTTGCTCCAATACGAAGCCGCATCGTCGATGGCGCGCTGCAGCAGGGTGGTGGCGGAGACATTCTCCGACACCGCAAACAGGGACTTGTACAGTCTGGGCTGGACCTCCTCGTAGTTGCCGAGCTGGGTAAACAGCTCCTTATAATACCGCAGCATCTGCAGCTTGTTCTGCACCACCGTGGTGGCGGTGACCTGCGTATGGCAGATGCCCTGCGGGTTCTGGACATAGAAGTAGCCGGGCTTGTCGATGGAGACGATGGTCTTTGCCGCTTCCAGATACCGCACATTGAACTGCTGGTCCTCGGCGTAAAGCAGCTCGTTGGTGAACCACAGGTCGATGGACTGCAGCAGGCTGCGGCGGTAGAGCTTGTTCCACACCACATTGAAGTAGAAGGTGGCGGGGCGCTCGATGAGCTGCATGGCGTAGGAACGCTGGTCGTAAAGACCGGCAGGCAGAAAATCGTATTTGCGGACCAGACAGCCGCAGCGCTCGGTCACGGCAGGGTCCTCCAGAAACAGTTTTGCGTCACTGGTCAGCCGGGTGCGGCTGGTCTGGTGCGCCGCATCGGCGGGGATCGCCATCCAATAGGGCGAGATCACAAGATCGGCCTTGTTTTCTTCTGCGGCGCGGACCAGATTTTCGGTAAAATCCGGTTCCAGCATATCATCGCTGTCTACAAACTGGATGTACTCCCCCTTCGCCAGCTTCATGCCGTCGTTACGGGTCATGGAAAGGCCGGTATTGGCCTTGTCCACCAGAACGATGCGGGGGTCTTTTTTTCGATATTCCTCACAGATGGAAAGGCTTTCGTCCCGGGAGCCGTCATTCAGCACGATGACCTGGATCTCTTTCCATGTCTGTGCGAGGATGCTATCCAGACAGCGGGCAACACTATTCTGCACATTATATACCGGCACGATAATGCTGACGAGCGGGTTCTTCATGGCAGGAAATCTCCTCTTCCTTCACTAATCTCGATTCAAAAACAACTCTCTGAGGTCTCTGCGGGCCTCTCTATAAAAAACAGCGCAGGATGCGCTTTTATTGCATAAACTGGAAACTTTTGATACTAGAACAGTCTTATTTATCTTATCATACACTTTTCCTATGTAAAATGCAAGACAGGGAAAATCAAAAAAGAACCGCATCCCGCGGTTCTCAAGACGACTTTTTCGGCTGAAACAGCGGGCTTCCGGGGCTTTTGGGGGCTGCCGGAATGGGCTGTGACAGCAGCAAAAATTTTTCTCAGATCTTCTTCCAGTCCAGCGCGTCCCACCGGGACAGGAACTGGTCGCAGACGCTTTGCATCCGAGGCGCATCGGCAGCCGAAGCCGCATCCGCCACGCCGATGACATAGTATCCGGCTTCATGGGCGGTGGAAGCCGCATAGACGGCGTCCTCGCACACAGCGCATCCGGCGGGGTCTGTCCCGCCCAGCCGTTCCATGCAGCGGGCGAACACCTCCGGGCGGCTCTTGTGCAGCGCGCCCCGGGCCTCCACGATGAACTCAAAGCAGTCCAGCACGCCCAGCCGCTCCAGCACGGTTCGGCACTGGTCGGACCATGTGTTGGAGCACAGGCAGATGCGGGCACCCTCCGCCCGCAGCCGGGTCAGCATCTCCCGGGCACCGGGCTTGAGCTCCACCGTCTCGTACAGCTGGGCAATGACCTGACGCATCACGTCATAATAGCTGGTTTCATCCAGCGGCAGATCGTATTCCCGGATCAGGTAGCGGGCACCTTCCTCCATGCCCATGGTCAGCAGCGCCGTGCGCAGGTTCCCTCTGGGGGTGCGTCCGTAGCGGCGCAGCAGCGCATCGGGAGCACCCTCCCACACCACGGTCATGCTGTCGGTCAGCGTGCCGTCCATATCAAAGATCCATTGCCTGCAGTGCACCGAAAAAACCTCCTCTGGAAATGTCCAGATAAGTATAGCATTTTTCTTTGCCGGGAAAAAGCGGTTTATTTACAAAAACCGGGAGCTTTTTTGCCTGAAATATGCTATAATCAAACAAAAACCAAGGCATAGACAGGGAGGCAGCGGGATGGAACAGCAGCAAAAAGCACTGGTTCTGGCAGGCGGCGGTGCCAGAGGGAGCTATCAGGTGGGTGTGTGGCGTGCTCTGACCGAGCTGGACTGGCACCCTCAGATCATCACCGGCACCAGTGTGGGCAGTCTGAACGGTGCCATGTTCGTGCTGGACCAATATGCCACCGCGCGGGACATGTGGCTGACCATCCGCAGCCGGGACGTGATGGAGCTGCCCGAGCGGGACGCTGACCTGTCCGAGCTGCACCAGTTCCTGCGCAGCGTGGTGAAGGCCGGCGGTCTGGACGTGTCCCCGCTGGAGGAGATCGTGGAGCGGGTGCTGGACGAGGACGCCCTGCGGGCTGCGGACATCCGGTTCGGTCTGGTCACGGTGGAGCAGCGGGGGCTGAAGGCCCGGGAGCTGACACTGGACCAGATCCCCAAAGGGCAGGCAAAGGATTATCTGATGGCCTCTGCCGCCTGCTTCCCCGCCCTGCGGGCGCGGGACATCGACGGGGTCAAGTTTCTGGACGGCGGTTACAGCGACAACATGCCCACCGGCCTTGCCAAAAAAATGGGGGCCGAGGAGCTGGTCTGTGTGGATCTGGAAGGGGTGGGCATCACCCGCCCCAACCTGACCGGCCTGCCCACCACCCTGATCCGCAGCTACTGGGATCTGGGCGACATCCTGCACTTTGACCCGGACACCGCCCGCCGCAACATCGAGCTGGGCTATTACGACACCCTGCGGGCCTTTGGGCGGGTCCGGGGCTGTGCCTTTGCCGTGGACAACAGCGCGGAAAGCAGCGCCGATGCCGCCGCCTTCCGGCAGACGTTCGAGGCGGTGCAAAAGCGGGTGCGGGAGAAATACCCCGTCACCCTGACGGCAGACGCCGCCCTGCTGCTGGCCCGGATGAAGGACGCCGACCTTGCCCCGCTGGAAGCCGCCGCAGAGGACGCCGGGGTGGATCCCGCCCGGTACTACACCACCCACACCCTGTGCGATGCATTTCTTGCCCGGTGCGATCAGATGCGGATGCAAAGCTTTGCCCCGCTGTTCGAGGGCAGCGCCGATGCCGCGCAGGCGGCCCGGGCGGCGCTGGTGCCCAACACCTTCCTGCAGGCGCTGGTCTGGTACACCCTGACCACGCCGGATACAGGAGCCATTCTGCCGGAGGTGACAGACCATGAAGGTGTATAAAGGTTCTTCCGCTTCTCCCGGTCTTGTGCTGGGGCAGGTCAGCCGGCTGGAGCATCATGTCGAGATCGCGACCGCCGGGCCCTTCAACCCCGCCCGGGAGCTGCGGATGCTGAACGAAGCCATCCACACGGCGCAGGCGGAGCTGGACTCCATGGCGGACCGCGCTGCCCCCACCGAGCAGGCCATCTTTCTGTTCCAGCGCATGATGCTGGAGGACGAGGGCATGATGAACGAGGTGCGGTTCTGCATCAACGCCGGCATCGGCGCGGCAGCCGCCATGGATCAGGTGGGGCAGCGCTACTCTGACCAGCTGGCAAACATGAAGGACAACCCCTACATGCAGCTGCGCAGCGTGGACATCCTAGATGCCACCCGCCGGGTCATCAACATCCTGACCAACCGCCCCCGGGTCTGGCTGGCGCTGGACCATCCGGTGATCCTTGCTGCCGACCGGCTGATGCCCACCGACCTGTTCAGTGTGCCTTCCGGCATGATCCTTGGCATCATCACCGCCGAGGGCAGCGGGCAGAGCCACGCCGCCATCATCGCCCGGGCCATGAACATCCCGGGGCTGGTGCAGGTGGGCCGGGATTTCCTGAATGACTGCGACGGACGCACCGTCATTCTGGACGCCACCAAGGGCGAGTGTATTCTGGACCCGGACGCCGTGGCGCGGCAGCAGGCCGAGACCCGCATCTGTGAGCTGCAGCGGGAAAACGAGGAGATGCGCCAGCTGCGCAGCCTGCCCGACTGCACAAAGGACGGGCGGGAGTTTGAGCTGCTGGCAAACTGCTTCGGGCCCGAGGACATCGACACCGCCATGCAGTCCGGCGCGCAGGGCGTGGGACTGCTGCGCAGCGGCTATATGATGCTGCCGGGGCGCATTCTGGACGAGCAGGAGCAGTATTTCTTCTATTGCTCCTGTCTGGCGGCGGCGCAGGGCCGCCGGGTGACCGTGCGCACCTTCGACTTTGGCTCGGACCGCACCATCTCCGACGCGTATCAGGGGCCCCAGTCCTCCAAGCTGGGCCTGCGGGGCATCCGCAACAGCCTGCGCCAGCCCCGGCAGTTCGAGACGCAGATCTGCGCGCTGCTGCGGGCAGCTGTCCGCGGGCCGCTGCAGGTGATGTTCCCCATGGTCACGAACGTGGAAGACTGGGACGCCGCCATGCAGATGGTGGAGCTGTGCCGGGAGCATCTGCGGGAGCGAGGCGTGCCCTTCAACGAGAATACAAAGTTCGGCGTCATGCTCAGCGTGCCCGCCGCCTGCCTGACGGCAGAGGAGTTTGTGGCTCACGGCTGCGATTTTCTGGTCATCGGCACCAACGACCTGACCCAGTACACCCACGCGGCAGACCGGGAGCTTGCCAGTGCCGAGCACTACTACCGCCCCGCCAGCCATGCCATGAAAAAGCTCATCACCATGGTGCTGGACGCCGCAAAGGTGCGGGACGTGCCCGTGACCATCTGCGGCCTTGCAGTGGGCAATCCCGCCAACACCGTGCAGTATCTGGAGCTGGGTCTGCGCCGGTTCTCGGTCAGCCCGCAGAACCTTTTGAAGGTGAAAAAGGCCCTGCTGGAGGTCAACACCTGCCCGGAAATCGTTGAAAAGGACTGAAAATCATTTACAAATCGTAATATCGCGTAAAATAATAAGAGGCTGCTGCACAGGGTTTCGTGCAGCAGCCTCTTTGACGTTGTGTTTTTAACTTTAGCAGGCTCACCCTCTCAGGCAAAGCCTTGCAGCTTTGCCTGAGAGGGTCTGGTCATGCTTATTCCAGATCCCCTGTCAGGGTCATCACGGCGGACAGCACCGCCAGCGGGGCGGTCTCGCAGCGCAGGATGCGGGGGCCAAGGCCTACGGTCTTTGCCCCGGCGCGGGCAGCCATCTCGGCTTCCTCGGCGGCAAAGCCGCCCTCGGCACCGGTGACGATGGCGATCTTCTGCCTGCGGCCCTCGGCGGGCGGGAGCTGTGACAGCAGCTGACGCAGCGGTGCGCCGCCGCATTCGTAGCAGAACAGCACCAGGTCGTACCGGTCAAAGGTGCGGCACACCGCCCCGAAATTTGGCAGCGGCAGCGCCACGTCCGGCAGCACGCCGCGCCCGCACTGCTTGGCAGCTTCCACCGCGATGCGGTTGTAGCGCTCGTTTTTCTGCTCCTCTTTTTTGGGGGCCGCCACGCAATAGCGGCTGAAGAAGGGTACGATGTGGGCTGCGCCCAGCTCCACCCCGTGCTTGATGATCTGCTCCAGCTTGTCCTGCTTGGGGTAGCCCGCCAGCAGCGTCACCTCCACGCCGGGCTCGGCGGCGCTGGGATAGCCCGGTTCCACGGCAAAGTCCACCCGGTCCTCGCCAAAGCCGGTGATGGTGGCGGTGTACTCCACAGCATTTCCATCACACAGAATGACGGTGTCCCCCGGCTTTGCCCGCATCACCCGGGCAAGGTGGTGGGCGTCTGCCCCCCGCAGGGTGGCAGAGCCGTCTGCGATCTCAGTGGTAAAATAACGGTGCGGCATTTTATCAATCCTTTTACATCTTATAGCTCGCCCTTCGGGAGAGCTGGCGCGTCAGCGCCTGAGAGGGTTCTCCTTACGCTTTCTTGCAGATGATGCACTCCCAGCCGCGCTTTTCCTTGACTTCCACCACGGCAAGACCGGCCTTTTCCAGCCCGGCGATCACCTCATCCCTGCGGCTGTCAATGATGCCGCTGGCAATGAAGGTGGCACCGTCCGCCATCAGGCCCGGCACGGCAGGGGCAAGGCTGAGGATGGCGTTTGCCACGATGTTGGCGGTGATGATGTCGTATTTGCCGCTGGCCTTGTCGGACAGATCGCCCACCAGCACGGTCAGTTTATCCGCCACACCGTTCAGGGCAGCGTTCTCCCCGGCGGTGCGTACCGCCACGGGGTCGATGTCCACGCCCTCGGCGCTGGCAGCGCCCAGCTTGAGGGCGGCAATGGCAAGGATGCCGCTGCCGGTGCCGATGTCCAGCACCCGCTCGCCGCCGCGCACCCGCGCATCCAGCGCTTCCATGCACAGGCTGGTGGTCTCGTGACCGCCGGTGCCAAAGGCAAGGCCGGGGTCCAGCACCAGCTTGACCCGGTCGGTGTCATACTGCTGCCACGAGGGCACCACCGCCAGACGGCTGCCGATCTCCATGGGGTGATAATATTTGCGCCAGCCGTTCTGCCAGTCCTCCTGCTCCACGCCCTCGGTCTCCACCGTGTAAGCGATGCCGGCAGCCTCCATGCGGGCGTCAATGAGGGCCAGCGTCTCCACCGGGGAAGCGCCCGGCTCCAGATAGATGTGGATGATCACGGTGTCCCGGGGCTTGTCCAGCAGCTCCTGCTCGATCAGGTCCACGTGGGCGATCTCTGCCACCTGCTGCTCGATGTCGCTGTAATCTTCGATATAGATGCCGCCCTCGGCGATCAGGGTCGCAACGGCTTCGGCGTTGTCCGCGTCTGCCTTGGCGACGGTCAGTCGGATGTCGGTCCATTCCATAAAAGAAACCTCCTTTGGTCTCTGGTATCCTAACTAGTAGTATAGTACCCGATTCCGCGCCGGGATGCAAGCCTCTGGCGAAAATGCGTCCCAAAAAGCCTGCCGCACCGCCCCCGCCGCGTTTTGCTTTTGGCGGCAGGATATGCTATACTGGGGAAAACGACATCAGGAGGAACGACCATCATGTGCAACGCCTACCGCTGGCGCAAACTGAATGAAAAAGAGCTGACGCAGGTCTATCTGGACGAGATGCGCCGGGATTTTCCGCCCAGCGAGCTCAAGCCGCTGAGCATGATCCTGAACAGCGAAGCTGCCGGCATCGCCCACACATGGGGCGTGTTTGACGGGGATACGCTGGCCGCCTATCTGCTCATGGTCCGCCCGACAGGCAGCAGGGTGAGTCAGCTGGACTATTTCGCCGTGGTGCCCGCCTACCGCGCCGCCGGTCTGGGCGCGCAGCTTCTGGCAGAGCTGCCCCGGTACGAGACCGGTGCCGAGGCCATCCTCATCGAGTCCGAATGCCCGGAAAAGGCTGTGGACGAGGACATGGCGGTGCGGCGGCTGGGCTTTTACGCCCGGTGCGGGGCCCGGGACACCGGCTTCATCGAGCATCTTTTTGACGCATGGTTCCGCATCCTGATCCTGAACTGCCCGGGCTCCGGCTCCTTTGCGGACCGGCAGGCGGTGGATGCGCTGGTGGACTGCTACCGCCGCACCATCAGCGAGAACGAATGGCAGAACCATGTGCAGTTCTACTGCCCGGACGGTGCAAAATATTGCTGAGCATTCCCTTCTGCACACACGATGTGCGCAGTTTTTTGCCGTTTCCGGGTTGACAGTCCGGGAAAAAGTGGTACGCTAAAGATACAAGTCATCGTTTTTTTCAGAGGAGGGATCTCTTATGGCAGAAAAAATCACCCGACGTACATTTCTCAAATGCGCAGCTGCCACGGCGGCTGCGGTGTCGCTGTCCGGCGTGCTGACCGGCTGCGGCGGCAGCGGTCAGCTGGCAGACGACGAAGTCCAGATCGGACCCTTCACCGTGAAGGTCTTTGGTCTGGATGTGGCTCTGGGCACGGCATCCGGCACGGACAAGGGTGCCATCACCGGCAAGGTGAGACTGCGCTATGACGCCGGCGGCGGCAGCTGGCAGGGCGGCAGCTACAACAACATGTTTAAGGCTATGGTCGTTGACGCTAACCTGACCCAGGTGGCCCCCACCGGACAGTTCTTTGTTTCGGATGCGCTGGTGGGCAAGCCCTTTGCCACAGAGGAAAAAGATCTGCGGCTGAACTTCCCCGATGCCGAGACCAAGGAAGCTTACCGGAATGGTCAGCCTGCGGTGCTGAAGATCGTCATCAACGGCATCAGCGAGATGCTGTTCCTTGTCAAGAAGGATGGCGGCTATGCAGCCACCAAGACCCTGCCTTCCCTTACCACGGTTTGACCCGCAGACCCTTTTGCCCCGAGCATTCTTTGAAAGAGTGCCCGGGGCTTTTTGTCGTTCTGCCCAGCGGCGGAAAAGGCCTTTTGGGCAGTTTTTCTCTCCATGTAAAGAAAAGCGGCATGTTTTTCTGCCCGGCTTTACCACAAGTTGACACTGCCGCGCAGGCATGTCCCAAAGATTTACCTGCATTTTGCCCTGCCATGGTCGAAGAAAAACCGGAGGCAGGATACAATAGGGTCGTTCCCAAGGAAAACATGAAACCGACCTGCCGGCGATCGGACCGGCATTTACTGGAGGAAAAAGGGTTATGAAAAAGATCACTCGTCGTTCGTTTATCGCTGTCTGCGGCGCTGTTGCAGCCGCCATGGCGCTGACCGCCTGCGGCGGTGCGGCCTCTTCCGCATCCACTGCCGCCTCTGCTTCCACCGCTTCTTCCGCTGCCGAGCAGGCAGCCGGTACCCTGAGCGGCAACGTTGCGACCGGCGGTTCCACTTCCATGAAGAACGTCATCGCCGCCCTGACCGAGGGCTTTGCCGAGGTGGAGCCGGGCGTTACCGTCAGCTACGACCCCACCGGCTCCGGCGCTGGCATCACCGGCGCGACCGACAAGACGCTGGACATCGGCCTGTCTTCCCGCGCCCTGAAGGACGATGAGAAGAAGGATGTGGACGGCACCATCGTGGCGCTGGACGGCATTGCCATCATCGTGAACAAGGACAGCAAGGTGGCAGACCTGACCGTGGAGCAGCTCAAGAAGATGTTCACCGGCGAGATCACCAACTGGAAGGAGGTCGGCGGCGACGACGGCGAGATCGTTCTGGTGGGTCGTGAGGCCGGTTCCGGCACCCGCGATGGCTTTGAGAGCATCGTGGACGTGAAGGACAGCTGCAAGTACGCACAGGAGCTGACCGCTACCGGCGCTGTCATCAGCGCTGTGGAGGCAAACCCGCTGGCCGTTGGCTACGCTTCTCTGTCCGCTGTGGGCGACACCGTTGCCATGGTCACCGTGGAGGGTGTGGAGTGCAGCGAGGACACCGTGAAGGACGGCAGCTACAAGATCCAGCGTCCCTTCGTGTTCGTTACCAACAAGAGCGCTGCCCTGTCTGAGCAGGCACAGGCCTTTGTGGACTTTGCCACCAGCAAGGACGCTGCCGACCTCATCCGCACCGCAGGCGCTGTGCCCGTGAACGAGTAAGCCCCGACAAATCCCAGAATAGAATTTCCGCACCGGTCTGCCCGGAAAGGCTGGGCTGGTGCGGCTTTTTATAGGATCGCGTTATGAAAACTACAACCTCTTCCCTGCGCCGGATGCGGCTGCCCCGTACCCCCGCCGATTGGCTGGAAGCCGTGATGAACGTTCTGTTCTTTCTGTGCGGAATGCTGGCGGTGTGCTGTGTGGTGCTCATCTCGGTGTACATGGTGATCTCCGGCGTGCCGGCCATCCATAAAATCGGCCTGTTCCAATTTCTGTTCGGCACAACGTGGGCGTCCACGGCGGCCCAGCCGCTGTTCGGCATCCTGCCCTTCATCCTGTCCAGCATCTACGGCACGCTGGGCGCTACCATCCTCGGTGTGCCCAGCGGCCTGCTGACGGCAGTGTTCCTCTCCAAGGCCGCAAATCCCAAGCTGCGCACCGTGGTGGTCACCGCCATCGAGCTGCTGTCCGGCATCCCCAGCGTGGTGTTCGGCCTTTTGGGTATGCAGGTGCTGGTGCCCGCCGTGGCCAAGACCTTCGGCAAGGCCTCCGGTGCCTGCCTGCTCAGCGCCATCGTGGTGCTTTCCATCATGATCTTGCCCAGCATCGTGTCCGTGTCGGTGACGGCGCTCAACGCCGTGCCGCCGGAGTATGAGCAGGGCAGTCTGGCGCTGGGTGCTACCGACACCGAAACATGGTTCAAGATCAGCATCCCGGCAGCCAAAAGCGGCATTGCCGCAGGCGTTGTGCTGGGCATCGGCCGCGCCATCGGCGAAGCCATGGCTGTGATGATGGTGGCGGGCAACAGCCCCAACATGCCGGACAGCCCCTTCCGCAGCGTCACTTTGCTGACCACTGCCATCGCCAAGGAGATGAGCTACGCCGGCGGCCTGCAGCGGCAGGCACTGTTCAGCATCGCGCTGGTGCTGTTCGTGTTCATCATGCTCATCAACGTTGTGCTGAATGTGGTACTGAAGGGAGGCAGCCGCGATGAATAACGGCTTTTCGCCCTCCCGCCGGGCATGGAACCGGGTAATGACCGTGCTGGTCTGGGCCAGCGCCGTGCTGGTGATGGTGCTGGTGGCCGGGATCATCGGCATGGTGCTGGTGCGGGGCATCCCCCACATCAGCTGGAACTTCCTTTCCACCACCGCCAGTGTGCTGAAAAAAACCGACGGCATTCTGCCCGCCATCCTCAACACTCTGTATGTCATTCTGCTGACATTACTTATCGTATTGCCGCTGGGCGTGGGCGCGGCGGTCTACCTGACTGAGTACGCCTCTAACCGGCGGCTCATCGAGGTCATCGAGTTTACCAACGAAACGCTGGCGGGCATCCCCAGCATCCTCTACGGTCTGGTGGGTATGCTGATGTTCAGTCAGGCACTGGGCTTCCAGACCTGTCTTTTGTCCGGCAGTCTGACGCTGGTGGTGATGAACCTGCCCACCATCATCCGCACCACGCAGGAATCCCTGAAAACGGTGCCGCAGGGCTACCGCGAGGGTGCCATGGGTCTGGGTGCGGGCAAGTGGCACATCATCCGCACCATCGTGCTGCCTTGCAGCATCGACGGCGTCGTCACCGGCTGCATTCTGGCGGTAGGCCGCATCGTGGGCGAAAGTGCCGCGCTGCTGTTCACCGCCGGTGCGGCAGAGGTGATCGCCAAGAGCGTATTCAAAGCCTACACCTCCAACGGCGCTACCCTGTCGGTGCTGCTGTACCTGCGCGCCTTTGAGGACGGTGACTTCGCTTCTGCATGGGGCATCGGCGCCGTGCTGCTGGTGCTGGTGCTGCTGATCAATCTGGCGGCACGTCTGGCTAGAACAAAACTGAAACAGAAACAGTAAAATTTGATTTTCGTAGATTTGAAAATCTGCGGATTTTTCAGATCTGCATTTTCACGGGAAGGGCCGAAACGATAAACTTCCTGTTGAAATTCAACAATGAGGTACTCTATGGAAAACACGAATGTGCCGGTGATATCGGCAAAGGATCTGAACCTCTGGTACGGCGACTTCAAGGCGCTGAAGAGCATTTCGCTGGATGTGGGCGAGCGGGAGATCACCGCACTCATCGGCCCCTCCGGCTGCGGCAAGTCCACCTTTTTAAAGACCCTGAACCGCATGAACGACCTTGTGCCGGGCGTGCGCATCGAGGGTGATGTACGGCTGAAGGGCGAGGACATCTTTGCCCGGGAAATGCAGCTGACCGACCTGCGCCGCCGGGTGGGCATGGTATTCCAGAAAGCAAACCCCTTCCCCATGAGCATCTACGACAACATCACCTACGGCCCCAAGCTGCACGGCGTGCGCAACAAGGCCGAGCTGGACGAGCTGGTGGAAAGCAGCCTGCGGGGCGCAGCCCTGTGGGACGAGGTGAAGGACCGCCTGAAAAAGAGCGCGCTGGGCCTTTCCGGCGGGCAGCAGCAGCGTCTGTGCATCGCCCGGGCCCTGGCGGTGAAGCCCGAGGTGTTGCTGATGGACGAGCCCACCAGCGCACTGGACCCCGGCTCTACCATGAAGGTGGAGGAGCTGATGAGTGAGCTGAAGAAGAACTACACCGTGGTCATCGTCACCCACAATATGCAGCAGGCTGCCCGCATCAGCGACCGCACCGCCTTCTTCCTGCTGGGGGAACTGGTGGAGGTGGGCCCCACGGCCCAGATCTTCAGCACACCCCGGGACAAGCGCACCGAGGACTATATCTCCGGTCGGTTCGGTTAATGCAGGGAGGAACAAAACAATGAGCATTCGCAAACAATACGACAGCGATCTGGAAGCCCTCAGGGTCGCTTTGGTGGAGATGGGGCAGAACGCTGCCGAAGCTGTGGAGAACGCGCTGGAAGCGCTGTGCACCGCCGATGCCGTAGCCGCCCAGAAGATCGTGCAGGGGGATGACCGCATCAATAACATGGAGCGGGACATCGAGCACCGCTGCATGACCTTGCTGCTGCGCCAGCAGCCGGTGGCGGGCGACCTGCGCCACATTTCCACCGCCATGAAGGTGGTCACCGATATCGAGCGCATGGGCGACCATGCTGCCGACATCGCCGAGATCATCCCCCATCTGGTCACCGTGCGCAAAGAGGGCGACCCCGCTGTCAGTCAGGCCATTGCCATGGGCCGCAAGGCCTACCAGATGATCCTGGACGCCATGGCTGCCCTGACCGCCGAGGACGAAACTGCCGCCCGCAAGGTGATCGAAGCCGATGACGAGGTGGACTATGACTTCAACGCCATCAAGCGCACGCTGGCGCAGGAGATCGCCGCCGCCCCCGCCAAGGTGGACGCCGCGCTGGACCTGCTGATGGTCATCAAATATCTGGAGCGCATCGGCGACCACGCCGTGAACGTCGCGGAGTGGGTGCAGTTCGTGCGCACCGGACGCTACAAAGACGAAAGCATGTTCTGAGCATTTTCCTTCCTCATTTTTGAGGGTTCGTGTTTTCTCTATTTCTCCTGAAAAAGGCCGTTTCTGCCCCGCGCGGAAGCGGCCTTTTTCTGTGGGACGGAAAATAACAAAAATTTTTTAGCTTTCTGCAATATTCCGTGGGGATGGCCCGTATTAAGGGTACAAGGTCCGAACGACCTGTGATCCATGTGCGGCAGGTGTCCGACTTCCCCCTGTCCCCGCCTGCCGCACCCTTTATGGAGGAAAACGCTATGGAACAGATCCAGAAATTTACGCCGCAGCCCCGCACCGAGACGGTCAGCCGGGAAGCACTGGTGCAGGCGGCATTGAACGAGATCAGCCAGAATTACCGGGAAGCCAGCCTGTCCAACGTGGCAAGAGCCTACGGCGTCTCGCTGGCATACGTCAGCGAGTGCGTGCGGGCCGAGACCGGGCGCACCTACAAGGAACTGCTGCAAAAGCACCGCATGGAGACCGCTGCCCGGCTGCTGCGCCGCAGCGACATGAACATCCAGCAGATCATCACGCTGGTGGGCTACGAGAACACCAGCTACTTCTACCGGCTGTTCCACGAGCGCTACGGCCTGAGCCCCCGGGAGTACCGTCTGGAGCGCACCCGTCCCCGGGTCAGCGCGTGACGCCCGCATTTCTGTGACAGAGCCTTCTGCCTAAGAGCCTGCTGCATCCATGCTGTGCAGCAGGCTCTTGTTTTGCCGTTTGCGTCATTTTTTCGACAGTTTGATGCAGAAACTGGATTTTTATGGCAGAATGTAGTACAATAACGGTATTCTCCGGTGCTGTGCCGACAGGGCGCAGCGTCTTTGAAAGAGGTGGAATGAATGTTTCGTGGTGCAGTCAGAGGGGATCTGCCGCAGATCCTGAAGATCTACGCCCATGCGCGTGAGCGGATGCGGGAGTCGGGCAACCCGGCCCAGTGGGGCAGCGATTATCCCCCGCAGGGGATGCTGGAAGAGGACATCGACTCGAACCGGCTGTTCCTCTATGTGGTCAATGGTCAGATCGAAGCGGTCTTTGCCTTTATTCTGGGCGAGGACCCGACCTATGCCGTCCTGGAGGACGGCAAGTGGCTGGACGATACCCTGCCCTACGGCACGGTGCACCGTCTGGCATCGGCCGGCAAACAGAAGGGCGTGGGCAAGGCCGTGCTGGACTGGAGTCTGGAGCACTGCCAGAGCCTGCGGGCGGACACCCATGCCGACAACAAGATCATGCAACATCTGCTGGAACAGAATGGATTCACCCGCTGCGGCGTCATCCATGTGGCAGATGGTTCCCCCCGCTACGCCTACCAGAAACTTGCCGCGACCCAGCCGCTGGGCTGAGTGCGGACCTGCTGCCTGCGCGCATCCCCTTTTTTCCGGGGTGCGGCGCAGGCTTTTTTCATGCCGCGCAGCCAGAACTGTCCGTGCTCCAAATACAGTTAAAGTCGAAAAATCAACACAAAAGGGGGAAACCGGAATTTTGTGAACAAAAAATGTTTGAAAATGCTTTCATTTTTCCTCTGTGTGTGCTATAATAACACCTGTCTCCGCGTGGAAAGCAGAAAGTTGTGCGCAGTGGGCGTACAGGAAAAGAGGAGTGTATTGATATGAAAACGTTGAACAAGGCCGTTGCCCGCTACAACGGCATCAGTCTGATCGTTCGCATCCTGATCGGTCTGATCGTTGGTGCGGTGCTGGCTCTGGCGGCCCCCGGTGCTGGCTGGGTGGGTGAACTGGGCAGCCTGTTCGTGGGTGCCCTGAAGGGCATTGCCCCGGTGCTGGTGTTCGTCATCGTGGCAAGTGCGCTGGCACAGGGCTCGTCCAAGCTGGACCGCCGCTTCGGCACCGTCATCTGGCTGTACATGCTCACCACCTTTCTGGCTGCCGCCATCGCAGTGGTGGCCAGCTTTATGTTCCCGGTCACGGTGCTGCTGGCAGACGCCGCCCAGTCGGACGTTGTTCCGCAGGGTCTGGGCGAAGTCATGGGCACCCTGCTGACCAACTTTGTGGCAAACCCGGTCAGCGCCATTATGAACGGCAACTACATTGGCATCCTGTTCTGGGCCTGCATGTTCGGCGTGGCCATGAAGAAGATCGGCACCGGGAGCACCAAGGCTTTTCTGGCAGACACTGCCGATGCGGTCTCCCAGATCGTGCGCTGGATCATCAATCTGGCACCCTTCGGCATCATGGGTCTGGTCTACACCAACGTTTCCGGCAACGGCCTTGCCATCTTTACCCAGTACGGCAAGCTGCTGGCTCTGCTGGTGGGCACCATGCTGTTCATGGCTCTGGTCGTCTCCCCCCTCATCATGTTCCTCTATCTGGGCTGCAACCCGTACCCGCTGGTGTTCCGCTGCCTGAAGGAATCCGGCCTGACCGCCTTCTTCACCCGCAGCTCTGCCGCCAACATCCCGGTGAACATGGCCCTGTGTGAAAAGCTGGGTCTGGACAAGGACATGTATTCTGTGTCCATCCCGCTGGGTGCCACCATCAACATGGACGGCGCCGCCATCACCATCACCATTATGACGCTGGCTGCTGCCAACACGCTGGGCATTCAGGTGTCTCTGCCTGCAGCCATCGTGCTGAGCGCCATGAGCGCTCTGGGTGCCTGCGGTGCTTCCGGCGTGGCCGGCGGCTCCCTGCTGCTGATCCCCATGGCCTGCTCCCTGTTCGCCATTTCCAACGATGTCGCCATGCAGATGGTGGGCGTGGGCTTCATCATCGGCGTTGTGCAGGACTCGGTGGAAACGGCCCTGAACTCTGCCGGTGACGTGGAGTTCGCTGCCACCGCCGAGTACCATCAGTGGCGCAAGGAGGGCAAGGCTCTGCCGGAGTTTCTGACCGGGAAGAAGAACTGAAAAATATAGAAAAGGGCTGTTGCCAAACTCCTTCCGGCATCGCTTACGCGATGCCACCTCCCTCAATGAGGGAGGCTTCACAGCTTACCGTCATGTCAGGCTCCCTCCGTGAGGGAGCTGGCGCGGCGAAGCCGTGACTGAGGGAGTTCTTGGCAACAGCCCTTTTTGCGTATCGGGAACTCAGTCGATGACCTTTGCCTTCTGCAAAGCCACAAGGATCAGCGGGATGAGGATCAGCTGGGCGATGATGCCCGGCACCGCCGTGAACAGCGCCCCGGACAAAAAGGCACTGAAGGGGAAACTTCCGCCGACAAGGCCCGCCAGCACAAACCGCACGGCACCCCACACCAGACGTCCCGCCACCATGGCGGTGACAAGAGCGGTGTACATCATGGGCAGGGTGTGCCGGACTCTGCGCCAGACTACGCCGGACACAAGGCCGTAGACTGCCAGCTCAAACGCCATGGCGATGGCTACCGGGAACATGGGCGGCATGCCGAACAGCACCGAGCGCAGCAACGGAGCGGCAAAGCCTACCGCAAAGCCCCACGGCCCGCCCAGAACAAAGCCGCACAGCAGCACCGGGAAATGCATGGGGCAGAGCATGCTGCCGACCTGCTGCAGCTGACCGGTGAGCAGCGGCAGTACAAAAGCCAATGCCAGAAACAGCGCAGCCAGCACCAGCTGCCGCGCAGGGGAATGAGAGCGATCCTTCATCAATGGTTCCTCCTTTGCGCAAAAAAGGGGCCTGCTTCCGGTGTTCGCACCAAAAGCAGACCCCTTCATGGCGTCTGTAAAAAACAGGATGGGGAGAACGCCCCGCCGGGGCATTTTCCCCCCGCTGCGGACCGTGCCGCAGAAAGGAAACGGACTGCTGTCCGCACACCCGGCTCCGTGCCGAGATTTTTCGACAAGATTATAACAAATCCCCCACACCCTGTCAAGCAGCCGAAAAAAGCCTGCAATTTCACCAAAAAGCGGCAAATTTCCGCGAAAATTTCCTTACGAGTGTACATTTTGCATGAAGAAGCTTGACGTTTTTGCAGAGAATAGATAATATAAACTTGAAAAAGAGCGCGCTGCGGGCAGCAAGGCTGCCGCGGCGCTGACGAAAAGCTTTTTTGAACAAATGCAAATCTGAGGTTCATACGGGAGGACCATCATGACAAATGCAGAAAAACTCACCCTGGCAAAGCACGCCTGCCGCATCCGCATGGGCGTGATCGAGGGCACGCACAGTGCAAAGTGCGGTCATCCGGGCGGCAGTCTGGACATCGCCGAGCTGCTGAGCTACCTCTATTTCGTGGAAATGAACATTGATCCCAAGGAGCCCAGGAAGGCCGACCGCGACCGTCTGGTGCTGTCCAAGGGCCATGCTGCCCCGGCGCTGTACGCAGCGCTGGCAGAGCGCGGCTACTTCCCGGTGGAAGATCTCAAGACCCTGCGCAAGATCGGCAGCTATCTGCAGGGCCACCCCAATATGAACGAGACCCCGGGCGTGGATATGTCCACCGGCAGTCTGGGGCAGGGCGTCTCTGCCGCCTGCGGCATGGCGCTGGGCGCAAAGCACGCCGGCAAGCCCATCAACGTCTACACCATCGTGGGCGATGGCGAGGTGGAAGAGGGCGAGTGCTGGGAGGCTTTCATGTTTGCCGCCCACTACGGCCTGTCCAACCTGTGCGTTTTTCTGGACCGCAACGGCCTGCAGATCGACGGTTCCACCGAGCAGGTCATGAGCAGCGCCCCGCTGGAAGAAAAGCTGAAGGCATTCAACTTCAATGTGCTGACCATCAACGGTCACGACTTTGACCAGATTGAAGCTGCCCTGAAGGCGTTCCACGCCGAGACCGAAAAGCCCACCTGCATCATCATGGACACCGTCAAGGGCACGGGCGTCTCCTTTATGACCAACTCTGTGGACTGGCACGGCAAGGGCCCCAACGACGACGAGTATCAGGTGGCCATGAACGAGCTGAACGCAGCCTATGCCGCGCTGGAACAGGAGGACAAGTAAGATGGCAGATGTGAAGAAGATCGCTACCCGTGAAAGCTACGGCAACACCCTGAAGGAGCTGGCCGCAGAGGGCCACGAGGATCTGGTGGTGCTGGACGCAGACCTTGCCGCTGCCACCAAGACCGGCATGTTCCGCAAGGCTTACCCGGACCGCCACTTTGACTGCGGCATTGCCGAGGGCAACATGATGGGCGTGGCCGCCGGCCTGTCCACCATGGGCTATGTGCCCTTTGTTTCCAGCTTTGCCATGTTTGCCGCCGGCCGTGCCTTTGAGCAGGTGCGCAACTCCATCGGCTACCCCCACCTGAACGTGAAGATCGGTGCCACCCACGGCGGCATCTCGGTGGGTGAGGACGGTGCATCCCATCAGTGCTGCGAGGACTTTGCCCTCATGCGCAGCATCCCCGGCATGACCGTCATCTGCCCTGCCGATGACGTGGAGGCCCGCGCCGCTGTGCGTGCCGCCTACGAAATGGAAGGCCCTGTCTACCTGCGCTTCGGTCGTCTGGCTGTGCCGGTGTTCCACGATGCCGACAACTATCACTTTGAGATCGGCAAGGGCGAGCAGATCACCGATGGCAGCGACATTGCCATCATCGCCACCGGCCTGATGGTCAACGAGGCCCGTCTGGCTGCCGAGCAGCTGGCTGCTGAAGGCATCCACGCCCGGGTCATCAACATCCACACCATCAAACCTCTGGATGAGGAGATCGTCCTCAAGGCTGCCCGCGAGTGCGGTAAGGTCATCACCGCCGAGGAGCACAACGTCATCGGCGGTCTGGGGGAGGCCGTCTGCGCCGTGCTGAGCGAAAAGCTGCCCACCCCTGTGCGCCGTGTGGGCGTGCAGGACGTGTTCGGCTGCTCCGGCCCCGCATGGGACCTGCTGAAGGAGTACGGTCTGGACGCCGCCACCATCTGCAAGACCGCCCACGAGATGCTGGGCAAATAAAGCAGTCGGAATATCATAAGAGCCGAGGGGCTGCTGCATGTTCGTTCCAAACGACGTGCAGCAGCCCCTTTTTGCGTTTATTCCTCGCCAAGCAGCTTTGCACGGCTGGCATATACAGCGGTGAACACCTCCCGCAGCTGTTGGATCTCAGGGCGCGGGTCATCCCGCAGAGTCAACAGACAGGTGTCCGGCAAGGGCAATTGCAGCGGCAGATACCACGCCGCCGGAAAGGCCGGATACTTCATCGGACACAAAAACATGCCGCGCCCGGCAAGCAGATCGTTGTAAACGCACTCGTAGTTTTCCACCATGCGCCAGCTTGGTGCGGAAAACGGCAGACCGGGCTGAGCAGCGGCAAGATCCACCATTTCCTGATACAGCGGCTCATAAAACAGCTGCTGTCCGGCAAGATCGGCCAACGCCAGAGTGCCGCGCCCTGTGAGCGGGTGCTCCGGCGATACGATCAGGTAAAAGGTGTTGTGCAGGATGGGGATGCTCTGGATCTCCGGCTGCAGCGGCCCAAAGGGCAGATAGAGGGCTGCGTCTGCCTCGCTGCAGAGCATTTCGTGGGGGTTGCGTGACACGGGCCGAGTGTCCACCACAAACTCATATCCCGGCAGTGCGGCATGCAGCCGTGCCATCAGAATGGGATAAATGGGGTCCCGCTGCAGCAGCACCGGCGGCAGGCGCAGGGTCAGTGTGTGCCGCCGGGCAAAGCCTTTCAGTGCGGTGCGGGCGTTCAGGATGCTGCGGTAGATCGCCTCCGCCTGCGGCACAAAGGCCCGGCCTGCTTCGGTCAGCGCCACGCGGGTGGTGCTGCGCTCAAACAGGGTCAGATCCAGTTCCTTTTCCAGACTGCGGATCTGGTAGCTGAGGGCAGGCTGCGTGCAGTACAGTTCCCGGGCGGCTGTGGTAAAATTCAGCGTCCGGCTCACGGTGAGAAAACACAGCAGCTGGTGGTCGTTCATCCGAAAAAAAGCTCCTTTCTGTGCAGAGGAAGATCCGTCTGCCCTCAGTATAGCATGGCGGGAAGCAGTTATAAATACTTTTTATTGGCGTGTCAAAATTTTTTTGTTTCCCTTTCACTTCGTTATATTTTATACTAAGTGCAGCGCGGAAAAAACTCCCGCAGAGACGAAGAGAAAATGATGAGAAGAAAGAGGAAATCCAAATGGAAAAGATCTCCCGCAAAGGCTTTTTGAAGGTCGCCGCCGCTGCCGCCATGAGCGGCGTCACCGCCGGTGCACTGGCTGCCTGCACCTCCGCAGCTTCTTCCAGCACCGCCGCTTCCGGTGATGCCATCTACACCCCCGGCACCTACACCGGCACTGCCACCGGCATCGGTGAAGTGAAGGTGACCATGACCTTCAGCGAGACCGCCATCACCGAGGTGGTGGTAGATGCTTCCAACGAGACCGAGAGCATCGGCGGTGTGGCTGCACCCAGCCTGCAGGAGGCGCTGATGACCGCCCAGAACGCCGAGATCGACAACATCTCCGGCGCCACCGTCACCACCAATGCCGTCAAGAAGGCGGCTGCAAGCTGCATCGAGCAGGCCATGGGCGTCAAGGCAGACGGCGCAGACAGCTCCGCCTCCTCCGATGAGGACTGGCTGGGCACCGAGCCGGAGATCGACGAGAGCAAGGTCACCAAGACCGTGGACGTGGATGTGGCCGTGGTGGGCTGCGGCGTTGCCGGTGTGGCAGCTGTGCGCAGCATCGCCGAGGACGGCGGCAAGGTGGCAGCCTTTGAAAAGGCTGACGGCCCCCAGTGCCGCAGCGGCGAGTATGCCGTCATCAACGGCAAGGTGCAGGCCAAGTGGGGCCGCAACACCTGGACCCGCGAGCAGATCGACGAGATCGTGGATTCTCACATGGTGGAAAGCACCTACCGCTGCAAGCGCTCCATTATGAGCAAGTGGGCCCACAACATCGGCGAGACCTTTGACTGGTGGGTGGAAGCAAACCCGGATCTGTACTACGCCGAGACCACCCGCAGCGCCATCCCCGACGAGAACGCAAACAACTTCCTGATCCCCATTTTCTACCCCCTGCCCGAGAACTACGACTGGAAGCAGGAGCGCTTCCCCTGCTACCCCACCTCTGTGGAGTTCCTGCCCAACCAGTCCGTCACCGTCAATGCCAACATGCAGAAGGCCGTTGACACCGGCAACGTGGACACCTTCTACGGCTGCTTTGTGGAAAAGCTCATCATGGAGGACGGCCGCTGCGTGGGCCTGTATGCCCGCGATGCCGCCACCGGTGAGTACATCAAGTGCAACGCCGCTAAGGGCGTCATCCTGTCCACCGGCGATTACTCCCAGAACACCAAGATGCTGCAGCATTTCTGCCCGGAGGTCATCGAGAACAACATCCAGTGCCTGTTCACCAACGTGGACGTGGAGGGCAGCTTCACCAATCAGGGCGACGGCATCCAGCTGGGCATGTGGGCAGGCGCTCAGGTGCAGCAGAGCCACGCACCCATGATCCACCATATGGGCGGCGGTGCCGACCTGTCCGGTGTGGGCGTCATGGGCAATGCAGGCTTTTTGAATCTGGATCTGAACGGCAAGCGCTTCATGAACGAGGACCTGCCCGGCCAGCAGCTGGAAAACCAGATCGAGCTGCAGAAGAACCGTGAGAGCTGGCAGATCTTCGACTCCAACTGGCCCCAGCAGCTGCCCTACATGCCCGCAGCCCACGGCGGCGCCTGCTACTTCGAGGACTACGCCAGCGAGGCAGAGGGCCCCAAGAACAACACCACCTACCGCAACTACAAGAGCCCCTATCAGCTGGAAGCAGCCGTGGCCGACGGCCGTGCCGTCAAGGCCGACACGCTGGAAGAGCTGGTGGCAAAGATCTACCCGGACGACACCGCTGCCCAGCAGACTGCTCTGGAGTCCATCCAGCGCTACAACCAGCTGGCCAAGGACGGCTACGATGAGGACTTCCACAAGCCTGCATCCCGGATGTGGGCTGTGGAGAACGGCCCCTTCTACGCCGACAAGTTCACCACCGCCCTGCTGCTGGTCTGCATCGGCGGTCTGGAAAGCGACGAGAACTGCCACACCTTCGACGCCGACCGCAACGTGATCCCCGGCCTGTATGTGGCAGGCAACGTGCAGGGCAACCGCTTTGCCACCGAGTACCCCATCGGCCTGAAGGGCGTCAGCCATTCCATGGCCATGTACTACGGCTACGTTGCAGGCAAGAACGCCATGCAGGAGATCTGACCCTGAAGCCGCAATAGAATAACCATTCCCCGCCCGGAGCAGTATTCTTTCTTCCTGCCCCGGGCTTTTTTGCGCCCAATGTGACTCTGTTACGGAAAAGCGGCGGCGCATGGGGTATACTGATGCCATAAGAACAACCACGAACGAACCCTTTCAGGAGGTAGAAATATGGCAGTTGTTACGATCACGAAGGAAAATTTTGCGCAGGAGGTGCTCCACAGCGAAAAGCCCGTTCTGCTGGACTTCTGGGCCAGCTGGTGCGGTCCCTGCCGGATGCTCAGCCCCGTGGTGGACGAGGTGGCCGAGGAGCGCACCGATGTAAAGGTGGGCAAGGTGAACGTGGACGAGCAGCCGGAGCTGGCAGGCCAGTTCGGCGTGATGAGCATCCCCACCCTGCTGGTGTTCGAGCAGGGCAAGCTGGTGCGTCAGGCCGTGGGGGCCCGCCCCAAGGCCAGCGTGCTGGACCTGCTGGGCTAAATTATTGTTCTAAAAAAGGGTACAGCGGAACGCCTGCGGGCGTTCCGCTGTACCCTTTTTACGGAAATGGCGGCATCAATTCAAAAAAATCATACACGCTTCTGCAAATGGAACCACAAAACCAAAACAAAAGAAAAACAGAAGATCCAGTACACCCCTCATCCATCTGGCAGAGCGTGTACCGAAGGACATGGCGTGAATGATAAAAAGGTTGATCTCACCCCAGCGGCGATAATAGCCCGTCTGTTCAAAACTGTTCCAGATCTCCAGCGATAAAAATTCAATGCCTGCATACACTGGGAAAATGACGAAAGAGGGCATCCAGCCGTCTGCCTGAAAAGAACCATCGCCGAGACCACGCCAGTGCACAGCGATCCTGCCGGGACAGGCCAAAACACCCCACACGGCAAGTGCAATGCTCAGCCCAAGCAGAGCGGTGCGCACAGAATGCCAATCTACGGTGTGTTGTCGGCGCAGCATGGTAAAGAAATCTTCCAGCTGGATGGTCGGTGCGGCATCGGCTTCTTCCGGAACGCGGCAATGCATCAGGTCGGCAAGTGTCAACCCCAACGCATCTGCCAGCGGTTCCAGTGTGTTGATATCCGGCAGACCGATGCCCCGCTCCCAGCGGCTGACCGCCTTGTCGGTAACGTGCAGCTGTTCCGCCAGTTCAGCCTGTGTCAGCCCCTGTGCTTTGCGCATCCGGCTCAGATAAGTCCCGAAGATCCTGGCATCCATTTTATCAACTCCCTTGGAAAAAGCATAGCATAAGGCAGAATAAAACACAATCAACGCTCTGTTTACCCGGGCAAAAACCCACGCTGCTGCCACAATATAAGAAACAGAACGGCGCTGGCTGTAAATGTGGTCAGCGCTTCTCCAGATCATGTCAAAAGATCGGCCGCGCGGTTACAGAGAAGAACCGCGACGGTTCATTTTTGGCAATAAAGTGCCCGTCTGAGGTTCGAGCTGGGCAAAATGGTGCGTCAGGCTGTGGGCGCACGCCCCAAGGCCGGTGTGCTGGAGCTGCTGGGCTGACATCATAAAACAAAGAAAAACGCGGCGGTTTTACACAAACCGCTGCGTTTTTGGGTTGACAGCGCCAGCATAGCGGGGTACTATGAAGGCACCAAGAAATTTGCCCTACGGCAAAGGGAGGAGATCAGAAATGAAGAATACCCGGTGGAAAAAACGGCTGTGTCTGTTTGCGGCAGCACTGCTGGCGGCGTGCCTGTTTGCAGGCTGCTCCGCAAAATCCGGAGTGGACACGGCGGAAGAGGCACAGCAGGACGAGGCGGAAGCGGTCTCTGCCAGCCTGGAAGATCCGGCAAGCGAGCCGGAGACGGAAGAAAAAGAAATTGATTTTCAGGCCATCCTGGATGCAGTGCCGGCAGACAGCAAGTATGCGGGCTGCAGGCGCTATGTGATCGTGAGTGATTATGATGGCGACGGCAAGCGGGAAGCCTTTGGCTTTTTTGGCATCTGGAGTGCGGAAAGCCAGGGCTGGACGCAGCTGAAACTGTATTTCATCCATTCGGACGGGCAGGTCGAGGCGTTCAACACCGCTGAAAACGCGATCGGTGCCCCGGCGGAGATGACCGGCCCCGAACAGACCGATTTTTCCAATAACCTGATCACGCTGGGCAAAAATACCTTCCTGGATTTTGTGGTAGGCTATCCGGGCAGTGAATACCGGTGGTACCTGTTTGGCGTTTCCAACGGCAGCTATACATCATCCATGGCGCTGGACGGGCCGCCGGAGAAAACGTCGGAAAATACTGTGACGGCGGAAGATCTGGATGACCGGGTCACCTACGAAAATATAGAAGGATCTCTGGTAGAGACCTCCCGCGTATCGCTGAGCGGTACGGCCGGGACACCGGCAGGCGGGACGGCCGCCCCGGCGGAGACGCCGCAGCAGTCGGCCCCGGCAGGGGGGCTTTCCGCAGCGCAGCTGCAGGAGCTGGCAGCATCACTGGGCGTACCGGAAGGGCTGGACCTGCAGTATGTGCAGAGCAGCAGCTACTGGGAAGGCGGCGGCTGCTGGACGGTCAATGTGATGATCGGGGTAAACGGGACGCTGGTGGCGTCCGCAACGGTCAATCAGGAGACCGGAGAGCTGCTGAGCGGGATCTTGGTCTACAGCGACTCCGGCTACGGCGCAATGCCACAGTAAAAGAAACAGGATAGAGACGGAGCCGCCGTTTCCTTGGTGTAAACCGGGGAGCGGCTGCTCCTTTTTGTTTGCCATCCGTCACCTGTTTGCCCTTTTTTATGAAACATTTTCGCCTTTCTGTACAAACGCACCGAAAAATTGTAAGATGAAGCGGGAAATCACGGTCACTTTCACGCTTTACAACTTTACCCCGATAAAGTAAAATAAAGACAGAAACCTTTCATTCTATGGTGCGGAGGATGCCGCGCCGGATGTTTTTGTGTATAGAGACGCCGGAATGTGCCGGTGCAGGGAAAGAAACAAGGGAAAGGAAACGAGGGAGCGAAATGGAGTTCAGTCTGGAGCATCTGCAGCCAAAGGAGCGGGCCTCCTTTGCGCTGCGCAGCCTGTACGAGACGGCAGGCTGCCGTAAGTACCACATGGGACGGTTCGAGGAGTACAGCCTGTATCAGGCCAACCGCAGCTTTCTGTCGTCGGAGCAGGTCATCACCTTTACCGACCTCGACGGCCGTCTGCTGGCGCTCAAGCCGGACGTGACCCTGTCCATCGCCAAGACGGCGCAGCCCGCCCCGGGTGAGACGCTGCGGTACTACTACCACGAGAACGTCTATCGTCCCTCTGCCGAAAGCCACACCTTTAAAGAGATCTCCCAGATGGGTCTGGAACTGCTGGGCGCTGTGGGCGAAGCCGAGGTGCAGCAGGCGGTGTGTCTGGCGGCGCAGTCGCTGGCGGCGCTGGGCGCAGAGTGGGTGCTGGAGGTCAGCCACATGGGCTACCTGTTCGGCCTGTTCGATGCGCTGGGCGTGCCGGAAGCCGCCCGGGCGCAGCTGCTGGAAAAGCTGCGGCAGAAAAACGCCCACGAGCTGCGCGCCGCCGCGCTTTCTGCGGGGCTTTCCGAAACCGCGGCAGACGCCTTGTGCGGAGTGCTGGAACTTTCCGGCAGCTATGCCGCCACCCTTTCCAAGGCGGCGGCGCTCTGCCGCAACCCCGCCATGACCGCCGCCGTGGCAGAGCTGACCGCCCTGGCGCCCACGCTGGGACAGGCGGGCGGCAGCATCCGGTTAGACCTGACCTTAGCCGGTGAGATGGAATACTACAACGGCCTTGTGTTTCAGGGCTATCTCAAAGCCCTGCCCCGCCCGCTGCTGAAGGGCGGACGGTACGACCTGCTGCTGCAAAAGTTCACCCCCGGGGCGGGTGCTATCGGCTTTGCGGTGTATCTGGACGAGCTGGACCGGCTGAACGCGATGCCGCCGGTGCAGCATCAGGACACCGGCAAGGTGATGCTGAACGTGGCGCTGCCCAAGGGGCGGCTGGGCGACAAGGTGTATAATCTGCTGGCGGGCATCGGCTACGGCTGCCCGGAGGACTACAACGCCACCCGCAAGCTGGTGGTGGAGAACCCGGCGGCGGGCATCCGGTATTTTCTGGTCAAGCCCAGCGACGTGGCCATCTATGTGGAGCACGGCGCTGCCGATGTGGGCATCGTGGGCAAGGATATCCTGACCGAAGCCGCCGCCGACGTGTACGAGCTGCTGGACACCGGCCTTGGCCGCTGCCGGATGTGCGTAGCCGCCCCGGCGGGCTACCAGGACGACCCCAGCCGCCCGGTGCGGGTGGCGACCAAGTTCGTCAACATTGCAAAGCGCTACTACGCCTCCATGGGGCGGGATATCGACATCATCAAGCTGAACGGCTCCATCGAGCTGGCACCCATCCTCGGGCTTTCGGACGTCATCGTGGACATTGTGGAGACCGGCACCACCCTGCGGGAGAACGGCCTGCAGGTGGTCACCGAGTTCATGCCCATCTCGGCGCGGTTCATCGCCAACAAGGCCAGCTACCAGTTCAAGCACCGGCAGATGGACACCATGCTGGAAAAGCTGCGCGACACCTTGCACAAGCAGGAGGAAGAGAAATGATCAAGCTGTATAATTTTGACGAGCTGAAACCGGAGGAAATTCTGAACCGGGACATCCGCGCCGAAAAGAACGTGGAGGACGTGGTGGACGCCATCATTGCGGACGTGCGCGCCCGGGGCGACGACGCCCTGAAGGACTACGCCCTGAAATTTGACGGTGCAACGATCGAAAATTTACAGGTGACGCAGGCCGAGATCGACGAAGCCTTTGCGGGCATGGACCCCTATTTCCTCGAGACCCTGCGGCAGGCGGCGGAGAACATCGAGCAGTTCCACCGCCAGCAGGTGCACAAGAATTTTGTGATGAACGACCGCCCCGGCATCGTACTGGGGCAGAAATACACCCCCATTGAAAAAGCGGGCGTCTATGTGCCCGGCGGCACGGCGGCGTACCCTTCCACCGTGCTCATGGACGTCATCCCCGCCAAGGTGGCAGGGGTGTCCGAGATCGTGATGACCACCCCCGCCGGGAAGGACGGCAAGGTGAACCCGGTCATTCTGGCCGCTGCCGCCACCGCCGGAGTGACCAAAATTTTCAAGACCGGCGGCGCACAGGCTGTGGCGGCGCTGGCCTACGGCACCCAGAGCATCCCGGCGGTGGATAAGATCGTTGGCCCCGGCAACATCTACGTTGCCACCGCCAAGCGCAAGGTGTTCGGCAAGGTGGGCATTGATATGATCGCAGGCCCCAGCGAAATTCTGGTGCTGGCAGACGGCAGCTGCAACCCTGCGTGGGTGGCGGCAGACCTGTTAAGTCAGGCCGAGCACGACAGGCTGGCAAGCCCGGTGCTTGTCACCGACAGCGCAGACCTTGCCAAGGCGGTACAGGCAGAACTGGAGGTACAAATTCCGCAGCTGCCCCGCGCCGCCATTGCCCGCGCCAGCGTGGACGACAACGGCAAGATCATCCTCTGCACCGACCTGCACAAGGCCATTGAGGCCTGCAACATCATCGCGCCGGAGCACTTGGAGGTCTGCGTGGAGGACCCCTTCGGCGTGCTGAACGAGATCCGCAACGCGGGCAGCATCTTCCTTGGCCGCAACGTGCCGGAGGCGCTGGGCGATTACTTTGCAGGCCCCAACCACACCCTGCCCACCAGCGGCACCGCACGCTTTTCCAGCCCGCTGGGCGTGGACGATTTCGTCAAGAAGTCCAGCTTCATCTACTACACCCGGGACGCGCTGGAAGCCGTTGCGCCCCGCATTGCAGACTTTGCCGAGCGCGAGGGTCTGCACGCCCACGCCCGCAGCGTGACCATCCGGTATGAGAAGTAAGAGGAAACCATTATGAGCCGTTTTCTTTCCCCTGCCCTGTCCGCTGTTACCCCCTACACGCCCGGGGAGCAGCCGCAGGATCAGCAGTACATCAAACTGAACACCAACGAAAGCCCCTATCTGCCGTCCCCCCGGGTGGTGGCAGCCGTGAGCGAAGCCGAGGTGGAAAAGCTGCGCCTTTACTCCGACCCCGCCTGTGCCCAGCTGCTGCGCACGGCGGCGGCGCATTTCGGCCTGCAGCCTTCTCAGGTCATGCCCGGCAACGGCAGCGACGAGAACCTGTTCTTTGCGCTGCGGGCTTTCTGTGACGAGAGCCACCCACTGGCCTTTGCGGACATCACCTACGGCTGCTACGGCGTGTGGTGCAGCCTGCTACATATCCCCACCCACATCATTCCGCTCAAAGAGGACTTCACCCTTGACCCTGCCGATTACCACGGCCTGCACGAGACCATCGTCATCGCAAACCCCAACGCCCCCACCGGGCTGTGCCTGCCCCGGGAGGCCATCGAGGGCATTTTGCGATCGAACCCGGACAGCGTGGTCATTGTGGACGAAGCCTATGTGGACTTTGGCGGCGAAAGCTGTGTGCCCCTGATCGACCAATACGACAACCTGCTGGTGGTGCAGACCTTCTCCAAATCCCGGCAGCTGGCGGGGGCCCGGCTTGGGCTTGCCATGGGCAATGCGGCACTGATCGCCGATTTGAACCGGGTCAAGTTCAGCCTGAACCCCTACAACATCAACCGCCTGACTTTGAAGGCCGGGCAGGCTGCACTGGAGGATACCGCCTACTTTGAAAAGACCCGCGCCGCCATTATGGACACCCGCGCATGGACGATGCAGCAGCTGACTGACCGGGGCTTTACCGTACTGGACAGCCGCGCAAACTTTGTGTTTGCCAGCACAGAACGGATAAACGGCGGCGAGCTATACAAAAAGTTAAAGAAAAATGGCATTCTGGTGCGGCATTTCGATGCGCCGCGCATTGAAAACTGGCTGCGCATCACCATCGGCACGCCGGAGCAGATGCAGGCACTGATGGACGCCGTGGACAAAATACTGGAGGTGTGACAATGGCAGAGCGCATGGTAACGCTGGAACGCAGCACCAACGAGACCCAGATCGAGCTGACCCTTGATCTGGACGGCACCGGCCGCTACGAGATCGACACCGGATGCGGCTTTCTGAACCACATGCTGGAGCTGTTTGCCCGGCACGGACGGTTTGATCTGGTGCTCACCTGCCACGGCGATGTGCAGGTGGACTACCACCACACCACCGAGGACGTGGGCATTGCGCTGGGACAGGCCTTTGCCCGGGCACTGGGCGAGATGCGCGGCATCTGCCGCTACGGCAGCTTCTACCTGCCCATGGACGAGGCACTGGTGCTGTGCGCGGTGGATCTTTCCGGCCGGTGCACCCTGAACTGGGACATCCGCTGCCAGACCGAAAAGGTGGGCGATTTTGACGTGGAGTGCGCCAAGGAGTTCTGGTACGGCTTTGCCCGCAGCGTGCCCGCCACCGTCCATTTTGTGCAGTTTGCGGGCGAGAACACCCACCACATTCTGGAAGCCTGCTTCAAGGGCGCGGGCCACGCGCTGGCCGAAGCCGTGCGCATCGATGCGGCACACCGGGACGAGATCCCTTCCACGAAAGGACTGCTGGTATGATCGCCATTCTTGATTACGGCGTGGGCAACCTGTTCAGCCTGCGTTCCAGCTTGCAGCAGCTGGGGCTGCAGGCAGTGGTCACCGCCGATGCCGATGTCCTCCGCGCCGCCGACCGGCTTATCCTGCCGGGGGTGGGCGCATTCGGGGATGCCATGGCAAAGCTTACCGCCACCGGCCTTGTACCGGTGCTGAAGGAGCAGGCGGAGCACAAGCCCCTGCTGGGCATCTGCCTTGGGATGCAGCTGCTGTTTGAAAAAAGCTACGAATACGGCGAGCACGCCGGGCTGGGCTTTATCAAAGGCGAGGTCTGCCCGCTGGGGCCCGACCTTGCGGACAAAGGGCTGAAGGTGCCGCAGATGGGCTGGAACGCCTTGCACATCGTAAAGGACGACCCCCTGTTCCGCTACATCCGCGAGGGCGAGTATGTGTACTACGTCCACAGCTACTACGGCAAAAACTGCGCCGAAAGCACCCTTGCCGTCAGCGATTATTCCATCCCGGTCACCGGTGCGGTGCGGGCGGGCAACGTGTACGGCACCCAGTTCCACCCGGAAAAGAGCGGCGACACCGGGCTGCGGATCCTCAAGGCGTTCAGCGAATTGTGAGCGGGCACGCCCTCTCAGTTACCGAGCAAAACGATTTTAAATGCCCTCCGCTTGCGCTCTGGGCATATTTAGCGGAAAAATTATTTTTAATTTCGCGTTTGTCGCGGCCTGCGGGCCGCTCCAAACGCATTTTCACGAGAGGGGTCATAATGTATGCAGCTATTTCCAGCCATTGACCTGCGCGGCGGGCAGGTGGTGCGCCTGACACAGGGCGACTACGACCGCATGACCGTTTACGGGCAGGACCCCTGCGCACAGGCACGCAGCTTTGTAGCCGCCGGGGCAAAAAATCTTCATGTGGTGGACTTGGACGGTGCCAAGGACGGCACCCTTTCCAACTACGACACCATTGCCGCGCTGGCAAAGCAGGGCGGCTTGTACATCGAGGTCGGCGGCGGCATCCGCACTGAGGAGCGCATTGAAAAATATCTTTCCCTCGGGGTAGGGCGCTGCATTCTGGGCAGCGTGGCGGTGACGGATTTTGCCTTTACCGCCCGGATGCTGCAAAAATACGGCGACAAAATTGCCGTGGGCGTGGACGCCAAGGACGGCTATGTGGCCATCCACGGCTGGAAGGAGGTCAGCGTCGAGCCGGGCGTAGCCTTCTGCAAGCGGCTTGCCGCAGCCGGCTGCACCGCCATCATCTACACCGACATTGCCTGTGACGGCGCGATGCAGGGCACAAACCTTGGCCTTTACCGCCAATTAGCGGCCCAGGTGCCCGGGGTGGCCTTTACCGCCAGCGGCGGCATCTCCTCTGAGGGCGAGCTGCTGGCATTGCAGCAGATGGGCACGGCAGCGGCGATTCTGGGCAAGAGCCTGTACACCGGCACACTGGATCTTGCACGTTGCGTAGAACTTGTACGGGATTAAACAGAGAGGATCGAAAATATGATCACCAAACGCATTATCCCCTGTCTCGATGTGCGCAATGGCCGCGTAGTCAAGGGCACGAACTTTGAAGGCATCAAAGACGTAGCCGACCCGGTGGAGATGGCACGGCTGTACAACGCCGCCGGGGCGGACGAGCTGGTGTTCTACGATATCACCGCCAGCTTTGAGGGACGCGCCCTCTTTACCGACATCCTGACCCGGGTGGCGGGAGAAATTTTTATCCCCCTGACCGTGGGCGGCGGCATCAACACACTGGAGGATTTTGATCGGGTGCTGAAATGCGGCGCGGATAAGGTCAGCGTCAACTCCGGTGCGTTGAAGGACCCCGGGCTCATCCCCGCCGCCGCCCAGCGCTACGGCAACCAGTGCGTGGTGCTTTCCGCAGACGTGAAGCGGGTGAACGGGCAGTTCCGGGTGTTTGCCAAGGGCGGGCGCGAGGATACCGGGCGGGATGCGCTGGACTGGATCAGCTGGTGCGCCGCCCACGGCGCAGGCGAAATATGCCTGAACAGCATCGACACCGACGGCGTGCGCAGCGGCTTCGACCTTGAAATGCTGGACGCGGTGGCTGCCCGGGTGGATATCCCCATCATTGCCAGCGGCGGCGCGGGCAAAAAAGAGGATTTTCTGGAGCTGTTCCACCACAAGGGCATCGACGCCGGGCTGGCGGCGGGCATCTTCCACCAGAAGCTGCTGGGCATCCGGGAGCTGAAGGAGTACCTGAACGCCAACGGCGTGGAGATGCGGCTGTAAAAACGCATAAACCCCTTGCATTTTTGTCTTGAATCCGATAAAATACACAGTATCCCCATCCGGGGAGGGAGAACCGTTATGGAACTGAAATTCGATGAAAAAGGCCTGATCCCCGCCATCGTGCAGGATCACTACACAAAGCAGGTGCTCACCCTTGCCTACATGAACGCCGAAACGCTGGCACTGACCATTGCCGAGGGGCGCACCGTGTTCTGGAGCCGCAGCCGTCAGGAGATCTGGCGCAAGGGCGAGACCAGCGGCAACGTGCAGCGGGTGGTGTCCATCACCGCCGACTGCGACGCCGATGCGCTGGTGGTAGAGGTGGTGAAGGACGGCCCCGCCTGCCACACCGGAGCGGAAAGCTGCTTTTTCAACGAAGTATATGTCTCCCCGGAGCTGAAGCAGTTCAGCTGGCAGGGGCTGTATAACCTCATCAAAGGCCGCAAGGATACCCCCACCGCAGGCAGCTACACCACCTACCTGTTTGAAAAGGGCAAGGAAAAGATCCTGAAAAAGGTGGGCGAGGAGTGCACCGAGGTCATCATTGCGGGCGAAAAAGAGGACAAGGACGAAACAGTCTACGAGATCAGCGACCTTGCCTATCATGTGCTGGTGCTGATGGTCAGCGCCGGCATCACGGTGGAGGATGTGACCCGTGAGCTGGAAAAACGACACGTCATTGACCACAAGGTCAAACAGGAAAGGATGCAGTGAAACAGTTATGGCAGATTACCGAAAGTCCAGTGTCCATTGCCATTCCACCATGTGCGATGGCAAAAACACCCTGCAGGATATGGCAAGCGCCGCCTGTGCACAGGGGCTGACCACGTTGGGTTTCACCGGTCACAGCTACACCCAGCGCGACCGGGAATACTGCATGAGTCCCAGCCGCACTGCCCAGTACAAAGCCACCATTGCCAAGCTCAAGACCGAGTACCGCGGCAAGGTGGACATCCTGTGCGGCATCGAGTGGGATATCCTCAGCGAGGACAAGCGCACCGGCTACGATTACTGGATCGGCAGCGCACACCATCTGTACGGCAAGAACACCGGCAAGTATTATGAGATCGACTTCCGCCCGCAGGATCTGTGGGACTGCATCAACGACGACTTTGACGCCGACCCGTTGGCGGCGGTGGAAGCCTACTTTGCCGAGGTGGAAAAAGTGGCTGCCCTGAAGCCGGACATTCTGGCGCACATCGACCTCATCAAGAAGCTGAACGCCGGCGGCGAGTTCTTTGACGAGGAGTCGCCCCGCTACAAGGCTGCCGCCCTCAAGGCGCTGCAGGCGGCAAAGGCAAACGACTGCCTGCTGGAGGTAAACACCGGCGGCGTCTACCGCGGCTACCGCAAGGACTTCTACCCCGGCCCGTGGCTGCTGGGCGAGTGGCAGAAGATGGGTGGCAAGGTCATCATCACCTCCGATGCCCACGACACCGCCAGCCTGACTTTTGGCTTTGACGAAGCTGCCGCTGCCCTCAAGGCTGCGGGCTTTACCGCCGTGACCGTGCTGACCGGCAAGGGATTTGAAGAGCAGCCCCTATAAAAATGAAAAATGCGGTTGGAGCAGCCTGCAGGCTGCTCCAACCGCATTTTCACGAGAAAAGTTGAAGCCATACAGCTGTCTCAAAAAAAGATACACGACCTCGCCCTCTCAGTCATCGCTACGCGATGCCAGCTCCCCCAAAGTGGGAGCCCTTGGCAGTCCACGCAGACTGCATCTCTTTGCCAAGGCCTCTCCCTTTGGGAGAGGTGGATGCGAACGCAGCGAGCAGACGGAGAGGGCGAGCCCGCTGCCCGCAAAAGATAGCTCCACTAAAGTTATTTTTTACGGTAAATCACCAATCGGAGGACCCCTATGACCCAGACGCGACCCCATTCCCGACAGTTCGTTCTGAACGTGGACCTGATGCACGGTCCCATTTTGAAAAGCCTGCTGCTGTTCATGCTGCCCATCCTGATCTCCAATCTGTTCCAGCAGCTGTACAATACGGTGGACACCATGATCGTAGGCAACGTGCTGGGCGATACCGCCCTTGCCGCCATCGGCTCCTGCGGGTCCATCTATGAACTGCTGGTGGGCTTTGGCATTGGCATCGGCAACGGCCTTGCCATCGTGGCGGCCCGCTCCTACGGCGCGCAGGACGAGGACCTGCTCAAGCGCACCGTGACCGGCTCGGTGGTCATCGGGCTGATCTCCTCGGTGGTCATCACCACGGCGGGCTTTTTCGGGCTGCGTCCCCTGCTGGAGCTGCTGGAGACCCCGGCAGAGATCTTAGAGGACGCCTACCGCTACATCATCGTCATCGACCTTGGCGTCGTCGTCATGTTTTTGTACAACCTGTGCGCCGGACTGCTGCGCGCCATCGGCAACAGCGTGATGCCGCTGGTGTTCCTGCTCATCAGCTCGGTGCTGAACGTGGGGCTGGACCTGTGGTTCATCGCCGGGCTGGGCATGGGGGTGCAGGGCGCAGCCGTGGCAACGGTCATTGCGCAGGGCATCTCAGTGGTGCTGTGCGTTTTGTATGTGCTGGCACGGGTGCGCATCCTCATCCCGGAAAAGAAGCATCTGTCCGTGGGCAGCCACCTTTACTGGGAGCTGTTCAGCCAGAGCATCTCCATGGGACTGATGAGCAGCATCGTGTCTGCCGGGTCGGTGGTGCTGCAGTACGGCATCAACAGTCTGGGCACCCTGACCATTGCGGGGCACACCGCCGCGCGCAAGCTGTTCGCCTTTACCAACATGCCGCTGATCTCCATGGCAAACGCCGGCTCCACCTTTATCTCCCAGAACCGGGGTGCCGGACAGCCGGACCGGGTACGCAAAGGCATGCGCACCATGTACCTGTATTCCATGGTGGTCATGGCTGCCGCTGTGGCGCTGATGCAGCTGGGCGCGCCTTTGCTGGTGCAGCTGGTGTCCGGCTCCACCGCGCCCCTTGTACTGGAAAATGGTGCCCGCTATCTGCGCTGGAACGCGCCGTTCTATGCCGTGCTGGGGGTTCTGCTGAGCACCCGGTACGCGCTGCAAAGTCTGGGGCAGAAGGTGCTGCCGCTGTTTTCCAGCGTCATCGAACTGGTGGGCAAGGTGGTCTTTGTGCTGGTGTTCATCCCACGCTTTGCTTACAGCGCGGTCATTCTGTGCGAGCCCGTCATCTGGTGCTTCATGGCGGCGTATCTGGTGGCGGTGTACCGCCGCGACCCCTTCGTTTTCCCCAGAAAAGAAAGCTGAATCAGGGACCGCAGAGCCTTCCGGAGCCGGAACGCCCTGCGGTCCCTTTGCAATTTTTGTCTTTTCTGTCCGGACTGATTTGAAATTTTCTCCACCACGAAAGGCAGGGGCTTTTGTTGTTTCTCCGTCCCGGTTATGGTATACTTACTTCATATCTGTCAAACAAAGCTGATGAAGGAAAAGGATGTGACCCCCATGGACGCACTGGAACAGGCACGGGCCGAGATCGACGCGGTGGATGCCCAGCTGGCGGCCCTGTTTGAGCGGCGGATGGCTGCCGTTTTGCAGGTTGCCGAATACAAGCGGGCCCACGGTCTGCCCATCTACGATGCCGCCCGGGAGGCTGCCGTGCTGGAAAAGGCCGCTGCCCGCATCTGCACCCCCGCCCTGCGGCCCTATTACCGGGATCATGTGCAGAACATGATGGACGTGGCAAAGCAGTACGAAGCCGAGGTGCTGGGCCGCAACCGCGCCGCCTATCAGGGGGTGGAGGGTGCCTTTGCCCACATCGCGCTCCGGGCACTGTTCCCCCACGCCGAGGCCATGAGCTACGCCACATGGGACGAGGTGTTCGAAGCCGTAGAACACGGCGAAGCGGCCCACGGCGTGGTGCCCTTTGAGAACAGCCACGCGGGGGATGTGTCCGCCGTGCTGGACCTGTGCTACAATCACCCGGGACTGTGGGTGGTGGACGTGTACGACCTGCCCATCTCCCAAAACCTTCTGGTGCTGCCGGGCACCCAGCTTTCTCAGATCCGCCATGTGTACAGCCACCAGCAGGCCATTGCCCAGAGCGAGACCTTCCTTAAGCAGTTCGGCCTGCCGGCTTCCGCCATGGCAAACACCGCCATGGCGGCAAAGTTCGTGGCCGAAAGCGGCGACCCGGCAAAGGCTGCCATTGCCAGCGTGGAGACCGCCGCACTGTACGGGCTGCAGGTGCTGGTGCCCCGCATCAACACCGATGGCGACAACACCACCCGCTTCATCGTGCTCAGCCGCGAAAAGCCCACGGCGGGCAATCGGTTCTCGCTGCTGTTCACGCTGGACAACAAGCCCGGCAAGCTGGCAGAGGTGATCCAGATCATCGGCCGGTTCGGCTACGACATGGAATCCATCAAGAGCCGTCCGCTGCCTCATGTGCCCTTTGATTATTATTTCTACGTTGAACTGGTGGGCGATCCCACCGCCGACGAGACTGCCGCGCTGCTGCGCGAGCTTGACCGCACCTGTCGGACGGTGCGGCTGTTAGGAGTGTATACCAAATGAGTGAATTTATCGGAACCAAGCTGACCATGAATCTGGGCGAACGCAGCTACGACATCATCGTCAAGAGCGGCTCGCTGGAAAATCTGTACCAGTTTGCCCGGCTGGACCGCCGGGTGGCGGTGGTCACCGACAGCGGCGTGCCGGAGCAGTACGCCCAGATGGTGGCGGACCAGTGCAAGGACGCCCGCATCATCACGGTGCCTCAGGGCGAGGCCAGCAAGAGCTTTAAAATCCTGGAGACCGTTCTGCGGCAGATGCTGGACTTCGGCATGGGCCGGGGCGATCTTGTGGTCGCCGTGGGCGGCGGCGTGGTGGGCGACCTTGCCGGGTTTGCCGCCGCCATCTACATGCGCGGCATCGACTTCATCAACTGCCCCACCACCACCCTGTCCATGATCGACTCCTCCATCGGCGGCAAGACCGCCGTGGATCTGGGCGACACCAAAAACATCGTGGGTGCCTTCTGGCAGCCCAAGCTGGTCATCGTGGACCCGGACACCTTGTCCACCCTGCCCCGCCGCCACTTCATCAATGGTCTGGCAGAGGCGGTCAAGGCCAGCCTGCTGGCAGACCCGGAGCTGTTCTCCATCTTTGAGAGCGGGGATGTGGACGCGCAGATCGGCGAGATCATCTGCCGCAGCCTGCGGTTCAAAAAGAGCATCGTGGAGCAGGACGAGACCGAGCAGGGCATGCGCAAGGCCCTGAACTTCGGTCACACCATCGGTCACGGCATCGAAGCCGTCAAGGGCATCAAGGGCCGCCGCACCACCGGCCTGTTCCACGGCGAGTGCGTAGCGCTGGGCATGCTGCCCATGATCGAGTCCAAGGCACTGCAAAAGCGGGTGCGCGGCGTGTACCGCCGTCTGGGCCTGCCCACCCGCACCACCTACGACAAGGAAAAAGTGCTGGCAGAGATGCTGCACGACAAAAAGGCGCAGGCAGGTCAGATCACGGTCATCAAGGTGCCCGGCCTTGGCTGCTGGCGCGCCGAGACCCTGCCGGTGGAGGGTCTGCGTCCGCTGCTGGGCATGGAGGAATAAGCCATGAAAAACACCTTTGGCAGCGCTCTTTCGCTGACCATCTTCGGCGAGAGCCACGGCTGCGCCGTGGGTGCTGTGCTGGACGGCATGGCAGCCGGGGTGCCGGTGGACGAGAGCTTTCTGGCCGCCTGCATGGACAGGCGCCGTGCCCGGGGCGACGGTCTTTCCACCCCCCGGGTAGAGGCGGACGCGGTGCAGCTGCTGTCCGGCGTGATGAACGGCCACACCACCGGCACCGCCATTGCTCTGATGATCGAAAATCAGAACACCCGCAGCGGCGATTATGCCAAGACCGCCGACCTGCTGCGCCCCGGTCATGCGGATTTTGCCGCCTACGCCAAGTACCACGGCTTTCAGGACGCCCGGGGCGGCGGGCACTTTTCCGGCCGGGTGACCGCCGCTCTGGTGGCGGGCGGTGCCATCGTGCTGGGTGCGCTGCACCGTGCGGGCATCGACATCACCACCCACATCGCCGCGTGCGCAGGGCTCGCGGACACCCCCTTTGCGCTGGATGACTCCGCCGCCCTTGCGGCGCAGGTGGAGCTGCTTGCCGCAAAGCCTGAGGGCTTTGCGGTGCTGGATGCCGCCGTGGAAGAGCCCATGAAAGCCGCCATCCGCGCCGCCGGTGCCGAGGGCGACAGCGTGGGCGGCGTGCTGGAAACCGCCATCCTCGGTCTGCCCGCCGGCATTGGCGAGCCCTACTTTGACAGCGTGGAGAGCCAGCTTGCCCATCTGGCCTTTTCCATCCCGGCGGTCAAGGGCATCGAGTTCGGCACCGGCTTCGGCTTTGCCGGGCTGCGCGGCTCCGAGGCGAACGACGCCTTCCGCATGACGGCGGAGGGCGCGGTGGTCACCGCCACCAACCACAATGCCGGCATCAACGGCGGCATCGCCAACGGGATGCCGGTGGTGTTCCGCACCGCCGTCAAGCCCACCCCCAGCATCTACAAGCAGCAGGACACGGTGGACTACATTGCCAAAAAGGACGCACAGCTGTCCATTCAGGGCCGTCACGACCCCTGCATCGTGCCCCGGGCCGCCATCGTGCAGACCTGCGCCGCCGCCCTTGCGGTGGGCGACCTGCTGACCGCCCGGTACGGCGAGCGCTGGATGACCACCCCCACCGGCTACCGGAAGGAGGGGTGCTGAGATGGAATACGGACTCATCGGCGGCAAGCTGGGGCATTCCTACTCCAAGCGCATCCACGAGATGCTCTGCGGCTACCGCTACGAGCTGTGCCCCCTGCCCACTGAGGCAGAAGCCCGCGCGTTCTTGCAGCGGCGGCAGTTCAAGGCCATCAATGTGACCATCCCCTACAAAAAGCTGGTGATGGAATACTGCACCTTCATCGACCCCCGCGCCAAAGCCATCGGCGCGGTGAACACGGTGGTGAACAAAAACGGCCTGCTCTACGGCTACAACACCGACTATCTGGGCTTTGCCCACCTGTGCGAGGCCCATGGCGTGGCGTTTGCGGGCAGGACCGTGCTCATTCTGGGCACCGGCGGCACCCACAACACCACCCGGGCGGTGGCGCTGGACAAGGGCGCGGCCAGGGTGCTGACGGTCAGCCGGAACCCCGACCCGGAGCAGGGCGAGCTGAGCTATGCGGAAGCCGCCGCCAGCGGCGCCCAAATCGTCATCAACACCACCCCCGCCGGGATGTACCCCAACGTGGGGGTGTGCAATCTGGACGTTGCCGCCATGCCCGGGCTGGAAGCCGTGTTGGACGTGGTGTATAACCCGGACAGGACCGAGCTCGTCCTGCGCGCCGAGGAAGCCGGAGTGCCGGTGGCTGTGGGCGGGCTGGAGATGCTGGTGGCACAGGCGGTGTACGCCGCCGAATATTTTCTGGGCCGCAAGTTTGAGGACGCCCCGGGCGAAGTGCGGCGCATCACCGCCGCGCTGCGCCGCGACACCTTGAACATCGCTCTCATCGGCATGCCCTCCTGCGGCAAGACCACGCTGGGCAGAATGCTGGCAAAACAGCTGGACCGCCCTTTCGTGGATCTGGACGAAGAGGTGGTCAAGGCAGACGGGCGCAGCATCCCGGACATCTTTGCCGCCGAGGGCGAGGAGGGCTTCCGCGCAAAGGAGACTGCCGCCGCCCGGCGGTTTGGCAAGGAGAACCGCCTGCTGATCTCCTGCGGCGGCGGGCTGGTGAAGCGGCGCGAAAACATCCGCGCTCTGCACCAGAACGGCATCGTGCTGTTCCTTGACCGACCGGTGGACGCGCTGGCCGTGGGCGGCGGACGGCCGCTCTCCTCCAGCCGGGAGACGCTGCAGGCCATGGAAGCCCAGCGCCGTCCGCTGTATCTGGCGGCTGCGGATGCCGTCATCCCCAATACCGGCACCCCGGAGCAGGCTCTGGACGCCGCCATGGAGGCACTGGATGAAATTTTTGATTCTTAACGGACCCAACGTCAACCTGATGCGCTGGTCGGAGCCGGGCGTGCCCGGGGAGATGGACTACAACGCCATCATGGACTACGTGCAGGCAGGCTGTGACCAGCTGGGCATCGAGACCGACTGCTGCCAGTCCAACCACGAAGGCGACCTTGTGGACGAGATCCAGTCCGCCGCAGGCCGGGTGGACGGCATCGTGCTGGACCCCGGCTCCTACGCCCACACCAGCGTCGCCATTCTGGACGCGCTGCGGCTGTGCGGCGTGCCCGCTGTGGAAGTGATGCTGAACGCTCCGGACGAGCGGGAGCCCTTCCGCAAAACGGACGTGGTGTCCTTTGGCTGTCAGGGCCATTTTATCGGCGAAGGCCCGCAGGGCTATCTGCACGCCTGCATCTGGCTGGCGCAGCTGCTGCGCACCGACGGCTCCAGCAAGGCGCATATCGTGATGTAAAACAAACCGGAAAGGAAGCTTTTTATGATCATCTCCACCAAAAAAGGCACTCCCAAAGAGGAGCTGGAAAAGATCGTTGATAAATTCGAGAAGCAGGGTCTGGACGTGACCCTCATCACCGGCAAGGACTACAACGTGTTCGGTCTGGTGGGCGACACCACCAAGATCGATGAGCGGGACGTGCTGGCAAACCCGTGGATCGACAACGTTACCCGCGTGTCTGCGCCCTATAAGCGCGCAAACCGCCTGTTCCACCCCGCAGACTCGGTCATCGACTGCGGCGGCGTGAAGATCGGCAGCAAGGAAAAGATCGCCGTGATGGCGGGCCCCTGCAGCATTGAGAACGCCGAGCAGGCACTGCGCATCGCGCAGGGGGTCAAGGCGGGCGGCGCAACGCTGTTCCGCGGCGGTGCCTACAAGCCCCGCACCTCTCCCTACGCTTTTCAGGGTCTGGAGACCGAGGGCATCCTGGACATGGTCAAGGCCCGGGAAGCCACCGGTCTGCCCATCGTCTCCGAACTGATGAGCGAGGACCGCATCCCGGAGTTTGAGGAGTATGTGGACGTGGTGCAGATCGGCGCCCGCAACATGCAGAACTTCCAGCTGCTCAAGGCTGTGGGCAAGATGCACAAGCCCGTGCTGCTCAAGCGCGGTTTGTGCAACACCATCGAGGAGTGGATCATGAGTGCCGAGTACATCATGGCAGGCGGCAACGAGCAGGTCATCTTCTGCGAGCGCGGCATCCGCACCTTTGAAAAATACACCCGCAACACGCTGGACCTGTCCGCTGTGCCCATCATCCACGAAAAGACCCACCTGCCCATCGTGGTAGACCCCAGCCACGCCACCGGCAAGGCAAACCTTGTGGAGCCCATGATGATCGCCGCCGTGGCTGCCGGGGCGGACGGTCTGGAGGTGGAGGTGCACTACGACCCCCAGCACGCATGGAGCGATGGTGCCCAGTGCCTGACCCCGGACGCCTTTGCGCAGGCCATGGCAAAGTGCCGTCAGGTGGCTTGGGCCATCGGCCGGGACCTGTAAAACAACCATGCCCTGCAAAACGACAGGGCCTCTTGAGGACTTTGCTATGCTTGTACTGATCCATCATGCGCACCCCGTGGGCGGCACCATCGCAGCACCGCCCAGCAAGAGCATGGCCCACCGGGCGGTGCTCTGCGCAGCCCTTGCCGAGGGACGCAGCCGCATCACGAATCTGGAATTCAGCAAGGACATCTCCGCCACCCTGTCCGCTGCCGGGCAGCTGTGCGCAGCGGTGGACACCGGCGCGGACGAAGCCGTAGTGGAAGGTCTGGGGCATTTTCTGCCCCTGTCCGCCCCGGTGGACTGCTGCGAAAGCGGCAGCACCCTGCGGTTTTTGATCCCCATTGCCAGCCTGACCGGCCAGCCGGTCACCTTTACCGGGCGCGGACGGCTGATGGAGCGCCCGCAATCCGTATACGAAGCGTTATATCGTGAGCAGAATTTACGATTTGAGCGGTCTGCTGCCGGGCTGACCGTGGAGGGTGCCCTTTCCCCCGGGGATTACCGTCTGGCAGGCGATGTGTCCAGCCAGTTCATCAGCGGGCTGCTGTTCGCACTGCCGCTGCTGCCCGGGGACAGCACTCTGCACCTCATCCCACCGGTGGAGAGCCGCAGCTACATCGACATGACCCGCGCCGTGCAGGCCGCCTTTGGCGTACAGAGCCGCTGGCTGGACGCCACCACCCTTGCCGTGCCGGGCGGGCAGCAGTACCGCCCCTGCGGCTACACCGTGGAGGGTGATTACAGTCAGGCCGCTTTCCCCGCTGTGCTGGGCGCGGTGTGCGGCGGGGTGACCATCACCGGTCTTGCCTCGGACACTTTGCAGGGCGACGCCGTCATTCTGGACATCCTGCGCCGGTGCGGCGCGGTGTTCACCCGCACCGGCGACCGCATCACCTTTGAAAAAGCACCCCTGCGCGGGGTGGACATCGACCTTGCGGACTGCCCGGACCTTGGCCCCGTGCTGATGGTGCTGGGCCTGCTGTGCAAGGGCACCACGGTCATCCGCAATGCCGGCCGGCTGCGCCTGAAGGAAAGCGACCGCATCGCCGCCATGGAAGCCGAGCTGCGGGCCGTGGGCGGCATCGTGGAAAGCGAGGGCGGCACCATCACGGTGCAGGGATGCGCCGACCGGCTGCATTATCCGGCGGCTCCGCTTTGCGGTCACAACGACCACCGGGTGGTGATGAGCCTTGCGGTGCTGGCCCTTGCCACCGGGCTTTCCCTCACGGTGGACGGTGCAGAGGCCGTGCAGAAGAGCTGGCCGAATTTCTTTGAAGCCATCAGGCCTTTGGGCGCGGAGGTGGAATATGCTGGATAAATCAAAACGCTATCTTGTGGTGGGTCTGGGTCTGCTGGGCGGCAAGTACGCGCTGGAACTGACCCGTGCCGGCTTCCATGTGGACGGTATCAACCGCAGCGAAGGACATTTGCAGTACGCGCTGGAGCATGGCTACATCGCCGGCGGCAGGACCCGCGATTTCGAGGACCTTGTGCGGCAGGCCGACCACATCATCTTTGGTCTGTACCCCACCGCGCTGCTGGACTGGTTCCGGACCTACGGGCATCTGCTCAAGCCCGGGTGCATCTTTACGGACGTATCCGGTGTCAAGACCGGTCTTGTGGAGCCGGTGCAGGCCATGTGCCCGGCGGGGGTGGAGTTCATTGCCAGCCACCCCATGGCGGGCCGCGAGACCTCCAGCGTGGAGCACGCCGCCGAGGTGAATTTTGCCCCGGCAAACTTCATTATCACCCCCACCGAAAAGAACACCCCGGAGGGCATCCAGTGGGCAAAGGAGCTGGCCGGGGTGCTGGGCTTTAAGCACATCTGCACCCTGACGGTGCAGGAGCACGACCGGATGATCGGCTATGTCAGCCAGCTGTGCCACGCCATCGCCGTGAGCCTGATGTGTGCCAACGACAACACTTCTCTGTGCGAGTACACCGGCGACTCCTTCCGGGACCTGACCCGCATCGCCCGCATCAACGACAAAATGTGGGCAGAGCTGTTTTTGTGGAACAAGCAGAACCTGATCAGCGAGATCGACCAGTTCGATTCCGCTTTGCAGGAGATGCGCGCCGCACTTGTGGCGGATGACCGGGACAAGCTGGAACAAATGTTCCGCCTGTCCACCCAGCGCCGTGCCGCCTTTGACAAGAAACTGCCGGAATAAACCGTGGAGGTGATCGCCCATGCCCAAGCAGGAAGGCCAGAAATCCAAGCTGTTGACCCTTTTGCGCATTCTGGAGCACCGGACCGATGAGGAGCATCTGCTCAATGTGCCGCAGCTGGTGCAGCTGCTGGAACAGCAGGGCATCCTTGCCGAGCGCAAAAGCATTTACAGCGACATCGACACCCTGCGCTCGCTGGGCTTTGACATCCAGCTGCAGCGGGGGCGGGGCGGCGGCTACCGGCTTGCCAGCCGCACCTTTGAGCTGTCCGAGCTGAAGCTGCTGGTGGACGCTGTGCAGTCCAGCAAGGTCATCTCGGCACGCACCAGCAGCCGCATCATCCACAAGCTGGAGGCCCTGTGCTCCGACTACGAGGCCACCCAGCTGCAGCGTCAGGTGTATGTGGACGGCCGCCCCAAGGGCGAGAATCAGGCCCTTCTGTACAGCATCGACGCGCTGCACACCGCCATCAGCACCGGCAGGATGGTAAAGTTCCGCTACAAAAACGACGGCACCCGCACCGTCAGCCCGTGGCAGCTGGCGTGGGACAACGGCTGCTACTACCTCATCGCCTATCAGGACGAAAAAGACCCCGCAGGCATCCGCAACTACCGGGTGGACCGCATGTCCGCCGTGACAGTGCTGGACGAGGCGCGCCGGGGCAAAGCCGAGTTCCGGCAGTTCGACCTGCCCGCCTATCTGCGCAAGCACTTCAACATGTTCGGCGGGCACGAATACCGGGTCACCCTGCGGTGCACCGCCGAGCTGGAAGCCGCCATGCGGGACCGCTTTGGCAAAGCCGTGATGCTGCTGCCGGAAGAGGACGGCAGCCATTTCCACTTTGATGTGCCGGTGTGCGTCAGCCCCCAGTTCTACGGCTGGGTCTGCGGCTTTGGCGGTCAGGTGGAGGTGCTTGCCCCCGATGCCGTGCGCGCCGGTCTGCGGGAGACGGTGCAGAAGCTGGCGGCGCTGCACCAGTAAAACACTCCGGAATCCGTGCCGCGCACGGGTCCAACCTGTAAAAATGCAAATGCCGGGCGGTCTGCGGACCGCCCGGCATTGTTCTGTTTCAAAATCGCTTTTCCGCTGCGCAGCGCGCATTTCACACTGCGCCGAAGATGGTGGCGCTGTATGGCGCAAGGCTTGTCTCGTTTGTAAAAATGCGGCTGGGGCCGCGCCACAGGCTGGAGCAGGTGCCGTCGCTCAAAAGCTGCCAGCACCCCTCGGGCAGGGGCACGGTGTGGACGGCGTCCGTGGGGTTGTAGAACACGCACAGCGCGCCCCATGCCGCACCGTCTCCCCAGACGGCAGGCAGGGTCCAGCCCACAAGAGGCTGCTCCAGCGAGAAGAACTGCAGCGCGTCCGGGGCGCTGCGGTCTGCACTGCTCAGCCGGGGGAACTGTGCCCGCAGCGCCAGCAGCCCCCGGTAGTAGTCCACGAGGGCGTGGTACTGCTGCGCACGGTCCCAGTCCAGCCGGTTCAGGGCGGGAGAAGAACGGTAGCTGTTGCCCACCCCCTTTTTGGTGCGGGCAAACTCCTCGCCTGCCTGCAGAAAGGGCAGGCCGAAGCTGGTCAGGTAGATGCCCGCCGCCAGACGGTTCTGCGCCAGCGCAACCGGGTCGGCGGCGCGGAACTCCGGCTTTTTGCGGCGGACGCAGAGCAGCTTGTCCCACAGGGTAAAGTTGTCGTGGGCGGACACATAGCTCACGATCTGGCTGGGCGCGTGGGGCGGCAGACGGTCGCTGCGGCACCACGCCGCCACGGCAGCCCCGATGTCCCAGAAGCTGCCGGGCTTGCCCTGCACATAGCCCGGCTCCCGGGCGTCAAAGCAGCCGCCCTTGATGGCGTCCCGGGTGTCATCGCAGAAGATGCCCACCCGCTCGTTGAGCATGGCAAGGTTCGCCTTATTGGCTTCGTACCGGTGCAGCTGGCTGGCACCGCCCTGCCACGGCTCGCCGTACAGCAGGATGTCCCGCCCCCTGGGCAGAGCGTCCAGCGCGGCGCGCACCGCGTTGATGGTCTCCACATCGTACAGGCCCATCAGGTCGAACCGGAAGCCGTCGATGTGGTACTCCTTTGCCCAGTAGAGAATGGAGTCGATGAGGTACCGCCGCGCCATGGGCCGCTCGCTGGCAAACTCGTTGCCGCAGCCGCTGCCGTTGGAAAAGCTGCCGTCCGGCTCCTGACGGAAAAAGTAATAGGGCACCGTGTCGTTCAAGGGGTTTTTGGTGCGGTAGGTGTGATTATACACCACGTCCATCACCACGCCGATGCCCGCCTTGTGCAGCGCAGCGATCATTTCCCGGCATTCCCGGATGCGCACCTCGCCCCGGGTGGGGTCGGTGGAATAGCTGCCCTCCGGCACATTGAAGTTGGTGGGGTCGTAGCCCCAGTTGTACTGCTGCAGCAGGGGCTTTGCCTCGTCCACGCTGCCAAAGTCGAAAATGGGCATCAGCTGGACGTATTTCACCCCAAGACGCTTGAGGTAGTTCAGGCAGGTGGGGTGGACGCCGTCCCCGTGCAGGGTGGTGTCCGGCTGGGTAAAGGCCATGAACTTGCCCCGCCACGCTGGGCGCACGCCGCTGGCGGCATCCTGCGAAAAGTCCCGCACGCTCACCTCCCACACCGCGCGCTGCGCCGGGGGAATATTGGGGCGCACGTCCCGTTCCCATCCGGAGGGGGCGGTGCGGGCAAGGTCCACGACCATGCTGCGCAGGCCGTTGACCCCCGCCGCCCGGGCGTAGGGGTCGCCGGTCTGGCGGGTGAAGCCGTCCACCGTGACTGCAAAGGTGTAGTATTGTCCGTGCCGGTCCCCGGGCAGCCAGACGCTCCACACCCCCTGCGCGCCGCGCTGCAGCGGCACCGTATCGGTGCAGGCATCGCCGTCCCCCTTGCGGTACAGCTGCACCGACACCGCCTGCGCCGTGGGTGCCCACAGCCGCAGCCATGTGCCGCCGGGGGCGTAGTCCGGTCCCAGCGGCCCGGAGCAGGTGGTCTGAAGATCAAAGGAGATGCTCTCGTACAGCGTTTTCAGTTCGGCGGGCGTTTTGACGGTCATGGCAGTGTTCATTCCTTCTTGCGTTTTTCCATAGGATAAGTGTAAACAACGGCAGTGGATTTTGCAAGGGGTCCGGACAAAAAAACTGTCCCAAAAACAGAACAGCGCCCCGGGCTGGGGCAGGGCGGGCGAGGGCACCGCCCTGCGGAATGCAGGGAAGCGGAGGCGGGAGCCTCTCCCGGCAAAACAAAAGAGCCTTGCAAATCGCCGCCGGGTACACTATACTGAAGAAAAACGACACAAACGGAGGGCATCTGTATGGCATATACCGACGATTGGGAGACCCTGATGAACGGTGTGTTCGGCGCGGGCGGCAGGCTGAAGTATGGCGGCGCACAGCCGGAAAAGCCGCAGCCGGAAAAGCCGCAGCCGGAAAAACCGGCGGGCGTGCCGGACCTGAACGCGGCCCTTCTGGAACAGCAGAAGCAGCTGGACGCGCTGCTGAAGCAGCAGAACGCCCGGCTGAAGGCGCAGGACACGGCAGCGCACGCGGCGCTGGAGGACAGCCGCCGGATGCTGCGCGACATGGAGGCGGACGGCCTGCTGGCAAAGGGCACGGCGGACACAAAGCCGGAGCATCTGGGCAGCTTTGAGGGCCTTGCCGCCGAGGTGAAGCAGACGGTGCTGGGGCAGGACGCTTTTGTGGACAGTCTGGTGCGCGCCATGCGCCGCCCCTTTGTGCTGGGCACCGAGGCACCGGCGGCCCGCAACGTGATCCTTGTCTGCGGCGGCGCGGGCACCGGACGCCATGCGGCGCTGGAAGAGACCGCCCGCATCATGGCGGCGCGGGGGCTTTTGCAAAGCGACCGGACGGCGGTGATGGACCTGGCGCTGTACCCCGACCCCGGCGCGGAAAAACTGTTTTTGCAGGACCTGTACGCCGCCCTGCACGCCCCCGGCGAGATCGTGGTGTTTGAGCATTACGAAAGCTGCCACCCCGGCTTTCTGCGCCTGCTTTCGGACCTTGCGGTCAAGGGCAGCACCCCTTTGTCCAGCCGGTATCTGGTGAACAAGGAGGGCATTCTGGTGGACGCGGGCACCGCGCTGGCACCGGGAGCCGTCAGCCGCATGGACCCCTGCGGCAAGTACCTGATCTTCTTTTCCCGCAAGGGGCGGGAGGCGCTGGCGGACAAGTTCGGCGCGCCCTTTGTGGCGGCGGTGGGAGATGTGTGCACCACCCGCGCCTTTGCCCCGCAGAACCTTGCCGCCCTTGCCGCCCGGCAGCTGAACGCGCTGGCGCAGAAGGTGAACGACCGGCTGGGCCTGACCCTGTGTGCCGGAGCGGATGTGCGGGACTATGTGGCGGCGCAGTGCACGCCCCAAAAAGGCGCGGCGGGCCTGACGGACTGCTGCGACCGGATGTTCCGCGCCCTGAGCGAATACTGCCTGAACACCGATGCGGCGCTTTCCGGCACGGTCACCCTGACCGCAGCGCCGGAGAGGGTGCAGTTTGCGCTGAACGATGCCGCCCCCGCCGACCTGTTCAGCCTGCTGCCCGCCGAGTATACCGGGGCAGTGGACGAGGTGCGGGCAGAGCTGGACGCCCTTGTGGGCCTTGCACCGGTCAAGCAGTATGTGTTTGGTCTGGCGGACAACCTGCAGGTGCAGCAGCGCCGCGCGGCGGCGGGGCTCAGGACCGCAGACCTGTCCATGCACATGATCTTTACCGGCAACCCCGGCACCGGCAAGACCACCATCGCCCGGCTGGTGGCAAAGTACCTCAAGGCCATCGGCGCGCTGAAGGGCGGGCAGCTGGTGGAGGTGAGCCGGGGCGACCTTGTGGGCCGCTACACCGGTCACACCGCGCCGCTGACGGGCCGCGTCATCGAGAGCGCACTGGGGGGCGTATTGTTCATTGACGAGGCGTACAGCCTGTACCGCGGCGAGCAGGACAGCTTTGGGCTGGAAGCCATCGACACCCTTGTGAAGGGCATGGAGGACCACCGGGACGAGCTGGTGGTGATCCTTGCGGGCTACACCCGGGAGATGGAAGTGTTCCTTACCGCCAACAGCGGCCTTGCCAGCCGTTTCCCCAACAAGATCGAATTCCCGGACTACACGGCGGACGAGCTGCTGGACATCACCAACGTGCTGGCAAAGGGCAAGGGCTACCGCCTTGCCGAGGGCTGCGCCTTTCCGCTGCTGGGCTACTACCAGCGCCGTCAGGCACTGGACAGCCGCACCGCCGGCAACGGACGCCTTGCCCGCAACACGCTGGAAAAGGCCATCTTCCACCAGAGCCGCCGCCTTGTGGCAGAGCCGGACGCAGAGCTGGACCTGATCCTGCCCGGCGATCTGGAATTTGAAGAATAACGCAAAACAGCGTCTCCGGAGCCAAAGCGGCTTCGGGGACGCTGTTTGTTTGGGGAAACCTGCCGCGCTGCTTGCGGAACCACACGGCAGGCGGGGATGGCTTAGTTCATGCGGCGGCTTTTGCGGTCCAGCACAAAGCCTGCCGCCAGCAGGAACATGCCGCTGATGGCACTGCCCACCACCGCCAGCCAGTTTGCACCGGTCTGGGGCAGGGCGGCAAAAAAAAGCTGCCGCATGATCCCATGCAGCAGCCTTAGCCATTGATTCAGCTATTGGATGCATTCTTTTCGCCCAGCGTCACGTTGATGGTCTGCATCTGACCGCCGCGGGCGATGGTGATGGCCAGACTGTCCCCGGCAGTGTGCTTCTGCATCAGGGCGCTCAGATCGTCCTTGGTGCCGATCTCGGCGCCGTCAATGCTGACGATGCGGTCGCCGGACTTCAGCCCTGCCTTGTCTGCGGGGCCGCCCTTGACCACTTCCACGACATACACGCCGTAGGCGTTCACCCCCAGCTGGGCTGCGGTCTGGGCGTCCTCAACGCCCAGATAGGTGATGCCCAGATAGGGCCGACCGGTGACATAGCCGTTTTCCAGCAGCTCCTGCGCCACTTTGATGGCGTCGTTGATGGGGATGGCAAAGCCAAGACCCTCGGCATCGCTGGAGGACGACTTTGCGTTGACGATGCCCACCAGCTCACCGCTCATGTTGAACAGGCCGCCGCCGGAGTTACCGGGGCTGACCGAGGCGTCCATCTGGATCAGGGACATGGTGTTCACAGAACTGCTGCCCTGAATGGTCACGCTGCGGTTCAGCGCGCTGATCATGCCACCGGTGACGGTGCCGCCCAGCTCACCCAGAGGGTTGCCCACTGCCATCACGCTCTGACCCACCTTCAGGCCGTCGCTGTCGCCCACGGTGGCGGGGGTCAGGCCGTTGGCTTCGATCTTGATGACCGCGATGTCACTGGTGGTATCCTCGCCCACCAGCGTTGCGGGGTAGTCCTTGTCGCCAATGGTCACCGTGATAGTGGACGCGCCGTCCACCACATGGGCGCAGGTCAGGATGTGGCCGTCCGAGCTGATGATGACACCGCTGCCGGCGCCGCTCTCCACCTGATTCTGTCCGTACCACGACCACTGGGAGTAGACCACCTGCTCGGTGGTGATGACCACCACGCTGGGGCTGACCATGTCCGCCACCTGCTCGGTGCTCAGGGTGCTGCCGGTGCTGGACGCTGTGGAAACGGCGTTGTCCGTGCCGGGATCGCTGTTTGCAGTCGAGGACGGCGCGGCCTGCTGGATGACCACCTTGCCGCTGCCGCCGAACTTTGCGCCCACAAAGCCGCCGGCAAAGCCCATGGCTGCCGCCAGCACCAGCGACACGACGCTGCGTGCCACCCGGGCACCGTTGATCTTTTTGTGCTTTTTGGGCGGCTGCGCCTGCTGCACCGGCTGCGGCGGGGTGGGCGGCACCGCGCCGCCCGCACCGGTCTCCGGCATGGGCGGCACCCGGGGTGCCGCCGGCTCCGGCTGCAGGTCGTTGTACTGGTTGGCGGTGTTCATGCCGCTGCTGCCCACGTTGGGGTAGCCGGTGCCGCCGTCCTCGGGTCTATTCTGAGCGGAATAATCATATTCCCACTTGTTGTCGTGTTCCATCATATTACATCCTTCCCTCAAAGGCCGGTCCGCAGGGACATCTGTTCCTTTGAACTGTTCCCATTGTAGCGGACAATTGTGAAAATCAATCGCTTGCGCCGTGAAGAAAATGTGAAATGCGGTCCTGTTTTTCTGCCCTTGACAGCCGCGCCGCCGCTTGCTATTGTAGGGGAAGAACATCATTTCGTCAAGGAGGAGCTTTTTATGGAACCGCGCCGCACCGAACAGGGGTTTGCCCTGTACAAGGAAAAGGACTGCATCGGAGAGTGCACCCTCTCCCCCGCCCCCAAGGGCGCACAGCTTGCCGCCCTGAGCATCCTGCCCCGGTGGCGGCGCAAGGGTTACGGCTCCTACCTGTTAAAGGAAGTATTGCGCCATTTTGGCGGCTATGACCGGGAAGCCGCCACTGTTTTTACCGCCCCGCTGCCGGAAGACCCGGCCGAGCTTGCCTTCTGGGGCAAGTTCGGCTTTGCTGCCGAGGGCGGGCAGCTGGTGCGCCGCCGCACCCCGGACCTGACAGCGGTCAAGTTCGTGCAGGACTTTTTAGCCGCCCGGCTGGTGCACCCGCAGCTGTGTGTGGACGCCACCTGCGGCAACGGCGGCGACACCGCCTTTCTGTGCAATCTGACTGCCCCCACCGGGCGGGTGCTGGGCTTTGACATCCAGCCCGAGGCCATCGCATCCACCCGGAAGCATCTGGAGCAGCGGGGCGTGCCCGCCGACCGGTATGAGCTTATCTGCGGCAGCCACGCCGACTTATTACAGTATGTGCAGCCCGGCACGGCAGATGCGGTCATGTTCAACTTCGGCTGGCTGCCGGGGGCCGACCACGCGGTGTTCTCCACCGCGCAAAGCAGCATCCCCGCTTTGCAGGCGGCATTGCAGGCGGTGCGCCCCGGCGGCGCGGTGACCGCCATCCTGTACAGTGGGCAGGTCATCGGCTCGGACGAAAAGCAGGCGGTGCTGCAATTTCTTCGTGCACTTCCGCTTAAAAGTTTCACCGTACTGGTGTGCGATTTTGCCAACTGGGCCGAAACCGCCCCTTTGCCCTGCATCATTCTGAAAAAATAACGAAAACACTTGCATTATGGAGCGTTTTCGGATAAAATAAGGTGCGTATGTGTAAAAAGACGGCCTCGCCCTCTCAGGCGCTGACGCGCCAGCTCCCCCAAAGGGGGAGCCCTTGGCAATCCACGCAAACTTCATCTCTTTGCCAAGGCCTCTCCCTTTGGGAGAGGTGGCAGTGAGCGAAGCGAACTGACGGAGAGGGCGAGCCCGGCAAAGTCCAACCGGACATACTGAATGCAAAAATCCACTTCCTGCTCCACGGCAGGTTTATCAGGAGATCTACAACTTATGACAAATCGTGAAGAGATCGAACGCCGCAGGACGTTCGCCATCATCAGCCACCCCGACGCGGGCAAGACCACCCTTACCGAAAAGCTGCTGCTGTACGGCGGAGCCATCAATCAGGCAGGCTCCGTCAAGGGCAAGCAGAGCGCCAAGCACGCCGTGTCCGACTGGATGGACATCGAAAAGCAGCGTGGTATTTCGGTCACCTCTTCGGTGCTGCAGTTCAACTACGCGGGCAAGTGCGTGAACATTCTGGACACTCCGGGCCATCAGGACTTCTCGGAGGATACCTACCGCACCCTGATGGCGGCAGACTCTGCCGTCATGGTCATCGACGCCGCAAAGGGCGTTGAGGCGCAGACCATCAAGCTGTTCAAGGTCTGCACCCTGCGCCACATCCCCATTTTTACCTTCATCAACAAGATGGACCGCGAAGCCCGCGACCCCTTTGAGCTGATGGAGAACATCGAGGAGATCCTTGGCATCAAAACCTACCCCATGAACTGGCCCATCGGCTGCGGCAAGGAGTTCAAGGGTGTGTTCGACCGCAACGCACGCAAGGTGCTGGCTTTTTCCAGCGATGGCCGCGCCAACGGCGTGAAGAAGGTGGACGAGATCACCGCCGAGCTGGGCGACCCCACGCTGGACGAGCTGCTGACCCCCTATCTGCACCAGCAGCTGGTGGACGAGATCGAGCTGCTGGACGGCGCTGCCGAGGAGTTTGATCTGGACAAGGTGCTGCGCGGCGAATTGAGCCCCGTGTTCTTCGGCTCCGCATTGACCAACTTCGGCGTGGAGCCCTTCCTTGAAAACTTCCTGCGGCTCACCCCCACCCCGCTGGCCCGCGTGGACAGCCTGACCGGCGAGCCGGTGGACCCCTGCCGGGACGAGTTCTCCGCTTTCATCTTTAAAATTCAGGCCAACATGAACAAAGCCCACCGCGACCGCATTGCCTTTATGCGCATCTGCTCCGGCAAGTTCGAGCGCGGCATGGAGGCCTACCATGTGCAGGAGGGCAAGAACATCAAGCTGGCCACCGGCACCCAGCTGATGGCGCAGGACCGTGCCATCGTGGACGAGGCCTATGCCGGTGATATCATCGGCCTGTTCGACCCGGGCATCTTCTCCATCGGCGACACCCTGTGCACCGGCAAGAAGAAGGTCCAGTTCGCGGGCATCCCCACCTTCTCCCCGGAGCACTTTGCCCGCATTGAGCAGAAGGACACCATGAAGCGCAAGCAGTTCGTGAAGGGTATGGAGCAGATCGCGCAGGAAGGCGCCATCCAGATCTTCCGCGAAGTGGGCGGCGGCATGGAAGAAGTGGTGGTCGGCGTGGTCGGCGTGCTGCAGCTGGAAGTGCTGGAGTACCGCCTGAACACCGAGTACAACGTGGAGATCCGCATGCAGCAGCTGCCCTTTGAGCAGCTGCGCTGGGTGCAGAACGACCCCGACACCTACAACCTGCGGGATCTGGACCTGACCAGCGACACCAAGGCTGTGGAGGATATGAAGGGCAACCGTCTGCTGCTGTTCACCTCCGACTGGGCGGTGCGCTGGGCGGAGACCCACAACGAGACCCTGCAGCTGAGCGAGTTCGGCAATCTCTAAGCTGAAAGAGAGCTGCGGTGCGGGAATATCCCGCAGCTGCGGCTCTTTTTTATAAAACACAAAAAATACAACGAAAAATGCCAGCTTTTGAATGAGAGGTTCCCATTGCGGGGAACACTGCTGGCATGGAGGGTAAAGTATATGCAAAACATCAACATCGGCAAGAGCGGCATTTCGGTGCCCTTCCTTGGCATGGGCACCTGGGCCATCGGCGGCGGTGCATGGTGGGGCGATAACGACGATGCCCTGTCTGTAAAAGCCATCCAGACTGCCGTGGAGCAGGGCATCCAGTGGATCGACACCGCACCCATCTACGGGCTGTACCACAGCGAGGAAGTGGTGGGCGAGGCGCTGAAGCACATCGACCGCGACAAGGTGGTGCTGTCCACCAAGTGCGGCCTGGAGTGGCGGCACGAGACCCCCATCCTGCACAAGGTGGTGGACGGGGTGACGGTGTACCGCGACCTTTCCGCCCGGAGCATCATCGAGGATGTGGAGGACAGCCTGCGCCGTCTGGGCACCGACCATCTGGACGTGCTGTACACCCACTGGCAGAGCCCGGATTTCGGTCTGTATCCGCTGGAAGAGACGGTGGAAGCCATGATGAAGCTGAAGGAGCAGGGCAAGATCCGCGCCATCGGTGCGTCCAACGTCACCGCAGACATCATCCGGGGCTACTGCAAGTACGGTCAGCTGGACGTCATTCAGGAAAAGTACAGCCTGCTGACCCGCCGCATTGAAAAGCAGCTGCTGCCCACCTGCAAGGAGCTGGGCGTGTCGGTACAGGCTTACTCCCCGCTGGAGCAGGGGCTTTTGACCGGCAAGGTGACCATGGACACCACCTACCCGGAGGGCAGCACCCGCAACACCAACCCCTGCTTCCAGCCTGCCCGCCGGGCACAGGCGCTGGAGCTTCTGGCAAAGTGGGACGACCTGACCGAAAAGTACGACTGCACCATGGCGCAGCTGGTCATCGCCCTGACCGCCCGCATGATCCCGGGGCTGCACGTTCTGTGCGGTGCCCGCAAGCCGGAGCAGGTACTGGACAACGCCGGTGCGCTGCACATCAAGCTGGACGGTGCCGACGCCGTCCGCATGAAGTGGGATGTGGATTCCATTTCCTGACCCTGTTTTGCCTTGTTTGAGCCGTGTTTCCGGTCTGCTGCCGGGAGCACGGCTTTTTTTGCTGTTCTCTTGCAATCCGGTTTTGAAGTCTCTATCATTGGGGTGTATGCTTTTCCACTGCGGCGCAGAAGGCTCTGCGCCAAAAAAGAGGAGGTTCTGACCATGAAGCGAATCCTTTGCGGCGTCCTTGCGGCGGCGCTGCTGCTGGGCCTTGCGGGCTGCGGCGGCGCACCCGCATCTTCCAAGGCAGCCAGCGCTCCGGCTGCTTCCATCACGCCCCGGACGGTCGAGGTGGACCCGGCGCTGGTGGCCCCTTCCGCCATCCAGCCCGCCGATGCCTTTGCAGGCGGCACCGGCACCGAGAGCGACCCCTATCAGATCGCCACGGCAGAGCAGCTGGCCCTGCTGTACGAGAACACCCGGCGGCCGGGGAAGGATGAAACGGAAACTCTCGGCTCGTCCACGGCGCGGTACGATTTTTCCACCGCCTGGTATGTGCTGACGGCGGACATTGCCCTGAACGACACTGCCGATTTTGACCAGTGGGCAGAAAAGGCCCCCGAATACGGCTGGCAGCCCATCGAGGACTTCCGCGGGCATTTTGACGGCCAGGGCCACACCATTTCCGGCCTGTACATCTACGATACTTCGGATCAGCTGCTGGATGTCGGCCTGTTCCGTTCCCTGTCCGGTGCCACCATTTGCAACCTGACCATGACCCGGTGCCGGGTGGTGGAAGTTGGCAACAGCAATAATGTGAGCATTCTGGTCGGCAGCAGCCTCTGCAGCGATCTGGAAAACTGCACCGTGACCGATTCGCAGCTGTTCTCCTCTGAGCCGGAGTTCCATTCGGTGGATCTGGGCGGTTTGGTCGGTACTTTCTACGGAGACCTCACCTCCTCCAGCCTTAAAAAGGATGCCGACCCTGTTCCCACCCCGGTGATCCGCGGCTGCAGCTTTTCCGGCAGTGTCTCTGCGCAGGGCGGCTGCACGAGCATCGGCGGTATTGTTGGTAGTGTGAAAAAAGGCATTGTAGAAAACTGCGTCAACTACGGAGATCTTTCTTCTGCAGACGGCTATCTGGGCGGCGTGGCAGCCTGGGTACGGGAAGGCTCGACCATAACGGGCTGCACAAACCTTGGCACCGTTACCAGCCTGGGCAAAGACGCTGATGTTGGCGGCATTACAGGTTTGTTGAACATCAGCACCTCGGAAGTCCCGACCCGGTTTGAAAACTGCGTCAATCAGGGCGCGGTCTGCGCAGATGCAGCGGGTGCTGAAAGTACCGGTGGCCTGATCGGCAGTGTCTACCATCCCGGCAAGGAAGGCACCCTGGAACTGAACAGCTGCCGCAATGAGGGCAGCGTGACCGGCCAGCTCTACACCGGCGGCCTGATCGGTGATTTGGACCCCGGCCACCTGGAATTTACCATGCAGGACTGCACCAACACCGGCGTGGTGACCGGTTGCACCTGGGTGGGCGGCCTTGTGGGCATTACCAATGAGCCGAGCCGAAAGGTGACCACCTGCCAGATCCTGCGCTGCACCAACAGCGGTGCCGTATCGGCCCAGAACAGTGCCGGCGGCATCCTGGGCGGCGGCCTGCTCCTTTCGTTGGTTGGCCGGGGCGGAACACTGACGATCCGTTCCTGCCGCAACACCGGCACCGTGACCGTGCAACAGATGATGGCCGGCGGCATTCTGGGTGCACTGACCGCCAACGATGAAGAGGAAAACATCGTGATCGACAAGTGCGAAAACACCGGCACGGTGTGCTCTGTCACCACCAGCGGCCGCCTGGGCGGCATTCTGGGCGGCAGTGTGATCGGCTATGTGGACACCGAGCGGAAGACCCCCGCCTGCACCATTACCAACACCGTGAACCGCGGCAATATCGTGTACGGCGATGGTGCCAAAAACCTTGCATCCTTTGCGCCGTCCGGCGGCACCGTAACGCCGGACGAAAACACCACCACGGACGACAAGCTGGCCACTGTGTTGGGCGGCCCCTGCACCGGCGGCATTGTGGCGGTGAGCTTCCGCTGCGTGCTGGACAACTGCCTGAACACCGGTTCCACTCTGCTGGACAGCAGCATGGTGCCGGTTTACAGCACCGCAGAGCTGACCACGCAGGAGGGCACGGTTCAGGTGTTTGCCGCTTCGATCTACGGCCTGTGCTCCTATGGGCTGCAGTCTAAGTATAAGAACGAAAAATTCACCAACTGCTCCTATGTGGAAAACGCTCCCGTGGCTGTAAACGCCATTTACGCAAAAAACACCTCGAAGTTCGTGCGCAATGTGCAGCAGGTGACCCCGCAGCAGGCCCAGCAGCTTGCCGCTTCGCTGCTCTCTTGACGAGGACCGCCGGAACACCGGAACAAACGCAGCAAGCCCCTGACCGTTTGGGTCGGGGGCTTGCTTTTTATGCTGAGATAGGGAATGTCACTCTGATCTTTCCAGCATCGACTGCAGCCGGGTCTTGGCGCGGTAATAGGTCACCCGCGCCCACGCGGCGTTGTGCCCGAAAATGGCCCCGATGCTCTCAAAGGGCAGTTCGCCGAACACCCGCAGGCTGAATACCTCTTTGTAAGGCTCTTCCAGCGCGTGCAGGCACTGATGCACCGTAAAGGCGGCGTCCTTGTCCACCAGCAGCTGCGCGATGTCCGGGGCATCGGCGGCGTTTGCTTCGGCATCCTCCAGCGGGACGGCATGTTTTGCGCGGCGGCAGTGGTCGTAGTAGGCATTGCGCGCCACGGTGAACAGCCACGCCCGCACATCCTGTTTTCCGTCAAAGTTCTTCAGGCCGTCCAGCGCCTTGAAGAAGGTCTCCTGGGTCAGCTCTTCGGCCAGTGTCTCCGAGCGGGTCAGGCCCTGCAGAAACAGGTACACGTCCCGGAAATAGAGCCGGTAAATGGTTTCAATGTCCATAGTCAGCCCTTCTCAAACACGCCTTGTTCCTGTGTGACCACATCCTCAGATTCGTAAACATAGGTCTGCGTTCCATCCTCTTTTTTCAGGATGAACCGCTCCACCCGCTGACCATCGCGGTAGTAGCAGATCTCATCGGCGCACTCCACGGCCAGTACCTGGGTGCGGGAGACGGCGATCTCTGTGGACACGGTCTCGGAGCCGGTCAGCTTTGTCAGCGCGGCATGGAGGCCGGGGAAGGTATACCGCATGGCCCGGACGGTGATGTATTCCTTGCCCCAGCTGAACCCGCCCTCGGTCTCCAGCCGGACATTCTCGCCCTGCACTTCCAGCACGCAGAGGTTTGCGCCATCCTCCTTTTTGTTGTAGAGCCAAATCCCGGCTTCCTCCGCCGTCACCGGCGTTTTTGCGCCGCCCATCCAGAACACCAGCCCAAAAGCGCACAGCACTGTCAGGACCGCTGCCGCCGCTATGCGGATGCTCTTTTTCTGCAGGGTCTTTCGGATGCTCCGCAGCGGTGCATCCGGCTGGGGTTCCGGCTGCACCGGCACCGGCTTTTCCATCTGCTCCAGCGCGGCGCGGCAGGCTTCGCATTCCTGCAAATGCTCTTCCACCAGTGCCGTACTGGCCGGACTTGCCATGTGCTCGGCGTACAGCGGCAGCAGGTCCCGGACGACTTCACATTCCTGTTTCATTTTCTTTTCCTCCTTTTTTCAGGTCGGTTCACCCCAATAACGCACAAAAAGAGGAAACGTTACAATTTTTTCAGGCTTCCTTCCAGAACAGTCCGCCGGAGGTCTGGAACAGCCGCCACGGGTCCACGCTCTTGCTGCCCAGCTTGAAGTCCATGGTCAATTCCGTGCCCAGCACGCCCACAGCCTGCCCCGGTTCCACGGTCTGTCCCTTGCTGACCGAAAGCTCCTGCAGGCCGTACAGATAGCTGCGCATGCCGCAGCCGTGGTCGATGACCACCGTGCTTCCGGTAAGTTCCAAATTGCCTGCAAACACCACGGTGCCGCCCGCCGGAGCGCGGCAGGGCTCGCCGGGGATGGTGTCAAGGGCGGTGGAATTGGAGCGGCTGCCCTGCTGACCGTCCTGCACCTTCACCTGTCCGTAGTTCACCCGGACGGTATAGCTTTCCACCGGGCAGACAAAGCCGCCCTGCCACTGCTTTTGGCCTGCGGGCTGCTCGTACAGGGGCCAGATGCTGTTCCGGAACTGGGCATTGGCTTCCTCCGAGGCAGCAGGCTCCTGCTCCACCTCCACGGTGCCAAAATCCCTGGGCAGGACGATGACAGACCTTGTCAGGGTCTCGCCGTTCACCGTGATGCGCACCTCGTGCCCGCCGGAGGAGGCATTGTAGGCCGCCGGGATGTAGGCGCGCCAGCCATCGGGGGCACGGACGCACTGCACGCTGCCAAGGTCGGTGTCCACCACGGGTGCCTCGCTGCCGGTCATGCCGGAGACGCGCAGGCCCACCGTGCCGCCCTGCTCCACACGCTCGGCAGAAAGGGCCACCTCCGCGCTGGCCTGCAGGGTGAATCGGAAGCTGTACCGATACCAGCCGGTGGGCTTTGCGGGTTTTTCCAGTCCCAGATTTTTGCGCAGCTGGCCGGTGCTGCCGCCCTCGAACCGGGACACGATGCCCCCCTTGGGCACCCGCCAGACGACCAGCTCCGCCTTGTAATCCCCGTTTGCCGGGAACAAGAAGGTCTGGTACTCGCTGACGGTGCCCTCAAACACCGTGCCGCCCTGCGCGGTACGGATGGTCAGGACGGTATACGCCGACCAGTCCGGCAGCAGAAAGTCCGGGTGGGCGGTGTACAGGGCTCCCAGCTTCTGCACCGTCAGGGTGGCGGGGCTGGCAAAGACCTTGTCCAGCTTGCCGCCGACCAGCGGCACCTGCCAGCAGGAGCCGTTGACCTCCAACGCTTCGGTGCCGAACTGCACCCCGCTGTCCGGGCAGCTGCCCGGGGTGGTGAAGGCATAGCTGACCCCCATCATGGCTCCCAAAAGCACCACGACACCCAGCGCCACGCCCACGATCCAAAGCAGAAAACGCTTCATCTTTTTCTCCTCATGTACACAAAAAAGGGCGCACCGATGCAGCCTTTTGCAGACTGCCGGTGCGCCCGATGGACCACAGGGATCTTGTTGTTATTCTGCGGCATCCTCGGCAGGAGCAGCGTCCTCCCCGGCAGGAGCGGCGGGTTCCACGGTCTCTGCGTCATCTTCGCCAAACAGCAGACGCTCGTACTCGTCCAGTTCCTTCTCACGGCGGTTCAGGTAGACAGCGACCGCAGCCAGGGCACCTGCCACAGCAGCCAGAGCAGTGATCACAGCGATCAGGCAAGATTTCTTCATAGGTCAGTACACTCCTTTTGGATCAAAATGATCTCCCAGATGGATGGTTCCGTGTTGTTGATTTTTATTATACCCGCTCCCGTCAAAAATTACAACCGAAAAGTCCAAAAATTCACAACATTCGCTTCCGGTACGCCTTGAACGCCCCGGGCAGGGTATACTCTGCCTGCAGCGCTTCCCGGCTGGCCCAGACACAGCCCGCCGGGGCGCTCTGGGCGGGCACTGGCAGCAAAATGCCGTCCATGTGCCACTCGATGTGGCTGAAAATGTGCTTTGCCGGGGGCAGGGACTCCGGTGCCGCAGAGCCAGTGTCCAGTCCCATGGCCCGCAGCCGGGCCAGCACCTCGCCGGGGGCAAGGGCCTCGTCCTCCCACAGCACCGGCTGCCACAGCCCCGCCAGCAGACCTTTCTCCGGGCGCTGCTGCAGCAGAAAGCCCGCCGGACTTTCCACCAGCGCCACCGTCACCGGCTGCTGTTTGCGGGGCTTTGCCGCCGCCTTGCAGGGCAGCTGCGGTGCCGTGCCCGCCGCCCGGGCGCGGCAGACTGCCGCCAGCGGGCACTGCCCGCACAGGGGCGCGCCGTTGGGCACACAGACCAGCGCCCCCAGCTCCATCAGGGCCTGATTGTAGTCCCCCGGCGCGGCAGGGGGCTGATGCTCCATGACCCGGGCAGTGAAGGCTTTTTTCACCGCCGGTTCTGTAATAACGCCTGGGTCATTATACAGTCGGGAAAACACCCGCAGCACATTGCCGTCCACCGCAGGCACCGGGATGCCAAAGCTGATGGACGCAATGGCACCGGCGGTGTAGTCCCCGATGCCGGGCAGGGCACGCAGGGCGTCATAGTCGGCGGGCAGCTGTCCGCCGTACTGCTCGCAGACGATGCACGCCGCCTTTTGCAGGTTGCGCACCCGGCTGTAATAGCCAAGGCCCTCCCACAGCTTGTGCAGCTTTTCCTCCGGGCAGGCGGCAAGGGCCGGGATGTCCGGCAGGGCCTCCAGAAAACGCCGGTAGTAGGGCAGCGCCGCCGACACCCGGGTCTGCTGCAGCATGATCTCGCTGAGCCAGACATGGTAGGGGCTGGGGTCGGTGCGGAAGGGCAGGATGCGCTGGTTTTTGTAAAACCAGTCCAGCAGGGCCGGTGCAATGTTTTCCACTTGTTTTTGTCTCCTTGTTGAAAGTTAAGGACGGGTCACTATTTATAATGCCCTCCGCGATGCTCTGGGCATAAATAGCGGAACTATATTTTATAGTCGTGTTTGTCGCGGCCTGCGGGCCGCTCCAAACACCTTTTCACAGATGGAGTCCCAACCGGCAGCAACTGCGCTATAGCAAAACCTGCCGCTAGCCGCACCGACCTTTCCCGTGAAAATGCAATCCCGGAAAGTCCGCAGACTTTCCGGGATTGCGCTATTTAAAATAATTCTTCCGCTGTCATTGCCAGAGCAACGCGGAGGCAATTCCCAATCGTTCTCAGAATCAGAAACCGTAAGCGGTGCGGGGGAAGGGCAGCACGTCACGGATGTTCTGGATGCCGGTGAGGTACATGATCATGCGCTCGAAGCCCAGACCGTAGCCTGCGTGCTCCACGCCGCCGAACTTGCGCAGGTTCAGGTACCACTCGTAGTTGGTCTTATCCATGCCCAGCTCGTCCATGCGGGCCACCAGCTTGTCGTAGTCCTCCTCACGCTGGCTGCCGCCGATCAGCTCGCCGATGCCGGGCACCAGCATATCTGCGGCGGCCACGGTCTTGCCGTCCGGGTTCTGCTTCATGTAGAAGCTCTTGATCTCCTTGGGGTAGTCGGTGACGAACACCGGCTTCTTGAACACCGCCTCGGTCAGGTAGCGCTCGTGCTCGGTCTGGATGTCCACGCCCCACTCCACAGGGTACTGGAACTTCTTGTTGTTCTTTTTCAGGATCTCAATGGCCTCGGTGTAGCTGATGCGGCCGAACTCGCTGTTTGCCACCAGCTCCAGACGCTCGATGAGACCCTTGTCGATGAACTGGTTAAAGAATGCCATTTCATCCGGGCAGTTGTCCAGCACATAGCGGATGATGTACTTGGTCATGGCCTCGGCGGTGTCCATGTAGCCGGACAGGTCGCAGAAGGCCATCTCCGGCTCGATCATCCAGAACTCGGCAGCGTGGCGGGTGGTGAAGCTCTTCTCGGCGCGGAAGGTGGGGCCGAAGGTGTACACCTTGCCGAAGGCCATGGCCATGGCCTCGGCTTCCAGCTGACCGGAAACGGTCAGGTTGACCGGCTTCTCGAAGAAGTCCTGCGTGTAGTCCACGGTGCCGTCCTCGTTCTTGGGCACATTCTCCAGATCCAGCGTGGTGACGCGGAACATCTCGCCTGCGCCCTCGCAGTCGGAGGAGGTCAGCAGCGGAGAGTGGGCATAGACGAAGCCGTTCTCCTGAAAGAACTTGTGGATGGCGTAGGCGGCGGCGCTGCGCACCCGGAACGCTGCGTTGAAGGTGTTGGTGCGGGGGCGCAGGGTGGGCATGGTGCGCAGATACTCCATGCTCATCTTCTTTTTCTGCAGGGGGTACTCGTCGGCGGGGCAGTCGCCCAGGATCTCCACGCTCTCGGCGTTCAGCTCAAAGGGCTGCTTTGCCTGCGGGGTGAGCACCAGCTTGCCCTTGATGCGCAGGCTGCTGTACAGACCGGTGTGGATGACTTCATCGTAGTTTGCCAGCTTGCCGGCTTCCAGCACCACCTGCAGGGTCTTGAAGCAGCCGCCGTCCGACAGGGCGATGAAGCCGATGTTCTTGGAGTCGCGGATGTTCTTTGCCCAGCCGCAGACGGTGATCTCGGTGCCGTCGGCGGGGGTGGACTTGAACAGCGAAACGATCTCGGTACGTTCCATAATGTTTTTCCTCCCGAAAATAATGAAAAAAGACAGCTTTGTTCTCCCTGAAAGTTCAGGGCGAACAAGCTGTCTTGTAATGTCCGCGGTGCCACCTGAATTACCGGATGTGTCCGGTCGCTCACGCGCTCTTTTGATAAGCGCTGTCCCCGTAACGCAGGACCTGCGGCGCACCTACTGACGGCCCGTTTCAAAAGGCCGGTTTCAGTTTGCTGCTCCCGGGTGTTCGTTCGCGCGGCGCACGGGCGCGGCTCTCAGCTGTGCCGCACTCTCTGGACCGGACGGCCCGCGCTACTTTTCCCGATCGTTGCATTTACCGTTTAAAAATAACACTTTGGCGGCAGTTTGTCAAGCACCGGTGCCGCCCAGAAGTGCTTCTGCCAGTCCTTTTGCCGCCAATTGCCCGGCATAGAGGGCCTCGTTGAGGTTATTGCCGTGCCCGCCCACCTCGATAAGCAGGCTGCCGGTGGTCAGGTCCTGATTGTAAAAGCGGTAGCTGAACAGCACCGGGCGGGTAAGACCGGGGTATGCGCCCTCCATGCTGCGCTCCCACGCGGCGGCAAAGCGCAGGTTCTGCCGCCACGCGGGCAGCTGCACAGTGGTGCCGTTGTCGCACCCGCAGATGAGCATCACCTGCGCCGCCTGCCGCCCTGCCACGGTGCACACCGGGGCATAGCGGGCACCGCCTTCGCTTTCGATGGCGTCCCGGTGGACGTCCAGCACCACCTTGATGCTGGGGTACTGCGCCAGATACTGCTGCACCACCGCCCGGCTGTTGGCGTAGCTGCCGGTGTAGCTGGGGTAGTCGTTCAGCGTTTCGTCGTGCAGGGTGCGGATGCCCGCCGCATTGAGGGTGTCCGCCATCACCCGCCCCACCGCGCACATGTTGATGCTGCGGTCGATGCTGCGCGCGCCGTCTCCCGGGGCAAACCACAGCCCGGCGGACAGGCGGTAGTCCTCGGTGGCGTGGGTGTGCATGATAAGCACCTGCGGGTCCGGGCTGCCGGGCTCGATGGCAAAGGGCAGCGGATCTTCGATCTCTGCCGCAATATCCGCCGCAGACTGCCGGGTGTTGTTCTTGATGCTGCCCGCCCCGCAGGGGATGTATTTTTCGCTGCTGCCCTGCGGATATTGCTTTTCAAGGATCTTCCCCGCGTCTGCAGGGCGGGCATCCTCGCCCTGCAGCGGCACAAGATACCCCTCGATGCCGCCGGTCTGTTCCGGCAGCGCGTCCGGCGCTGTGGACGCAGACGCTGCCGGCTCCGGCGCAGCATCTGCCCGGGCAGGGTCTGCGGTCTCGGTCCGGGCAGCCTGCTGCCCCAGCCAGACCACTGTCTGCACTGCCGGCAGCGGGGCCGCCAGCAGCGCTGCCGCAGCCAGCACCGCCCCGGGGGCAGACAGGCACAGCACGGCAAAGAGGGCGGCGGCTTCCAGAAACGGCAAGCCCCGCCCCCGTCCCCGCTGCGGCATTCTGCTGCGCATGGCGGCACCTCCCTTCCGGTGTTTCCATTATTGTATGCCGGACCCCATGCAAAATAGCGCAAAAAATAAGCGGTTCACCCGGTCAGCCAGCACAACTGTGCCACGCTCAGCCGGGGCTGCAGCGCGCGGTTGATAGCCCCCGCCAGCAGCGCCGCACCATGGGCGATGACGCTGTCCAGTGCCCGGGGCGTGACCACAAGGTCCGCTCCCTCGTCCGCTTCCATCAGGGTGGGGATTCCTGCCGCGATGACCGGCACCCCCAGAGCGGCGGCGTCCAGATGCCTTGCGTGGTCCGCCTGCGCCGGGTACAGCCCGGTGTCGGAGAACTGCACCGTTCGCCCCAGCCGCACCGCTTCGCTGCTGCACAGGCTGTCCACGCACAAAAGAGCCGCCGGGTGCACCGTCTCCACCAGCGCCCCCGCCAGCTGCCGCAGGGTCAGCCCGGTGGCGGCGGATACTCCCGGCGCGATGGCGGCCACAGGGCGGATGCCGTGCACCGGCAGGCTGTGCCCGGGGCCCATGGTGACAAGGATCTTCTGCGCCGTGCGCGGCCCCAGCGCGTCCGCAGTGATGCGGCGGCTGCCGATGCCCAGCACCAGCACCGGCCCCTGCGGCGGCAGCAGGGCCCGCAGCTCGGCGGCGCAGGTCTCGATGATGGCGGCGTCCCGCTCGTCCAGCACGCTGACGCTGGGCATTTCCAGCGTCACATACCGGCCCCGGGGGCGGGCAAGGCCCTCGCGGGAGATCTCCACCCGGGTCACGGTGACCCCGCCGTGCTTTGCCGTTGCCAGCCGCACCCCGGCGGGCAGCGTCTTTGCGGTGCCAAACAGTTCATCTGCCAGATCGGTGGAACGCATTTTTCCGCACCTCCTGCCTGTTTTGCGGGGGCAAAACGCCCTCCGCACGCAGAAAGTATGGGAAAATCAAAACTTTTCCAAACAAAAATCAAAAAAACGCTTGCGCTGGTACGCGAAATATGGTATCATAGGGTGCGCTGTTATAGGTAGCCAAGGAGGTGGAACGAATGCCTAACATCAAATCTCAGAAGGACCGCGTCGTGCAGGCTGCTGCAGAGCAGGCTCACAACAAGGCCATTAAGACCAACCTGAAAACAGTCGTCAAGAAGGCAGACGCTGCCATCGATGCGAATGCCGCTGACAAGGACGCAACCGTCCTGGCTGCTGTTTCCGCGATCGACAAGGCTCGCGCTAAGGGTGTCATCAAAAAGAACACCGCCAGCCGCAAGATCAGCCGTATGGCAAAGCGTGCTAACAAGAACGCTTGATCGCGCCGTTTGATTGACGAACAAAACCTCTGTACCGGACCTTCCGGCACAGAGGTTTTTGTTTTGCCCGCGTTTACGGCGCGGCACCCGCGCCCCACAGGGCCAAAAGGTCGCACCGGGGCACCGGCTCCAGCAGCTGTTCCGGCGGTTCGGGCGCGGGCGGCTGCCCTTCCACCGCCCACAGCGCCCATGCCGCAGGCACCGCTGCCGCCAGCACCAGCCCGGGCAGGGCAAGCTCCGGCGTTTTGCCCACCATGCTGCCCGGCACCAGCGCCGCTGCCGCGTACAGAGCCAGCGCCGTCCACAGCTCCCACAGCAGGGTGGTCCAGTTCCGCTTCATGTCCATCGCCTCCTGTTTTCCACAGTTTACCGCAGCGTTGTGGAAAAACAGGGCGAAACAGCGCGGACAAAGTGATGGTGTTCTCTTGTATTTCTTTGGTGGGCTCGCCCTCTCAGCCTCGCGTTGCTCGGCAGCTCTCCCAAAGGGAGAGCCTTTGGCAAAAAGATGAAGTCCGCGTGGACTGCCAATGGCTCCCACTTTGGGGGAGCTGGCAAATCCGAAGGATTTGACTGAGAGGGCGAGGATGCTGACCGTAAACAGCGCCTATTCAGTTCTGGTCGTGGCTTTTGCCCACCAGCGAGCACACCACCCCGCAGACAAGGCTGGTGGTGATGCCCGCCGCCGCAGCGGTCAGCCCGCCGGTCAGGATGCCGATGGCACCCTGTTCCGCCAGAGCGGTGCGCACCCCCTTTGCCAGCAGATGCCCGAAGCCCAGCAGGGGCACCGTGGCCCCCGCACCCGCCAGCTCTGCCAGCGGGGCGTACCACCCCAGCGCCGACAGCACCACCCCCGCCACCACATAGGCGGTCAGGATGCGGGCCGGAGTCAGCTTTGTCAGGTCGATGAGCAGCTGCCCGGCGGCGCAGATGGCACCGCCCACGCAAAACGCCCAGAGGTAATTCATCGCGCATCTCCTTTCTGCGGGGCGCGCAGCTCCACCAGATGCGCCACCGCCGGGATGCTTTCCTTCTGCAAAAAGGTGGTCTGGCTCATCAGCGCACCGGTGGCAGCAAACAGCACCCGCTTCTGACTGCCCCGGCGCAGGCGGGGCAGGATGTGTCCGCACAACACCGCCGCGCAGCAGCCCGGGCCGCTGCCGCCGCTTTTCACCCGCTGCGCGGCAGGGTCAAACAGCAGGCAGCCGCAGTCCGCGTGGTTCTTCAGCAAAAAGCCCTCGGCAGCCAGCAGCTCCCGCAAAAGTGCGCTGCCCACCTGCCCCAGGTCCCCGGTGTAGATGCAGTCCAGCTCCCCGGGGTCGGTGCCGGTGTCCTGAAAATAATGCAGCAGGGTGGCTGCCGCTGCCGGAGCCATGGCAGCGCCCATGTTGTTGATGTCCCTGATTTGATAGTCCTGCACCCGCCCGAAGGTGGCGGCGGTGATGCGGGGGCCGTCCCCCTTCGGCTGCAAAAGGCAGCACCCGGCGGCGGTGGCGGTCCACTGCGCCGTGGGGGTGCGCACCGCCCCGTAGCTCAGCGGGGTGCGGAACTGCCGCTCTGCCGCGCAGAAATGGCTGGAGGTCATGGCCAGCAGGTTCTGCGCCGCACCGGAAGTGCACAGCACCGCCCCCAGCGCCAGTGCCTCCGCCATGGTGCTGCACGCCCCGAACACCCCCGCAAAGGGCACGCCCAGCTCCCGCAGCGCATAGCCGGAGGCGGTGCACTGGGCCTGTAAGTCCCCTGCCAGCGCAAGGTCCACCCGCTCGGCGGGCAGGCCCGCCTTTTGCAGGCAGAGCCGCGCCGCCCGCAGCTGCAGGGATGTTTCCGCCGCCTCCCACCCGGACCGCCCGAAGCGGTTGTCGGTGGTCCGCTCATCGAACGCTGCCGCCAGCGGGCCTTCGCTCTCCTTTTTGCCGCCCACCGCCGCCCCGGCAGCGATGACCGGCGGGGCGGCGAACAGCAGGGTATCGCCCCGGCGCTCTGTCATAGAAAATTTCTCCTTTCCTGCAAAAAATCCCCCGGAACGTGCTATACTGGTGCTGCGGCGCTGCAATATCCGGCGGGGCTGTTCCGTATTATAAAGCAGATGCCCACAGCACCACGCCGTAGACCACGGACGCCAGCGTGCCGTACACGATGACCGGCCCGGCAATGAGGAACATCTTTGCCCCGGTGCCCGGCACCCGGCCCTCGGTCTGGAACTCGATGGCAGCGCTGACCACCGCGTTGGCAAAGCCCGTGATGGGCACCAGCGACCCTGCCCCGGCCTTTGCCGCCAGCTTCTGATACCAGCCCAGCGTGGTCAGCACCGCCGACAGGACGATGAGGGTGCAGCTGGTCAGCGTCCCGGCAAGGTCGGCTGCGGCGCCCATGGCAAGATACCGCTGCCGCAGCACTTCGCCCAGCAGACAGATGCCGCCGCCCACCCCGAACGCCCACAGGCAGTCGGCCGCCAGCGGCGACCGAGGCTCCGTCCGCTTCACCCGGCGGGCATAATCCTGTGCTGTCATCTTCATCTGCATCCACCTCCGGGCATAGTCTGCCCGCCGACTGCAAACTCTATACACAGAACCGGGCACAGAACCGGAAAGGAGGTTTTTGCATGAGCCATTCCCACCCGCGCCGCCTGCACTCCGCCGTGAAGCGGACGCTGCTGCTGGGCATCGTCTGCCTTGCGGCGGGCGGCACCGCTTTCTGGCTGTCCATCGGCGCAAAGACCCTGACGCAGGCGGCAGCGTCCGCCCCGGCGTCAAGCAGCGCGTCTGAGACGGACCCTGCGCCGTCCCCCGCGCAGCAGGCGCAGGCCCTGCTGGCAGACCCCCGCATGGTGCTGGTGAACCACAGCCACAAAATGCCGGAGGACTACACCTTTACCACCAAGGAGTGCGGTTCGGACACCGCCATCAACAAGACCCTGCAGACCGAAGCCGCCGATGCGTTTCTGTCCATGCAGGCTGCCGCCGCAAAGGACGGGGTGGACATCCGGATGCAGAGCGGCTACCGCAGCGTGGAGTATCAGCAGAAGCTGTACGACAACAAGACCCGGTATTACCGCGACAAGGGATACCCGGAAGCCGAAGCGCGGCAGAAAGCCGCCGCCGTTGTGAACCCGCCGGGGTATTCCGAGCACAACTGCGGCCTTGCCGCCGACCTGAACAGCCCGGAGCACCCTGCTCTGGACCGGGGCTTTGCCGACACTGCCGCCTTCCGCTGGCTGCAGAAGCACGCCGTGGAGTACGGCTTTCTCCTGCGGTACCCCGAGGGAGCCGAGGCGGTCACCGAGATCACCTATGAGCCGTGGCACTGGCGGTATGTGGGGCCGGAGAACGCCGCCCTGCTGTGCCAGAGCGGGCTGTGCTTTGAGGACGCCATTGCCCTGCTGGAGCAGACCGCAGCGGGCGAAGCCGTGCCCGGTCAAGATCCTGCAAAAACTGTTTGAAAACCCTGCGCGGTGCGTTGCATTTTACCCGCCGATATGGTAAGATAACAGTAGTCTGCCCCCGCCGGAAAACCGTTTTGGCAGGGCAGCGAATGTTTTGAACAAAAGAAGGAATATTTATGATAAACCGCACAAAAATCGCTTCCATCCTCACCGCTGCCGCCCTGTCTGCCGCTGTGCTGACCGGCTGCGGCGGCAGTGCTTCCTCTGCGCCGTCCTCGGTTTCCACCGCTGCGGCGGAGTCCCCCGCTTCCAGTGCCGCCGCATCCTCTGTGGTGGACAACGTGGAAAACGGCTCGGATGCGCTGGACGGCATCTACAATGCCCTGCTGGAGCAGAACCCCATCTCCAACCAGTTCGAGATCGCAGCCATGAACATCGAGTACGACTTTGGCCTGAAAGCCGAGGACGTGACCAGCTACAAGGGCGTCAAGAGCAACGACAACGGCGATGCCGGCCTTGTGCTGGTGATCGAGGCTGCTGAGGGCAAGGCCGAGGACGTGGCAAACCAGCTGGCCTCCTATCAGCAGGATCAGGTGGCCTTCTACGGCAACTACGCCGAGTTTGCACAGGCACAGACCAACGTGGAGAACGCAGTCATCGCCTTCAAGAACAACACCGTGGTCATGGTGATCGCCTCCAACGAGTGCACCGCCGACCTTGACAGTGCTGTGGACAGCGCTCTGGCATAACCCCGAACCACCCAAAGCCGGTGCCCTTTTCGGCATCGGCTTTTTTGGTGAACGGCCTCGCCCTCTCAGGCCGCTTCGCGTCCAGACTCCCCCTTTTGTCCCCTGTGGTGACATCTTCCCCCGCTCCGGGGGAGAGATGTCGCAATAGCGGCAGAGCGGGGAATGCGGCATTGTGTAAGCAATGACGGCGAGGGCAAGCAATTTCATCTTGAAAAGGAGGCTGACCCCTTGGTTTTCAGCACCATCATCTTCCTGTTCCGTTTTCTGCCCATCACGCTGGCGCTGTACTACCTTGCGCCCCCAAAGCTGAAGAACACCGTCCTGTTTTTGTGCAGTCTGGTGTTCTACTGCTGGGGCGAGGTGCGCTTTTTCCCGGTGATGGTCGCGCTGATCTTCATCAACTACTTCTGCGGCCTTGCCATCGAGCACTTTGACGCAAAGCCCGCGCTGCGCCGCTTTTTTCTGCTGGCGGCGCTCACCGGCAGTCTGGGGATGCTGTTCTACTTCAAGTACGCAAACTTTGTGTTGCGCAGCGCCAACGCCCTGCTGGGCACCGCCTTTGCCGAGATCCAGGGCATCGGCACCCTGCCGCTGGGCATCAGCTTCTACACCTTCCAGACCCTGTCCTACTCCATCGACGTCTACCGCCGGGATGTAAAAGCCGAGCGCAATATCATCGACTTCGGCGCTTATGTGGTCATGTTCCCGCAGCTGATCGCGGGACCCATCGTCAAATACCGGGACGTCTCCGACCAGCTGCACGTCTACAAGCACCGCTATAACCTCAAGCAGATCGAGGAGGGCATGACCCTGTTCACCTTCGGTCTTGCCAAAAAGGTGCTGCTGGCAGACGCCGTGGGCGCGCTGTGGACCGACATCATCGGGGTAGCCGACAGCCCCTCCACCACCTTTGTGGGTCTGGCAAACGCCTCCACCCCGCTGGTGTGGCTGGGCATCATCGCATACAGTTTGCAGCTGTACTTCGACTTCTCCGGCTACTCCCTCATGGGCATCGGCATGGGCAAGATGCTGGGCTTCGACTTCCCCGCAAACTTCAACTACCCCTATATCTCCGCTTCCATCACCGAGTTCTGGCGGCGCTGGCACATGACCCTGTCCGGCTGGTTCCGGGAGTATGTGTATATCCCGCTGGGCGGCAACCGCAAGGGCCTGAAGCGGCAGATCCTGAACCTGTTCATCGTGGAGCTGCTCACCGGCATCTGGCACGGCGCAAACTGGAACTTCATCTGCTGGGGTCTTTACTACTTTGTGCTTCTGGCTGCCGAAAAGCTGTTCCTGCTGCCCTACCTGAAAAAGGGCAAAGTGTGGCCGCACCTGTACACTCTGTTCCTTGTGGTGGTGGGCTGGGCGATGTTCGTGGGCAACGACACCGGCGTATCCTTCGGGCTGCTGTTCCAAAAGCTCTTTGTCCCCTCCGGCGGGGTGTCGCCGCTGTATTTCCTGCGCAACTACGGCGTGCTGCTGGCGGTAAGCGTGGTGTGCTGTACTCCGCTGATCGAAAAGATCTGGGATGTGCTGCGCAAAAACGTGATCACCCGCTGCGCTGTCATCCTGACGCTGCTGGTGGTCTCCACCGCCTATGTGGTGGGCAGCACCAACAGTCCGTTCCTGTACTTTAACTTTTAAGGAGGCGGGAAGATGTCCAAACACGAAAAGAAAACCTCCTCGCTTTTGCACTATCCGGTGCTGGTGGTGTTCAGTCTGTTCTTTATCGGGCTGTTTGCGCTGGATATGGTCACTCCGGACCGCAGTTACAGCGAGCTGGAAAACACCACCCTCAGCCAGCGTCCGGCGCTGACCCAGCTGTCCGCCAAGGGGCTGAACAGCTACTTTACCGCCTACACCAAATACGTCAAGGATCAGGTCTTTGGACGCGATGGCTGGATCAGCCTGCAGAGCGTGGTGGAGACGGTCCCCCTGCAAAAGCAGCAGAACGGCGGCATCCTGCTGGGCAAAGAGCACATGATGTTCCCCCGCACCTACGGGCTGCTGTCCAGCGAGGAGCGCACCCTGCCCAAGAACACCGCCGCGCTCACCAGCCTGTGCCAGCGCTGCCCGGGCAAGGTGAATGTGCTGCTAGCACCCGCCGCCAGCGATCTCTACAAGGAAAATGTGCCTGCAAACGCCCCTTTGCTGGACGAGGACGGCTACCTTGACCAGCTTTCCGCTGCGGTGCAGGCGGCCGGCGGCCGCTTTGTGGACGTGCGCCAGACCCTTACCGCCCACAAGAGCGAGTATATTTATTACCGCACCGACCACCACTGGACAAGCCTTGGTGCCTACTACGCCTACACGCAGCTGTGCAATGCGCTGGGCCTTGTCCCCTTTGACCCTGCCGCCCACACCGCCCTGACCGCCAACGGCTTTTACGGCACCCACTACGCCAAGGCGCGCACATGGAACGCCGTGCCGGATACCATCACCTACTATGACCTGCCGAACTCCCTGACCATCTGGAACGTAACGGCGGCAGGCCAGCCCACAGAGGGGCAGACCACCGGCCTGTACGACACGGACAAGCTGAATGTGTACGACAAGTACGCCATGTTCCTGCACGGCAACAACGGCCTGAGCCGGGTGCAGGGCAATGGCAGCGGGCGCATCCTTGTCATCAAGGACAGCTACGCCAACTGCTTTGTGCCCTACCTGACCGCCAACTACGCCGACATCGACGTGGTGGACTTCCGCAACTATAACTACGGGCTGGACAAGCTGATCGCTGATAACGCCTACGACCAGATCCTTGTGCTGTACAGCTTTGACAGCTTCAAGTCTGACCCCTATCTTTACCGTGCCGGGGTGGCGGGTTAACCCCCGTCCCTCCCCTTTGCCCGGACAGCGCTGCCTGCAGCCGCCGCCCGGGCTTTTTTGATGCAAAATGGAAATTATTGCAGTGGTTTTTCACAAAGATCTCCAGTTTTTTTCATGTCCCTTTCCGTTTTTTGCACGGTTTGCCCAAACACCTCTTGCAAAAAAGCAACGGCTGTTGTACAATAGGGGCACAGAGGACATTCCTCTGGATCGGATATTGCAATGGGTGCGAGAGATTTGGAAGCCGAATCCATCATCTTTTGAAAAGGGTGTGTATCTTATTATGAAAACTGATCTGAATCTTCCCGCTGGTTATGCTGTTCTCTCGGAAGAAGAGATGACCTACACCGAAGGCGGCGCTGCCATCGTGAGCGGCCTGATCGCCGTCACCTCCACCATCGGCTTCGGTGTGCTGGGTTCCAGCTATGTCTGGGGCATCCAGCAGGGCCGTGCATGGCTGGCACAGGACCAGAACCGTCAGGGCAACCTCTTCACCGTGATCGGTCGTGCCTGCGATGACCTTTCTGCCGATATGCGCAAGTCCTCCTCCAATGCGCTGCGTGACGGCGTGTCCACCGCCATGGTGGTGCTGCTGGCCCCGCTGAGCGCGATCCTGCTGCTGCGGAGATAACGCGCAGCGTCCCCCTGCATTTATGTCGGACTCAGCGCCGTTTTGGCGCTGTGGAATAATCTTTGTTTCAAAAGGAGTATTGTTATGGAAGCTACTATGAGAATGCCTGCATGCTATAATGTCCTTTCCTGCGAAGAGATGACCTACACCGAAGGCGGCGCTAATGCCACCTTGACCGAAGCCATTCTGAACTGGATCCCCTTTGTGGGCTGGTACAAGGGCGTCATGGCGATCCGCAGCTACCGCAATGCCAACCCCAAGACCTGGCTGGAGACCGGTCTGGATGCCATTGTGGACGATATGAACAAGAGCGCCGAGAACACCCTGCGCGATCTGGGCCGCATCGTCTGGGTCACCAGCTCCTGCGCGACCGGTGTCGGTCTGTTTGTCAACGCAGCGTTGATCCTGCTCTGATCCTCTCATAACACAAGTCCGGAGCAGACCAAAGAACAAAGAAGGCGAGGGCGCTGTCCGCATGGACAGCGCCCTCGCTGTTTTTAGGTCCAAACACAAAAACGGCGGCACGCTCCGATGGAACGTGCCGCCGTTTGGCATTTTATGCGTTGAACATATCCTTCAGCTTTTTGAAGAAGCCCTTGCGCTTTTCGTAGTTTTCCTCTTTCAGGGTACCCTCAAATTTTTTCAGGGCATCCCGCTGGGTCTTGTTCAGCCGTTTGGGGATCTCCACCTCGCACTTGACGTACATATCGCCCCGTCCACGGCCATTCAGGTACTGGATACCCTTGCCGCGCAGGCGGAAGGTGGTGCCGCTCTGGGTGCCCTCGGGCACGGTGTACTCCACCTTGCCGTCAATGGACGGCACCTGCACGGTGTCGCCCAGCACAGCCTGACTGTATGTGATGGGCACGGTGACCCACACATCGTAGCCGTCGCGCTGGAACACCTCGCTGGGGCGCACCGTAACCATGACGATCACATCACCGGAGGGACCGCCGTTGGTGCCGGCATCGCCCATGCCGCGCAGCGCAAAGCTCTGGTCGTCGTCGATGCCCATGGGGATGGACACCTCCAGCGTCTTTTTGGCTGCCACCTTGCCTGCGCCGTGGCAGACCTTGCAGGGGTTTTTGACCAGCTTGCCCTTGCCGCCGCAGCGGGAGCAGGGCTGCTGGGTCTGCATGACGCCGAAGGGGGTGCGCTGCTGGCGGATGACAAAGCCGCGTCCGCCGCAGTCCGGGCAGGTCTCGGGGCTGGAGCCGGCAGCACAGCCGCTGCCGTGGCACTCGGCGCACTCCTGCTGGCGGGTGATGGTGATGTTCTTCTTGCAGCCGTGCACGGCTTCGTCAAAGCTCAGGGTGATGCGCACCCGGATGTCCTGCCCCTTGCGGGGGGCGTTGGGGTTTGCCTGACGGGACGAGCCGCCGAAGCCGCCAAAGCCGCCGCCGAAGATATCGCCAAAGATGTCGCCCAGATCCACACCGTCGCCGCCAAAGCCGCCGAAACCGCCCGCACCGGGGCCGCCGCCGTTCTGCGCTGCGTAGGTGGGGTCAACACCGGCAAAGCCGTACTGGTCGTACAGCTGGCGCTTTTTCGGGTCCGAAAGCACCTCGTTTGCCTCGTTGATCTCCTTGAACTTTGCCTCGGCGTCCTTATCGCCGGGGTTATAGTCCGGGTGGTACTTCATGGCAAGCTTGCGGTATGCCTTTTTGATCTCGGCATCGCTTGCGCCCTTGGATACCCCCAGCACTTCGTAATAATCACGCTTTTCCTGTGCCATATCCACTCACCTCTCCGGGAACGCCCTCCCCGGGTAACGCCCCGGTCGGTTCCTCCTGTTCAAAAGCTCCCGCTTTGGTCTTTCGCAGCTGTTGTCTGCGCCCTCATCCGTCATGCCGCTTCGCGTCATGCCACCTTCCCCCGTCCGGGGGAAGGCTTTTGCGGCAGCAAGAACTCTTTTACTTATAAACCAGCAAGAGCCGCTCCGGCCTAAACCGGAGCGGCTTTTGCTATTCTACGCGTGCGTCCGCCGGTTTGGCCGGACACCGCGCTTTATGTCAGACTTAGACTTCCTTGAAGTCGGCATCCACAACGCCGTCATCGTTGGGCTTCTGCTGGTTGTTTGCGCCTGCGTCAGCACCGGGCTGTGCACCGGCGGCCTGCTGTGCGGCAGCGGCTGCCTGATACATCTTCTCGAACACCTGGCTCAGGGCCTCCTGCTTTGCCTTGATGTCGTCCACGTTGCCGGACTGGACAGCGGTCTTCAGGTCAGCAAGCTTTGCCTCGGCATCGCTCTTCACGTCTGCGGGCAGCTTGTCGCCGTTCTCCTTCAGCATCTTCTCGGTCTGGAACACCATCTGGTCGGCACCGTTGCGGATATCGACCTCTTCACGCTTCTTCTTATCGTCGGCAGCAAACTGCTCAGCTTCCTTCACAGCCTTGTCGATGTCCTCCTTGGACATGTTGGTGGAAGCGGTGATGGTGATGTTCTGCTCCTTGCCGGTGCCCAGATCCTTTGCGCTGACCTTCACGATGCCGTTTGCATCGATATCGAAGGTAACTTCGATCTGAGGCACACCACGGGGAGCCGGAGCAATGCCGTCCAGATGGAAGACGCCCAGACTCTTGTTGTCGCGGGCAAACTCACGCTCGCCCTGCAGCACGTTGACCTCAACAGAGGGCTGGTTGTCGGCTGCGGTGGAGAACACCTGGCTCTTGTGGGTGGGGATGGTGGTGTTGCGGTCGATGATCTTGGTGCACACGCCGCCCAGGGTCTCAATGCCAAGGCTCAGCGGGGTGACATCCAGCAGCAGCAGACCCTTCTTCTCGCCGTTCAGAACGCCGCCCTGAATAGCAGCACCGACAGCCACGCACTCATCGGGGTTGATGCCCTTGAAGGGCTCGCAGTTCAGTTCCTTCTTGACTGCATCGTAGACAGCGGGGATACGGGTGGAACCACCGACCATCAGGACCTTCTTCAGGTCGGAAGCGCGCAGACCTGCATCCTGCAGAGCCTTGCGCACGGGGGTCATGGTGCGGTCCACCAGATCCGCGGTCAGCTCGTTGAACTTTGCGCGGGTCAGGGTCATATCCAAGTGCTTGGGGCCGGTAGCATCGGCGGTGATGAAGGGCAGGTTGATCTGGCTGCTCATAGCGCTGGACAGCTCGATCTTAGCCTTCTCGGCAGCTTCCTTCAAGCGCTGTGCAGCCATCTTGTCCTTGCGCAGGTCGATGCCGTTCTCGGTCTGGAAGGCGTCTGCCATCCAGTCGATGATGCGCTGGTCGAAGTCATCGCCGCCCAGATGGGTATCGCCGTTGGTGGCCAGAACCTCGGTAACGCCGTCGCCCATCTCGATGATGGACACATCGAAGGTGCCGCCGCCCAGATCGTAGACCATGATCTTCTGGTCGTCCTCTTTATCCACACCGTAAGCCAGAGCAGCTGCGGTGGGCTCGTTGATGATACGGCGGACGTTCAGGCCGGCAATGGTGCCTGCGTCCTTGGTGGCCTGACGCTGGCTGTCGTTGAAGTAGGCAGGCACAGTGATGACAGCCTCGGTGACGGTCTCGCCCAGATAAGCCTCGGCGTCAGCCTTCAGCTTCTGCAGGATCATAGCGCTGACCTGCTGGGGAGTGTACTCCTTGCCGTTCAGGGTCACCTTGTGGTCGGTGCCCATCTGACGCTTGATGGAAGAAACGGTGTTGTCGGGGTTGGTGATAGCCTGACGCTTTGCAACCTGACCTACCAGACGGTCGCCGGTCTTGGTGAAGCCGACAACGGACGGGGTGGTGCGGGCACCCTCAGAGTTGGCGATGACAACAGGCTCGCCGCCCTCCATAACAGCCACGCAGCTGTTGGTAGTACCAAGGTCGATACCAATAATCTTACTCATAATGAAGTCTCCTCTCGAAAGAACAAATCTTGTTTATGTGATGCTCAAGTGTTTGTAAGCGGATGTTATCTTCAAAACTCCCTTGCGGGAGCTTCAGCTTAGTTATTCGGCCACCACAACGGTTGCATGGCGGATGATCTTGTCACCCAGCTTGTAACCCTTCTGGAAGACCGTGACCACCGTGCCGCTCTCCTGCCCGTCCGGGGCGGGGATCTGCTGCACAGCGCTCATAAAGTTGGGGTCAAAGGGCTTGCCCAGCGCCTCGATCTCCTCCACATGGAGGGCATCCAGCGCCTTGGCGGCTTTGTCCAGCGTCATGGTCACGCCCTTCTTGTAGTTCTCGTCTGTGGTGGGGGCGTTGGCTGCCATCTCCAGCGTGTCCAGAATGGGAATGATCTGGTTCACCGCAAAGGACACGCCATCGCTGAACTTCTGGTCGGCTTCACGGGTGGAGCGCTTGCGGTAGTTCTCGTACTCGGCAGCCATGCGCAGCAGCTGGTCCTTTGCCTGTGCGGCATTCTGCTCTGCAGTGTCCAGCTTTGCCTTGACGGCTTCCATCTCACGGGCCTTCTTGTTGAACCAGCCGCCGTCCTTCTTCTTATCCTCTTCGGTAGCAGCTTCGGCAGCAGCCTGCTCGGGCGCTGCGGCGGTCGTTTCCTCGGGGGCGGTCTCCGGCTGCTCGGTCTCGGGCACCGTGTTCTTTGCTTCTTCGCTCATTCCAGATCCTCCTTATAGATCACAGCCCGCCGCGGTACGGCAGCCTGTGGGGTGTCTTTTCGTTTGCCGCTCATGCCCTCGCCCAGCTGGTCTGCAAACTCGTGCAGCAGAGGCATCAGCTTCTGGAAGGGCATCCGGGTGGGGCCGATCAGGGCAATGGAGCCCCACAGGCCGCCGCCCACCAGATAGCGGTCACTGACGATGCACAACCCGGGGATCTGCGGTTCCAGATCCTCGCCCAGCAGCACGCTCTCGCTGCGGTTTTCCGGGGGTGCGATCAGGCTTGCGGCCTGCTCCTCGTCGTTCAGCAGGGTAAGGATATCACCCACCTTGCCTTCCAGCTGAGGCCAGTTCAGCAGGTACTGCTCGCCGCCCAGAAAAACATGGGGCTTCACGCTGTCCTGCAGGATGGCAGCTGCGGCACTGATGACCGGCACAAGCTCCGGGTCGATCTGACTGCACAGCTGTGCCAGCATCCGCCGGGACAGGTCCACCGGTGCCACAAAGGTCAGGTTGCGGTTCAGCAGCGCAGCCAGCGCAGCCGCATTCTCGCGGGAAAGACCGGTGCGTACCCGCGCCACCCGGGTACGGACGTACCCGGCGGTGGTGACCGCCAGCACAGCTGCCGCGCTGCGGCCCACCTGCACCACCTCATAATGGGCGATGCACAGGTCCTCGGCACAGGGGGTGCTGATGGCGGCGGTGCAGCCGCTGATGGACGCCAGCGCCCGGGCTGCGCCCTGCGCCAGCTTTTCCGGCTCGTGGTCCAGACTTGCGAACACCGCATCCACCCGGGCGCGGGTCACACGGTCCAGCGGTTGATCATCGGTCAGCAGATTGTCCAGATAATAGCGGTAGCCCTTGGCACTGGGCACGCGGCCTGCGCTGGTGTGGGGCTGCTCCAGCAGACCCAGCTTTGTCAGCGCCGCCATTTCGTTGCGCAGCGTGGCACTGGACACTGCCATATCAAAGTAGTTTGCCAGCACGCTGCTGCCCACCGGCTCGCCTTCAAGGCCATACAGCGCCACGATCGCCTGCAAGACCCGTTGCTTGCGTGCATCCATCGTCATAGCGCCTGCCTCCTTTTTGTATCGCTTTTGCTTGTTTAGCACTCCTCGTTCCTGAGTGCTAAGACCATTATAGCCAATTTTCCGGCACTGTCAAGTGCTTTGCAAAAATGTTTTGAAAGATTCATAATTCTGTCATAAAGGAGGGTGCAGCCCTCTCGGTCACGCTGACCGGAAGATGGCAGAAAGCTCCCCCTTTGGAGGAGCTGGTGAACGCAATGAGCCTGAGAGGGTTTGTTCTTCGCAGCGCCGCGCTTTCGCAGAAAGCGGCGCTGCAAATGCCGTTTGCCGCCACGGCCCCACCCATGAAAATGGGGTACAGAAACACCCGCAGGCATTTCTGTACCCCGAAATATAAAACAATCTTTCCGCCGATGATGCGCAAAGCAGCGCGGCGCGCATTTAAAATCGTACCGCCTTACTCCTCCATCTGCTTTGCCAGAAACGCCGCCGCCACGCTCAGTGCCTTGCGCTGGGCATCGTCCGGCACGGCGGTGCGGTCCTCGGTGAGAAGTCCCACCGCCCCGGTCACATCCCCCGCTGCAATGATGGGCACTGCGCACAGCAGCACCCGGGGCGAGCCTTCACAGGGCAGCACTGCCCGGTCGGCAGCGCCCTCATTCTGGTAGGGTTTGCGGGCGTCCATGAGCTTTTCCAGCGGCAGGCTGATGCTGCGGTCGGCAAGCTCTCGCCGTCCGGTGCCGCTGACCGCAAGGATGCGGTCCCGGTCTGCCACAAAGGCGGTCAGTGCAAAGCTGCGGTTCAGCACCTCCACATACTGCACCGCCACGCTGCTCATCTCCCCTACGGGCGAATACTTTTTAAAAATGACCTCACCGTCGCCGGTGGTGAAGATCTCCAGCGGGTCTCCCCGGCGGATGCGCTGGGTGCGGCGAATCTCCTTTGGGATCACCACCCGGCCCAGCTCGTCGATGCGGCGCACGATCCCGGTTGCTTTCATAGCGTCTCCTCCTATCCGTTTCCTTGCCGTTGACTCTGTGCCTAGTATCTGTCAGCGGCGGCAAATTATACCTGCCCCGCAAAAACCGCTGCCCGCTGCCGGGGCGTTGCGCCGGGGCCAAAGTTCTGCTACAATGAACACGAATGATTTTTGGTGAAAGGCTGGTGTTTTTTCATGCAGCAGATCGTAGTCCTTGGCGGAGGCGCCGCCGGGCTTGCCGCCGCGCTGGCGGCCGCGCAGGCCGCTCCCGCTGCGCAGGTAACGGTTTTGGAGCGCAACCCAAAGGCGGGCAAAAAGCTGCTTGCCACCGGCAACGGCCGCTGCAATCTGGACAACGCCGGCATCGCGCCGGAGCGGTACTTCACCGCCGACCCGGCGGCGCTGGCCCCGCTGCTGGACGCAGTGAACGCCGCCGACCCGCTGGGCTGGATGCAGGCCCACGGCCTGTACACCCGCACCGATGACGCGGGCCGGGTGTACCCCTACTCCAATCAGGCAGCGGACGTGCTGGCGCTGCTGCTGCAGCATCTCGCCCGGCAGCAGGTACAGCTGCGCACCGGCTGCACCGTGAACACCCTGACCCAGAGCCGGGGCGGCTATGCGGTGCAGTTCACGGACGCACAGGGCAACGCCGACACCCTGCGGGCGGATGCGGTCATCTGCGCCATGGGGGGCGATGCCGGGCCGCAGTTCGGAACAGACGGCTTCGGCACCCGGTTCGCAGCCCGGTGCGGCGGCAGGATAGAGCCTCTGTACCCCTGCCTGACTGCCCTGCAGTGCGAAAAGCCGGACAAACGCCTTGCCGGCATCCGCGCCAAGGCGGCAGCCAGCCTGCTGGACGGCAGCCGGGTCCTTGCGCGGGAAACAGGTGAGGTGCAGTTCACCGACTACGGTCTGTCCGGCATCTGCATCATGCAGCTGTCGGGGCTTCTGGCACCGGGCCGCGGCCCCAAAGCGCCCGCCGTGGAGCTGGACCTGTTCCCGGCGCTGGAGGAAGCGGCGCTGGCGCAGCTGTTTGCTGCTCATGCCGCGCAGGCCGCCGCCGAGGACGCCGCCGGGTTCTGGGTGGGGCTGCTGGACCTTCGTCTGGGGCAGGCGCTGTGGCGCGAAGCCGGTCTGCCCGCCGCTGCACCCGCCGCCCTGCGCGCCGGGCAGTGGCAGCAGCTGGCCCGCACCGCAAAGCACTGGCGTTTTTTCGGCCTGACCCCCTGCGGCTGGCGGCAGGCACAGGTGACCGGCGGCGGCCTTGCTTTGCGGGAGGTGGATGCCCGGTTCCAGTTCAAGGGCTGTCCGGGGCTGTATTTTGTGGGCGAGACGCTGGACTGCACCGGCAGCTGCGGCGGCTTCAACCTGCACTGGGCCTTTGGCAGCGGCATCGTTGCCGGGCGGGCCGCCGCGCAGCAGCACCCCGCCCCAGACCGCCGGAAACCGCACCGGAAGAAGGCGTGACCCCCGGCGGCTCCGGCAGACCGGATGGACCCGAAGGGGCATGGACGAAGATCAAACGGACAATGGATGCGGAATTCAACGATCGTATCGTACAGGAGGAATGCTGTATGCCCAGATTTGATGATGGCGATCTTACTCAGGTCGCAGGGGATAAAATACTGGAACTGGAGATATCGGCCTCGGAAGAGGAGCTTCCGGATAAGGAGTTTTTTGAACAGAATCCTCCCGCCGAGTTGTTCCGGGCGGGCATTGACCGGCATATGTTCAGGAAAGTGCCTCGGGAAAAGAGCGCGGTTTCAATTATCAGAGTCTGGCTGACGAATTTGAGGACGAACTGGATCAGCTGCTGGCAGAAGCCGGCTACCTCCAGATCTATAAGCGGAATCCGTTTGACTGGTTCATTCTCTATTGCGCTGCATTTCCAGATCCGCTCGAGCGCTTTCGCGATCTGATCCACCACTTCAGGATTGATCAGAATGGTTGATCCCATGATAAAATCACTTTTACAAACCAGATAAAGGCTTCTGATATCCTGAGCCCGGAAAACCGAACGAGAAAGAAGTGATCCCTATCCGCAGCATTTTAAGCAAGAGCGATCAGCTTCCCCATCCGGGCGGTTCCGGCTGCTATCAAAATCTGGAAGTGATCGGTTCCGGTGCGTCCTGTGTTGTATATCGCGCAGAGTTTCTGGACCGTTCCGGCCTTCTGACGAAACATCTTCTGAAAGAGTACAACCCGGCACATCTGCTCGAGGCCGCCTCTGACGACTGGGTCGTTCCCGTTCTTTTTGAGGTTTATCAAAAGTCTTTTGAATTGCAAAATGATTTTTCAGTTGCTATACTGGGCTTATCAAAATTTTTTCGGGAGGACGCCGCAATGACCGCACAGACAATGCAAATCGGGAACAGACCTTGCCGCATTTACGGCGAGCCCCATGCGGAATATCTGCTGCTCCAAATGACCGGCGAGCACGAGCAGCAAAGCATGGACAACGAAGTGAATGCTATCGCACAAAGCGGCCGGAATTTTTTGTTTGCGGCTATTCCGGTGGAAAGCTGGAACGATGCACTTTCCCCGTGGAAGTCTCCTGCTGTGTGGGGAAAGCAGGGTTTCGGCGGCAATGCTGCGGAAACGCTGCCCTTTCTGACAGAGCAGGTGATTCCTACTCTGAAACAGCAGTTTGCACTGCCGGAAAATGTCCGGATCATTCTGGGCGGCTACTCGCTGGCCGGATTGTTCGCGCTGTGGGCATCCACCCAGACCGATTTATTCTACGGTGTCGCCGCTGCCTCGCCCTCGGTGTGGTTTCCGGGATGGATGGAGTTTGAACAGCAGCACCCGATACAGGCGCAGCGCGTTTATCTGAGCCTTGGCGACAAGGAAGAGCACACGAAAAACACCGTCATGGCTACAGTAGGTGATAATATCCGCACCCTGCACCGTCGGCTTACAGAGCGCGGCGCAGACTGCACCCTTGAATGGAACAGCGGCGGGCATTTCAAAGACGCTGACCTGCGCACGGCGAAAGCCTTTCAGTGGGCGATGGAGGAAAGCCGATGAATATTTTGATTGATGCAGACGGCTGTCCCGTGGTGGACCTGACGTTGCAGATTGCAAGACAGTTCGGTGTTCCGGTCATCATCCTGTGCGACACCGCTCACCAAATCCAGCGGGAGGGTGCGCAGACGCTTGTGTTCGATAAAGGGGCTGACAGCGTGGATTTTGCTCTCGTCAACCGGGTAAAGCCGGGGGATGTGGTCGTAACACAGGACTACGGGCTGGCGAGTATGTGCCTTGCCAAGTGCGCCCGGGTGCTGAACCAGAACGGTTTGGAATATACCGCCGACAACATGGACGCCCTCCTGCTGCGGCGTTATGAAAACAAAAAGCTCCTCCGCGCCGGAAAGCACCCCAAGGGGAGCCCAAAGCGGACGAAGGATCAGGATGCCAAGTTTGCGGATACGCTTGAGAAGATCTTACATTACAACCATTGATGTATATTTTTTAAGGCTGGAGAAATACAAAAAAGGCACCAGCCTGAGCCGGTGCCTTTTGTTGGCGGAGATGGTGGGCATTCTCCCGCGGGCTAAGCAACAGCCCGCAGGGCTGATTGCTTGCGGTCTGCGGACCGCCGCCCTGTTCTCATCCTCACCATCTTGGCCGCAAAAAAGGCACCGGCCTGAGCCGGTGCCTTTTGTTGGCGGAGATGGTGGGATTCGAACCCACGTGCCCGGTTAAGGACAAAACGATTTCGAGTCGTTCTCGTTACGACCACTTCGATACATCTCCATAGAAACTTTATATAGTATAGCAAAAAAGCCTGTTGGCGTCAACTCTTTTTCGCATTCCAGCTGCCGGGTCTGCAGCGCACACCCGGCGGCTTTTTTGCGTTCTTTTTTTTTTGCGGAGCACGGGCATTTTGCAAAAAAGGCTGGCGTTTTTTCCCGTTTTGAGTATAATAGAGGAGATATAGTTCAAATTTGAAGTAAAAGGAGCGCACTCTTCATGGCACAGACGAAACAGGACATGGGCACCGGCAGCGTGAAAAAGCTGATGCTGCAGCTGATGGTCCCGGCGGTGGTGGCGCAGGTCGTGAACCTGCTGTACAACATCGTGGACCGCATTTACATCGGTCACATCGAGGGCATCGGCGCGGCAGCGCTGACCGGCGTGGGGCTGTTCACCCCCATTCTGATGCTGCTGAATGCGTTTGCCATGCTGGTGGGCGCAGGCGGTGCGCCCCGGGCCGCCATCGCCATGGGACAGGGCGATAAGCACCAGGCGGAAAAGATCATCTCCAACAGCTTTACCATGCTGCTGCTCTTTTCGGTGGTGCTGACCGTGGTGTTCTACGCCGGGGCTCCTACCCTGCTGCGGCTTTTCGGTGCCAGTGACGCCACCCTGCCCTATGCGCTGCAATACAGCCGCATCTACATTCTGGGCTCGGTGTTCGTGCTGCTGGTGCTGGGCATGAACCCCTTTATCACCACGCAGGGCTTTGCCAAGATCAGTATGCTCACCACCGTCATCGGCGCGGTGATCAACATCATTCTGGATCCCATCCTGATCTTCGGGCTGGGGCTGGGGGTGCGGGGCGCTGCCATTGCCACGGTGCTCAGTCAGACGGTGGGCGCAGTGTGGATCCTGCGCTTCCTCACCGGCAAAAAGACCATCCTGCGTTTGCGCAGGGACTACCTGCGTCCGGAGCGCAATGTCATTCTTCCGGTGATGGCGCTGGGCATCTCCACCTTTGTGATGATGTCCACCGAAAGCCTGCTGTCCATCAGTTTCAGCTCCAGTCTGGCGCGGTACGGCGGCGATGTGGCGGTGGGTGCCATGACCGTCATCACCAGCGCGTCTCAGCTGTGCACCCTGCCGCTGCAGGGGGTGTGTCAGGGCGGTCAGCCGGTGATGAGCTTCAACTTCGGTGCGGGCAAGACCGACCGGGTAAAGCAGGCGTTCCGGTTCCAGCTGGCTCTGTGCGGCGGCTACACCTGCCTGTTCTGGCTGGCAATGATGCTGCTGCCGGGGGCGGTGGCAGGCATCTTCACCTCGGACGCCGAGCTGATCGCCTACACCACATGGGCCATGCGCATCTACATGGCGGGCATCTGTGCCATGGGCTTTCAGGTGGGCTGTCAGCAGAGCTTTATGGCGCTGGGTCAGGCAAAGGTCAGCCTGCTGCTGGCCTGCCTGCGCAAGATCATTTTGCTGATTCCGCTCATCTTCATCCTGCCGCACCTGCTGCCGAACCCGGTGTTCGGCGTCTTTCTGGCAGAGCCGGTCAGCGATATTCTGGCGGCTACTATCACCACCATCACCTTCTTTTCCCGGTTCGACCGCATCCTGTCGCAGGGTGCGGCGCGGGTGTAACCGCTGCTTCCAGAGCCTGCAAACGCACACAGCACGTTTGCAGGCTCTTTTGTTTTGCCGGGAGATGCTCCCTCTTCCGCTTCCCTGCATTCCGCAGGGCAGTGTTCTCGCCCGCCCTGCCCGAAACCCTTCCGAAACTTTTTGAAACTGCTGCAAAGTCATTCCTTTTTTGTGCAGTTTTAACAAACTTTCTGTCTGTTTTCGGTTTTTGTGCCGGTTTGGCTTGTCATTCTGTCGCAAATTTTCGGCTTATTTTGTGCTCGTTCCACAAAATTACCCACCCCCCCCCCCGAAAATTCAGCATTTTGTCTTGACATTCTCCACGGCACAGCACTATACTTGTGCCGCAAAGAGACGCCGGGCATGAAAATGTACAGCCATGTGATTTTCTGCCCTGAAGTTCCGGTTTTCACCGGTTTTTGGTATCGTTCCCGGTAACGTTCACGTCTCTGTAAGTTTTTTTGTTTGGAGGGTTTTGCAATGAGGAAAAATGTGAAACAACAGCTTGCCTTGCGGGTGCTGTCCACAGCTGCGTTGATGGCAATGGTCTCTTCCATCGCCACGGCGGCGTTTGCGGACACTTACGATTTGAACAAGGGCAGTGTGACGGTAGAGACCAAAGAGGACGGCTTCACTTATGTGACCCAGCTGGACAATACGCAGACGGACGGCTACGCCCGGAACGACAAGGATGATGTCCTGCACGACTATCAGGACACGACCGGCGTCACCATCACCAGCAACGGCAAAAAGACCGAAAATACCATCACAGTGGATACGGCAAAAGATCAGACCACCGATGTGACCTTGCAGGATGTGAATATCCAAAAAGACCAGTGGAGCAGCGGATCTGCCGCAATGACCATCAAAGGAGAGGGCGATACCGAAATCGAACTGAACGGGGATAATACTCTTATCAGCGGACACTATCATGCAGGTCTGGAAAAAGCCGATGATGTAAGTCATGGTTCCCTGACCATCAAGGATGATCTGAACAACGACAACCGCACCGAAAAAGAAAAAGACGAGTCCGGCTATTCCACCGGCGGCGACACTGGCACCTTAATAGCTGCCGGTGGCTATGACGGTGCTGGCATTGGCGGGCGCAAAAAGAAGGATGGAGAAGAATCGGATACCTGTGCCGGTGCTTCCAACATCACCATCACGGGCGGTCAGATCAAGGCGGGATCCCTCATCGAGACGAATAAGGAGTATCCTCAGACGGAACAAGGCGGTGCCGGCATCGGCGGCGCTGCCGGTTACGGCAATGCCACCAATATCACCATCACCGGCAATGCCGATGTATCTGCTGCGGGCGGCTACTATTCTGCCGGTATCGGCGGCGGCGACGACGGCAATGCCACCAACATCACCATTTCCGGCAACGCCAAGGTCACTGCAGCCGGTTCAAACTCCGGCGGTGCCGGCATCGGCGGCGGTGACTACGGCGTAGGCAAAAACATCCGCATTACCGACCATGCCGATGTGACCGCCTACGGCGGAAATCAGGGTGCCGGAATTGGCGGTGGCCCTTACCGCGGCGGCTCTGTGGAAATTTCCGGCAACGCGAAGGTCTTCGCCATGGGCGCTAACGACGGTGCCGGGATCGGTTCCGGCTATAATTGCTCGTGCTGGGGCAACCATCCGGAATTAGTGGATACCAGCGTCACCATCTCCGAAAACGCTGAGGTGACGGCTGTCGGCTCCTACAGAGCAGCAGCGATCGGAAACGGAGCTTCTTCCCAGCAGGGGAAAACAACGGTCACCATTACCGGTGGTACGGTAACTGCTATTGGCGGAAAATCCAGCATTCAATACTGGAATGGCTACTGCTTCAAAGATCTTGCATCTGCCATCGGCGGCGGCAACTCCGACAAAGTGCAGGATGTCACCGTTACCATCAACGGCACCACGGGCAACACCACCGTCAATGCGTCCTGCTGGCTGGATCAGGAAAGTGCCATCAGTACCGGTAATGGTGCTGCCGATATCATCGGCTATGACAAAGACGGAAAATCTCCCTTCGGCGAAGACGGCAGCGTCATTGTCCGGATGTATAACCACGGTTCGTATACTACGGAACATGGTTCTATCAGCAAATATGAGGGTGATTTGACCAGTTACAACCTCGGCGACCTGTATCAGGTCGTCCACAACCGCAAGTACATGGACGAGAACCCCGACATTCACACCAGCGGTTTGAAGGACAGCGACCTGCACAACTGGAAGCTGGTGGGCGAGGTTGTGGAGCCTACGCTGGAAGAGGACGGCTATGCAGACTACATCTGCAGCATTGACAAGTGCGGGCAGACCAAGCATGTGGTGCTGTCCAAGCTGACCCCGGAACCCAGTGAACCGGACGTGCCGGGCGGCAATACCCCGGATACGCCCAACAAGCCGGATACCCCCAAACAGCCGGACAGCACCACCCCGGCCCCTGTGACCCCGGACGCCGTGCAGGCTGACGCCACCGTGACCCCTGCGGCTGCACAGAACGCAGTGCAGACTGACGCCGCCGTGACCCCTGCGGCTGCTGTTTCCGCTGCCGCCCTGCCTAAGACCGGTGCCAACTGGCTGGCAGTTGTGGGCAGCGCCATCAGCGGCATCTTCCTGCTGGCAGCGGGCTTTGTGCTGGACCGCAAGAGCCGCCGCATGAACTAAGCCATCCCCGCCTGCCGTGTGGTTCCGCAAGCAGCGCGGCAGCTTGATATCCTTTCATAACAGAACCCCCTCGGGTCATCGGGCCCGAGGGGGTTCTGCTTTTTTTCAAGGTTTTACTTGCCTGCCAGCAGCACCGCCAGCACGGCTTTCTGGACGTGCAGACGGTTTTCGGCTTCGGCAAAGATCTCATCGGCGTGCTGCTCGAACAGGGCGGTGGAGATCTCTTCGCCCCGGTGGGCGGGCAGGCAGTGCAGCACCATGGCGTCCGGCTTTGCGTTCTGCATCAGCCTGCCGGTGAGCTGGAAGCCCACAAAGTCCCGCAGGCGCTGCTCGCTCTCGGCGGTGCCGGGGGCGGCGTTGTTCCATGCGGCGGTGGCTGCCACGTCCGCGTCCCGCAGGCCCTCGGCGGGGTCGTCGGTCAGGTGGAACAGGCTGCCGTATTTGTGGGCAAACAGCAGCACATCCGCCGCCGGGCGGTAGCCCCGGGGGCAGACGCAGCTCACCTGCATCCCCGCCAAAAGGCCGCCCACGATGAGGCTGTTTGCCATGCTGCTGCCGTCCCCCACAAAGCAGAGCTTCTGCCCTTTCAGGGTGCCCCGGCGCTCCCGGATGGTCATCAGGTCCGCCAGCACCTGACAGGGGTGGGCGTAGTCGGTCAGACCGTTGATGACCGGGATGCCGGACAGAGCGGCAAACTCTTCCAAATCGCTCTGGCGGTAGGTGCGCCAGACAGCGCAGTCGTAATAGCGGCCCAGCACCCGGGCGGTGTCCCGCAGGGGTTCGCCGCGCCCGGCCTGCAGCTCGGTGGTGTTGATGTAGTTGCCAAGGCCGCCCATCTGGTACACGCCCACCTCAAAGCTGGTGCGGGTGCGGGTGGACGCCTTGGAGAACAGCAGTGCCACGCTCCTGCCCGCCAGCAGCGGAGCAGTGCCCCCCAGCTTCTGCTGCGCCTTCAGCTGGTCTGCCACGTCCAGAACGCGGGTCAGCTCGGCGGGGGTAAGGTCGCTCATCTTCAGCAGATGTTTCATGCCTGCTCCTTCGGAGCCGTCGGCTCCATCCCGCGCAGCACATTGCCCAGAATGTCCAGCGCCTTGTCCACGTCATGCGCGCTGAGGGTCAGCGGCGGCAGCAGCCGCAGCCGGGTCTTGGCGGTCAGCACCAGCAGGCCCTTTTCGCGGCAGGCAGCCAGCACATCGGCGGCGGCAAGGTCGTAGAACTCGATGCCCACCATCAGGCCGATGCCGGAGATGCTCTTGACGTGGGGCAGCGCTGCCAACCCGGTGCGCAGCTGCTCGGCGCGCTGGCTGACGTTGGCAAGGAAGCTCTGGTCCATACGGTCCACCACCACGTTGGCACCGGCGCAGACCACCGGGTTGCCGCCAAAGGTGGAGCCGTGGGTGCCGGGGCCCATGCCCTCGGCGAGCTTTTCGTTCAGCAGCACCGCACCGATGGGCAGACCGCCGCCCAGCCCCTTGGCAAGGGTGACGATGTCCGGCTTGAGGCCGTACTGCTCGCAGCACAAAAAGGTGCCGGTGCGGCCCACGCCGGTCTGCACCTCGTCCACGATGAGCACAAGGTCTTTTTCGTCACACAGGGTGCGCACGGCCTGCACATACTCCGGGTCCAGCGCCATGACGCCGCCCTCGCCCTGAATGAGCTCCATCATCACGGCACAGGTGTGGCGGTCCACCAGCTCCCGCAGCGCCTCGATGTCCCCTGCCGGGGCGTACTGGAAGCCCTCGTTGAAGGGACCGAAGTAGTTGTGGAACACCCCCTGCCCGGTGGCGGTCAGGGTGGCAAGGGTGCGGCCGTGGAAGCTGTTGACCAGCGTGATGACGTTGTAGCGGTCCTTGCCGTAGTGGTCCACGCTGTACTTGCGGGCGGCCTTGATGGCACCCTCGTTGGCTTCGGCACCGGAGTTGCCAAAGAAAACCTTGCTCATGCCGGTGCGCTTGCACAGCTTTTTCGCCAGCTTGCCGCAGGGCGCAGTGTAGTAGAGGTTGGAGGTGTGCTGCAGCTTGTGCGCCTGGTCGGAGACGGCCTCGGCCCATGCAAGGTCGCAGTAGCCCAGACTGTTGACCCCGATGCCGCTGGTGAAGTCCAGATAATGCTGACCCTCGGGGCCTTCGGCGCACAGACCGTGGCCTTTTTCCAGCACCACGGGGTTGCGGTTATAGGTGTGCAGGACGTACTCGTTGTCCCGCTTGATGACTTTTTCAGAATCCATAGGTGTACCTCCTGTAACATGGAGTTCTTGCGCAATGCTGTGCGGACTCCTCTGAAGCTGTACCGCCACCGCTGAAGCCTTCCCCCAGTCGGGGGAAGGTGGATGCGAACGCAGTGAGCAGACGGATGAGGGTGCGGGCAAGCAGCAGCTTATGGTAATTACCCCTCATCCGGCGCTACGCGCCACCTTCCCCCCAAGGGGTGAAGGCTTTTAAGCGCTCCTGCAAAGGGAAAAAGCGGAGCGGTTTCGTTGCCTTTATTATAACTTTCCGCCGGCGATTGCGCAATCTTTTTATTCGCGGTGGCTGCGGCGGTAGAAGCGGGTACCGGAGCCGCGGTCAGAGAACAGTTCCAGCAGGATGGAGTGCGGCACGCGCCCGTCGATGATGACCGCCTCGTGCACGCCCTGATAGATGGCGTCCGCCATGCCGCCGATCTTGGGGATCATGCCGCCCGCAATGATACCGGCGGACTTGTAGCCCTCGATCTCGGTCACCTCCACCTCGGGGATGAGGGTGGTCTCGTCCTCCTTATCCCGCAGCAGACCTGCGATGTCGGTCATGGACACCAGCTTTTCCGCCTTGAGGGCAATGGCGATCTGGGCAGCGGCGGTGTCGGCGTTGACGTTGTACGCCTGCCCAAGGTCGTCCATGCCCACGGTGGCGATGACCGGGATAAAGCCGCCGTCCAGCAGGCTGGAGATCAGGGTAGCATCCACATGGACGATCTCGCCCACATGCCCCAGCTGGGGGTCCAGCTCGGTGCAGCGCAGCATCTGTCCGTCCATGCCGCACAGACCCACGCCGCGCCCGCGCAGCTTTGCCACAAGGTCCTTGTTCACCTTGCCCGCCAGCACCTGCTGCACAATCTCCATGGTGGCATCGTCCGTCACCCGCAGACCGTTGGCAAAGCGGCTTTCTACCCCCACCTTTTTCAGCATCTCGTTGATGGCAGGCCCGCCGCCGTGCACCAGCACCACCCGCACGCCCAGCAGCGTCAGGGTGACAAGGTCGTTCATCACGGCGTTTTTCAGCGTCTCGTTGATCATGGCGTTGCCGCCGTATTTGATGACCATGGTCCTGCCATGGTATTTCTGGATATAAGGGGTGGCTTCCGAAAAAAGCCGCGCCATTTCTTCGTTTTTCATCTGTTTCGCGCTCCTGTCAGGTTCTGTAATCGCCGTTGATCTTCACATAGTCGTAGGTCAGGTCACAGCCCCACGCCTTGGCGCTTGCCTCACCGGTGCCCATATCCACCTTGACCAGAATATCGTGCTCCGCCAGCACCTTGGCGGCTTCGTCCTCGCTGTAGGGGTGGTAGGCGGCGTTCTCGCAGACGTACACCTCGCCCGCCTTGCTGGAAAGCCAGACGCAGACCTTGTCAATGGAGAAATCCCCGGGGGTGTAGCCGATGGCGCACAGGATGCGTCCCCAGTTGGCATCGCGGCCAAAGACCGCCGCCTTGAACAGGTTGGAGCAGACCACGCTGCGGCTGACGGCGCGGGCGGTTTTCAGGTCGGGCGCGTGGGTCACCTCGCAGGTGATGAGGTGAGTAGCCCCCTCGCCGTCTCCGGCGTGCTCGGCGCACATGTGCTCGGCAATGGCGGTCAGCGCTGCCACAAAGGCATCGTAGTCCGCGTTTTCCTCGGTGATCTCCGGGTTGCCCGCCAGACCCGACGCCATGATGATCAGGGTATCGTTGGTGGAAGTGTCCAGATCCACGCTCATCTGGTTGTAGGTGCCGGGCACCACCGTCTTGAGGGCCTTTTCCAGCAGGATGGGGGAAACGGCGGCATCGGTGGTGTAGAACGCCAGCATGGTAGCCATGTTGGGGGCGATCATACCGCTGCCCTTACCAATGGCACCCACAGTGCACACCTTGCCGCCCAGCTCGAACTGGATGGCGTACTCCTTTTTATGAGTGTCGGTGGTCATAATGGCGGTAGCAGCGTCCGTGCTGCCCTGCGCGGTGGCGGCCAGCTTTTCCGCCGCCGCCGGGATTCCCCGGGCAAAGGGGTCGATGACCATGGGCTGTCCGATGACGCCGGTGGAGGCGGGCAGAACGTCCTTTTCGTCGATGTTCAGTGCCTTGCCCACCAGTGCACAGCACTCCTCTGCCAGCGCCACGCCGTTGGCGGCGCAGGTGTTGGCGTTGCCGCTGTTCACCACGATGGCCTGTGCATAGCCGTCCGTCAGATGGGCGCGGTCCACCTTGATGGGCGCACCGCAGACCTTGTTGGTGGTGTACACGCCCGCAGCAGCGCAGCGCACCTCGGCCTTGATGAGCGCCAGATCGTATTTTTCGCTGTGATTCGCCCGGATGCCGCAATGGACACCGGCGGCGGCAAAGCCCTTGGGCGCGCAGATGCCGCCCGCAACTTCCTTATACTGCATAACGATTTTCCTTTCCCACAAAGAAAAACAAGTTTATTCCAACCCTTTGGTCTCTTCCAGACCCAGCATCAGGTTCATGCACTGGACGGCGGCACCGGAGGAGCCCTTGCCCAGATTATCAAACAGCGAGACCAGCATCATCTGGTCCCCCGCAGCGTTCACGGTCAGGTACAGCTCCATGCGGTCGGTGCCTGCCATGGCATTGGAGTACAGGCCATTTTCCGGCAGCGGCTCGTTCAGGCCGTGCACCTTCACGGTGGCGGCGTCCTTGTAGTAGTCCGCAAGGGCGGCAGCCACGGCCTCGGCGGTGGTGCCCGCAAGGGTCAGGTCCAGCGGCACCAGCACCTGCATCCCGCAGTAGTAGTCGCACACCACCGGCACGAACATCGGCGTATGCGCAAGGCCGCTGATCTTCTGCATCTCCGGCAGGTGCTTGTGGCCAAGGCTCAGGCCGTAGCTCTTGGGCGCATCCAGCTTGCTGTGCGCCGGGCGGTCGGGACTTTCGTAGTCCGCGATCATCTTTTTGCCGCCGCCGGAGTAGCCGGAGATGCCGGTGCAGCTGAAGGGATAGTCTTTTGCCACCAGCCCCAGCTCCACCAGCGGGCGGGCAATGCTGATAAAGCCGCTGGCATAGCAGCCGGGCACCGCCACACGGTAAGAGTTCTGAATTTTTTCCTTCTGTCCCTTCAGCTCCGGGAAGCCGTAGTCCCATGCGGCATCGGTGCGGAAGGCGGTGGAGGTGTCCAGCACCTTCACGTCCGGGCGCAGCAGGGGCATGACTTCTTTAGAAGCCGCATCCGGCAGGCAGAGGAAGGCAAGGTCGGCAGAATTGATGACCTTTGCCCGCTCGTGCACGTCCTTGCGCCCTTCGGCAGAGATGGACAGCAGCTCGATCTCCGGGCGGGATGCCAGACGGTCGGCGATGCGCAGGCCGGTGGTACCGGAGGAGCCATCAATAAACACCTTTACCTTCATGCGTTTTCCTCCTCCCATGCGTCCAGCCGCGCCGTTGCCAGCGCGATCTGTTTTTCTACGCTGGCGGCGCTGGGTCCGCCGTAGCTGGTACGTCCCTCGCAGCAGTGCACAAGGTCGATGGCATCATAGATGTCCTTTTCAAACAGACCGCTGTAAGCCTTGAACTCGTCAAGGGTCAGCTCTTCCAGCGTTTTGTCGGCGGCAATGCAGTCCGACACCATGCAGCCGGTCAGCTTGTAGGCATCCCGGAAGGGCATCCCCTTCTTGGTCAGGTAGTCGGCGCAGTCGGTGGCGTTGATAAAGCCCTTTGCGGCGGCGCGGCGCATATTGGCGGGCAGGGTCTTCATGGTGTCCAGCATGGGGGTAATGGTCTTGAGGCAGAGTTCCAAGGTATCCACCGCATCAAAGATGGCTTCCTTGTCCTCCTGCATATCCTTGTTGTAGGCCAGCGGCAAGCCCTTCATCATCACCAGCAGGGTGTTCAGGTCGCCGTACACCCGGCCGGTCTTGCCGCGGATCAGCTCGGTAACATCGGGGTTCTTCTTCTGGGGCATGATGGACGAGCCGGTGGTAAAGGCATCGTCCAGTTCAATGAACTTGAACTCCCAGCTGCACCACAGGATGATCTCCTCCGACAGGCGGGACAGGTGCATCATGCAGATGGAGATGGCGCTTGCCAACTCGATGCAGAAATCACGGTCGGACACGCCGTCCAGACTGTTGGCGCAGGGAGCGGCAAAGCCCAGCTTTTCGGCGGTGAAATCCCGGTCCAGCGGGTAGGTGGTGCCTGCCAATGCGCCCGAGCCCAGCGGGCACTGGCTGTCCATGCGGGCAGTGGCGTCCGCAAAGCGGTCAAGGTCGCGCAGCAGCATGGAGGCGTAGGCCATCAGCGCATGACCGAAGGTGATGGGCTGGGCGCGCTGCAAATGGGTGTAGCCGGGCATGACGGAGGCGGTGTTCTCCGCCGCCTTTTTGCACAGCACCCGCACCAGCTCCACGATGTAGGCCTGTAACGTCTTACTGTAATCCCGCAGCGTCAGGCGGATATCCAGCGCCACCTGATCGTTGCGGCTGCGTCCGGTGTGCAGCCGCTTGCCCGCATCCCCGATGCGGGCGGTCAGGGTCTGCTCCACAAAGGTGTGCACATCCTCGGCAGCGGGGTCGATGGTCAGCGCACCGCTTGCCAGATCGTCCGCGATGGAAGCCAGACCGCTGAGGATATCCGCACAGTCCTGCTCCGAGATGATGCCCTGCCGTGCCAGCATGGCGGCATGGACGCCGCTGCCGCGCATATCCTGCGCAATCATGCGCTGGTCGAAGCGGATGGAGGAGTTGAAGTCGTTGACGCGGCTGTCCACCGCCTTGGAAAACCGACCCTTCCAGAGTTGTTCTGCCATAATATAAACTCCTTATAAAAACGGCAAAGCCGCCGCAGGGGAAAACGCTCCTGCGGCGGTGCCGCCGGCAACGATGCCGGTTTGAAAACCCCCGTGTGAAAGTGTGAAAACACACGGAAGCGGAAATGTTGCGATCAGTCCAGAGCAGGCCAGTTCTTGGACAGCTTTGCGCGCTCCTTGATGGACAGGCCGAACAGGTTGATGAAGCCTGCAGCATCGGCCTGGTTGTAGTCCTCGTCCTCGCCAAAGGAGGCGGTCTGCTCGTCGTACAGGGTGTACGGAGAGGTGACGCCGGCGTTGATCATGTTGCCCTTGTACAGCTTCAGCTTCACATCGCCGGTCACGGTCTTTTCCAGGCTGTCGGCGAAAGCGTCCAGAGCCTCACGCAGCGGGGTGAACCACTGGCCGTTGTAGACGATGTCGGCGTACTTCTGGGCCAGCTGTGCCTTGAAGTGAGAGCTCTCCTTGTCCAGGGTGATGGTCTCCAGCACGTTGATGGCCTTGTACAGGATGGCACCGCCGGGAGTCTCGTACACGCCGCGGCTCTTCATGCCGACCAGACGGTTCTCAACGATGTCCAGCAGGCCGATGCCGTTGGCGCCGCCCAGCTTGTTCAGGTATTCCACCAGCTCCACAGCGCCCATTTCCTTGCCGTCCACGGCGGTGGGGATGCCCTTCTCAAAGTGGATGGTCACATAAGTCGGGGTGTCGGGAGCCTGCTCCGGGCTGACACCCAGCTCCAGGAAGCCGGGCTTGTTGTACTGGGGCTCGTTGGCGGGGCACTCCAGATCCAGACCCTCGTGGCTCAGGTGCCACAGGTTCTTGTCCTTGGAGTAGTTGGTCTCACGGTTGATCTTCAGGGGGATGTGGTGAGCCTCGGCGTAGTCGATCTCTTCGTCACGGCTCTTGATGTCCCACTCACGCCACGGAGCAATGATGGCCATATCGGGGCACAGGGCCTTCAGGGTCAGCTCAAAACGCACCTGGTCGTTGCCCTTGCCGGTGCAGCCGTGGCAGATGGCGTCCGCGCCTTCCTTGATGGCGATGTCGGCCAGAGCCTTGGCGATGCAGGGACGTGCAAAGCTGGTGCCCAGCAGGTAGTCCTCGTACTTGGCGCCGAACTTCAGGGTGGGGAAGATGTAGTTCTCCACAAAGTCCTTCTTCAGGTCCAGCACATACAGCTTGGAAGCGCCGGTCGCCTTGGCCTTCTCTTCCAGACCGTCCAGCTCGGTGCCCTGGCCCACATCACCGGAAACGGCGATGACCTCGCAGTTGTTGTAGTTTTCCTTCAGCCAGGGAATGATGATGGAGGTGTCCAGACCGCCGGAGTAAGCCAGCACGACTTTTTTGATGTTTTCCTTTTTCATGGTTGACGCTCCTTTTTTCATAAAAATACACTTTTGTTCCCTGATGCGCACTTTCCCTTCGCATCCTCTTCCGTTGCGTTTCGGTTGATGCTTTTATTATACGCAGCGCGGATTTTTCGTCAATAACAAAACCATACAAACCTTTTTTGCTTCCGGCACCCGTTTTTCGTTCATGTTGCATCTTTATGCATTTCTATTATAATATATGCGGTTTATATGCATTCTTTTTCTTTTCCTGCGCTGCCCCGGGACGCAAAAAAGCCGCTGCACAAACGCTGTGCAGCGGCTTTTGGGCTCAGGGGTTTGTTGCGGCAGGGTTTACTCTGCCTTCCATGCGATGGCGGTGATGGTCCGGCCGCAAACGGTCAGGGTCATCTCCTTGCCCCAGACCTCGACCGGGGTGACAACGATGTCACCGGCTTCGTGTTCTGGGGAGCGGGCAGTGTACAGCTGCACCACATAGAAGGTCTTTGCCTTGTCGGCAGCGGCAGGCACGGACAGGGTGCCCGTCACGCCGCTGCGGGGGAAGCGGTCGGCAGGCAGCGCGCCGATGCTGCTGTTCACCTGCAGGGTGAAGTGCTCGGCGCTGGCGGGGTCAAAGCCTGCCTGCGTCAGCGCGGCATCCAGTGCGGCACAGGCAGCTTCCACGCTGTCGTAGCCCGCCTGCTCTGCCTCCGCCGGGGTGATGTCTGCCCGTTCGAACTGCGAGTAGATGGTGGGGTCCAGCATGGACACGGTCTTTTGTGCCGTCAGCACTGCGCCGCAGCGGCTGCAGTGACTGCCCTCGGTCAGGCCGGTGGCAGTCTCGGTGGGCTCCACGGCAGGGTCGATGACCTCAACGTGATTCAGCGGGTCGGTGTCGTACTTGTCCTTGGTCTTGCCGCACTTGGTGCACACCTTGCCCCGCTGGCCTTTTTCGGTGCAGGTGGCGGCGCGCAGCTCCATGTCCACATAATTGTGGTTCAGGCAGGTGAACTGCTTGATGTAGCTGCTGATCAGGCCTTCCACCTTGTTGTCCAGCTTCTGCACCTCGTTCTGCACGGTGGGGCTCACCTTTTCGTTGATCTTGTTGCTGACCCAGTCGCCCAGCTTGCCGGGCAGGAACTTGTGGACGGTGTCCTCCACCTTTTTGTTGGCGATCTGCTCGGCGCTGTCGCCCAGTTTGTTGACCCGGTCCGAAACCAGGACGGTGATGTCCGGCAGCAGGTCTGCCTGCAGGCGGTCCATGATCTTCTGGTCGGACCAGCCCTTTTCTGCGCCGTACTTTGCGTTCGCGGTCGCCTTGCCGGCGATCGCGCGCACATCGCTCATAAACTGCGGGTCATCCACCAGCTGCTGACGGATCTCCGCCCGGACTTCGTCCATGGTCTCGGTGCCAAGCTTGGTCTTGAGCAGCTTTGCCACCTTCTCGTTCTTCATCAGCTCTTCCATGGCAAGGTCCACGGCATCGTCCACCAGCGTATCGGTCAGGTCGTTCCAGCCCGCATTCGATGTCACCACATCATCGACCAGTTCCAGCACCATGTCGCGGATGGCGGGGGCGTTGTCGGTAGTCTTTTTGGTATCGTTGCCGGGGATCGCATTGTAGACCGTATCATAGACCGTGTTGTAGATCAGCTGATGGATGCCCTTTTGGGGAGCAGAGCTGTCCGTCACATCGGTCGCCAGCTTGTCCACCAGATTTTCAATGGTCCCCTGCGACAGGAAGCTGTCGTTCAGGCTGTCCTTCAGGCTTTCCACCGTGTCGTCCAGCGGCTTCAGTGCCTTATTCAGATCGTCCGCACTGATCTTCACATCGGTATTCAGGGAGCCTGCGCTGATGTTCACCTTGCTCAGCTCCTGCTTTACGGTCTTGGAGATCTGGTCCAGCGCGGCAACGGCTTCCTCTTTGGTCTTTGCATTCCGGACAGCGTCCTGCGCGGCCTTCAGGGCATCGTCAACGATCTCAGCGGCGCGCTCGTCCACTTTTTTGTTGTCCACCTTTACCGTTTCCATCGCGGTAATGGCACCCTGATATCCCAGCCAGTTGTTGGCGTTCTCGGTCTTTTCCTTGAGCGTGTCCTTATCGTCCTTGAGCGGGTTGGGAACCGCATCAAAATAATGCGTCTCGCCGCAGTAGTCGCAGGTGCCCTTGTAGCGGGTCACGACTCCCTCCAGATTTTCATCCATCTTGTAGGTGGTGTATTTGTGAGGCACAGGCTTGCCATCGGCGCCAAAGTTTTTCAGGTCCTTGTGCTCCGTATAGCTGCAGCCCTCCCGGGTGCAGTGGGCAGTGGCAGTCTGCTGCTGGCAGCCGGGCTTGTCATCGTCCACAAATTCACTGAGAACGTGGCCCAGTTTCGGGTGCGCTGCCGTGTAGTCCGTATCCAGATTTCTCTCGCTGCAGCCTTCCCGCTGGCAGACCTGATACCGCTGACCGGGGGTGGTGCAGGTGGCAGCTTCCTCCACCCACTCTGCGCCCTCAAAGTCATGGCCCAGCTCCTTCATGTCCTCGCTGTCAGTGTCTGTTTTCAGAATTTCGCCGCACTCCGTGCATTTTTTGACACGTTTGCCATTTTCGGTACAGGTGGGGTAGCTGAGCACCTCCCACTCGCCGGGGGTGTGCGGTGCCGTAGCTGTGATCGTCTTGGTCTCGCTGCAGCCATTGCGGCGGCAGGTAAAGGTCTTTGTCTGGCAGGGCTTCAACGCCTCGATCGCTGCTTCGTCAAAATCGTGGCCCAGCTCAGTGCCGACGGACAGGACCTTGGTATCATTACACTCCAGCGGCACTGTCACATAGATGCCATGCTCTGTCGGGTCAAACCCCACAACATCTTTGATCAGATAATCATATGTGTAGTTGCAGCGGTATTTCACCTGCTTTGCTTTGGTGCAGGTTGCCTCCGAAACAGTCTCTCCATCGCACGTATACTCATGGGTATGCTCCGGGATGTATTTCTGCGAATTCTTGCGGATCTCTTCCTTCGCTTTATCCATTCCTTCGTTGATCAGATCCTTGATCCATTTATCCGGATCCACCGGCGGTTTCCATTTATCCGGATCCCATTTCTTCAGGCTTGCCCCGGCGGTTTCCACTGCCCAGTCCTCGGACAGCTCCGGCAGAGCAGCAGCCTCGTCGGCGTCCGTATCGGTCTCCGTGTCGGCGTCAGTTTCCTGCTGCTGGGTCTGGGCGGGCGGGGTGTCTGCTTCGGTGTCTGCCGCCAGCACCGGGGGCACTGTGGACAGCACCAGACTGGCAGCAAGTGCCAGAGCCGCAGCCCGCTTGCCCAGATCGTTGATTTTTCTCACGTCTTATCCTCCTTTTTGTCTTTGGGGACAAAGCTCTTTTGCCCTGCCCCCAAAAAAGCGGTTTTCCATCTCTCCCCTATGTCTACCACATCCTGCGCAAAAAAGCAAGAAGAGACCGGCTATTGGCAGAAATTTTCCTCGAAATCCGCTGATATCCAGCCCTTGTCGTTTTTCTCGGCGAAGGGGCAGCCTGCCGCCGCCCATGCGGCGCAGAGGGTCTCCTTCTGCGCCTTGGGCAGATGCTTGAGGGCATATTCCCGGCGCAGGGCGGCGCTGCGGCTGGCACAGCGCTCCACATAGGCCAGCGCCGCCGCGCCGTGGGCGCGGGTGTACTTTGCGCCTTTTCCGCTGCGGTGCGCCTGCAGGCGGGCGGCGGGGTCGGTGGTCCAGCCGGTGTACAGCTGGCCCCCGGCGCAGCGCACCATGTACACATACGCCGCCTTGGGCCGCGGCTCAGATGCGCCCATTGTTCTTCAGCACCTGACGGCAGGCGGCAAGGGCGGTGTCCTTGTCCTTGGCGGTGATGAGAAAACGGCTGGCGTGGCAGAAGCTGATGCCCGGGATGCCGCTTTTCTGCTCGATGACCTCCTGCGGCTGGCCTGCCCAGCTCTGGGGGAAGGGCAGCTTGGAGCGCTTGGTCTTGGGGTCGTTGACGCACTGGGCGCTCCAGCCGCCGCGCTGGCTGGGGTAGACCACAAACAGGGCGTCGGTCTTGTACAGGCCGTTTTTCCACGGCAGATAGCAGGGCAGCACCACGATGCCGTCGCGGGAGTTCTGGTAGGCCTGCCGCACCTTTTCATCGGCGCGGTTCACGGCGTTGGCGCTGGCGATCTGGTTTTCCAGGATCTGCTTTGCCACCGCCACTGCCTTGAAAAAGCAGGCATCCGCGTCCTCTTTTGCGTCCCACACGGGGTTGAAGAAGCCGATGGCGTCACACAGGCTGTTCTGCTCGCCGGTGTTGTCGTTCAGGTCCAGCGGCTGCACAAAGTTCTCGTCCACCAGCCGGGCCTGCCGCTCGCCCACAAGGCCGGGGCCCAGCACCCGCCACAGCAGACCAAAGGCGGCGTAGGGCACGCCGTTGGGGCGGTACTCCCGGGGCTCCTGATGATGGTCGAACATGCCAAAGCCGATATCGTACACAATGCCGTCAAAGTCATCCGGCACGGTGAAGCCCCGGGTGATCCTGATGTCCGGGCGCAGAATTTGCAATAGCGCCGTAGCAAACACGTCGTCGGCATGGAACTTGCCGGCGTGGGTAAAACCGTTTGCGGGAATTTTCATAAAAAGCTACCTCGTCTCCATAAAATGTCTGTCTGTCAGTATACCACACTTTCCGGCAGGGAACAATAAAACCCCCGGACGTAAAAAAGCAACCCGCAGACGGTTCACGCACCGTCTGCAGGCTGCTTTTTGTTTTGCGGATCAGTTTTGCCTGCGGCGGGCAGGCTTGCGCGGAGCCGCAGGCTCCGGCTCGCCAAGCGCAAGGATGCGGGTCAGCTGCTTCTGTGCGGCGGCGTTGGTATCATCGGTGGTGGCCAGCACATCGGCGTAGAACTGCTCCATCTCCTGCCGGGTGGAGAAGGCGGCAATGTACATCTGGTTGCCCATGGCGCCGGACAGTGCCTCCGGGATGCGGTCCACCATGCGCATGTTCTGCTGGTACTTCTGCATGATCTGCTCGTGGCTGTACACAAAGTGCTTGCCGTCCCGGCGTCCCACAAAGGGGCAGTAATAGTGCTCGCCCACCGGCATGTCGGTGCCGCCAAAGGCGATCATGTCCGCCCAGATCTTGTAGACGTTGGTGGAGCGGGCAAAGTTGATCATGTCCGGGGTAAAGCCGCCGCAGGGGCGCATGTTGACCTCCAGTGCCACAATCTGGCCTTTTTTGCCCATGCTGTCCTGATTCTCGGTCATGCGGAAGAACTCGAAGTGCACAAAGCGGCTCTTCACCCCAAAGCTCTTGACGGCGGCACGTCCGGCGGCACGGGTGTCCTCCGGCAGGTCCTTGATGATGTAGTAGATGGAGTTGTCGTTGTCGTTGACGATGTCCATGATGGACATGGGGCTGACGTTGCCCGCCTCAAAGATGGGGTTGCCGTTGGCGTCGATGATGGCATCGTAGCTGTTCACCTCGGCGCGGACGAACTCCTCCATGATATAGGCCACATCCGGGTGGTGAGCGGTCTTGTAGACCAGAAACTTTTTCAGCTGGTCATCGCTGGAAAGGCGATGGGTGTCCGAGGCTCCCACGCCGTTGTCGGGCTTGACCACCACCGGATAGCCCACCTCGTCCACAAAGGCCTTGCAGCCCGCGTAGTCGTCCACCATGTGATAGCGGGCGGTGGCAATGCCGGCCTTCTGATAGTACTCCTTCATCTTGCTCTTATACTTGATGCGGGGCATGTCCGAGGTCTGGAAGCCGCTGGTGATGTGGAAATCGGTGCGCAGAGCGGCATCCCGCTCCAGCCAGTATTCATTGTTGGACTCCAGCCAGTCGATGCGGCCGTACTTGAAGGCAAAAAACGCCACGGCGCGGTAGACCTCGTCGTAGTTTTCCAGACTGTTCACCTTGTAGTATTCGTTCAGGCTGTCCTTCAGTTCGGGCTTCAGCTCATCGTAGGGCTGGTCGCCGATACCCAGCACGTTCATGCCGTTGTTCTTCAGCTCCCGGCAGAACTGCCAGTAGTTCGTGGGGAAGTTTGGCGAGATAAAAATAAAGTTCTGCATGGTTTGTGATTCCTCTTTCCTCTATAGCGTCCTCGCCCTCTCCGTCAAGCCGCTCCGCGTCTTGCCACCTCTCCCAAAGGGAGAGGCCTTGGCAGTCCCCGCAAAGTTCACGGTTTTGCCAAAGGCTCCCCCTTTGGGGGAGCTGACGCCGAAGGCGGCTGAGAGGGCGAGCCTGTTCACCCCAGAATATACGGCATGTAATATGCCACCTGCTTATACCACCAGTTCCAGTCGTGGTTGACATCGTGGCCCCACAGGTCCACCCAGATGGGGATGTTCTTGGCCTCGAAGATGCGCTTCAAAAACCATGTGGTGTCCGGCTGTTCCCAGTCGCCCTGACCGCAGCAGATGACCGCCTTCTGGCTGCGGTACAGCTGCATGTAGGGGTGGTCCTCCGGGAAGTTTTTCATGTAATCCACGGGCGAGTTCATGTACACCAGCTCGTCCATGTAATTGCCAAAGCCGTAGTGGGCGGTGTAGATGCCGCTGAGGGCAAGGCAGCCGCAGAACACATCCGGGCGGCGCAGATACAGGTTCACCGCGTGGGTGGCACCCAGACTGCAGCCAAAGGCGATGACGCCGGGCAGCGTGTCCCAGCCGTTGCGCTCCTTTGCCAGATACTGCACCTTGGGCACAGCCTCGTCCACGATGTAGTGCAGCCACTGCTCATAGCGGCGGATACGCCAATAGGGATTGCCCTGCGCGTCGGACCAGGTCTCGCGGTCCATGGTGTCGATGGACAGCACCATGATCTGACCGGACTCGATCCACGGAGCCAGCGTATCATTCATGTGGAAGTTCTCGAAGTCGAAGAACCGCCCGTCCTGACAGGGGATGTACAGCATGGGGCGGCCTGCGTGACCGTAGATCTTGCATTCCATGTCCCTGCCCAGCGCCGGGCTGTAATCCTTGAAATACTGCATTTCCATGGTGTTTCCTCCTTTATTGAAGAACTCCTTCCGTCACGGCTCACGCCGTGCCACCTCCCTCAAGGAGGGAGGCTTAAAGGCTCCCTCCTTGAGGGAGCTGTCGAGCGAATGCGAGACTGAGGGAGTTACTCCCCCACCTCATACATCAGAGTGTGGAACACGAAGGGCAGCTGTTTTTCCCAGCTGGCTTCGCAGTGGGTGCCGCCGGGCACAAGGCGGGCGGTCAGGTGGATGCCCCGGACCATGAGCTTTTCGGTCAGCTGTGCAAAGTCCCGGCGGATGCCCTCGTGATTGCCCATTTCCCGGGAGCCGTAGTCCATGTACAGCACGGTGCCCGGCTCCAGCTTTGCGCGGCCCACAAGGCCGGAGAGCTTTTCCGGCGACACCCAGATGGAGGGCGACAGTGCCGCCGCCCGGCTGAAGGTGTCGTTGTACTGCAGCAGCGCGTACAGGCTCATCAGCCCGCCCATGCTGCTGCCGCCGATGAAGGTGTGCTCCCGGTCCGGCAGGGTGCGGAAATTGCAGTCGATGAAAGGCTTGAACCGGTGGATGTACCAGCTCATGGTGGCCTGTCCCCTGCCGTCAAAGTGGCCGTAGGTGGGGTCATCGAAGCGGTAGGGCGAATACTCTACCAGACGCTCGTTGTTGGCGCCGGCGTTGCATTCCACCGCCGCCACGATCAGCGGGGTGTCGGTGTAGTCCAGATAATCCGCCACGCCCCAGCTTTTGCCGTAGGTGGCATCCTCGTTGAAAAAGACATTCTGACCGTCAAACATGTACAGCACCGGATACCGGCGGTCCGGCTGGGATTCGTACATGGTGGGCAGATAAACATAAACTCTGCGCTGCTGGGTGCCGTCCACAGCGGGGTAGCTCACGCTCCATTTTTTGACCATAGTGGTGTTCCTCTCAAATCTTCCTGCGGGGAAACGGGCGGCAAGCCCATATCCTCTATGGGTAGTGTAGCACCACACGGCGGCAATTGCAATCACCAGCGCGGCAATGGCAGGGCGGGACGATTTGAAATGCCCGCCGCTTTGCTCTGGGCATGATCCGCGGAATTGTATTTTTTATTTGCAATCCCGGAACGCCTGCGGGCGTTCCGGGATTGCGTTTTCACGGGTCGGGTCGTGGCGGCGGGGATGGCGGGCTTGTCCCCCCCCCGATACAGCAAACGCCGCCGGTAGGTCAGCCCGGCGGCGTTTGCAGCATTCTGAACAGGGAGGTTTTGCAGGGGCGCTCCGGGTCAGTTCTTCTTTTCCACCGGAACGATCCAGCCCTTGGTGTCGGGGATCTTGCCCCACTGCATCCCGGTCATGGTGTCGTACAGTTTCTGGGTAACGGGGCCGATCTTGCCATCGCCGATGTAGGCGTGCTCGCCCTTCCACACCAGCTCCTTGACGGGAGAAACGACAGCGGCGGTGCCGGTGCCGAACACTTCTTCCAGCTTGCCTTCGTGGGCAGCTGCCATGATGTCGGCAATGGCGATCTTGCCTTCCACCACCTCATAGCCCCAGTCCTTCAGCAGCTCGATGCAGCTGCGGCGGGTGACGCCGGGCAGGACGGTGCCCACGGTGGCGGCGGTGTACACCTTGCCGTCGATCTTGAACATGATGTTCATGCTACCGACTTCCTCGACGTACTTCTTCTCCACACCGTCCAGCCACAGCACCTGTGCGTAGCCCTGCTCCTCGGCCAGCTCACCGGCCTTGATGGAGGCTGCGTAGTTGCCGCCGCACTTGGTAAAGCCGGTCAGGCCCGGGGCGGCGCGGATGTACTCGTCCTCCACATAGATGCGCACCGGGTCGATGCCCTCGGCGTAGTATGCGCCGGAGGGGGCGCAGATGATGCAGAAGATGTAGTGCTTGGAGGCGTGCACGCCCAGACCCACGTCATTGGCAAAGATGAAGGGGCGGATATACAGGGAAGCGCCATCGGTGTGGGGCACCCAGTCGCGTTCCACGTCCACCAGCGTTTCCACGGCCTGAATGTAGTCCTCTACCGGGATCTTGGGGATGCACAGACGGTCGGCAGAGTCCTGAAAACGCTTTGCATTGCAGTCCGGGCGGAACAGCTGGATGGTGTCGTCCGCGGTGCGGTAGGCCTTCATGCCTTCAAAGATCTCCTGCGCATAGTGGAATACCACGGTGGCAGGGTCCAGCTCAAAGGGAGCGTAGGGCACGACACGGGCATCGTGCCAGCCTTCGCCCTCGGTATAATCCATGACGAACATATGGTCGGTGAACTTCTTGCCGAAGCCCAGTTTGGTCTCGTCCGCAGGCTTCTGCTTGGGCGAAGCGGTGCGGGTGATCTTGATATCCAGCATATTATCTTTCCCTCTTTCCTGATCGCGGGCGCAGCCGAAGCGGCGCGGCGCAAACGCCGAATGTTGTTTTCTATTATAATAACATGAAATCAATTTGCAAGGAAGCGAAAAATCTTTCATGTCTGGCCCTGTTAAGTTGCGCGAAATTGCCTGCTTTTGTCTGTGCAGACTGCACAAAGTATGCTACAATAGGCGTATCCGAAGGGTTTTGAGGGGAGGACTGTTTTTATGGTCAAGAGCGTGATCTTTGATATGGACGGGCTGATGTTCGACACCGAGCGGGTCTGGGCCACCCTGTGGGCCCCGGCGCTGGCAACGCTGGGTCTGCCCTACAAGCAGGGGCTGGACGTCGCCGCCCGGGGCACGGCGGGCGACTCCATGCGGGCGGTGCTGCGCCGGTTCTACGGGCCGGACTGCGACCCCGATGCCATCATCGCGGCGCTGCGCGCGCAGGCTGCAACGGCCTTTCAGGCTCCGCCGCCCAAAATGCCGGGGCTGGACGAGCTGGTCGCCTATCTGGAGCAGCGGCACATCCCCATGGCGGTGGCGTCCTCCAGCCGGATGGCGTCCATCCTGCACCACCTGAACGGCTGGGACATGGCCCGGCACTTTGCGGTCATCATGTCCGGGGAGCAGTTCTCCGCTTCCAAGCCGGACCCGGAGATCTTTCTGCGCACCGCCGAGGCGCTGGGCACCCCGCCGTGCCAGACGCTGGTGCTGGAGGACAGCTACAACGGGGTGCGCGCCGGGGCTGCCGGGGGCTTTATCACCGTGATGGTGCCGGACCTTGCCCCCGCCAACGACGAGATGCGCCGGTTGTACACCGCAGAGTGCAGCAGCCTTTGCGAGGTGCAGCGGCTGCTGGAGCAGGGCGCTCTGTAACAAAACAAACGCATCCGCAGCGGCAGTGCTGAGGTGGGCAAGGCCCACGGCGCGATGCCCCGCTGTACCAGTCCTATGCGCTGAACCGCCCTTCAACACGCAAAAAGATCCCGGCCCGTCCATCTGCAAAAGCTGCATCGGACAGACCGGGATCGTTTTTTCGGTTTTTTCTGCGGGGAAAGGCCCTCACTGCCGTTCGAACACCAGAAAACGGAAGCTGATCTCCGTGGTCAGCTCCGGCAGAGCGGCAAGACGCGCCGCACCGTCCCGGGGCGTTTTCCAGTAATAGGGGGTCATGGCGAACAGGGCTTCCAGCTGCTGATGGGGCACCGTGATGGTGCCGGACACCTCCCGCTCGGCAAGGGCGGCAAAGCCCGGGTACTCCACCTGCTGCACCGGGTTTTTATAGGGCGTCTGGTAGAGCACGGCTTTCATCTGGTACAGATGCTCTGCCCCCGGCACCACATAGATCATGCGTCCGCCCGGACGCAGCACCCGGCAGAACTCCTCCTGCGCAAAGGGCGAAAAGCAGTTCAGCAGCACATCCGCCCAGCCGGTGCGTACCGGCTGGCTGAAGCTGGACGCCACCGCATACTGCGCGGCGGGCAGAGCTTTTGCCGCAAGGCGCACCGCAGGCTTTGCGATATCGAACCCCGCCAGCTGCAGCGGTCTGCCGGCGGCGGCAAACGCCTGCGCGATGCAGCGGTCGTACCAGCCCTCGCCGCAGCCCGCATCCAGCAGATGCAGCGGGGCATCCGGGGCGGCGGGCACGCCGTATTCGGTGCACAGCTCCCCCAGCGCCTGCCCGAAGATGCCGTAGTATCCGGCGTTCAGGAAAGCGCGGCGGGCCGCCACCATCTCCTTGCTGTCGCCGGGGGCTTTGGTGCGCATGCTCTGCACCGGCAAAAGGTGCCAGTAGCCTTCTTTTGCCCGGTCAAAGCAGTGGCCCTGCGGGCATTTCAGAGTGGTGTCCCCGCAAAGCGGTGCGCCGCACAGCGGGCACTGCCACGGGGCAAAGGACGACTGTCTCATACTTCTTCGCTATGGTCCTCGATGGGGGCGGTGGCACCGCCGTGGGCATCCATATACTCCTCAAAGCTGGAGAACTTCTGCTGCGGCGGGCGGCGGCTGATGAGCACAAGGCCCGGGTCATCGTCCCGGACGGCGCGGCCCCGGCGGGCAGGCTCGGCCTTGGGGGCGCGGGGTGCGCTGCCGGGACGGCTCTGACTGCCTGCGCTGCCGCGCTCACTGCGGGCAGAGCGGGCATTGTTGTTCTGGGCTGCGGGGCGGGCATTGCGCTGCTCGCTGCGGTCCGTCCGGTCATTGCGGCGGCCCTTGGGGGCGCTCTGCTGGGCAGGCTGGGCAGCACTGCGGATGGCGGGTGCTGCCGGGGCGGCGGGCGCAGCCTTCTTGGCAGGGCGCAGGGGGGTGGCCTCCGGCGCGCTGACAAAGTGGGGGTCGAATTTGGGTTGGGCATTGCTGCCCCGGGCGGGGGCATTCTGCTCCCGGCGGGTGCGGTTTGAATTGGAACGGCGGTCGTTGCTGCGTCCGCCGGCAGTACGCTTGGTATCGTCCATAGGCGGTTCCTCTTTTCTGGTTTTTACAGGCTGTTTTTCCGGTGCCTTGGGCGCGGGCGCAGCCTTTTTTTCAGTTTTCTGGGGTCTTGCCGGTTTTTCCGGCTCCGGCTGCTGTGGAGCCTGTCCGGCAGCGGCCTTCGGCTTTTTGCCCCGCACGGGAGGCTCCGGGCGCACCGGGGCGGGCACGCCGTCCCACGGATGGCCGGACACCACCGGGATGGCACGGCGGTTCAGTTTTTCGATGCCTGCCAGATACTCCTGCTCCTCCGGGGCGCAGAAGCTGACGGCGGTACCATCGGCACCGGCGCGGGCGGTGCGCCCGATGCGGTGCACATAGGTCTCCGGCACTTCGGGCAGGTCGTAGTTGAACACATGGGAAAGCTCGCTGATGTCGATGCCGCGGGCGGCGATATCGGTCGCCACCAGCACCTTGGTCTTGCCGGACTTGAAGTCCTCCAATGCGGTGACGCGGGCGGTCTGGCTCTTATTGCCGTGGATAGCGGCGGCGGGGATGCCCTGCCTGGTCAGGTCCTTTGCGATCTTGTCCGCGCCGTGCTTGGTGCGGCTGAACACCAGCGCGTTGACCACCGGCGGCTGCAGATTTTTGATGAGCCACGGCAGCAAAAGCTTCTTGTTGCCCTTTTCCACATGGTACAGGCTCTGCTGGATGCGGTCCACGGTGCTGGACACCGGGTCCACCTTGACAAAGGCAGGCTCGTGCAGGATGCCTGCGGCAAGCTGCTCGATCTCGGCTGGCATGGTGGCGCTGAACATCAGGTTCTGGCGCACCTTGGGCAGCTTTGCAATGACCTTTTTCACGTCATGGACAAAGCCCATGTCCAGCATCCGGTCGGCCTCGTCCAGCACAAAGATCTCCAGTGCGGACAGGTCGATGAAGCCCTGCCCGATCAGGTCGTTCAGCCGGCCCGGGCAGGCGATGAGGATGTCCACGCCTTTTTTCAGCGTCTCCACCTGCGGTGCCTGCCCCACGCCGCCAAAAATGACGGCACTGCGCAGCTTGAGGTACTTGCCGTAGGCGTCAAAGCTCTCGCCGATCTGCAAGGCAAGCTCCCGTGTGGGGGTCAGGATCAAGGCGCGGATGGCACCCTTGCGGCGGGGCGCGGCGGCGCTCAGCCGGTCCAGCATGGGCAGCGCAAAGGCTGCCGTTTTGCCGGTGCCGGTCTGGGCGCAGCCCATCAGGTCTTTGCCCGCCAGCACCGGCGGGATGGCTGCCGCCTGAATGGGCGACGGGGTCTCGTAGCCTGCCTCCTGCACGGCGCGCAGGAGCGGGGCGGACAGATTCAGTTCTTTAAAAGTCATGGTTCTCCTGTTATTCTGTGATCTTTCTGCACTCGATATAATAGCGCTTTTCCTCCGCGTGGCCCATGCTGAAGGTCTTGCGGGGCAGCACGCCCCCCATCACCACGCCCTTGAACAGGTCGCTCTTGGCAAAGGGCGGCATCAAAAACGCCACTGCGCCCTTTTGGCACAAAGCACGGACAGCGGGCTCATCGTGGACATAGTCCACCCTTGCTTCCGGGTGGCGCTCCATGTAATACTCGATAAATTCATCAATGGTGCCCACGGTCAGCGGTGCAGTGGGCTCCTCGAAGCTGAGCACATTGGCCATGTGGGGGCCTGCCAGCGTAAAGGGCTGCTGTTTGCTGCCGCCAAAGCAGCAGCCCGCCATGTTGGCGTCGCTCCATGTGATCAGCGCCAGCAGCACGGCGGCGCAGTCCACGTTGAACAGCACCCGGTGGATGGGCTCGATCTCAATGGCGGGCGAGTGCACGTTGCACACCTCTGCTAGACACCAGCGGGCGGGGTGGTTCTCCGCCTGCTCCGGGGTCAGGGTCTGCTTCAGCTGCTCCCAGCAGGCTTTGGCAGTCGCCAGCGAATGATTGCCGTCGCCCACCGCCAGCGTCAGCGGGTCGCGGCGGGTGGCATCGGGGTATTTTTGGTCAAATGCCTCCGGACTGCCCAGCGCAGTCAGGGCGTTTTCGATCTGTTCGATGAGGGCGGGGTCCTCCACCGCCCAGCCGGCAATGTGCCCGCCGCCCAGCATCAGCTCGCCCTCGTACACCTTGCGCAGCTCCGCCTTGCGGGCGGCGACCGGCTCGATGAGGGTGCACTCCGGATCGTCTGCCAGCATCATAATATGGGGCGTTTCCAGCACCGCGCCGGTGCGCACCTTCATGCGGGGCGGGATGCGGCTTTCCACCGTGCTCTCGCTGGGGCGCACGGTGCATTTTTCGCCCCGGCGGTAGCTGTAAGCTTCCAGGTCCACCATGCCCACCAGACCCTGCCGCACCCTGCCGCTCTGCTCGGTGCGCTCCACATAGACAAAGCCGTCCACGCTGCGGGTCAGCACGTTTTGGGCGTAGTCCTGCATCGCTGCGTGGATCTTCGCGATGCGCTCGTCCGCATCGCCGTCCTCCAGATACACCTCCGGCAGGATCAGATCCAGCGTGCTGGGGCTGCCGGAGGCGGCAGCCTCTGCCTTTTTCCAGTAGTCCCGGTCGCTGGTGAACTGGTCGCAGGCGATGCAGCCCCACTGTTCCAGCGGGACCTGCTCGGAAGGCAGCAGGATGTGGGCCGGTGCAAAGCAGGCCTTGGTGTTCATAGTCGATTCCTCACTTTCCCATAAAAACAGTTTCCCACTGGTCAACCGGAAACATACACGGTCCGGGTCCCCTCGGCGGACTGCAGTGCAAGACTGCGGACACCCGCCTCCCGGGCTGCTGCTTCCAGCGCCGAAAGAGCCTCCGCGTCCGCATCGCCCGCCGCCGTCACCAGCAGCTCGCGCACGCCCAGCGTCAGCGCCGCAGCGTCCAGCACATCGCTGGTGTTCTCGCACTGGTCCAGCGAATAGCTGAACCACACAGTCACGCTGCCGTCAAACCGGGTCTGCAGGGCGTCGATGTCTGCCCGCAGCCGGTCTGCCCGGGACAGCCCGCCGGTCTCGCCGTAGTCCTGTTTGCGGCTGAACCGGGGGAACTGGACGTTGGTCAGCACCACCTGCTCAAAGCCCATGCCCTGCAGCTCCTCCACAAGGTCGCCCAGATACTGCACCGCAGCATCGGAGTAGGGGTTCAGCCACGGTTTGCCGTTTTCCACCGCGTCCATCCACAGCATCGTGCCCTCGTAATGGATGCCCATGCTGCGGTCGGTGCGGGGCGTGACAGGGTCTTTGAAGGCCGCCAGCTTTGCCGCCGGGATGATTTCTTCCTCCCGGAGGATCGCCGCGATGCGGGCCGGGTCCACCGTGTCCTGCGCAATGCTCCCGGACGCTGCCGGAACCTTGGAGGCATAGCGGATGGTGCCGTCCACCTCCTTCAGCGGGATCAGCGCATAGCTTGCGTTCTGCGCCTTCAGCTGCCGGGCGGCGGCCCGGATGGACGCGTCGTCGGTCAGGGATGCAGGGTCCAGCTCCGCCCATGTCCCGGCGGCAGCAGAGCGCGCGTCAAACTGCGGCTTCGGCTCCGATGCCGCCTGCGAGGAGGCCGCCGTCACCGCCGCCGAGGAGGCTGCGGCCTCGGAGGCCGCGCGGGAGGCGGACTCGGCCTCCAGATCCCGGTTCCGTACCACGGTATACCAGGTGTGGGTGGCCCAGTCCAGCACATGCGGCGCTGCCAGCCACGCGGCGCCCAGCACCGCCAGCACCAGCACCACGATGCCCGCGCCCCGCCTGATGCGGGTGCCGCGGCTGTAAAAGCTGCGGTGATAGCGCTTCACCTTTGGACGGCGTTTGTATTTTGCCATTGTCGATCCTCCTCCCCTGTCCGACTTACAGGATCACGGAATGTCCGGTAAAACCATAGATCGCCAGCGCCAGCACACCGATGTACACCAACGCGATGGGCATGCCCCGGAAGGCCTCCGGGATGGCGCTGCTGCGCAGGCGGACACGGGCCTCCTTTGCCAGCAGCACCGCCAGCAGATAGCCCACGCCGCTGCCAAGGCCAAAGCCAAGGCTCTGCCCCAGCGTAAAGCTCTGGGTGCGCTCCACCAGCACGGTGCCCAGCACACAGCTGTTCAGCCCTGCCAGCGGCACGATGCGCAGCAGCACGCTGCGGTAAGGCACGCTCTTTGCAGCCCAGAGCACCAGATGCTCCAGCAGGCACACCACCGCGATGCAGGCGATGTAGGCCAGCGGACGCAGCTGGGCGCGGTTGGGCAGCGGGGCAAGCCATTGGTGGCCGACACACCATGCCAGCGGGGCCACCAGCACCTGCGTGATGCACAGCTGCAGGCCGAACAGCCAGCCGCGGGTGCGGTCATCGCCCACCAGCTGCACCAGACGGGACACGCCCAGTGCGCGTGTGAAGATGGCATTTTGTGCAAACATCGCCAGCAGTGCATAATTGAAGAACACCGCCGAAGCGGTCACGACGTCTTTCATGCTTCACGGCCCCCCTTCTGACGGTCCACTTCCAAAACGCTGCGGGCTTCTTTTTCCAGATATTCCCGGCGTTTCTGGGCCAGTGCTCGCCAGACGGCACACAGCACCCCCAGCACGATAAAGCCGCCCGCCGGCATGCTTGCCATGGGCAGGGTGGCGCGGGGACCCACGGCGGTGCCGAACACGGTGCCCGCCGACAACCATTCCCGCACGCAGCCCAGCAGCAACAGCAGCAGTGCGTAGCCCACCGTGATGCGGATGCCCTTGGACACCGCCTTGCGCGGGGTCTCCTGCACGCGGCCAAACCGATAGGTCAGCAGCGGCTCCACCGTGAGCATGGGCAGGTAGATGCCCAGACTCAGCAGTCTGGTGCCGAATACGGCGTTCAGGATGGGGTAAGCCGCCAGATACACCACCGCGGTGCTGAAGGCGTACACCAGCGCCCGGGGCAGCAGCTTTTTGTGCAGCTCCTCCTCCGAGGGGTCCTCGTCCCGCAGGGGGACAAGGCGGCTGAGCAGGCAGGCCAGCAGGCGGGAGGGCACCAGCAGCAGCGTCACGGCAGCTGCCAGCATCACCGCGTTCTGTCCGCTGGTGGCAAGCACCACCAGCGGGGCCAGACCCATGCCCTGCATGACCACGGGGTTGTTCAGGAACACCCGGTCGTGATGGGCAAACTTGGCGGGGTCTTTTGCAATGAGTTCTGCGGTAGATCGTTTCATCGTGCGCCCTCCTTCCCTGTTCCGGCCTGCGGATGGAGAAGCCGATACAGCCGGGTCTCGGTGCGGTCGATCCACGCCGACACGCTGTTGACCACCACCAGCGCAAAGCACACGCCGGTCTCGTAGACGCCGTAATACCGGAAACCCATGGACACCAGGCCCACCAGCACACCGTACAGGATGCGTCCCAGCCGGTGATGGGCACAGGTGTAAGGCTCGTTGAGCAGGAACACCGCGCTGAACAGGATGGCGCCGGTCAGCAGCTCGTCCCGCACGCAGCGCAGGCGGGGCAGGGCGTTGACCAGCATGGCGCTGTCTGCCAGACCCACCTGCCGCGGGAAGAAGAAGGCGATGAGCGCGCAGGTGGCAAGAAAGCTCAGGGACGCGCTGATGCGGATGTCCTTCTGGACCCACAAAAACAGCCCGCACGCCGCGATCACCGCCGCCGCACCGGTGCCCATGGGGGCGGCATATTCGCCCAGACCCAGCGCCAGCGAGCTGAGGTTCAGCACGCCGCCGCTGCGCAGGGTGTCCTCGATGGCGCTGGACACCGGCACCGCAGAAGCGTTCCACAGCGGGATCTGGACGTAAGGCTGGGGATACTGGAACACCTGCTCCGGCCAGGAGACCGCCGCCACCACATAGCCCACGGCTGCGGGGTGGAAGGGGTAGCTGCCGTAGCCGCCGAACACCTCCTTGCCGATGAACACACCGGCAAGCACCGCCGCCACCAGCACATAGATGTCCACCGTGGCGGGCATCAGCAGGGCGATGAGCAGCGCAAAGCTCTCGTTGGAAAGATCGCCGGTCTGGTAGACCCGGTGGCGCAGCAGCGACACCAGACGGTCGCACAGGTTGCCGGTCAGCACCGCGATGGCGCACAGCAGCAGCGGACGCGGCCCATACAAAAAGCAGGACATGCACAGCAGAGGCACCGCCATCCAGCAGATGTGCTTATAATAGCGGCCGGTCTTTTGCAGCTGCTGCTCCTGTTCCCGGATCAAAGATTCATCCATAAACGACACCTCTCAAAGGGCGGCAAGGCTCTGCACTGCGGCAGCGGGGTCTGCCGCGCCGAACACCGCGCTGCCCGCCACCAGAACATCGGCACCGGCCTCCACGCACAGGGGGGCGGTGGTGCTGTCCACGCCGCCGTCCACCTCCAGCAGGTAGGACAGGCCGCGTGCTTCGCGCCGGGCTTTGAGCCAGCGCAGCTTGTCCAGCGCCAAGGGCATGAACTTCTGCCCGCCAAAGCCCGGCTCCACGCTCATCACCAGGATCAGGTCCAGCTGGTCCAGCCACGGCTCCAACGCCTCGGCCGAGGTGCCGGGCTTGATGGTCAGGCCCGTCTTGCAGCCCAGCGCCTTCACAGCATCGAGGGTGGCCCGGATGTCGTCCTCGCATTCCAGATGGAAGTTGTACAGCGTTGCCCCTGCCTTGATGAAAGGCTCGGCGTACTGCAGCGGATGGCTGATCATCAGATGCACGTCATAAAAGGCATCCGGCAGCGACTTGTGCAGGCTTTTGAGCACCGGCACGCCAAAGCTGATGTTGGGCACAAAGTGCCCGTCCATCACGTCATAGTGCAGCATCTGCGCACCGGCGTCCAGCACCATGCGGCAGTCCGCACCCAGTTTGCCAAAATCAGCCGAAAGGATCGAAGGACTTACGATTGCCATAATATATCTCTACGCTCCGTTTATTTAAAAATAAAGTTTCCAATCCGTTGCACCGCTCCGGGGTTTTCCGGGGCAAAAAACGCATGGGCATGGATACCCTTTAGTTTACATGAAAACGAACAAAAAATCAAACCCGCCAACGGCTTTTTCACCGAAAAGTCGTAAATCGCACAAAATGTCCATAAAGCGGGCTGCACAAACCTTGCAGCTATGCGGAAGGCTTCCCCCGGCCGGGGGAAGATGCCGCCCAGCGGCAAAAGGGGGGATCCGGCATCGCGCAGCAATGACGGAGAGGGCAAGGACGCTGCCCGGTCACCGGCGGCGCCCCCCAACGCCAAAACAGCCAGACCGCCCCGCTCCATGGGACAGTCTGGCTGTACGGTCATCCTACCGGCTTCATGCTGGCGGGGTCTGCCACGGCAGGCTCGCCGCCGGCTTCTGAGGGCAGGCGCTTCATGCCGCCGGGGTTGGGTGCCACAGTGGGCAGGGTGAACACGAACCGGCACCACTCGCCCTGCTGGCTCTCCACCCGGATCTGTCCGCCGGACAGGTTCACCAGCACCTTGCAGATGTTCAGTCCCAGTCCTGCGCCGCGGGCGTGCAGGCCCCGGGAGCGGTCCTCTTTGTAGAATCGCTGGAACACATAGGGCAGCGCCTCCGGGCTGATGCCCTGACCGGAGTTCCAGATGGAGATCTCGGCCTCCGGGCCAAGCTTTTCCACATGGAAGCGGATGGTGCCGCCCGCCGGGGTGAACTTGATGGCGTTGTCCAGCAGGTTATAGGTCACCTGATGGATCAGGTCAGGGTCGGCATACACCAGCACCTTCTCGTCCATGGTCAGGCCCTCGATCTCGATCATGCCATCGTTGATGCGCTGCTCTGCCGACAGGGCCACCCCGGTGATAGTCTCCCAGATGTTGAACATCCGGGCATTCATCTGGTATTCCCCGCTTTCCAGCTTGGACAGGTCCAGCATGTTCTGGATCAGCCGTGCCAGACGCCCGGTCTCCTCGCTGACCAGCTGCAGGTAGTGGTTCTGCATGTCGGGCGGAATCGTGCCGTCCAGAATGCCGTCCACGAAGCCCTTGATGGTGGTCATGGGGGTACGCAGCTCGTGGGCAATGTTGCCCATGAACTGTCCCCGGGAGTTATCGTTGGACTGGATATTCTCCGCCATCTGGTTGAAGGTGCGGGCAAGGTCTGCTACCTCGCCATCGCCCTCCACCCCTTCCACGCGGACGGAGAGGTCGCCGCCGCCGAAGCGCTGGGCGGCATCCGTGACTTTTTGCAGCGGGTCGGTCAGGCTGCGCATCAGCAGCCGGGTCAGCACGCTGGCGCACAGCAGCATCATGCAGGCGGACATGAGGAAGTTGGACCAGAACTGCTGCTTGAAGGCAGTGAACTGCTCACCGGAGGAGCACAAAAACAGCCAGCCGCTGAACTGACTGCGGCCATCGGTGGTCTGCACCACCGAGATATAGCTTTTCTCGGTCAGCGCACCGCCCAGATCCCCAAAGTCATGGTAGTGCCGGGTGTCCGGGTCTGCCACCGCGTTGGCCCGCCGGCAGATGTCCAGCGGCACGGTGCCGGTGGTGAGCTTGTCCGGATCGGAGGCAATGAGCACATTGCCCTGCCCGTCGGTGAAGAACAGATACGCTTCCGCGCTCTCGCCGATGATCTCCAGCTTGGTGTTCAGCGCGTCCAGCTCTGCGCCCTGCGGCATGGCCTCGCTGTTTACCAGATACTCTGCGGTACGCTTGGCAACGTTCACTACCTGGTCCAGCGTTTCGTAGCGGTCCTTCGCAAAATAATTCTTGAACAGCACCCACTCTGAGCAGCCCATCAGCACGATGCCCAGCACCATCAGGGTGGACACCAGCGAGAAGAACGCCGTGGAGATACTCTTGCGCATTACGAACGCACCTCGAATTTATAGCCCACGCCCCACACGGTCTTCAGCTCCCACTTGTCGGACGCACCTGCCAGCTTCTCGCGCAGGCGCTTGACGTGCACGTCGATGGTGCGGCTGTCGCCGTAATACTCAAAGCCCCACACCTCGTCCAGCAGCTGGTCGCGGGTGTAGACCCGGTTGGGGTGGGAGGCCAGACAGTTCAGCAGCTCCAGCTCCTTGGGGGGAGCCTCTACCACCTTGCCCTTGACCCGCAGCTCGTAGCTGTTCATGTCCAGACGGAGGTTGTCGAACTCGATGACCCCTTCGGTGCTCTCGGCAGCTGCTGTGGTGGTCTGGCAGCGGCGCAGCACCGCCTTGATGCGGGCCACCACCTCTTTGGCGTCAAAGGGCTTGACCATGTAATCATCTGCGCCCAGCTCCAAACCCAGCACCTTGTCGAAGGTCTCGCCCTTGGCGGTCAGCATCATCACCGGGGTGTTGCCCGCCTTGCGGATGCGGCGGCAGACCTCCAGACCGTCCATGCGGGGCATCATCACATCCAGCAGCACCATGTCGGGCTTGGTCTCGTTGAATTTTTCCAGACCTTCCTCGCCATCGTTTGCCACCGTGACCTGATAGCCCTCCTTGGTCAGGTACAGCCGCAGCAGCTCGCAGATGTTGGTATCGTCGTCCACGACAAGGATCTTTTCGTTGGCCATAGTGGTTTCCTCCCCAATTCTGTATGTTCCGGCCCTTTCGGGCCTTGTGACAAAGTATTCCACTTCCTATTATACGGAAGAGTTATGACAAAATAAAGAAGGTTTTGTATGATTTTTTCACAACACGCCCGGCCTTACTCGATCATCAGCCGGATGATCTCTTCGTTGGTCTCCCGCATCCCGTCCTTGCCCAGACGTCCGATGCCCTTGATGGTGGTCTCGATGTCCTTCATCACGATGCCGTCGCCGCCCTTGAATTCCTGATGACACTTGTACATGTTGTAGCCCAGCAGCGCCGCGTCCACCGAGGATGCGATCTTTGCGGCGCAGGAGGCTTTGGCTCCGTCGCACACGATGCCGGACACGATGGCAAGGGCGTTGACCACCGTGTGGATGGCAGCCTGATAGCCGTCGCCGCACAGGTACACGATGCCCGCGCCCGCACCCGCACCCGCGCTGACCGCGCCGCAGTAGGCAGACAGGGTGCCGATGCCGGTCTTTTCGTGGATGGCCACCAGATTGGAGATGATGAGAGCGCGGTAGAGCTTCTCCTTGCCGCTGTGCAGCTCCTTGGCATACTCGATGAGGGGCACCGAGCAGGTGATGCCCTGATTGCCGCTGCCGGAGTTGATGATGACCGGCAGCTCGCAGCCGTTCATGCGGGCATCGGAGCCGGCGGCGGCCTTGGCTTTTGCGCGGTTGGAGACATCGTTGCCGTAGGTGGTCAGCAGCACCTGCCCGATGTTGGCACCGTAGTCGCCCAGCAGACCTTCTTCTGCAATGGCGTTGTTGTAGCGGATCTGCCGTTCCAGCAGGTCTGCCACGTCCCGCAGGTCGGCGGTCTCGGCAAAGTCCCAGATGTCCTGCATATTCAGCAGACTGCGGTCAGCGCGGGCGTTCTCCTGCACGGTCTCGTCCAGCAGGGGCACCTCGTACAGCACCGTGCCGTTCTTCTCGATGCGGCAGATGTTGGTGTGGTAGTCCGCGATGCGCACCCGGGCATAGTCCTGCCCGCAGCGCTCGGTGACGATGATGTCGAACACATGCCCCTGTTCGATGTGCTCGATGGTGATGGGCACCGTCTGCAGATAGTCCCGGATGGCAGACTTCTTTTCCTCGCTGACCTCCGAGATGACCTCCAGCTCCTTCTCGGCGGAACCGGCGATGATGCCTGCCGCCACCGCCGCCTCCATGCCCTTCAGGTGCCCGGTGTTGGGCACGATGACGCTTTTCACGTTCTTGATGATGCTGCCGCTCACCTGCAGCTGCACGCTGTCCGGCAGCACCCCCAGCACCTCGCGGGCTTTTGCCGCCGCATAGGCCAGCGCGATGGGCTCAGTGCAGCCCATCGCCGGGATCAGTTCCTCCTTTAAAATTTCCACGTACGCCTGATAGCGCGGGTCGTTGCGTTCCATAACATCCTCCTGCCTTTCCTTTCGGAAATCGGTTCGTATTTTAAGAACAGTATAATATAGAACTCCCACCGTGTAAATCCGTTGTTTTGCGTCCATCCCCTTGCACTCCGGGTTTTCATCGCGTATAATGATAATTGTATCGTTATGCCAAAAAACGTGTAAGGAGCGTATTTTATATGAAGTTAGGTATTGTCGGCCTGCCCAACGTGGGCAAGTCCACTCTGTTCAACGCCATCACCTCCACCAAGAACGCGGAGGCCGCCAACTATCCCTTCTGCACCATCGAGCCGAACTCCGGCATCGTGGCTGTGCCGGACAAGCGTCTGGACAAGCTGGCAGAGATCTGGCAGACCAACAAAAAGACCCCCGCCATCGTGGAGTTCGTGGACATCGCCGGTCTGGTGAAGGGTGCCAGCCAGGGTGCCGGCCTGGGCAACAAGTTCCTGGGCCACATCCGCGAGTGCGACGCCATCGTGCATGTGGTGCGCTGCTTTGACGACGACAACATCATCCATGTGGTGGAGGACGTGACCAAGGCCGAGGCCGTGGACCCCATTGCGGACATTGACGCCATCGACTATGAGCTGATCCTCTCGGACCTGGAAGTGGTGCAGAACCGCGCAGGCCGCATGGCAAAGGCTGCCAAGAGCGGCAACAACAAGGGTGCTGCCGCCGAGGCCGCATGGCTGCAGCAGCTGGCCGACCACCTGAGCACCGGCAAGCCCGCCCGCAGCTTTGACTTTGACGAGAGCGATGCCGAGCAGCAGACCGTGCTGCACGAGATGGGCCTGCTGAGCGCAAAGCCAGTGCTGTACGCCTGCAACGTGGGCGAGGACGACCTGATGGAGGGCATCGAGAACAACAAGTACGTGCCGCTGGTGGCTGCCCGCGCCAAGGAGGAGGGTGCCCGCTACATCCCCATCTGCGCCAAGACCGAGGAGGACATCGCGGATTACTCCCCCGAGGAAAAGAAGGCATTTCTGGCTGAAATGGGCATTGAGGCCAGCGGTCTGGACAACCTCATCACTGCCAGCTACGACCTGCTGGGTCTGATCTCTTTCCTGACCGACGGCAAGAAGGAGTGCCGCGCATGGACCATCCGCAAGGGCACCAAAGCCCCGCAGGCTGCCGGTAAGATCCACAGCGACTTCGAGCGCGGCTTCATCCGTGCCAGCGTCATCGGCTACAAGGACCTGGAAGCCAACAACTTCGACTACGCCGCCGTCAAGGCCAAGGGCCTGCAGCGCACCGAGGGCAAGGAGTACGTTGTCAACGATGGCGATGTCATCGAGTTTTTGTTCAACGTCTGATCTCAGGCCAAGATGCCGCTTCCGGTTCCGACCCTTCCCGTGAAAAAGTAAGCACCAAAAGCCCGCAGGCTTTTGGTGCTTACAAGACTAAAAACAAAATTTCCGCTAAAACGGCCAGAGCGTAAGCGTCGGCCACTTCAAATCGTAAAAGAGGTTTCCTATGATCTTTGGTATTATGGGCGCGATGCCCGATGAAGTAGACCAGCTGTGTGCAAAGCTGGAAAATGTCACCGTGGAGCCCTATGGCGGTGTGGAGTACCACAAGGGTACGCTGGCCGGCAAGCAGGTGGTGGTGTGCTGCGCCGGCATGGGCAAGGCCAACGCCGCCGCCACCACGCAGGTGCTCATCACCAAGTTCGGCGCGGAGAAGATCATCTTCTCCGGTATTGCCGGCAATATGACCTCGAAGATCGGCATTGGCGATGTGGTCATCGGCAAGACGGTGCTGTACCACGACGCCCAGCTGGATATGATCTGCCAGAACCCGCCGTTCCTGAAAGAGTACACCGGCGACCCGGCACTGATCGCCGCCGCCGAAAAAGCCTGCGCCGATGCGGGTGTGAAGGCACTGGTGGGCAAGATCGCCACCGGCGACCTGTTCGTGGGCGACAGCGAGACCAAGGCCGCCATCGAAGCCAAGTGCGCCCCGGACTGTGTGGAGATGGAGGGCGCCGCGGTGAGCCAGATCGCCGCCAAAAACGGTGTGCCCTGCGTCATCCTGCGCGCCATGAGCGACAACGCCGACGAGGACGGTCACGAGGTGCTGGTGGTGAAGAAATTCAGCATCGCAGAGTACGTCGCCACCGCCACCCGCATCGTTGCAGCTATGGTGGAGGCACTGTAAAAGGATCTGCCGCTTTCGCGGCAAAGCCCCCGCCCGCCCGGCACTGCGCCAGACGGGCGGGGGCTTTTTATGCGCCGCAGCGCATCCTTACAAAAACTGTTCCAGCTTGACCCGGTTGTCCTCTTCAAAGTCCATCAGCCGCTGGGCAAGGCGTTTTGCTCCGGGTGCGGCGTTGGGGCAGTCCTTCTGCGCCTTCACGCAGTCCACCACCCCCATGCCGCTGCCCTGCGTCAGCATCTGGGCCAGATTGCGGGTGGACTTGTCCGTCAGGGTCTTGAGACCGATGCCCATTCTGGTGTTCAGCTTTGCCATGGTGCTCTGCCCCTGCGCGGTACCGCCGCAGGCGTCAATGGCGGTGTGCGCCTCCTGATTCAGCTGCTGGTAGATGTTGCGCTGGCGCAGCAGCTCTGCCTTGAACCGGGTGTCCTCGGTCATGGGCAGGATCTGTTCCAGCGTGTTTTTGCCCATTTCCGTGTTCTGCACCACGGCTTCCAGCAGGGCCAGATTGTCGTTTTTGGGTTCTTGCATCCAAAAAATCCCCCTTTCCGTCCTTAGCATTCCACGGAAAGGGGGATCTTATTCCATTCAGTCTGCGATCATGCGGTCGCCACCGGCAGCCTGTGCGGCCCGCAGACGCGCATCGCACAGCTCGTACAGTGCCTGCCAGTGAGCAGCCTGCACATCCTCCAGCCCGGCTACGCCGCAGCTCAGGGTAAAGGGCACCCGGCGCATCATGCCGGTGGTGGTGATGCACTCCCGGGGCATCCGCCGGTAGAGATTCTGCATCTCCTCTGCCAGCCGCTTGCCGTCGGTGTCCAGACAGCCCACCACAAAAACGCTGCCGGTCAGGCGGCAGACCACGCGGACGGCGGGGGTGTCAAAGCTCTTCTTCCACTGGTTGCCCACAAAGCAGTGCAGCTGGTCCATCACCGGCTGACCATAGGCGTCCCGCAGCTTCTGCCCATCGTCAATGGTCACAAGTGCCACAGCCGCCTTGCGGCCCTGCGCCGCGCACTGCTCCAGCTTTGCGGCAAACACCGTCTCCAGATAGCGGCGGTTGTACACGCCGGTCAGAAAATCGCGGCACATATCCTCGCGGCACAGCTCCCGCTCCCGGGGGGTCATGCGCTCTTCCGGCAGCACATTGCCCGCCAGCGGCGCCGACAGCTGCAGCTCAAAGTGTCTGCCGTCGGCCTCCACATGGCGGCGCAGCACGCAGTCCACCCGGCCGTTGCGCAGCTCGTAGTCCACATGCAGTCCCTCGTCCCGCCAGTTGTTGTCCGGCGGCTGCTCGGTCAGGGTCACCGTTTCAAAGGCAGCCTGTGCCGCTTGTGCAAAGCTGCGCAGCTCCTGCTCTGTCCATTCTTTCTTCATGTGTTATTTCCCCATCATCCTGCCCACAGCGCACCCAGCCGCTGTGTTCCGTTGCCTGTTTCCCGCATTCTTCGGGGAAACCTCTGCCGGAGCCTGCCGCTGTTTTGTCTGCCGCGTTCCCGGAAACACCGGGAATGTGGCAAATAAAAAATGGTATAACCCCGCTTCAGCGACATTATACCATTGAATCGCGACTTTTTCCAGCAAATCGCACAAATTTTCTTCCGGATTTTTACATTTTCGTCAGATTGCCAAACAAAACGCCGTGCTTTCCCGCGGATTATACGCGGCAGTACACGCTGCACTCTTCGCAGATGGTTTTTGCCAGCGCCTTCGTCTCAAAGCCGGCAGCGGCGCGCCATGCCCAGTTGCCGCCCAGCTTGCCCGGGGTGTTCAGGTGCGCCTCGGCACCCAGACCCAGCCAGTCGTACAGGGGAATGATGGCCCGGTCTGCCACCGAGCCCAGCGCCGCCCGCAGCAGCGCAGTGCGCGCGGCGGCAGTCTTGACGGCTGCCACCTCCTTGGCGGTGGGCTTGCAGGGGGTCAGGTGCAGATAGGCGGCAGCGGTGGCTTTTTCCTTATCCGAAGCGCCGTTCTCCCACCAGTCGGTCAGGGTGGTGTTATCGTGGGTGCCGGGATACACCACGCAATTTTTGACATGGTTGTGGGGCAGATACTCGTTGTCCCCGCCGCTGAACGCGAACTGCAGCACCTTCATGCCCGGGAAGCCGCTGTCCGCCAGCAGCTTGCGCACACTGGGGAACAGCTCGCCCAGATCCTCGGCAATGATGGGCAGCTTGCCGAGGGCGGCCTCCAGCGCGTTGAACAGTTCCATACGGGGGCCGGTCTCCCACTTACCGGTCTTTGCCGTGAGGCTGTCCGCCGGGATCGCCCAATAGGTGTCGAAGCCGCGGAAGTGGTCGATGCGCAGCAGGTCGTAGATGCCCAGTGCGTGACGCACCCGGCGCACCCACCACGCATAGCCGGTCTTTTTGTGGTAGGCCCAGTTGTACAGCGGGTTGCCCCACAGCTGACCGTCTGCGGAGAAGTAATCCGGCGGGCAGCCTGCCACCCGGGCAAAGCCGCCATCGGCATCCAGCTCGAACAACTCGCCGCCCACCCATGCGTCTACCGAGTCGGCAGAGACGTAAATGGGGATATCGCCCAGGATCTGCACGCCTTTTTCGTTGGCGTAGGTCTTGACCGCCTGCCACTGGACGGCAAATTTGTACTGCACGAACTTCCAGAAGCCGATCTCCTCTTCGTTTTCAGCAGCAAAGGCCGCAAGGGCTTTTTTGTCCCGGCGGCGGTAGGGGGCGTCCCACTCCACCCAGTTCTTCATGCCGTTGGCGGTTTTCAACGCCATGTACAGGGCATAGTCCTCCAGCCAGTCCTCGTTGGCAAGGGTGAAGGCATAGTAGTCGTCCGGGTAGTAATAGGCACAGCCGTGCAGCCCGGCGCACTGGCGGCGCCATGCGGCGTAGGCCTTGCGCAGCGCAGCAAAGCGGCTGACGTACAAGGTGCCGTAGTCCACTTCCAGCGGGTCTGTGCCCCAGCTTTCCGCCTTGAGCTGGGCAGCCGTGAGCAGCCCCTCTTCCTTCAGGGCGTCAAGGTCGATGAAATAGGGGTTGCCTGCAAACGCCGAGCAGCTCTGATAGGGGCTGTCGCCGTAGCCGGTGGGGCTCAGGGGCAGCAGCTGCCAGATCTTCTGCCCTGCCTCTGCCAGAAAATCCACAAACCGAAACGCTTCCTTGCCGAAGCAGCCGATCCCATAAGGGCCGGGCAAGCTGGACACCGGCATCAGAATTCCACTTTCACGCATGGTAGCACCTTCCTCATTTTTCAACATTTCGATGGTATCAATGTTAATTCTTATCATAACATATCCGCAGCCTATTTTCCACAGGCAAAAATCGTGGTATACTGGTTTTTATGGAACGATCCTCTCAGGCGCTTCGCGCCAGCGGTGACCGAGAGGGTTTTTGGAGGTATCATGCAGCGCACAGAAAAATACTTTGAACAGGACGCTTTCCGCACCGAATGCGAAAGCGTCATCCTTGCCGCAGAGCCGGACGAAAAGACCGGCGGCGGGCGCATCGCGCTGGACGGCACGGTGTTCTACCCAGAGGGCGGCGGTCAGCCCGCCGACCGGGGCACTCTGACCCTGCCGGACGGCACGGTGCTGCGGGTGCTGGACGTCCACGAGCAGGCAGGCGTCATCTGGCACACGGTGGACGCCCTGCCTGCCGCCGCAGCGCCCGGCGCAGCTGTGACCGGCTGCATCGACTGGGACTGGCGGTTCGACAAGATGCAGCAGCACACCGGCGAGCACATCCTTTCCGGCATCCTGCACCAGATGTTCGGGGCAGAGAACGTAGGCTTCCATGTGGGCACCGAGGTGGTACGCATGGACACCAGTGTGCCCATCAGCCCCGAGGGGCTGCGGCAGGCAGAGCTTGCCGCCAACCGCATCGTGTGGCAGGACGTGCCGGTGCTGGTCAGCTACCCCACCCGGGAGGAGCTTGCCGCCCTTGTCTACCGCTCCAAAAAGGAGATCGAGGGGCAGGTGCGCATCGTGACCATCCCGGGTGCGGACGTCTGCGCCTGCTGCGGCACCCACACCCGCACCACCGGTCAGGTGGGGCAGATCAAGATCCTTGCCAGCGAGAACTACAAGGGCGGTGTGCGGCTGAGCGTGGTGTGCGGAGCCCGTGCGCTGGAAGCCGCGCAGGCCATGCGCGCCCGGCAGGCGGACATCGGCGCGCTGCTGTCCGCCAAGGCGGACCAGACCGCTGTGGCGGTGCGCCGCATTTACGACGAGTATACCGCGCTCAAGTTTACACACTTTGGACTGTGCAGCCAGCTGTTTGACGCCCTTGCGCAGCTGACCGCCCCGGATGCGGACGCCATCCGCACCCTGCCGGGACTGGACCCGGACGGGCTGCACCGTCTGGCAGTCCGGCTGAGCGAGGCCACCACCGGTCTGTGCGCCGCCTTGACCCCCACCGAAAAGGGCACCGGCTACTGCCTTGCCCGGCGGGACGGCGATGTGCGCGCCCTGACCAAAGCCCTGAACGCCGCCCTGAACGGACGCGGCGGCGGCAAGCCCGGCATCTGTCAGGGCAGCTGCGCCGCTACCCCGGAGCAGGTGGAGGAATTTTTGAGGGGGCAAAATTTGTAAGCATCCTCGCCCTCTCAGGCGCTGACGCGCCAGCTCCCTCAAAGGGGGAGCCCTTGGCAAAACCGGTAAGTTTTCCGCACTGCCAAGGCCTCTCCCTTTGGGAGAGGTGGATTTGCGAAGCAAAGACGGAGAGGGCGAGCCACGTTAAATTTAAGGAGAACAACAAACTATGAGAATGCGTTTCAAACCCTATGCCCACGACGAACTGATGGCCGCGGACTTCCATGTGCACGAACCCCTCATCTGGGGCGGCAAATGGCACGGTCAGTACGCCCGCCCGGAGCAGCCCTTTATTCTGGAGCTGGGCTGCGGCAAGGGCGGCTTCATCTCTCAGCTGGCCTGCGCCCACCCGGAAAACAACTATCTGGGCATCGACATCACCGACAAGGTGCTCATCCTTGCCAAGCGCAAGATCGAAGCCGCCTATCAGGCAGCGGGCCGCCCCATCGACAATGTGAAGATCATGAGCACCGATATTGAGCGCATCAAGGGCGTCATCACCCCGGAGGATACCGTCAGCCGCATCTACATCAACTTCTGCAACCCGTGGAGCAAAAACGACTCCTCCCACAAGCACCGCCTTACCTACCCGCGGCAGCTCATCGCCTACCGCGAGTTTCTGAAGGACGGCGGCGAGATCTACTTCAAGACCGATGACGATGATCTGTTCCGGGACAGCGTGGAGTACTTCCCCGCCTCCGGTTACGACATCGAGTGGATCACCTATGACCTGCACGAGAACGAGCCGGAGTGGAATATCCGCACCGAGCACGAGGGCATGTTCACCGAAATGGGCATCAAGATCAAAGCCCTCATCGCCCGCAAGAAGCCCGGTGCCGACAGCGTGACATGGGTAGACCCCAAGGTGCTCAAGCGGATGGCACGGGAGGCTGCTGCCGAAGCCGCCGCGCAGGAAGGCGAAGGAAATGTCTGACCCCTGTGAGCTGTGCCTGAATAACCTTCAGGACGAATACGGCAGCTATTACTGTGCGCAGGGCGCGGCGCTGGACGAGGACGAGATGGCCCGGTATCTTGCCCGCAGCACCGCTGCCTGCCCCTTTTTTGAGCCGGGGGACGAATACCGCATCGTGCAAAAGCAGAACTGAATCGGAGGTGCGTCATGCTTTCCTTTTTTACGGATACCATGGTCTGCGGCTTTTCGCTGTACCATGTTCTGGCCTATTTCCTGATCTATTCCTGCATGGGCTGGTGTCTGGAGGTCATCTACGCCGCCGCCACCACCGGCAAGCTGGTGAACCGGGGCTTTCTGAACGGCCCGGTGTGCCCCATCTACGGCTTCGGCATGATCCTCGTGCTGTTTGCCCTGACGCCCCTGCAGCACAGCATTTTGCTGCTGTATCTCGGCGGCGTCATCCTGCCCAGCGTGCTGGAGCTGGTGGGCGGCTGGGCGCTGTACAAGCTGTACCACACCCGCTGGTGGGATTACAGCGACTTTCCCTTTAACATCGGCGGCTACATCTGTCTGGAGTTCTGCCTGCTGTGGGGCGTGGGCACGCTGGTGGTCATGCGCATCGTGCATCCGGTGGTGGCGGGCTTCGTGCACATGATCCCGCCCCTTGTGGGCCTGATCCTGATGTGCGTGCTGTACGCCGTGTATGCGGCGGATGTGGCTGCCACCGCCGTGGCAGCCTCCGGTCTGAGCAGGACACTGGACACCATGGAGCAGCTGGCAGACAGCATCCACGCCGTCAGCGATGCCATGACCCAGCTGCTGGGCATCACCACCCTGACCGCCGACCAGAAGCTGGACGAGCAGCGCCTGCAGCTGAAGCTGGCTGCCGCCGAAGCCCGCGGCGCCGCCCCGGACAAGCGCAGCCTGTCCGAGACCCTGGCTGCCGCCCGCGCCAAGGCTGATCAGGCACTGGATGCCGCCAAGCACGCCTCTGAGACCGCCCGTCTCAACGCCACCGAGGCCGCCAACGCCGCAAAGCTGGCTGCCAGAGGCACTGCCGAGCGGGCCGCCGAGCTGCTGCGTCTGGAGCAGCTGGCTTCGGAGCTGCAGGCACGCAGCGAGGAGATGCAGGCCCAGCTGCTGCGCACCCCCCGGTTCATCGGTCCCCGGCGTATGCTGCGGGCCTTCCCCCAGCTGAAACACGGCGTAAAAAAGACTACGCTTGGCACTTTGCGTGCCCGTTTGGAGCGCCGGGAGAGCGACGACTCTTCCCGGAAAAAGTAAGCCTTTCCCGGCAGTACCGGAAATTCCCGGTGCTGCCTTTGTTTTTTCCGGACGAGTGCAGCGGCTTTTGCTTCCGCATCCGGCACCGCCGGGCGGCATCCGTGCCGTCTTGCACGCGAAACTTGGAAATATCTATTTCAAAAGTTTGAGAATCGTGTTATACTGGCATGTAAGAACGACATTTTTTGTCTGGATCCCGCCGTTTTGATCTGGTAGCGAGGGTTTGTGTTATGCCGGAAATGAAAAAAAGCGAAAACGTTAGCGTTCCTGCCGCAGAGGGGGCCGCATTGCGTTCTCCTGCGGACGGTCCCGCGCAGCAGTTGCAGCTGTCCGAGCTGGAACGGGCGCTGAAAAACCGCGAATTCTGCTTCTTTTTGCAGCCCAAGTGCAACAGCATGACCCGGGCCATCGTGGGCATGGAGGCACTGGTGCGCTGGAACCACCCCACGCGGGGGTGCGTGTCGCCGTCCGAGTTCATGCCCTTGCTGGAAAGCAGCGGTCTTGTGACCCGGCTGGACCAGTACATCTGGGAATCGGTCTGTCAGACGCTGCATCGCTGGCAGGAAAACGAGAGCAATCTGGTGCCGGTGTCGGTGAACGTCTCGGTGGTGGATATCCTCAAGCTGGACGTGCCGCAGATCTTTGCGGATCTGGTGGAAAAATACCAGCTGCAGCCAAAACTGCTGGTGGCAGAGATCACCGAGACCATTCTGGCAGAAAATGCTCAGCTGGTGGAGAGCGCCATTCAGGGCCTGCACCGCAAGGGCTTTGCGGTGATGATGGACGACTTCGGCAGCGGCTATTCCTCGCTGAGCATGCTCAAGGACACCAATGTGGACGCCATCAAGCTGGACATGAAACTCATCGACATGAACCAGCAGAACCGGGCCAAGGGCGTGCAGATCGTGGAGTCCGTGGTGGACATGGCCCACCGGCTGAACCTGCCCATCATTGCAGAGGGCGTGGAGACCCCGGAGCAGGTGTCCATGCTGCAGGCAGCAGACTGCCTGTACACACAGGGCTATTACTTCTTCAAGCCCATGCCGGTGGAACGTGCCGAGGAGCTGCTGGCGCAGCCCAACAACGCCGATTACTGGGATATGCGGCGGGACCTGATGCGCCGCGACCGCCGGGCCGCCGACTCGGACAGCAGCCAGACCGCGCTGGCGCTGCAGACCTATCAGATCTTCTCCGACAATGTGCTGGAGCTGGGCCTGCTGAACCTGTCCACCGGCGAATACCGGATCGTCCGGCGAGACTCCCGCCTGTCCGATGCCGGGCAGGAGACCGAGGAGGATTTTGTGACCCGCTGCGACCGTCTGGTGTCCGAGGGTTCCATCCACCCCGATGACGCAGAGCTGTTTGCCGACCAGACCGATCTGGAGCTGCTGCGCTCCAACATCTTCCACAGCCAGCAGCCGGAGTCCTACCGCTTCCGTCAGGAGCTCTCCGGGCAGTTCGTCTGGATCACGCTGGAATTCCTGCCCTGCCGGGGCTGCTGCGCCCAGACGCCGTGGGTCACCGTACTGGTGCGGGAGGACGCACAGGCCGACCAGCTCAGCGAGGAGCTGGACTTCTCTTACAGCCACGACTCCCTGACCGGTCTGATGAACCGCAACTGCTTTGAAAACGACCTGCGGGAGCTGCAGAGTGCCGACTTCGACTCGATGGTCTGCACCTTCATCGACGTGGTGGGGCTGGCAGAGGTGAACAACCATCTGGGGCACCGCAGCGGCGACGCCCTGCTGTGCTGCATTGCCAACGCCATCCGCAAGTTCTTTGCCTCCAGCCGCGCCTACCGGGTGGGCGGCGATGAATTCGTCATCCTGACCCCCAACCAGCCCCCTTACAGCGTGTGGGTCTCGGTGGACCGGATGCGCACCTTCCTGCGGGAGCGGGAGTACGAGATCTCGGTGGGCATCCAGAGCACCAGCGACCTGCACAAACTGGACGCCGCCACCAACAAGGCCGAGGCTGCCATGCAGGACGAAAAGCGGGCCTATTATGCCCGCAACGGTCAGGAGCGTCAGCTGCGCGGTCTGAACGAGAAGCTGGAACAGACCCTGACCGAAAAGCAGGATGCCGAGCATTTCCTGCGGGTGCTGGCCCCCAAGTACAAAAGCGTGTTCGTTGTGGACCTGCAGGCAGACACCATGCGCTGCATCATCATGCCGGACTACCTGCAGAAGATCCTGGAAACCTCCGGCGGCTCCTTCAAAGCGGCCCTGCACCAGTATCAGGATACTCTCGTGCGCCCGGAATGCCGCGCGGCGCTGGATATCCTGTTCGATGATGATTATGTCCGCAGCCGGGTGCTGAACGGCGAGGTGGTGACGGCGGACTACATCCGCAGCGACGACCATCCCTTCCAGATCCGGGTGACGCCCTATTCCAGCAACGCCTCCCACATCCACGAGACGATCTGGATCTTCTCGGACAAGTCTGCCAGCCTTGCTCCGCCGGCGCAGGACTGAACCATGAACCAAACACAGGGGCTGCTGCACAAGACCCGTGCAGCAGCCCCTGTTTTTTGTTTGTTGCGCTCAGCCCCAGAGATCTTCCGGGTACTGTCCCTCGGCGGTCTTGCGGGCAATGGCCTGCTCCACCAGAGGCTTATCCTCGCGGTAGGTGACGCCGTACCACTTGTCGGTGCTGCGCAGCACCCGGATCTTCGCCTTGTTTTCCTCGATGAGCTCGGTCACCACCAGCGGCAGGAAATATTCGCACTTCAGCGGATTTTTGGGCAGATTCTCGGTCAGCCAGCCCGCAAAGCGCTGCTGCGCCTCGTCCAGAAAGCTCTTGCCAAAGCCCCACAGGTTCATGCTGACCGGCGTGTCCCCGGGCAGGTCGGTCCAGCTTTCGCCGCCGTCCTCGGTGTAGTGGATGCCCCCGGCGTAAGGCTCGATGCGGGTGCGCTCGGTGACGCTGTGCAGGGTGCCGTCCGCCTCGGTGACGCAGACGCCGCGGGCCACGCTGCCGTTCTCCGAGACGGTGTTCTTCAGCAGGTAGCTCACCATGCAGTAGTCGTAGAAGCTGCCGTCCTCGTGGGTGGACAGGTAGTCGTACATCACCCGGAATGCCTCGGGGCCGTAATAGTCATCGGCGTTGATGACCGCAAAGGGGCCGTCGATCAGGTCTTTTGCTGCCAGCACGGCGTGGCAGGTGCCCCAAGGCTTGACCCGGCCTTCCGGCACGGCAAAGCCTGCGGGCAGCTCTTCCAGCTGCTGAAAAGCATATTTCACCTGCATGGCGCGGGACACCCGGTCCCCGATAGCAGCCCGGAACGCCTGCTCGATCTCGTGCTTGATGACAAAGATCACCGTCTCAAAGCCTGCACGGCGGGCATCGTAGAGGGAATAGTCCACGATGACCTGACCACCCGGGCCCACCGGGTCGATCTGCTTCATGCCGCCGTAGCGGCTGCCCATGCCGGCTGCCATGACCACCAGTACCGGTTTGTTCATAGATAAGGTCCTCCTGTGTTCCGACCGCGGACAGCGGCGGGTATTTGTTGCTTCCATTATACTCTCTTCCCGTCCCCGGGGCAAGGGCATCCGTCCGGCGGCGCGGTTTGAAAGCAAAAATTTACAAACTATGCAATTTTATATTGTCAAAGTCTTGTGTTTTGCAGGAAAATATTGTATACTTGGCCCATTGAGTGCAGGCTATTCCTGTCAAATTCCGTTTTTTCGCAAATATTTCCTTGCATTACAACAAGAAAGAGAGATCTTACCATGAATGAGACCGTAACCAAGCGTTTTCTGCTGTATTTCCGCCTGATGCTGCTGGTCTGGATCCTTGTGGCCAACTCCATCATCCACCTTACCGGCATGGAGTACAGCTGGCTAATCTTCCTGAGCAACATTATGATGTTCACGCTGGAAGGCGATGTGAAGGACCGCCTTGTCACCGTGGAGCTGGGCGGCCTTGTGGGTCTGGTGCTCACGGTCGTAGCGCTGCTGGCGATCAGCGCCCTGACCCCCGTTCTGGGCGATTTCTTCGGCTTTATCCTGCCGCTGGCTGTGGTGCTGTTCATCCTCATCATCCTGCACCCCTACGCACCCAAGGTGCTGAACAACGTGGGCTTTGCCTACCTGACCGTGGCCTGCATCGACATCCCTGCCCTGACCACCCACCTGCCCCAGTTCTTCCTCACCTTTATCGTGGGTTCTGTGCTGTTCAACGGCGTGTGCGTGCTGCTGATGAAGCCCGCCAAGGCTCTGGCTGTGAAGAGCGTCTCCAAAGAGAGCGTCTGATTATTCTCCATACAGCAAAAAAGGCCCCTGTTCCATCCGGAACAGGGGCCTCTGCTTTGTTATGCGCTTTTATCAGGCGTTGTAGGTGCGGTTCTTGATCTCGTCGGTCACCTTGGCGATAAAGGCATCCAGATCCATGGACGTGGTCTCGCCCTTGCGGTCGCGCACCGAGATGTTGCCGGCCTCGGCTTCCTTGGCACCCAAAACCAGCATGTAGGGCACGCGGTCCACCTGCTGTGCGGCACGGATCTTGTAGCCGATCTTCTGGTTATCGTCATCCAGAGCCACACGGATACCGGCTTCCACCAGCTTCTCGGTGACGCTCTCGGCGTAGTCCAGCGTCTTTTCGGACACGGGCAGCACCTTGACCTGCACAGGTGCCAGCCAGGTGGGGAACTTGCCCTTGGTCTCTTCGATCAGGTAGGCCATGAAGCGGTCCAGAGAGCCCAGAATTGCGCGGTGCAGCACCACAGGGGTCTTTTCGGAGCCGTCCTTGTCCACATAGGTCAGGTGGAACTTTGCGGGCAGGCAGAAGTCCAGCTGGCAGGTGGACAGGGTGTACTCGGCACCCACGGCGGGCTTGACGTTCACGTCCAGCTTGGGGCCGTAGAAAGCGGCCTCGCCGATCTCCTCGGTGAAGTGGATGCCCAGCTCGGTCAGAACCTCGCGCAGAGCGTTCTCCGCATGGTTCCACATGGCGTCGTCATCGTGGTACTTCTTCTTGTCGGCGGGGTCGCGCAGGCTCAGCACGCAGCGGTAATCGGTGATGTTGAAGTCCTTGTAGGTCTCGAAGATCAGGTTGCAGACATCTGCGACCTCGCTCTTGATCTGCTCCGGGGTGCAGAACAGGTGGGCATCGTTCTGGCAGAAGTGACGGCCGCGCTCGATGCCCTTCAGGGTGCCGGAGGACTCGTAGCGGAAGTCGTGGGCGATCTCACCGATGCGCATAGGCAGGTCGCGGTAGGAGTGGGGATGATTTGCGTAGATCATCATGTGGTGGGGGCAGTTCATCGGGCGCAGGACATAGCTCTCGCCCTCCATCTCCATGGCGGGGAACATGTTCTCGCGGTAGTGATCCCAGTGGCCGGAGGTCTTGTACAGGTTCACAGTGCCGATGCAGGGAGTCATAACGTGCAGGTAGCCGCGTGCACGCTCCTTGGCCTTGATATAGTTCTCCAGCTCCTGCCAGACGGTGTAGCCTGCGGGCAGGAACATGGGCAGGCCGCGGCCCACCAGGTCGTCGGTCATGAACAGGCCCATCTCCTTGCCGATCTTGCGGTGATCGCGCTCGCGGGCCTCCTGCTGCTCCTTCTCCCATGCGTCCAGCTCCTCCTGATTGCGGAAGGCCACGCCGTTGATACGGGTCAGCATCTTGTTTTCCTTGTCGTTCTTCCAGTATGCGCCGGACTGCTGGGTGATCTTGAAGGCCTTCAGTGCCTTGGTGTAGGTCAGGTGGGGTCCGATGCACATATCCACATACTCGCCCTGCCGGAAGAAGCTGAACTCGGTCTCGTCTGCCAGATCTGCCATGTGCTCCAGCTTGTAGTGCTCCTGACGCTCCTCCATCAGCTTCTCGGCCTCGGCGCGGGGCAGGATGGAGGGCTTGATGGCCAGATTTTCCTTGACGATCTTGCGCATCTCTTTTTCGATGTTGGCCAAATCTTCATCGCTCAGCTTCTGGTCGCCCAGATCGACATCGTAGTAGAAGCCGTTCTCGGTGGCGGGGCCGAAGGCAAAGTCTGCCTGCGGATACAGGCGCTTGATGGCCTGTGCCATGATGTGGGCTGCGGTGTGACGGATGACGTGCAGTTCCTGGTCCTGCGGGCACTCGTCCACATGACCGTCCTTGTAGATGATCTTCATAATGGATTCTCCTTTGACCGTGCGGTCTCAACAATAAAAAACAAAAAAGCGCTTCATCCCGCACACTTGTTTACGGGATGAAGCGCCTGAAGATCTTCAGAGCGTTCCACGGTTCCACCCGAATTGCACGCCCCCAACGGGAACTGTGCCACTCGCTGTGCTGTAACGGGCGCACCCGGCAGAGGTTCTCCTCTGCGCTCTGCGGTGGTAGAAGTCCGGCACATGGCAGGCTGCTTGCAGCACCCTTGCGGGGCAGCCCTCTCTGGGTCATGGAGACGAGACTCCGGTTTGTCCGCATCATCGCTTTTACAGGATGAAACTACGCTGATTGTAGCACGTCCCGCGGAAAAAATCAAGAGACGCAGCCATGAAATTTTTTCTTCATTTTTCTTCCTTCGGCTGCAGGAATTCCGAAAAGAGCTTGCTGGTGCGGAAGCCCTGACTGGAATACAGGCTGTGATAGCCGGAGAACATATAGCTCAGGCCGCAGGCCAGCGCCATCAGCTCAAACCCCGCACCGCTGAACAGTTCAGCCGCCAGTACAATGGAAGCCACCAGCGTATTGGTCGCCCCGCAGAACACGCACACCAGACCCACTGCAGCAGAAAAACCCGCCGGGAGCCCCAGCAGCGGCCCCACCACGCAGCCAAACGTTGCGCCGACATAAAAGCTCGGCACCACTTCGCCGCCCTTGAAGCCCACGCTCAGGGTCAGCGCCGTGAGCACCATTTTGCACACAAAGTCCCACGGAAGCGCCTGCCCCAGCTCAATGGCATCCAGAATGACATCCATGCCCGCACCGTTATAGCGGCCCACCCCTATCAGGTAGGACAGCGCCACCACAGCCGCGCCGCCTGCAGCTGCCCGCACCCACGGGTTCGGCATCAGTTTGGGGAACTTATGCTCAAAAAAGTGCAGCATCTGGCAGAAAATGACCGCCACCACCGCACAGCACATGGCCAGCACGGCGGTGCACACCACCGTCCGGACATCCAGCGGCGGTGCTTCCATCACAAACCGCGTGGGCGCGATGCCGGCCTTCAGCGAGATGCCGTACGCAATAAGCGCCGCCAGAAAGCCCGGCACGAAGGCCACGGTCAGCATCAGACCCACGTCCACCACCATCATTGCAAACAGCGTTGCCGTCAGCGGCGTGCCGAACAGTGCCGAAAAAAACGCCGCCATGCCGCACACGGTAGCCGTGCGGCAGTCGTGATTGTTGAAGCGCAGCACCCGGCCGATATTCCAGCCGATGCTGCCGCCCATCTGCAGCGCTGCGCCTTCGCGACCGGCCGAGCCGCCGCACAGATGGGTGAGCACGGTGCCCAGAAAGATGGCCGGAACCAGCCATGGCGTCACCGAGCTGCCGTCCTGCACGGCCCGCAGCACATCGTTGGTGCTCTTGCCGACACAGCCCGTCGCCTTATACAGTGCCGTGATGGCAATGCCCGCCGCAGGCAGGAGCCACAGCAGCCAGACATGCTCTGCGCGCTGCTCGGTCACCCATTCCACTGCCAGATGGAACAGTGTTCCGATGCCGCCGCACAGCACGCCGGTGCACACGGCCAGAAGCGTCCAGCGGAACAGCGCCAGAAGCGAGATCCGGATCGCTTCCTTATAATGCCGGATCCATTCCTTTATTTTCCACATGTTTCTTCCCCGCACCTCTCTTAATTTTGATCTGATTTTGTCTATATGCGCCAAAACATAACATGTTTTTCTATCAATGTCAACCAAGGAACGGCAAAAAGCTTTATACGATAATTACATGCCTGCAAAAAAGGTGTCAAAAGCCCCGCTTCTTTGTGCGCAGAAGCGGGGCTTTTGAGTCGGATCAGAAAAAAGGAAAAAGGAGAACAAAGAACACTTGTCGGGGCGAGGCCCCTCCATCTGCTTTCGCAGACCGTTTGGTCACTCGAAAGCCCCACTGGGGCTTTCGTTGCTGACGCAAACGCGTATATCACGCTGCTGTGCAGAGGCCGGTGTCGTGCCGGTGCACCTGCACCGCAGCGGGACAGCTGTTAGAATTCGGGAGCTTTACTCCACATCCTGCAGCGCGGCGTAGTCTTCCTCGCCGGTGCGGATCTTGACCACGCGGGTCACGTTGTAGACAAAGATCTTGCCATCGCCGATATGGCCGGTGTACAGTGCCTTCTTGGCAGCTTCCACCACAGCGTCCACGCTGATGCGGGAGACGATGACTTCCACCTTGATCTTGGGCAGCAGGGTGCTGTCCACCGGCACACCGCGGTATTTCTCGCTGGTGCCCTTCTGGATGCCGCAGCCCATCACCTGCGTAACGGTCATGCCGGTGACACCCAGATCATTCAGTGCCGTCTTGAGCTGGTCAAACTTGGACAGCTTTGCAATGATGGACACCTTGTGCATCCCGGTGTCGTAGACGCCGTCGTGGATCACAGGCTCGCGCACCACCGGCACGGCGGCGTCCACCTGCTTTGCGGTGGCCTTGGTGACATCGTCCTCGCCCAGATCGGTGTTCTCGTTGGGGGTCATGGCAGCGGAGTTGGCATCCGAGATGGCAAAGCCTGCATAAGCGGAAGCCAGACCGTGCTCGTGGATGTCCAGACCGTCGATCTCCACCTCGGCGGGCACACGCAGGCCGATGGTCTTATCAATGATCTTGAAGATGAGGAACATCACGATCACAACGTAGGCATCCACGGTCACCAGACCCAGCAGCTGGGTGCCCAGCTGTGCCAGACCGCCGCCGTAGAACAGACCGGCATGGGCGGTGTTGGAGCCGGTGGAGAACAGACCCACCGCAATGGTGCCCCAGACGCCGTTTGCAAAGTGGACGGAAACAGCACCTACGGGGTCATCCACCTTGGCGATCTTATCGAAGAATTCCACGCTCAGCACCACAAGGAACCCAGCCACAAAGCCGATGAAGAATGCACCGAAGGGCGAAACGGTATCGCAGCCTGCGGTGATGGCCACCAGACCGGCCAGAGAGCCGTTCAGGGTCATGGAGACATCTGGCTTGCCATAGCGCAGCCATGTAAAGATCATGGTCACGCAGGTGGCAACGGCTGCGGCAAGGTTGGTGTTGAAGCAGACCAGACCGGTCAGGGTCATGGTTGCATCGGTGGACAGGCTCAGGGAGGAGCCGCCGTTGAAGCCGAACCAGCAGAACCACAGGATGAACACGCCCAGTGCACCGGCGGTCAGGTTGTGGCCGGGGATGGCGTGGGGGTTGCCGTCCTTATCGTACTTGCCAATACGGGGACCCAGCATCCATGCGCCCAGCAGGGCAATAACGCCGCCCACGTTGTGCACAGCTGCAGAGCCTGCAAAGTCATGGAAGCCCATGCTCTGCAGCCAGCCGCCGCCCCACATCCAGTGGCCGCAGATGGGGTACACCACCAGCGAGATGGCGGCGGAGTACACGCAGTAGGCTTTGAAGTTGGTGCGCTCTGCCATGGAGCCGGAGACAATGGTGGCTGCGGTGGCGCAGAACACGGTCTGGAACACGATGTAGACCCACAGGGGGATATCCAGCCCCAAGTGGCTGTAATCGCCCTGAATGAAGGGGTCGAAGCCGCCGATGAGTGCGCCGGTGCCGCCGAACATCAGCCCGAAGCCGATGAGCCAGTAGCAGGGCGTGCCGATGCAGAAATCCATCATGTTTTTCATCAGGATGTTGCCGGTGTTCTTTGCCCGGGTAAAGCCGGCCTCACACAGCGCAAAGCCCGCCTGCATGAAATACACGAGGAACGCTCCCACGAGCGTCCAGCAGGTGTCAACGGAGTTGAACATACTTTCCTACCTCCTACGGTCATTTTTTTGCACAGGGAGCCCTCTATTCTCCCCGTGCGGCAGGTTCCCCGAAAACACAAAAGGCGCTGGCGGAATTGCTTCCGTCAGCGCCTTTGCTTTCGATGGCACGAGTATAGTCTCTTTGTGCAAACCTGTCAAGTATTCATCTCAAGGTTTTACGTTTTTCACAATACGGTAAAACTTTGCCCTGCTAAAGTTTGGCAAATCTTTTGCCTGTCAGCCCTTTTCGCCGTCCTTCGGGGAGCCGGACTTGTCCTTTCCCTTGGCGTTGGCCGGGCGGTGGCCGCCCTCCATCTCCCAGTGCAGCAGCATACTCATCAAAGCGCGCAGCGCAAAGGTAGCCGCCAGCGGCACCACCGACTCCAGATTTTGCAGCAAAAAGGTCTTGGCGATCTCTGCCGACATCAGAAATTCCAGCGCGGTGGTCAGGCCGCTGCTCATTTCATGGTGGAAGTCCCGGTGGTCGTTGAAGAAGGTGGCGCGGACATAGTAGAAGGTGGCCTTCGCCAGACTGGTGATGATGATGAACAGGCCCACCACCTCGGCAAGACCGGCGATCATGGGCACTGCAGTTTCCAGAAAGGCATCCAGCAGGTGGGTGAGGTTCAGGTTGAACAGGGTCAGTCCTTGCATGATCTCCTCCGGCGCTTACAGCAGGGTCTTGATGTATGCTGCCAGCTCCTCGTCCTTGCAGGAGGCGAAGAACAGCTCAGAGAACTTTGCACCGGAAACCGCGCCCTTCAGCAGTTCCTGGTCGATGCTCTTCAGGCACTCGATGAGGGGCTTGAAGGTGGCAGCGCGCACGCCGTCCAAAATCTTCTTGTTGCGCTGCTCGGGCACAACGCGCTCCTTGGGGTAGCCCTGACCGTGGCCGAAGCCGAACAGCTTCTCGAAGCAGTACTCGAGGTTCAGCTCGCCGCCCCAGCCGAAGCCCTTGGCAAAGGGCATGGCAACGGCGTTGCCGTCGTTGACGTGGGCAAAGGTGTAGGCATCCACGGGGTCCTCCACATGGCCGCAGATGACGCCGGGGAAGCTGTTCAGTGCCAGCATGGCGCCCTCACCGGTGCCGCAGCCGGTGATGACGTAGTCCGCAGCGCCGCTGTTCAGCAGGATGGCAGCCAGAATGCCGCACTGCACATAGGTCAGCTGTGCAGCGTCATCGGCGGCGTACATGCCGTAGTTGACCACCTCGTGGCCCATGGGCTCCACCACCTTTTTCAGGGCGGCTTCAATGATGCCGTTCTTGGCGGCCTGACTGTTCTCGTTGATAAGTGCGATCTTCATAACAATGGTTCTCCTTCTTATTTTTCCCTGCGGTACGCAGGTGTTATACAAAGTCCTCCCGCATGGGGGTAAAGAAATCCAGCATCACGCCGCCCTCCAGACAGACGCAGCCGTGCATGACGCCGTTCTGCTTGAGCAGGGTGTCGCCGGGGCCTACCTCCCGGGTCTCGTCCCCGATGGTAAAGCGGTACCGCCCGGAGACGATATAGGTGATCTGGGTGTGGGGGTGGCAGTGCATGGCACCCACGCCGCCGGTCTCAAAGGTGTTTTCCACGCACATGGCGTCCTTGCTGTACGCCAGCACCCGGCGCTGCACCCCGGGGCCGCAGGGTTCCGGAGAAATTTCGGCGTGGGGCACCCATGGGATGTCCCGATGATTTTTTTCCATTATAGCATATCATCCTTTCCCAGACAAATGCAAAAAGGACTGCCACACAACGCTGTGCGGCAGTCCCCGGTCAAGAACTGCGGAGTGCCCTCAGCGTTTACTGGGGCTGCTTGCCGATGTAGGCCAGAATGCCGCCGTCCACGTACAGGATCAGGCCGTTGACAAAGTCAGAGGCCTCAGATGCCAGGAACACAGCGGGTCCGCCCAGATCCTCGGCCTCGCCCCAGCGGCCTGCGGGGGTCTTGGCAACAATGAACTGGTCGAAGGGGTGACGGCTGCCGTCGGGCTGGATCTCGCGCAGAGGTGCAGTCTGCGGGGTGGCGATGTAGCCGGGTCCGATGCCGTTGCACTGGATGTTGTATGCGCCGTACTCGGAGGCGATGTTCTTGGTCAGCATCTTCAGGCCGCCCTTGGCTGCAGCGTAAGCAGAGACGGTCTCACGGCCCAGCTCGCTCATCATGGAGCAGATGTTGATGATCTTGCCGCCGCCCTGAGCGATCATGTCGGGGATGATGGCCTTTGCCACGATGAAGGGGGCGTTCAGATCTACGTCGATGACCTGACGGAACTGAGCAGCGCTCATCTCGGTCATGGGGATGCGCTTGATGATGCCGGCGTTGTTGACCAGAATGTTGATGTGGCCCACTTCCTCGGTGATCTTTGCCACCATGGCGTTGACGGCGTCTTCATCGGTGACGTCGCAGACGTAGCCGTGTGCCTTGATGCCTGCTTCTGCATAGGAAGCCAGACCCTTGTCCACCAGCTCCTGCTTGATATCATTGAACACGATGGTAGCGCCGTTGGCTGCCATAGCCTTTGCAATTGCCATGCCGATGCCGTAGGATGCGCCGGTGATCAGCGCCACCTTGCCGGTCAGATCAAAAGATTTGGGAGTGCACTGTGCCATAATTGAGTCCTCCTGTCAGAGACTGCTTGCGGGGGCTTTTCCCCTTGTGCTTTGCCGGTGCTCCAAGCGCAGGATGCCCGCGCCCGCACCTTTCTTGTATACTAGATTAGCATTCTTTTTCGACTCTGTCAAGGCATTTTCTGTTGCATTTTTGCTGTATTTTCTTTCGTTTTGTGCTTTTTTTCGTGAAAAATCTTAAACATCTTCCAACCGCCCAAAAAGACTTGTATGCAGCTTTTTCCACCCTTGTCAGAGCGCACAATTTCCGCCGAAAAGTTTTGGGCTTGTTGACAAGTTTGGACGACCTTTGTCTTTCACCCCAGCTTTTTCTTCTGCTGGCGCGCCACGATGGGCATCAGCAGCGGGATGGGCACCAGCCGCTGGGCACTGGTGCACAGCCGCATAAAGGCAGAGGGCACGATGATGGTCCTGCGGTGCATCATGCCCAGCAGGGCTTCCTCCACGCACAGCTCGGGGGTGATGCCCCGCAGGGCAAACACCACCCCGGCGCGGTCGTTGAACTCGGTATCCACCGGGCCCGGGCAGAGGGCGCAGACGTAGACCGGGCTGTGCATCTCCCGCAGCTCCTCGGCCACGCCGCGGGTCATGCTAACCACATAGGCCTTGCTGGCGTAGTAGCCCGCCATATAAGGCCCGCCGGGCAAAAGACCGGCGGAGGAGGCCACATTCAGGATGGTGCCGCCGCCCTGTGCGTTCATCTTGCGCACCACGGCGCGGAACAGCCGCGCCATCGCCGCCACGTTGACCTGGATCATCTCCTCCTCGCGGGCTTCCTCCGTTTCCAGAATGCTGCCGCAGACACCGAACCCGGCGTTGTTGATGAAGATGTCGATGTGCTCCTCCGCCAGCGCTGCGCACAGACGGCTGCACTCCTCCGGGTGGGAAAGGTCGGCGGTCTCGATGCGGCACACCGTGCCGTGGGCTGCGTGCAGCTCCTCGGCAAGGGCCTGCAGGCGGTCGGCGCGGCGGGCGGTCAGGATGAGCCGACAGCCCATGGCGGCGTACCGGCGGGCGAACTCCCGGCCGATGCCGGAGCTTGCACCGGTGATCCAGATGGTCTTTTGCATGGTGATTCTCCTTTTTCCTCTCGCCCCCAAAGCGGGGGCTTTCTGCACTTATTGCCCTTATTTTAACACGGTTTGACCGCGTTTTCTATGCAATTTTCGCAAACGATGCAAAAGAATGCCCGAAACGTCTGCGGCGTTCCGGGCACTCTCATAAATTTTACTTCAGCAGGTTATCGTTCTCGAAGTAGTCGATGCGCATGGCCTTGCGCACCTCCTCCAGCGTGGCGGCAGCGGTCTTTTCGGCGTAGGCGCTGCCCTCCTTCAGGATCTCCACCACCTCGGGCAGGCGCTGCTCCCACTCCTTGCGGCGGGTACGGATGGGCTCCAGCTCGGTCTGCATGACGTTGTTCAGGAACTTTTTCACCTTCATATCGCCCAGACCGCCGCGCTGATAGTGCGCCTTGACCTCGTCAAGGTTCTGGTACTCCGGCCAGAACTCGGCAAAGTGCTCCGGACGGCAGAAGGCGTCCAGATAGATGAACACCGGGTTGCCCTCCACCTTGCCGGGATCCTGCACCCGCAGGTGGTTGGGGTCGGTAAACATGGACTTGACCTTCTTCTCGATGTCCTCCGGTTCCTCGGACAGGTAGATGCAGTTGCCAAGGCTCTTGCTCATCTTGGCCTTGCCGTCAATGCCGGGCAGGCGCAGACAGGCGGCGTTCTGGGGCAGCACGATCTGGGGCTCTACCAGCGTTTCGCCGTAGACAGAGTTGAATTTGTGCACGATCTCGCAGCACTGCTCGATCATGGGCTTCTGGTCCTCACCGGCAGGGACGGTGGTGGCCTTGAAGGCGGTGATGTCCGCAGCCTGACTGATGGGGTAGCAGAAGAAGCCCACCGGGATGCTGGTCTCAAAGTTGCGCATCTGGATCTCGGTCTTGACGGTGGGGTTGCGCTGCAGGCGGCTGACGGTGACCAGATTCTGATAGTAGAAGCTCAGCTCAGTCAGCTGGGGCACCATGGACTGGATGAAGATGTGGGTCTTTGCCGGGTCCACGCCGCAGGCCAGATAGTCCAGCGCCACCTGCAGGATGTTCTGGCGCACCTTTTCCGGGTTGTCGGCGTTGTCGGTCAGCGCCTGTGCGTCCGCGATCATGATAAAGATCTCGTCATACGCACCGGAGTTCTGCAGCCGCACCCGCTCCTTCAGGGAGCCGACGTAGTGACCAACGTGCAGGCGGCCCGTGGGACGGTCGCCGGTCAGAATAACTTTTTTCATGGTGTTCTCCTTTTGACAGGAAACTCCCTCAGTCTGCTCACCTTGTTCGCAGCCAGCTCCCTCGGGGAGGGAGCCTTTGGCAGTACGGCAAGGCAGCTGGCCCTGCCGGAAGGAGGTTTTTCCGTGTTCTTTATTATAATGCTAAGTATAGCCACCCGGGGCGGTGCTGTCAACAAGGCCGTCGGGAAAAAGAAAAAAGCGATGGAAAATTTCCATCGCTTTGCTGGCGCCTCTTGCCTGACTCGAACAGGCGACACCCTGATTAACAGTCAGGTGCTCTAACCGACTGAGCTAAAGAGGCATCTATATAAAACGGCGTAGAGCCGTTTTACTACTATAAAATGGTGACCCGTACCGGAATCGAACCGATGTTAAAGGCGTGAGAGGCCTCTGTCTTAACCGCTTGACCAACGGGCCATACGTCCATTTTGCATCGGGCGTTCGCTCCCGACTCGCCTATTCTAGCACAGTGTTCCTGCTTTGTCAACAGCAAATTTCAATTTTTTAAAAAATCTTGCGCACCCCGGCTTTGGCCAGACCCAGTGCCAGACCCAGATACACGCTGACCACCGTGGGGGCTTCGCCCAGATCCATGGCCCGGCGCTGGGGCAGGTCGGCAAGACGCCCCTCGTACACGCATTTCAGCTGTGAAAGGCCGGTGTAGTCGCTGGGGTGCATCAGGGTGCTGTCCTTGGGCAGCCGCATGGCGCCGCTCTTCTGCAGCACCTCGCCGACGAACTGGGAACAGAAATAATGCCGACGGCGCTGCCAGCGGATGTGCATCGCACAAAGCAGCAGTCCCAGCACGTTGAAGCGGTACATCTCGCCGTTGGTCATCATGTGCTCGGCCCGGCGTCGGGCGCGGGCGTAGGCTTCCTCGGTGACCTCCAGCGCGTACAGAGCGCAGGGCACGTTCTCCCGCAGGCGGAACACGCCCCGGTCCAGATATTCCCTGCTGGGGCCCGCCGGGAACATGGTGTAGCCGTTTCTGCGGGTGGAGCTGTACAGGCAGTTCAGGTCCTCGTCAAACGCCAGCGAGGCGTGGGTATAGTTCGCCCCGGTAACGGCGTAGACCAGATTGGACAGCAGCGTGCCCGAACGGGTAAGAAGGATATAGATGGTTTTCATAGCAGTTTCCCTTGCGCCGCTCCGCCTGCAGGCGGAAAAAGTTCCTGGTACGGACAGTATAACACAGCGAATGTCCCTTTGCCATAAAAACGAATGAAGTATCATAAATATTTCAGAAAGCCCCGCGATCTCTGCGCCTTGCCGCCTTTGTGCCGTCCGCAGGGGCGTTTTTTGCCGCGCAGGCATGGCCTGTCCCGGTGCAATGCAGGGTTTCTCCATGGATACCAGCTTGTCAAAATTTTATCAAAATATGGTTTTTCTGCCGCTGTACCTTATTTTTTCAGGTCGGAAGCGGTCTTCCTGTTTCCTGAAATTGCTTCATCCGGTTAAGATTCTTTATGAAATTTGTTTCTTTTCTGCAAACGATATGGTTCCTTCCTTGCTTTTGGAAATCTTTTATGTATAATGATAAACAGGGGAATTTGCATTGCATTGTTTCATGCTCCTGCGCGGCGTCCGGTTCACAGAGGGCGCTGCATCCCCGCACCTTCAGAGGTTTTTTGTAAGGATCAAACGAAAGTAGAGGTACACAAATATGGCAAAGTTGGATCTCACCAAGTATGGCATCACCGGCACGACCGAAGTCGTGTACAACCCCTCCTACGAGCAGCTGTTCGAGGAAGAGACCAAGCCCGGTCTGGAAGGCTATGAGAAGGGCCAGGTCAGCGAGCTGGGCGCTGTCGATGTGATGACCGGCGTCTACACCGGCCGTTCTCCCAAGGACAAGTTCATCGTCATGGACGAGAACTCCAAGGACACCGTGTGGTGGACCAGCGATGAGTACAAGAACGACAACCACCCCGCTTCTCAGGAGGCTTGGAAGGCTGTCAAGGAGATCGCTCAGAAGGAGCTGTCCAACAAGCGCCTGTACGTCGTGGATGCTTTCTGCGGCGCCAACAAGGATACCCGCATGGCAGTGCGTTTCATCGTGGAGGTGGCCTGGCAGGCACACTTCGTTACCAATATGTTCATCCGTCCCACCGCTGAGGAGCTGGAGAACTTCGAGCCTGATTTCGTTGTTTACAACGCTTCCAAGGCCAAGGTCGAGAACTACAAGGAGCTGGGTCTGAACTCTGAGACTGCTGTGCTGTTCAACATCACCAGCAAGGAGCAGGTCATCGTCAACACCTGGTACGGCGGCGAGATGAAGAAGGGTATGTTCTCCATGATGAACTACTTCCTGCCGCTGAAGGGCATTGCTTCCATGCACTGCTCTGCCAACACCGACAAGAACGGCGAGAACACCGCCATCTTCTTCGGTCTGTCCGGCACCGGCAAGACCACCCTGTCCACCGATCCCAAGCGTCTGCTGATCGGCGATGACGAGCACGGCTGGGACGACAACGGCGTGTTCAACTTCGAGGGCGGCTGCTACGCCAAGGTCATCAACCTGGATAAGGACTCCGAGCCCGATATCTACAACGCCATCAAGCGCAACGCTCTGCTGGAGAACGTCACTCTGGATGCCGAGGGTCACATCGACTTCGCTGACAAGTCTGTCACCGAGAACACCCGTGTGTCCTACCCCATCAACCACATCCAGAACATCGTGCGTCCCGTTTCTTCTGCTCCCGCAGCAAAGAACGTGATCTTCCTGTCTGCTGACGCCTTCGGCGTTCTGCCCCCGGTCTCCATCCTGACCCCGGAGCAGACCCAGTACTACTTCCTGTCCGGCTTCACTGCAAAGCTGGCAGGCACCGAGCGCGGCATCACCGAGCCCACCCCCACCTTCTCCGCTTGCTTCGGTCAGGCCTTCCTGGAGCTGCACCCCACCAAGTACGCTGAGGAGCTGGTCAAGAAGATGAAGGCCAGCGGCGCAAAGGCATATCTGGTCAACACCGGCTGGAACGGCACCGGCAAGCGCATCTCCATCAAGGATACCCGCGGCATCATCGACGCCATCCTGAACGGTGACATCAACAACGTGCCCACCAAGAAGATCCCCTACTTCGACTTCGAGGTTCCCACTGTGCTGAACGGTGTGGACACCGGCATTCTGGATCCCCGCGACACCTACGCAGATGCCGCTCAGTGGGATGAGAAGGCCAAGGATCTGGCTGGCCGCTTCGTCAAGAACTTCAAGAAGTACGAGGGCAACGAGCACGGCAAGGCTCTGGTCTCTGCCGGCCCCCAGCTGTAAGCTGATCTCTGCCTGATACTTCTACGCAAGCAGTAAAAAAGGACGTGTTCCCGCAAGGGAGCACGTCCTTTTTGGTTTGCCCGCAAAAAAACGCCGCCGCACAGCGCGGCAGCGTTTGCGATATGACAGAGATCAGTTGCAGAACAGGTGGCGGCGCTTTTCAAAGTACATCCGGCACAGCACCAGCAGGACGATCTTTGTGACAGTTCCCACAATGGCGCTCGGCAGTCCTGCTGCGGTCGCACAGACGATGCCCTGCAGGACCGCGTACAAAAAGCCCAGTACCGTCCCTGCGATGATGAACAGGTAATACAGATCCGGGCCGTTCTTCCGGAACTGGGCCAGCTGCTGACGGGTGTAGAACGCACCGGCAGCCAGCGCCAGATACGCCAGACCGAACAGGACGTCCACGATGTGCATCGCCGGGTAGAACATGTAGAACCACTGCGCGCTGACCTGCGCCGTCATGTCGTACCAGAACCCGAACAGCATGCCCAGGCCCTGCACCACGCCGACCAGCACAGCCAGGAACATCTGCACCCAGATGACGAACTTGTAATAGTTCATGGGCTGGGTCTGCGGGGCCGTATAGCCCATGCCGGGCTGGGGGGCTGCGGACCCATTCACAGGCGGGACCGCACGCGGGGGCTGCGGGGCTGCATTGTAGTTCCCCGCGCCGCCCGGCGCTGCCGTCTCCATCCGGTTGCCGCAGCTGGGGCAGAACGCCGCCCCCTCCGGGATCTGTTTGCCGCATTTGTTGCAAAAAGCCATTGATCATTCCTCCTTAAAACGATATGGATGCAGCTTTATTCTACCAATTTTTACCCGCATCTGCAAGGCATTGGGGCGATTTTTGTCATTTTGCGCGCAAAAAACCGGCAGAGCCGTCTGGCCCTGCCGGTTTGGAAGGTCTAAGGTCTTGCCGTTACTTTGCCGCTTCGAACTCGGCTTCGATCTCTGCCGAGGGAGCCGGGGTGAGCAGGCTGACCACCACGCACACCACCAGAGAAGTCAGGAAGGCAGGCAGCAGCTCGTAGATACCGAACACGCCGCCCAGCGGGCTGATGAGGTACTTCCAGACAAAGACCATCAGGCCGCCGCACAGCATGCCTGCCAGCGCGCCCTGCCAGTTGCAGCGCTTCCAGAACAGAGCACACAGCACCACCGCGCCGTAGGAGCCGCCAAAGCCGGCCCATGCAAAGCTGACGATGCTGAACACGCTGGAGTTGGGGTCCCGCGCCAGCACCACGCCCACAACGCTGATGCAGACGATGGTCAGGCGGGCGGCGAACAGGCTCTGCTTCTCGGTCAGCTTCAGGTGCGCGAACTCCTGCAGGATGTTCTGGGACACGCTGGAAGCCGCTGCCAGCATCTGGCTGTCGGCGGTGGACATGGTCGCGGCAAGGATGCCGGCAAGGATCAGGCCCGCCAGCACCGCTGCCAGCACGCCGTGCCCGGCAATGAGGCTGGCGATGCGCACGATGATGGTCTCACTGGACGAGCCGCTGAGGAAGTCCAGCGCACCGGCCTTGGTCATGCCCAGACCCACCATGCCGATGGCGATGGAAGCCGTCATGGCGATGACCACCCAGACGCTGGCGATGCGGCGGCTGAGCACCAGCTTCTTTTCGTCCTCGATGGCCATGAAGCGCAGCAGGATGTGGGGCATGCCGAAGTAGCCAAGGCCCCATGCCATCGTGGACGCGATGTCCAGTGCGCTGTAAGAGACGGCAGCGCCGTCGGTGCTGCTGTGGCTTGCCACCATGGTCAGGTAGCCGGGCAGGCTGCTGGCGTTCTGCACCACGGCGTCCCAGCCGCCTGCCACGCTGATGCCGTAGGCCAGCACCGCCACCAGCGCAATGCTCATCACCATGGACTGGATCAGGTCGGTGGTGGTGACGGCGCGGAAACCGCCCAGAATGGTATAGCCCACGATGACCAGCGCGGACAGGATCATCGCCACCATGTAGTCCACCCCGAACAGGCTGTTGAACAGCTTGCCGCAGGCCGCAAAGCCGGAGGCCGTGTACGGGATGAAGAACACGATGATGATGACCGCGCCCAGCGCGTTGAGCAGGTTGCGCTGGTCATGGAAGCGCAGCGACAGGAACTGCGGCACCGTAATGGCGTCCAGATTGGCGGAATAGCGGCGCAGACGGCGGGCCACGATGAGCCAGTTGAGCCATGTGCCCACTGCCAGACCGATGGCGGTCCAGCCCGGGGATGCGATGCCGCTCAGGTAGGCAAGGCCCGGCAGGCCCATCAGCAGCCAGCTGGACATGTCGCTGGCTTCGGCGCTCATGGCGGTGACCAGCGGACCCATCTTGCGTCCGCCCAGATAGAAGTCGGTGCTGTCCTCGTTGGACTTGCTGTACGCAAAGCCGACCAGCAGCATGCCCACCAGATAGACCACGATGGTGGCAATGATGCAGAAGTTGATCATTTCGGATTTACCCCTCTCTTTCTTTTCCCTCAATGGGGACATACAATTGATTCTACCACAAAAACCCGCATTCCTGCAAGCTTTTTGCACAATTCCACGCCGGAAAGCCGGTTTTTTGTTCTTTTCTCTGCAAAAAGGGCAGAAAAACACCCGCCGCAGCGGCTTTGGCAGGCCTGCGGCGGGCGGCGGATGCGCTTAGACAAAGAAATCCGGGAAGCGTTCCTGCAGCGCGGGGAAGTTCTGGCGGTAGGTGCCAAGGTGATGCTCGAACAGCGCATCTGCATCCACGTCCGGGGGCAGACCGTCCCGCAGATAGGTGAAGATGTTCTCGTGTTCCTTTTGCACCAGCCGGATGTTGCCCTCGAAGAGGGCCGTGTCCAGATACCGCACCCGGTCCATGTGGGAGGTGACGGTGTGCATCGCCAGCCAGATGCGGTCGTAGCCGCAGTCATGGTACAGCAGCCGGTGGAACTCGTTGTCCAGCGTGATGAAAAAGTCGTCTGCCGCTTCCTGATCCAGACGCAGGTCGCTGTTCTGCCGCCACAGAAGCTCCTCAAATTCCGCAAGCTGGACCCGCGACAGGTTGCCCGCCAGCTTGCGCAGCAGCGCAGGCTCCACGATCCGGCGCATGGCAAAGCCTTCGTTCAGGTAGGCAAGGCTGATCTTGGACACAATGCTGCCCCGCTGCGGCAGCACATCCACCAGCCACTCGCCCTTCAGCATCATCAGTGCCTCGTGCACCGGGGTGCGGCTCATGGACAGGCATTCGCTCAGGTCCGCCTCGCTCAGCTGGCAGCCGGGCTGCAGCTGGATGGTCATAATGTTGCGGCGCAGGATCCGGTAGGCATATTCCCGGTTGTTTTCATCCGACCGGCGCGGATCCAGCAGTAAAGGCAGGTTGCGGGTCTTATCTTCTCTCATCATGCGTTTTCCTCACAGTAAACGTTCCCCCGCGGGAGAGCGGCCGGGCAGTCTTGTTGGCTTCATTATAAGCGATAATACGCCCCATGTCAAAACCCTTTTTTCCGCAAAAACAAGAGCGCCGGACCTTAGGATCCAGCGCTCTTATTTTGGTGCGACCGGGAGGATTCGAACCTCTGGCCTTCCGGGTCGGAGCCGAACGCTCTATCCAGCTGAGCTACGATCGCACATCTTCCAAAAGCCTGCGAGAAGCTTTCGGTGTAATGTAGTATAGCACAGCCGGGCAAAAAATGCAAACCCAAATCTTCGCGCGTTTTCTCCAGGTTTTGCGTTTTCCGCCGCCGCAGACGCGGAACTTTTGCTTTTTTGCGTTCTTTGCCGCTTCCCATCTTGCAAAAGCGCCGCCGACCTCTATAATAGATGTTGTATGCCCCGGTGTGCGCGGGCATGTTCTGAGCTGGAAAAGGAAAAAGAGAAATGAGTTCTAAAGCCAAAACGCTGACGGAAGGACCACTGGCCAAACAGATCCTTCTGGTCAGCCTGCCGCTGGCCTTGTCCAACCTGCTGCAGGTGCTGTTCAACATGTCGGACGTGGCTGTGGTGGGCCGCTTTGCCGGTTCCACGGCGCTGGGTGCGGTGGGTTCCACCAGCATTCTGGTCACCCTGTTCACCGGCTTCCTCATCGGTCTGAGCAACGGCATCAACGTGCTGGTGGCGCGGTTCTACGGTGCCCGGCATCAGCACGATGTGGAAAAGACGGTGCACTCGGCAGCCATCGTCAGCCTGATCGCCGGTGTGGTGCTGCTGTTCATCGGCCTGCTGGGTTCTCCCTTCATGCTGCGGCTGCTGAACACCAAGCAGGACCTGCTGCCCGGTGCCATTTTGTACCTGCGGGTGTACTTTCTGGGCATGCCTGCCATGGCGCTGTACAACTTTGGCAACGCCGTGTTCAGTGCCATCGGTGACACCAAAAAGCCTCTGGTCTACCTGTCCATCGCCGGTGCGCTGAACATCCTGCTGAACCTGTTCTTCGTCATCGTGTGCGATCTGAGCGTGGTGGGCGTGGCTCTGGCAAGCGCCATCAGTCAGTGCGTGTCGGCGTGGCTCATCCTGCGGGCACTGACCCGGGTGCAGGACTGCTATGTGCTGGACCGTCAAAAGCTGCATCTGGACCCCGCCACCACCAAAAGCATTCTGGCGCTGGGGGTGCCCGCCGGGTTCCAGAACGCCATCTTTGCCATTGCCAACCTGTTCATTCAGGCCGGTGTCAATTCCTTTGACTCCCTGATGGTCAAGGGCAACAGCGCCGCCGCCAACGCCGACGCCATGATCTACGACTGCATGGCGGCCTTCTACATGGCCTGTGCCAGCTTTATGAGTCAGAACTACGGTGCCGGAAAGCCGGACCGGGTAAAAAAGAGCTATTTCATCAGTCTGGGCTACTCCTTTGGCGTGGGTCTTTTGCTGGGCGGAGGACTGTTCTTCTTCGGGCGCGGTTTTCTGGCTCTGTTCACCACCGAGACTGCCGTCATTGATGCCGGCATGAAGCGGGTGGGGGTCATGGCCTTTGCCTATTGCATCTCTGCCTTTATGGACTGCACCATCGCCGCCTCCCGCGGGCTGGGCAAAACGGTGGTGCCAACCATCATCGTGGTGATGGGCTCCTGCGTGTTCCGGGTGATCTGGGTGTACACCATCTTTGCCCACTTCCACACCATCCCGGCGCTGTACCTGCTGTACCCCTGCAGCTGGACCCTGACCGCCATCGCCGAGATCCTGTACTTCGTGCACTGCTACAAGGATTCCATGAAGATCTTCTGCAAGCCGACTGCTGCCGTCTGAGGCTCCCCTATAAAAACAAGGACCTGTCTGGAACGCTAAGGTTCCGGGCAGGTCCTTTTTGTTATGGGTTTATTTGCTCTGCTGGCCCAGCCAGGTCCACATGTCCTGACCGGTGATGTCATCCTTGCACTGGCGGTTGAAGAAGTACAGCCAGCTCAAGTGGCCCATGTACTGGTAGGGCTGGCCGTCGGCCCCCTTATACAGGCCGGTGGTGTCGTGGACATCTGCAAAGATGCTGGTGTGGACCTTGGCATCCACAGCCTTCAGCCGGGCCAGGGTGGGGACCTCGTAGGCCGCCGGGTCCACGATGGTGTCGTTTTCAGCGTAGACGAACCACATGGGCAGGTCCTTCAGGGTATCCAGCTGCTCCGGGGTGATGCCGCTGTCCTTGTAGGCCTCGCAGATGGGATAGGCTGCGGCAAAATAGCCGGGGTACTGGATGGCCATGTTCACGGTCATGTAGCCGCCGTTGGAGCAGCCGCCAATGAGGATGCGGTCCCGGTCAATAGCCGGATGCTCTGCCACAAAGTTGTCGATGAGCTCCTTCAGGGTCTGGGTGTACACCGAGGGCACACCGGGGTTATTGCCCCAATCCCCGGCCTCGTTGTACTGCAGCCAGAAGGTAGGGGTCTGGGGCAGCAACACATAAGCTGCCCCGCCCATGGCCTGCTGGAACTCCTCACTGAGGAGGGCCGAGGCCTTATTGCCCAGGAAAGCGATGGAGGGATCGGTGCCGCCCTCGCCGGCGCCGTGGAGCCAGATGACCAAAGGCAGCTTCTGGCCCTTGGGGGCGTAGTAGCCGTAGGTCAGTTCCTTACCGTCGGTGCCCTGGAACACGCCGTCGGTGACAAAGTGCTTCATCTGGGGGATCACAGCGTCCTGATGGTCCACTACCGGGTCCACGGTGGCACGGATCTTCTGGCCCAGGATGGTGGCCAGGGCTGCGTCCTCCTTCAGGGTGATCTCCAGCTCATAGGGCTTACACCAGTCGTTCATGCCCACCAGAAAATCGTAGAGGAAGGGGTTGCCAGTGTTGGGGTCGCAGGCCATCTCCAGGCAGAGATACCGGGAGGGAATCTCCAGCTTTTTGCCCTCCTTGGTGCAGGGGTAGGCTGCGGTAACGGTACGGGGGGCACTGGCCACGATGTGGGGGCCGCTAAAGTTCGCCAAGTCCATGGCCTCCTTATGCTCCACCACCGACAGGATATCCTCTGCCCGGATGCTGCGAGGGTCCAGCAGACGGTTGAAGGCGAGGATGGTGGCCTTGACGCCGGGGCCCCAATCGTAGCCCTCCACCACAGGGGTCTGGGTGCAGGTCAGGGACAGCTCCGGCTCATAACAAGCACTGGCGGAGGTGGTGCCGCTTACCACCGCCGCACTGAGCATTCCGGCAGCTGCGCCGGCGCGAAGAAACTGACGACGTGAAATCTTGTTCATAATGGGTCTCCTTTTCCTGTATGATTCCTGCTGCGGAGCTGGGGGGCTCCGTGGTTCTGCTGGTAGAATAGCACATTCCGGAGAAAAATATCATTTTTTTCACAATCTGTCAGTTTCCATGCATAATCTGCAAAAGTTTCCAAAATCGGCCATTTTTTACTGTGCATTTCGCACAATCAGACTCTGGGGCTTGTTGTGCAACATTCCAGGCCCCGGGCAAAAGGGCGGTTTTGGCACAAAGAAAGCGGAACACCTCTCCGGCATTCCGCTTTCTCTCCTGGCAGGCAAGAGTCTCTTACTGATAATCGTGATTGAGGAACAGGGCCTTGATGACCACCACCTCGTCGTATTCCTCCTGCTCCACCTGCACGTCCGCGTTCAGGCTCTTCAGGCGCGCCTTCACGGCGTCCAGCGCCTCGGGCACGGTGACGGCGCGGCCCTCCTCCACGGCGTCCATCATCTGCTTGAGCACGATGGGGTGGGCGTACCAGCTTGCCACCGGGAACGCCCCGTGGGGGTAGTGCCGGACATACTCTGCCATGGCCGCTTCGGCATTGTCTGCACGCTTCATAATAGCAGCGTGGTTATTGTGGGCGGTGGGCAGCATATTGTAGCTGGAAAACAGGAAGATGGCCGCAAAGCCGAACAGCGCAAAGTACACGCCGTAGCTTCCGGTGTGGCTGAACACGGAATACAAGCCGTAAACCGCCGCCGCAATGCCCAGCACAAAGATCGCCAGCGCCACATACCGGTACACCGGCTTGCTTTGCAGCTGCGCACGCTTGCGGCGCTGGGCAGCGCTCAGCTCGGCGGAAAGCTCCGGCTTTGCGTCCAGATACTCCTTGGCACGGCGCAGGGTGGTCATGCTGTGCTGTGCCTCAGCGGAAAGCTCCGGCAGCTTGCGGGCGGCCTTTTCAGCGGCCTTTTTCTGCATTGCCTGCTCACCGGCGGCGCTCAGCAGGTGCAGCTGCGGCTGCTCCTTGGCCAGCAGTTCCAGCAAAGCGTCCACGTCCCGCTCGTCCTTGAAGTTGCACTGCTTCTGCCTGCCGCCATCGTACTCCACCACCAGATAGGCCATGGAGGCAAACATTCCCTTGCCGGTAAAGCCGCCGGAGCTCATCGCCACCCGCTTGAACACCCGGGTGATGCTGCCGTAGGGCAGATAATAGCGGCGGTCAATGTAAAAACTGTTCAGGTACAGCGCCTTTTTGCCTACGCCGCAGGGGCCGATCTTCCGGCAGGCTTTTTTGTCTGCTGCCAGCTCCTGCGGGTCAAGCTTTGCCATGCCCAGCTGTGCGGGTTTGAAAATCATGGGTAGTTCCCTTCTTTGCTATAAATTCTACGCCCCTATTTTCCCACGGGACGGAGGCAATTGCAAGCCTTGATTTTTAAAAAACAGCGCCCGCCGCTGTACGGTCAGGCAGCGGCGGGCGCAGGTTACTTACGGAAATATGGAGCCGTCAGTTCCTTATGCCTTGGAAGTAGAGTGCTTCTTGGTAGCATGGAGGAACAGAGCCAGCATTGCGATAGCAAAGACGATGCCAATGGGGTAAGCAACGGCGGTGTTGTAAGCCACCAGCTTGCCGTCCGCATAGGTGTTGATCATCTTGCCCAGGCACTCGGGAGCCAGCACGAAGTAGGTGCAGGACACAGCGCTCATGAAGGTTGCAGGCACGGCGGTGATCCAGAAGTTCTTCTTCTCCTTGAACAGGTACATGGAAGCAGCCCACAGGACGATCATAGCCAGCGTCTGGTTGGTCCAGCTGAAGTAACGCCAGATGACGGTATAGTCAATGAACTTCAGCGCATTGCCGATGCCCAGGAAAGCACCAACGCCCAGCACGGGGATGCAGAGCTTCAGGCGGTTTACGTAGCTGTCCTGATCGATGTGGAACCAGTCCGCCAGAGTCAGACGTGCGGAACGGAAAGCGGTATCACCGGAGGTGATGGGGCAGATGACGACACCGATCATTGCCAGTGCCACGCCAACCTTGCCCATGGTCTGCAGGCAGACATCGTAGATGGCGGCAGACTGACCAGCCTTCAGGATCTCGGCCAGACCGACCATCTTGCCATCGGTGATGGTGTACAGTGCGCAGCCGGCAGCCGCCCAGATCAGAGCGATGATGCCCTCGCTGACCATTGCACCGTAGAACACGAAGTGACCCTGCTTCTCACTCTTCATGCAGCGGGCCATCAAAGGCGACTGGGTGGAGTGGAAACCGGAGATAGCACCACAGGCAACGGTGATGAACATGAAGCTCCAGATAGGAGTGTTAGAGGGGTGCATATTGCTGAAGTTTGCCCAGATCTCGGGGATGGTGAAGTTGGGGTTGGTGAAGATACCAAAGATGACGCCCACAGCCATGATGATCAGGCAGATGCCGAACAGGGGGTAGATCTTACCGATGATGGCATCAATGGAGATAAAGGTGGCGATGAAGTAGTAGACCAGAATGATGATCAGCCAGAACAGGGTGGTGGTCACAACGCCGGACAGGCCGCCCTTTTCACACAGGGTCACGATCAGACCCGCAGGACCCACGGCGAACACGGTACCGACCATGATCAGCAGCACCACCGAGAACACACGCATGATGTTCTGCATGACCGGTCCAAGATACTTGCCGGTGACCTCGGCGATGGAAGCGCCCTCATTGCGCTCACTCATCATGCCGGAGAAGTAGTCATGTACGCCGCCGGCAAAGATGGTGCCGAAGGTGATCCACAGGAACACCACGGGACCCCACAGAGCACCCTGCAGTGCACCAAAGATGGGGCCCAGACCTGCAATGTTCAGCAGCTGGACGAGGAACAGCTTCCACTGGGGCATCACAACGTAGTCAACGCCATCGTTGATGCGCACAGCAGGAGTTTCGCGGTCGTCCGGTCCGAACGTGTTGTCCACGATCTTACCATAGACAAAGTAGCCGATGATAAGAAGCGCCAGACACAGTAAGAAACTAATCATACCAGAAACCTCCTTTTGAATTTCAGCCGCCGACAGCTTATGCCATACTGCGGCTATGACCGATCTCTGGCTTCATGTTAACACCTTTTTCATAATTGTGTTAATATTTTTTAGGTATGGTTCCCATATCAAAAAGTATATGGCCGTTTATTTTGTTTGTTTATTTAAACTTGCATTTTATATTGATGGTTCGTTTTAATTTGTTCTATTGTTTCTCAAAAATATTCTTCCGGGAACGGTCAAAAGCGTCCCCGCCAAACTTTGCACCGTCTTTTTGTGCACTTTGCTTAAACGTTTGCAATTTTCTCCCAAAAACGTGGAATTTTGGACGAAAAACACACTCCCGGCAGCGGGCTCGCCCTCTCCGTCACGGCTTACGCCGTGCCACACTCCCCCTTTTGTCGCTGCGCGACATCTTCCCCCGGAGCGGGGGAAGTCTTTCCTCAAAGGGAGAGGCTCTGGCGAAACCGGAGACTTTGCGCTTTAGCCGGAAACTTTGCCGCTATGCCAAGGGCTCGCCCTTTGGGAGAGCTGTCACCGAAGGTGACTGAGAGGGCGAGGGCGCTCCCCGCCGCGCGACTGTTTCCGCAGGAAACGAGCGCGGCAGCTGCCGCTTGCCTTTACGACCCCTCTCGTGAAAACGCAATGTCGGGCAGCCCGCAGGCTGCCCGACATTGCTCTAATTATAAATAATTCTTCCGCTGCAACAACGACGACCGCCGCCAGCGGCGGAAACAGGGAGGAGTTGTTGGGGCAGCGGCCAGCAAGACGCGAGTGCCGCCCAAGGCACGATGCGGATGCTGGGTGCCGCAACCCGATAGCGGCGCGCAGTTCAAATCTTCTTCCACCCGCTGTCCTTGATGGTGGCATCCGCCTGCTTGTGCAGCAGCTGCACAAACAGCTGCTCCTCCGGCTGCAAAGGCTCCCGCTCCGGGTACACCAGCACGTCCCGCATCTGCTGCTTCTGCGCCGGGCAGCCGTGCAGCGCCAGATGGTACTGCTCCAGCGCACGCTGCGGCATGGGGGACGACCACATATAGGCCGTGGGCAGGTTTTGCAGAATGGAGAACTGGCTGCACCGCTCGTACACATGGATGCGGCGGTTGGGGTTCACCTCCCAGCGGGAAGCGGTGCTCTCGTCCCCGGGCAGATGAGTGTCGCCGTGCAGCACCTCGATGTAATCGTCCAGTTCGTCAAGGTCCTGCACCTGCCGCCGCGCCAGCGGGCTGTCCTGACTGGTGAGCAGCAGGTAGGAAAACTCCATGATGGGCTCCTGCCGCAGGCCGTGGCGCTGGCAGTAGCGCAGGTAGTAGTCCTCGTCCTCGGCGGCATAGCGCAGCAGCGCCATGTGGTAGCCCTGCCGCAGCACAAAGTCCAAAGCTTCGATGGCGCCGCTTTCCCGGATATGCACCCGCAGCTGCTCGCTGCGGGCAGCCTGCTGCAAAAAGTCCACCGCCGCATAGGAGGCGTAGGTGGCATGGGTCAGCACCACCCGCAGCTCGGCGCAGCTGCGCTGCTGGTGCGCCTCCTGCTTCAGCTCGTCCACCTGCTGCAGCACCCGCTGCGCCTGCCGGATGAACCGCTTGCCCTGCTCGGTGGGCAGCATCCCGGTGGAGGAGCGCTCAAAGATGCGGATGCCGTATTCCCCCTCCAGGTTCTTCAGCGCTTTGCTGACGTTGGGCTGAGCAACGTACAGCTGCTTTGCCGCGGCGCTCACCGACCCCCACTTGCGGATCGCCACCAGATAACGCAGTTCCGTGATATTCATGCGCGCCCTCCCATCGTTGTGTTGCTGCTATTCTACCAATTTCTGCCTCTTTCTGTCAAGCCGGACAGTTGACGCGCCCCGCGCAGAGCTTTATAATAAAAATGATGTGTGCCTGTGGGCACAGAATGAATTGCGAGGCCCGCCCCGAGCACATCATGCCCAACGGGCAAATCCACCATTTCCAAAGGAGTCCCGCCGTTATGGAGAACATTTACTGCGTTACGCGCATCGACGAGCAGATGTACGGCTGCGAGGAGCTGCCCGCCGGGCAGCCGGTGCTGTGCGATGTGCTGCTGACCGATGCCGCCGGAAACCAGCGTATCCTGCCCTATCCGGACAACGAGCTCGCCCGTCTCGGCATCGACGAGGGCAGCACGGTCGTCCTGACCGCAGACGGTACGCTGAAAAAGGCATAAAACACAGGAGGAACGCATGAACAAAATCAAAACTTCTGCCCTCATCGGTCTGGGGGCGCTTGGCATCCTGTTCGGGCGCAAAATGCCGGGCGTGAAGGTCATTGCCGACCCGGACCGCATCGCCCGTTACTCTGCCGAGCCGGTGGTCTGCAACGGCGAGGCGTGCCGGTTCGACTACTGCCGCCCTGCCGAAGGGCAGCCGGTGGACCTGCTTCTGGTGGCGGTGAAAGCCACCGTGCTGGAGCAGGCCATCCGGGACATTGCCGCCTTCGTGGGGCCGGACACCATCATCCTCAGCGTACTGAACGGCATCACAAGCGAGGAGCGCATCGAGGCCGCCTACCCCGGTCACACCCTGTGGAGCGTTGCCATTGGCATGGACGCCACTCGCACCGGGCGGACGCTGGTGTTCCGGCAGGCGGGCAAGATCCAGTTCGGTGAGCGCAGCGGCGAGATGACCGACCGCGTGCAGGCCGTGGCAGACTATCTGGACGAGTGCGGCATTGCGTGCGAGCCCTGCGGGGATATCCTGTACAAGCAGTGGAACAAGCTGATGGTGAACGACGGCCTGAATCAGGCTGCCGCCGCCTTTGACCTGACCTACGGCGGGCTGCGCCGGTCTCCGCAGGCGCTGGACATGATGCGTGCCGCCATGCAGGAGGTCATCCGGCTGGCGAACCTTGAGGGTGTACCCCTGCCGCCGGACAACGATGTGAAGTTCATCGACGCCATGATGCCCATCTTCAACCCGGAGGGTATGCCCAGTATGCGGCAGGATGTGCTGGCAAAGCGCCCCACCGAGGTGGAGGAGTTTGCCGGTGTGGTGCGGCGGCTGGCGCGCAAACACGGAATGTCAACCCCCGCCAACGACTTTTTCTATACCCGCATCCGCGAGATCGAAGCGGGATACCACTCGTAAGGAGCTGCCCATGCATACGCTTTATTTTACCCGCCACGGCGAGACCGTGTGGAACGTGGAGAACAAGATCTGCGGCACGACCGACAGCCCCCTGACCGCCCGGGGACGCCAGCAGGCGCAGCAGCTGGGCGAGCTTGTCCGGGCCAGCGGAGTGCCCATTGACGAGATCCTGTACTCTCCCCTGTCCCGCGCCGCCGATACCGCCAAAGCCATTGCCGCCGCCACCGGTCTGCCTGCCCGCTGTGAGCCGCGGCTGCGGGAGCAGTGCTTTGGCAAATACGAGGGCACGCCCCGCAACGGCGGCGAGTTCCGCATCTCCAAGACTCACTTTGCCGACCGCTACGAGGGCGGCGAGAGCATGATGCAGCTGGCACAGCGCATCTACAACCTGCTGGACGAGCTGAAAGCCGACACTGGCAAGACCTATCTTCTGGTGGCGCACAACGGCATTGCCCGGGTAGTGCGATCCTATTTCTGCGACATGACCAACGAGGAGTACGCCGCAGCAGGCATCAAAAACTGCGAACTGGTGGAGTATCATTTTGAGTGATGCCAACGGGAAACAGCCGGTTTAAAATGCCCTCCGCTTCGCTCTGGGCATCTTGAGCGGAACGATTCTTTTTATAAAAAGAAAGCCAGAAAATCTGCGGATTTTCTGGCTTTCGCTTTTCACGGGAGGGGACTGGACAGCAGACGGCAGACGGCAGGGGCCGTGCCCGCTCCCCTGCGGGGAGCTGCCGCCGCAGCGGCTGAAGGGCCTTAAAATCGGCGGAACACAAAAAATCCTTTAGCGCAGCGGCTTGGATTTTTTGTATGGAGCCCAACAGCTTTGGGGTTACCAGGGGCGAGCAGCCCCTGGTTCGTGGATCCAGCGCGTCGAAATCGCTGGTGGTTTTCTGGTTCTCTTTTGCCACCAAAAGAGAACATCCCCGGCGGCGATGCATTTCACAAAAGGCATGAAACCCGCCCTGCACGAAAACGCTCTGCACGGGAAGCATCCCTCGTATTCTAAAAAATCAGCCTTTATACAGCCCAAACAGCTTGAGCAGCTTCTGCCAGAAATTCAGCCGCACCGGCTCCGCTTCCGGCTGGGGTGCCGGGGCGGGAGCCGTGATGGCGGCGGTCTGCAGCGCGAACTGCACCGCGCTGACCCCGGTGTTCTCTGCCGAGGTAAAGCTGTGCACCTCGCCCCCGCCGGAAAGACCGTCCAGCAGCCCGCTCAGCTGCTGCCCCATGTCTGCCGTGCCGGACACGCTGCTGCGCAGCTCGCCGGTGCCGCCGGTCAGCTGCGCGGCACCCTGCGCCAGCTGCTGCACCCCGGCCTGCAGCTGTGCCACACCGCCGGTGTAGTCGTTCAGGCCGCTGTCCAGCGCTGTGTACTGACCGGCAAGCTGGTTGACCCCATCGGTCAGTACCGCCAGATTGCCCAGCATCCCGGTCAGAGCATCCGCCAGCTGGTGCACCCCGGCGTCAAATTCGCCGTAGCTGCTGTTCAGGGTGCTGCTGCCCTGATGCAGCTGGGCGATGCCGCCGTTCACGGTATCCAGATAGAGCTGCATGGCGTCGATGTTGGCGGTGGAGCCCTGCAGCAGCAGGATGACGTCTTTGAGCTGGGGCATCAGCACCGCCATGCCCTGCAGCTGCCGGATGGCCTTTTCGTTGCCTGCCTTCACCACATCCAGATCCAGACCCTTCTCCTTCAGGATGGCCTTGTAGGCGTCAAAGCTCACCTGCTGCTCCAGCTGCGCCGCGCCCTCGTCCAGCTGCGCGATGCCGTTCCGGATCTGCGCGGAGGCCTCCAGCAGGGTGTTCAGCTGGTCGGTGGATGCCGAGACGCCGTTCAGCGCGGTCTGCATCCGGGTCAGTGCGTCCCGCACCTGCCGGGAGCCGCCGGTCAGCGCGGAAGAGCTGCCGTTCAGGGTGTCCAGCCCCGCCTGCACCTGCGCGATGCCCTCTGCCAGCGCGTTGGCTCCGTCGTCCAGCTCCACCGCGCCGGTCTGCAGCCGGGTCATCATGCCGGAAAGGTCGGTGCCGTCCAGATCCAGCGCCAGATTCAGCCGCACGCCGTTCAGGGAAACGGCATCCATCGCAAAGTCGGTCACATCGGCGGTAACGGTCACATCGCTGTCCGCGCCCGGCAGCAAAATGTAGGACAGCTGCTTTTTGCTGCCCACGTTCGCCACCGTGGCCCCCGGCGCACAGATGTTGCGGGCAAGGCCGGTGTCCAGACTCATGGTCACCTGCAGCGCATAGCGGTCAAAAAAATCGCCGACGCAGTCCGGGTTGCGGCTCACCTGCAGCCGGATGGAAAGCGCACCGCTTTTGCCGCCCAGCGCATCGGGACTGATCGGTGCCCCGTCCAGCGTATAGGTCAGCTTCACCACCCACGGCAGGGCCGTGGCAGGGTCCATGGTGCCCTCGTAGTAGATCTTGCCGTCCTGCGATGCCCGGATGGAGACGGTGCCGTCGCGATACTCCACCGCATCCTGCGTGGTCATGTTCCGCACGGCGGTGTACTCGCCGTGGTCGGTGACGGCGTCCCCGGCGTTCACCTCAAAGCTGTTGACGGCGTACACTCCCGTCACCCCGCCGGCGGCGGTCAGGTTGGCGTAGAGGACCTCCTCCTTCGCGGCGGCAAAGGCGGGAGCTGCCGCGCCTGCCAGCAGGCAGCCGGTCAGAGCCAGCGCCGACACCCGGCGCAGAAATTGCTGTTTCATATCCGTTTTGCCTCCTTGGGCTGTTGTTTCTTTTTTATAATGAGGGGGTCTGCCAGATACAAAAAGCCCGGCAGAGCCAGCAGCACGATGGCCAGTGACACCAGCCCGCCTACTCCCAAAAAATTGCCCAGCTGCCCCAGCAGCTGGTTGGTGGAGATGGCCCCCATCAGAAAGCCCACCACCGCCAGTGCACTGCCGGTGGTGATGACCGAGGGGGTCACGGCGGACACAGTGGCGGCGATGGCCTGTTTTTTGTCCAGTGTCTCCCGGAACTCCTGATAGCGGTCCGAGAACAAAATGGCGTAGTCCACGGTGGCGCCCAGCTGGATGGTGCTGATGATGAGGTAGGCGATGTAGAACACATGCCGCCCCCGGAAATACGGGATAGCAAGGTTGATCCAGATCGCGGTCTCGATGCTCAGCACCAGGATCATCGGCAGCAGCAGCTGCCGTTTCATCACAAGCAGGATCAAAAACACCGCGCCGATGGCCAGCAGGTTCACCTTGACCATGTCGGCGGTGATGGTGTCCATCAGGTCATAGGTACTCACGCCCTGTCCCGCCAGAAAATACCGGTCCGGGTAATATTGCTGCACCGTAGCGCGCACCTGCTCCACCAGCGCAAAGGCGGCGTCTCCCTCGGTGTCGGCGTCCACCGTCAGCACCAGCCGGGTGAAGCCCCCAGCGGTGAGCAGACGCAGGGTGTCGGGGGGCACGAACTCCGGCGGGATGGACGCCCCCGCGTTGTCCACAAAGGACAGGATGCCCGTCACCGCCGGGATGGCGTGCAGCGCGTCCGAAAGCTCGCTCTGGGTGGCGGTGTCCCCCTCCGGCACCAATACGACATAAGTGTCGCTGCGGCCAAAGGTCTCCTCGATGGCGGCGGTGTCCGCGCCCAGCCGGGTGTCGGTGCCGAACATGTGGGCGGCACCGTAGTAGTATTCGTTGTGGTTGGAGGCAAGATAGGCGGGCACCATGATCACCGCCAGCACCAGCGCCAGCGGCAGCATGATGCGGGCCACAAAGCGCCCGAACCGGTCAAAGCCGGGCAGCAGGGGCTTGTGGCGGGTCCGGTCCATCCAGCCGCAGGCGGTCAGGGTCAGCGCCGGCATGAAGGTGAACACGGTGACAAGGCTCAGCACCACGCCTTTTGCCAGCGCAAGGCCCAGGTCCGGCCCGATCTGGAACTGCATGAGCACCAGTGCCAGAAAGCCGATGACGGTGGTCAGGCCGCTGGACAGGATGGACCCGGTGGAGCGGCACAGCGCCTCCACCATGCAGTCCTCGGCAGATGCGTCCGGGCGGGCGGTGCGGCACTCGGCAAAGCGGTGGATGAGGAACACCGAGTAGTCCAGCGACACCGCCAGCTGCAGGATGCTGCCTGCCGCATTGGTGACAAAGGAGATGGTGCCAAAGACAAGGTTTGAGCCGTTGTTGAGCAGGATGGCGGTGCCCAGCCCCAGCAGGATCAGCACCGGCTCTGCCCACGAGCCCGTGGTCAGGATCAGGATGAACAGCACATACACCACCGCAATGGCGGCGATCTTTGCCACCTCGGTGACGGTGGACTCGGTCGCCACTGCCGTTGCCACCGCCGTGCCCGCCAGCGCATTCTGCGGGCCGATGAGCTCCCGGATGGCAGCCACGGCCTCCAGACGCTTTTCGTCCTCCACCGTGACGCTGAACAGCGCACAGCCGTTCTTGTAATAGCTTTCTGCCTGTGCCGGGTCCTGCATGGACAGGGGCACGGTCACATCCAGTGCATCGTCCAGCCATGTGACCGCTGCCACCCCATCGATGGCAGCCAGCTGCTGCTTGTACTCCAGTGCTTTGGGCACCGTGACGTCCCGCACCATGACCCGCACATTGGGGATGCCGCCGGTAAAGGCTTCGTTCATCACCTCGATGGCGGTGGTGGAGGGCGAGTCCGGCGGCAGGTAGTCGTTGATATCGTAGTCCACCCGCACCTGTCCCGCAGCCAGGATGCACAGCGCTGCCAGCAGCGTAAACACCGCCAGCACCGCCTTGCGGCGGCGCACGACGGCGGTATAGAATCGTTTCATCAAAACAGGAAGTCTCCTTTCCGGAAGCGGTAAAAAACTCTTATCATTCTAACAGGTTTGATAAAAGTTGGAAAGAGACAGTTTATGAACTTTGCTCCGCAGGTGCCGATTTTTTTGAGTGTTCCGCCTTGACAACAAAAACAAATTCTGATATGCTCTTTTCTGGTTCATCGGAGGACCGTTTTCAACGTAATTTGAAGCGGACCGGATAAGATGCCGTGCAGACAGCGCCCCGCCGGAGGTTTCGTTGCCGTAGTGACGAAGCAGATCAAGGCCGGGCGTGCACTCGCGGACATTTATCCGGTCCGTTTTTTGCACCCTGTGCCGAAAGGAGGACGCCATGTCCAGGCAACCGATCCAGCTTTCCGACCACTTTACCTATCCCCGCCTGCTGCGGTTCGTGCTGCCCTGCATCGGCACCATGCTGTTCACCTCCGTCTACGGCATCGTGGACGGGCTGTGCGTCTCCAACTTTGTGGGCAAAACGGCCTTTGCGGCGGTCAACCTCATCATGCCGCTGCCGCAGCTGCTGGGCACCATCGGCTTCATGCTGGGCACCGGCGGCAGCGCCATCGTGGGCATCACGCTGGGCGAGGGCGACCAGAAAAAAGCCGACCGCTATTTTACCATGTTCATGCTGGCAGCGCTTGTGTCGGTCAGCGTGCTCTCCGTGCTGGGCATCCTGTTCCTGCGTCCGGTCGCCGTGCTGCTGGGTGCCAAGGGAGAGCTTTTGGACTACGCCGTGCGCTACGGGCGCATCCTGATGCTGGCTCTGCCGCCCTTTGCGCTGCAAAACATGTTCCAGAGCTTTTTCGTCACCGCCGAAAAGCCGCATCTGGGCTTCTGGTTCACCGTGGGTGCGGGCTGCACCAACATGGTGCTGGATGTTGTGATGGTGGGCGCGCTGCACTGGGGCGTGGAGGGTGCCGCCTTTGCCACCCTCATCAGCCAGCTGGTGGGCGGCGTGCTGCCGGTGTTCTATTTCATCGACCGCAGCAACACCAGCCGCCTGCACCTGTGCAGAACGCAGTTTTACGGCAGCGTGCTGCGGGCTGCCTGCATCAACGGCTCTTCGGAGCTGATGACCAGCCTTTCCATGTCGCTGGTCAACATCCTGTACAATTACCAGCTGCTGCGCCTTGCCGGCGAAAACGGCGTGGCAGCTTACGGCGTCATCATGTACGCCGCCTTCCTGTTCGTGGCGGTGTTCGTGGGCTACGCCGTGGGCAGTGCGCCCATCGTCAGCTTCCACTACGGTGCCCGCAATCACGCCGAGGTGCACAACCTCTACCGCAAAAGCCTGCGGCTCATCGCCGTGGTGGCGGTGACCATGACGCTGGCTTCCATGGGCATCATCCCCTTTGTGGCGCGCATTTTCGTGGGCTACGATGCCCAGCTGCTGGCGCTGACCAGCCGCGCCTTCCGGCTGTATGCGCTGAGCTTCCTCATCATGGGCTTCAATGTGTATGCATCCTCCTTCTTCACCGCACTGGGCGACGGCGTGACCAGTGCGCTGATCTCTTTTCTGCGCACACTGGTGTTTCAGGTGGCCGCCATCCTCCTGCTGCCGATGCTGCTTGGCATCGACGGCGTCTGGCTTGCCGTCACCGCCGCCGAGCTGGCGGCTCTGGCGGTGAGCGCCGCCATGCTGGCTGCCAAAGACCGGGTGTTCCACTACCGCAAGGGGTAAGCTTCTCCCCCGCTTTTTGCGAAACGGCAAAAAACGGGGGATTTTTTTGGTGATTCTGGCTCTGCCTTCCGGGCATGTTTCGTGCTAGAATGGACACAGCCCTTTGCAGCCTGCGGTCTGCGGCTGCATTTTTTCGCCTTTTCCCCGGGGAAAGACTGTTTTATGAGGAGCCGCCATGACGTTATTTCTCACCAGCAGCCCCTGCGGCTGCCCTTTTGAGCCGGGACCGGAGGTCCCGGTGCTGGACCCGCGCAATCACCTTGTGGCAAACCTGCGGGCCGTCTGGCCCGACCACCCGGTGCAGGGGCTTGCCATCGCCGCCGACCCCCGCGCCCACGATGCCAACGATGCCATGTGCCGGGCGTTTTTGCAGGCCTTTGCAAACGCGCACCTGCCCCTGACCGACCTTGTCCCCTGCGACGGACGCAACGCCGAAGAGATCGTCTCTCTGCTGGAGCACAGCGGTTTTGTGCTGCTGTGCGGCGGGCATGTGCCCACCCAGAACCATTTTTTTGCCCGGCTGGGCCTGCCGGGGCTGTTCCACCATTACCACGGCATCGTGATGGGGGTAAGCGCCGGGTCCATGAACGCTGCCCGCATCGTGTACGCCGCACCCGAAGAGCCCGGCGAAGCCGCCGACCCGGATTACAGCCGCTGGCTGAACGGTCTGGGGCTGACAAGGACCCGCATCCTGCCCCACTACCAGTTCATCCGGGATCATGTGTTGGACGGGCAAAAGATGGAGGACATCGCCCTTGCGGACAGCCGCCGCCACCATTTTCTTGCCCTGCCGGACGGCTCCTATATCCTGTGCGCCGACGGCAGCGAGGCGCTGTATGGCAAAGCATGGTACTTTGCCGATGGCACCATGGAAGAGATCAATGAGGATGAAGATGTGCTGCCCTTGCGGTAAAGCATGACAAAAGCAGTGCTTCCACGGCAGCCTTAACGATCAAAATGGCCTCCGCTGCGCTCTGGCCATCATCAGCGGAATTATTATTTTTATTTGCAGTTCCGAAACGCCTGCGGGCGTTTCGGAACTGCTTTTTCACGAAAGGGCTTGTAACGGCAAGCAGGCGGTTCATCACAGTGCTGCTGTTTCCTTGCAAACCATCTGGTGAAAATGCAAAACCGGGCAGCCCGCAGACTGCCCGGTTTTGCTCAATTTAAAATCATTTTTCCGCATTGCGAAGTATATCATTCCGCCGCAAGGCGGACAAAGGGCGCGATGGCGTTGGTGTCACCGTGGCGGACGATGGAGTAGGTGATGTCGCAGTAGGGCTGGATGGCGGTGCTCTTTTCCACGGTGGAAATGAGCAGCACCTGCAGCTGCAGGCGGCGGAACAGCTCCATCATGGGGCGGATGCGGTCGCTGGTCATCTTGCTGAAGGCTTCGTCCAGCAGCACAAGACGGATGCTGTTTTCGCTCTTCTCATAAATTTGCAGCAGGCTGGCGCAGATGGCCACATAGAAGGGGGCCTGATTCTCGCCGCCGGAGGAATCGCGGCTGACGCGGGACAGGTACGCCTGCTGACCGGTGACCCGGTTGGTGACCTTGATGTCATAGTCCAGATAGGTGCGGTAGTCCACATAGTCCGACAGGGTGACGCCGCCGGTGCGGCCCTCCTGCCGGGCGCGGGTGTTCTCGTCCACGTCCGCCATGATCTTTTCCATCAACGCGTCCACCTGACGCTCGTAGGCCGGGTCGGCGGTGGCGGCAAGGTTGTCCAGAGAATCGCCCTCGGTCATCTGCCGGTTGCCCTTGTCCACGATGACCTGATAGAAGGCCGCCAGCTGCGGGTCCCGGCTGGGCTCCAGCTCAAAGCGGTAGACCTCCTCGCCGTAGGTCAGCTGCTCCATGACCTTGTTCAGCTCCCGGAACTGCCGCCGGGCGTTGAAGATGTCGTCCTTCATGCGGAACAAAATGTCCTTGCGGAAGCGGTCCTTGCAGTCCCGCTGCGCCTGCTCCAGACGGGCGGCGTAGCGTTCCAGGTCGATGCGCACAAGGTTTTCGTACTGGGCGCGGTACTGGTCCAGCCCCGCAAGGCCCAGCGGATGGTCGCACACATACTGCTGGTTGTAGGCTTTCTGGGCCGGTTCCAGCGTGCCGGTCAGATACACCGCCAGCGCATCGTCCAGCTTGGCCTGCGCCTTTTCCGCAGCCTGCGCGGCGGCGCGGGGCTTGTCTGCCGGGGCAAGGGCATCCATCCGGGTGCGGGCCAGCGGCTCCAGCAGCGGGTGCGCCGCAAAGAAGCTGCGGGCGGCATCGGTGCTCTGCCGGGCCGTTTCCCCCGCCTTTTTCTGCTCCGCTTCGCAGGAGGCGATCTGTTTTTCGCACACGCGGATGTCGCCGCCCGCCTGCTCCACGGCGGCGCGGGCCGTCTCCCACGCGGCTTCGCGGGCTTCCTCCTCCTTGTAAAGCTGCTGCAAAAGCGGATTCTCACGGCACTCGGTGAGCTTTGCTTCCTGCTCGGTCAGGGCGGTCCGGGCAGCGGTCAGGGCGGCGCGGGCGTCCCACAGGGCGGCGTGCGCTTCCAGCGCCGTGCCCCGCAGAAGGGTCTGGTACTGGTTATAGGCGGCTTTCAGGTTCTGTTCTGTCTGGGCGGCAGCACGCAGCGTCTCGCCCAGCGCCTCCAGCGCGGCGGTCAGCGCACCGGCGCGGACGCGGCGGGCGTCCAGACCGATGTATCGCTGGGGGGTGCGCAGCCGTTCCAGCCGGAAGGGGTGGTGGCGCAGAAGGTCGCGGGTGGCGCTGTCGGGATGCTGTTCCAGCGTATCGGGGGTGTCACAGCAGACGATGCGGCCCAGAAGGGTGCCGGCATACTGGGCTGCCAGCGGGTTTTCGCTGGATACCTGCGCGGCAAGGCTGTCCGGGCCGTACTTGTCGGTGCGGCGGTTGGCCTTGCGGATGCCCGGGGTGTCCAGCAGGCTGATGGGCCCCACCTTGTCCCCCAGCGCCACAAAGGCGCTCTTGGCGGCATCGTAGTGGGCGGGCGGTACAAGGATGTCGAACCGGCGGTCGCCAAGGCAGGCTTCCACGCAGTCCTGCCAGCTCTCGTCCTCCACGTTCAGCAGTTCGCAGAAAATTTTCGCGTCCGGCTGCATCCCCCGGCTTTTCAGCTCGGCGTTGACCGCGTCCCGCACCCGGGTGGCGGCATCGCCGTGGGGGTAGACCCACTTGCCGCCGGACACGGCGTCCAGCTCGGCACGCAGCCCGGACTGCTCCCCGCGCAGGGCTGCGGTGTGCTGCCGGGCGGCGAAATAGGCTTCTTCCAGCGGTTTTTCCTGCGCGGAGAGCCAGCTTTGGCACTTCGGCAGGGTGTCTGCCGTCAGCGGACCCGGCTTCTGGTCCCAGACAAAGCCGCAGCGGCGCAGCACCGCCAGCAGACCGGCGGTCTTTTCGGCAGCTTTTTCGGCGGTGTCGGCGCGGCGGGCGGCGGCATCCAGCGCCGTTTTGCGGCGGGAAAGCTCCTCCTCCATGGCGTCCAGCGCCCGGCCCTCGCCGCTGTCCCCGGCGGCGCTGTGGGCGGAAAGATAAGCCCGGCGGGCTTCGGCTTCGGCGTTTTTGGCATCGGCATAGCGGGCATTCAGGGTTTCCAGCTGACGGCGGCCCGCGTCCATGTGCTGCTGCCAGACGTCCTGTTCCCCGGCATCGGCAGCGGCCCGCGCCAGCAGCGCCGCGCCCCGGTTCACAAGGGCCTGCGTCTGCTTTTCGGCGGCTTCGCGTCCAAAGGTCACGATCTGGTCCAGTGCATTGGCGCGGGTCTGGGCTTCAGCAAGCACGGCGTGCAGGTTTTCCAGCTCCAGCCGGTCGCCCTGCAGCGCGTCCAGATCCAGCTCCGGCTGGGGCAGGATGTACTGATACAAAAACTCCCGGAAGTTGGGGATCTCGTCCATGCTGGTGCCCATCTGGAACACCTCGTTGAACTTTTTGCCCAGCGGGCTGGACGCCCGCCCGATGCCCAGCGCGCGGCAGATGCGGTCCCGCGCTTCGCTGGGGCTGCGGGTGTAGGAAAGGCGTCCGGTTTCGGGCTTGAAGTCCTCCTTGGCGCTGGGCGCACCGGTGCGCGGGTCGATAAAGGGCAGCTGTTCCAGCGTGATGCCGTCCTCCGAGAGATACCATGTCTGGTCGCCGGGGTGCAGCTCCTGCATGGGGCCCTCGGACTCCACCCGCACCGCGATGACAAAGGGGGTGCGCTTGACGCTGTCCCAGAACTCCGCCCCGATGTAGGCCACGGTATGCCCCGGGCGGCGGTAGGCATTTTCGCCGCGCTGCTTGGCGTGCACCGAGCCCTGCAGGGTGCGTCCGCTTTTCTTATTGCCCAGCGCATTGAAATTGCGGTTGGTGGTCAGGCAGTAGCGGATGGCGTCCAGAATGGTGGTCTTGCCCACGGCGTTGACGCCGATCATATAGGTCAGGCGGGCGCAGTCAAAGGTGACGTTTTCAAAGTTGTGCCAGTTGATGAGTTTCAGCCGCTTGAGTTCGATCATTCTTCACCCTCCCCTGCTTCGTCCGGTCGTTCGTATAAGTCAAGCTCTGCGCGGGTGCGCCCGCTCTCGGCGGCGGCATCCGCAAGGTCGGCGTCCGGCAGGGCCAGCAGCACCGTGGGGAACACTTCAATGCGGCTGTCCAGCCCGGAAAGCCGCCCCACAGGCCGCGCCAGATTGTACCGGCGCAGAGTGCGCATCAGGTTTTCCAGCGTTTTCTGGTCCAGACGGCGGGGCAGGTTCATCTTCTGCAGCTCGGTCTGCACCTCTTCCACCGTCACCAGCACTTCATCGGCATTAACAGCAAGGCTTTCGCGCTTTTGCAGGTACAAAAGCCGCAGCACCAGCAGCAAAATGCTCTCGTATTTCAGCAGCCGGGCCTGACTGCCCTCGTGGCCGTTGACCAGCGCTGCCGCCTGCAGGGGCGCAGGGTACAAAAGCACCGAATAACCCAGCGGCGCGAACACGGCGCGGACCTCGTCCAGATGGTCCTGCACATAGAGATATTTTGCCCGCTGGTCCTCCACGCCGCCCAGCAAAAAGCAGTGGTTCAGCAGGTAGTTTGCGGTTTCTTCCAGCATGTTAATGGTTGCCATTTTCTTCCTCCCTGCGGCGGGTGAGGACAAAGTCCTCAAAGCGGAAGCCGCCGCGCTCCACCCAATTGCCGGTGAGCTGAATGTCGTAGTCCCGGTGCGGCGACTGCGAGTAGGTGTGCAGGCCGATGATGCGGGCAAAGTCGCCCGGGTATTCCTCCACAAGGGTGGAGGCGTTCACCTGCCCGCGGGCAGCCAGTGCCTGCCGCGCCAACAGCGCCACGTTTTCCTCGGTGACGGCAAGGCGGGCGTAGTCCAGCAGCAGCTGCTGCTCCTGCCGCAGCCGTTCGGGGTCAAAGGGCTCGGTGCGCACCGGGGCCAGCGGCTCGGCGGTGCGCTGGGCGGCGGGCGGGTAGAGGAATTTCTCCCCGAACACTGCCGCCGGGTACAGGTGCAGCCGCTTTGCCACCGGGCCGTCGTCCGGTTCAAACAGCTGCTCCGGGGTGCGGATGTCCTCGGCGTAGCGGCGCAGCAGGGCGGTGACGCTGCCCTGCGCCGAGCGGTCACTCAGCAGCAGAAACTGCGCCCGCTGCACGGCCCGCTTGCGGTAGCGGATGTGGCTGGCGTCGATCTCCTTCATCAGGGTGCTCATCTCTTCCAGCGCGTCCCGCTGCTTCTGCAGCAGAGCTTTCACCCGGGGCGCCGCCTCGCCGGGGGCGCAGCGCTCCACCCGGGCGTAGTCCAGCGCCAGCCGGGGCAGCTGGTTTTCCTCGCAGTCGTCCAGCTCTTCTTCCAGATAGGCGCGGTAGTTGAACAGGTTGTCGCTGGTCTTGAAGCGGTGGTAGGCCGCCGCCACCACCTTTTCCTCGTACTGGTCGAACAGTTCCAGAACCTCCTGCGGGGTGCGGTTGCGGGTGAGCCGGTCGATGTAGTGGCCGATGGAGGCATTGAGCGCCCGGAGGGAACGGTTCAGGGCGTCAAGGTCGGCATCCACCTCCCGCAGAACGTTCTCGTAGGGGCTTTTTTCCTGTCCGATGCCGCCCAGCAGCTGCCACGCCTTGTACAGCTTGCCGGTGTAGGTGACCACCCGGGGGTTCAGGATCTCTTCCAGCGCTTCCAGCAGCGGGGTGACCTCCGGCACAAAGGCAAGGGACGCTTCGCCCTCATAGCTGCCGGGGGTCTCCTCCAGCCAGCCGGTGCGGCGCAGCCGCAGCAGAAAGCCCACCGCCAGCGTGTGGGGGTCGCGGGTGGGCTGCTCGTCCTCATCGCCCGCGCCATCGGCGTCCAGCGCCAGCGGCTTTGCCAGCGCGGCAAAATAATCCTCGGCGCGGGAGACGGCTTCGGCGCGGGAAATGCTGTAATCTGCCGTATGGCGGCACTCCTCCCAGAGCAGCAGCAAAAGCTCTGCATAAAACGCCCGGTTGGGCCCCGCCAGCGGGCGGAACAGCCGTGGGCTGACCAGTTCAAACAGCTGCATGGAAACGTCCTTTCTGTCTTGGTTCGATACCTTTTTATTGTACCACAAAACGGCACGGTTTGACAGAGAAACCATTCAGAATTGCCGCCGCGTTCGCTTTGGCAATATCAGAGGAAGAATTCTTTTCAATTTTGCATCTCCGAAACGACTGCGGTCGTTTCGGAGATGCCTTTTCACAGGAATGGGTTTTGGAGACGGACTCCTTCCGTCAAACCCTGCGGGTTTGCCACCTCCCTCAGTGAGAGAGCCGACCCTCTCCGTCATCGCTGCGCGATGCCACCTCCCCCGAAAGGGGGAGGTTTATTGCATCTGACCGGAAGGCAAAAGGCCCCCTCTTTGAGGGGGCTGTCGCCGCAGGCGACTGGGGGAGTTTGCCCCCAAACGCAAAAAGCCCCGGAGGGCGGCCCTGCGGCTGCGCTCCGGGGAGAAAGGGTGATGGATTTTTACTTTTTGGGGTTCTTGATCTTGAACGCCACTGCGATGTAGCTGTGGGTGCCGTCCGACCGGACAACAACGCCGAGATTCGTCCAGCTGCCTTTGCCGCTCACGTTAACATTTGTTCCGGGCAATTCCTTGCCGACTTCTTTCTGAATATCCTTCAGAATCGCCTCAACAATATAGCCATACTCATAGTTGCCAGTCACCGTGATGGTCAGGTATTCCTGATCCTTGCCATCCACATGGACTTTGCCGACCAGCTTTGCGCCAAGGAAGTCAACTCTGGAGTTCAGGTCCTTCTGCAGATATCCATCTGCAACAGCCTGCAGGCTCTTATCGTTTTCTGTCACTTTACTTGCCTGTGTCATGCCTGTGAACCTGCTATAGGCTTCCTTTTCATCGTCCGGCATTCTTTGACCAAAGCTGCCGCCGCCACCGCCGCAGGCGGTGAACAGAAGCATGGTCAGCGCGCCTGCCAGAAGCAGGGCAACGATCTTCGACAATTTCTTCATAAGGTATCCCTCCAGTCTTGTTTTTGTGGATATGTTTCTTTTTTTGGGGGGTGTTCCCCCTTGTGTCACGGGGGGCTTTCTGCCCTGATTATATCCGACTGCCGACGGTTTTGTCAATCGGAAACATTTCCAAACTTTCCCGAAACATTTCGTAGAAATAAACGAAAGCAGGTGCTATTTGTTGCGCTTTTGAGATGTTCTGTCCGGACTTCGCAAAGAAACTTTGCCATCCTGTCACATCCGGTCCCACTGTGCCGCAAAGACGGTGCGGCGGCGGCGCGGCCCGCCGCTTAAATTTGGACAGATGTTGTGCCGATGCGGCTTTCGCACGCCCTGCACCGGGCAGGCGGCTCCCCCGAAGAAGATCTTTCTTTTGCTCCATTTTGACATTTTACACATTTCTACCACGTTTTGGTGGTAAAATCGGGTCAGAAAATCACAAAGGATGTGGAACACATGCAGCATTGTCCCGCCCGCACAGCACAACGGCTGGCGGCTTTTTTTCTGGCGCTGTGCCTTTTGCTGGCACCGACTCTCCCCCGCGCCCACGCGGCTGCCCTGCAGGAGACCCACGGCATTGATCTGCTGAGTTTTGAGAACAGCCAGATCCTTTCCATCGGCAACCAGACCTCCGGCAAATGCAGCTGGTACGCGCTGCGCTACGCCCGCACCATTCTGGACGGCAAGGTGTGCTCCGGCAGCGGCATGTGGTCCAACGGCGCGGTGTGGTCCGCGGGCGGCTACCATGCCTATTCCGGAGATCTGTCCGAGTGCCTGCAAACGCTGTACTCTGAGCTGCAGGCGGGGCATCCGGTGATCGTACATCTGAAAAACACCACGGTGAGCGGGGTCAAAAGGCACACCAACCGCACCTCCAGCTACGAATACCATCTGACCGGCTCCGGCTGGGAGCAGGTGAACTACCCCCACATTGCCACCAGCAGCACCTACGGGCACTGGGTGTGCGTGGCGGGCATCTCCTCCACCGCCGACCCTGCCGCCCTGAAGGAAAGCGACTTCTACGCACTGGACCCCGCCCGGGTGACCGCCAACGGCAGGCTGGCCGTGACCCGGCTGCTGGACGGCACCATCTGGACAGAGAATTCCCCGCTGAAAATAGCAGGTTAAAATTAGAAAGAGCAAAAAAAGCTGACGCTTTCGCGTCAGCTTTTTTGTTTGCCTATTGTCTATGTCAGGCTCCTGATTGAGAATGCCCTCCGCATTCGCTCTGGGCATCTTCAGCGGAAAATTATTATTTATCTGTGTTTGTCGCGGCCTGCGGGCCGCTCCAAACACACTTTCACGAAGAAGTTATATTGAAATTCAATATCCCCTTACCGAGAACCCGCGCTCCCACGGGTCGGGGGGCAGGTCTTTGCTGCGGATACCGGTGATCTGGATATAGTCGCTTTTCTGGATCAGGGCAAACAGCCGCAGAAACTTGTCCGGATCGCCCTGCACTTCCAGTGTCACGCTGCCGTCATCCTCGTTCTGCACCCATCCGGTCAGCTCCAGCGTCTGCGCGGCGTAGCGGGCGCGGTAGCGGAAGCCCACCCCCTGCACCTGTCCTTCGATGGTATAGCGGCGGCGCACCGTGCCCTGCGGCAGGACGGGCGGAACGGCGTCCTTTGCTTTTCTGGTCAAAAAATCGAACATTGGCACACATCCTTTTTAGCGTGCTCGCCCTCTCAGGCCGCTTCGCGTCCAGCTCTCCCAAAGGGAGAGCCTCTGGCGAAACCGGAGACTTTGTATGGACTGCCAAGGCCTCTCCCTTTGGGAGAGGTGGCATTGCGCAAGCAATGACGGAGAGGGCGCAAGCCGTTTACAGCTCCTGATAAGCGGTCATCAGGGCGGGGATGAACTGCTTTTTGCGGCTCACCACGCCCGGCAGGGTCCAGCTGCCATCGGCGGCGGGCTGGGTGCCAAAGCCCTCGGTCAGCACCCCGGCGGCGTAGCGTCCGCTGCAGACCACCACGCTTTCCTCTTTGGGCACGTCGGTCAGCAGCATGTAGATGTCCTCCACATTCTGCTTGTTGCGCGCTTCCTCCAGATAGGGCTTCAGCAGCGCCTCGGCGGCGGTCAGGTTCTTGCGGGTCATGTAGCTGCCCTGTGCCACGCCAAAGCGGATGTCGCCGCACATGAACACCTTGAAGTCCTGCAAAAAGACCTCTTCGGCAGTCTTGCCGTCCAGCTTTTCGCCGGCTTCGAACATTTCGTTGGCAAACTCGTTGATGTCCACCCCGGCAATTTTCGCCAGACGATTGGCGGCCCCCACATCCATGGGGGTGCAGGTGGGGCTGCGGAACACCAGCGTGTCCGACAGGATGGCGGCCAGCAGCAGACCGGCGGTCTTTTGGGGGATCTCCACCCCGCTCTCGTCGTACATCTGGGTAACGATGGTGGCGGTGCAGCCCACCGGCTGGTTGCGGAAGTACACCGGGCCGCTGGTCTCCAGACTGCCGATGCGGTGGTGGTCGATGATCTCCAGGATCTCGGCCTGATCGAAGCCCTCCACCGCCTGCGTGGCCTCGTTGTGGTCCACCAGAATGATGCGGCGCTTGCGCAGATTGATGATGTTGCGGCGGCTGATCATGCCGCAGTATTTGCCGTCCTCGTCCAGAATGGGGAAATAGCGGTGGCGCACCTTCGCCATGACCCGGGTGACGTCCGCCACCGGAGTGACAAGGGTGAATTTGATGATGTCGTCCCGGGTCATATAATAGGAGATGGGCGCGCACTGGCTGATAAGCTTGGCTGCGGCATAGGTGTCGCAGGGAGCGGTCATAATGGCGACCCCGGTCTCCTCGGCAATGTGCTGGATGGTGCGGCCCACCTTGGCACCGTTGCAGATGATGATGAGCGAGGCTTCCTTTTCGATGGCGCACAGCTGGCTTTCGTAGCGGTTGGTCAGGATGACGATATCGCCTTTTTCCATGCTGTTTTCCAGCATTTCCGGGGTGGCGGTGCCGATGCGGATGTGCCCGGTGGTGCACACGGCATCCTCGCTGCCCACCACCATGGTGGCGCCCAGCGTTTCCAGAATGTTCTTATAGCTGGTGCGGCTCTTGGCAAGGATGCCGGTGTCAAACAGGTCCATGTTGGCGGTGGCGATGTCCTTCACCGTGATCAGACCTTCCAGCTCGTTGTCCGCTGTCGTCACCGGCAGGGTGTCGATCTTGCGGTCACGCATGATCTCCCACGCCTTGCGCAGGCTGGTAAAGCCCGGGATGCCGGGCATCTCGCGGTAATCCACATCCCGGATCTTGGGGTTGACATCGGTGCACATCCGGGGCGGCGTGACCCCGAACCTTTTCAGGACAAATTCCGTTTCCTGATTCATCTTGCCCGCACGCCGGGCTTCGCAGACCAGATCGCTGGTCTTGTTTTTCAGCTCTGCATAGGCAATGGCAGAGCAGATGGAGTCGGTGTCCGGGTTGCGATGTCCGATGACAACGACCTTGTGGGCGCTTTTTTGCATACTGTACCCCCTTGTGGGTCTTTTCCTTCTTATCCTTATCCAAAGCAGCCGCCGCCCCTCCTGCACAAGGGCGCAGACTGTGGCTTTATTCTAACACAATTGCCTCCGGGGGTAAAGTAGAACAAACACGCCATGGAACATTCTTTTTGCTCTGCATCTTGACAAGCTCCGGCAGGGAAATTATTCTTATACCAATAATTCAGAAACGGAGAAGGACCTATGAAAAAAGCATTGCGTCCCCTTTGCGCCGCACTGGTGCTGACTGTCTGTCTTTGCCTGCCCGCTTTTGCGCAGGAAGCAAAGCCCGCTGAGCCATCGGTGAAGGAGGATAAGACCATTTCCGACCTGACCGGTTTTCCCGCATTCCTGCGGGACTCCGTGGGCTTTACCACGAATTTCGGCAGACCGTACTGCTTTGAACAGGCTGACCACAAATCGCCCATTCAGGCTTACGGCGAAACGCCGGCTGAGGGGTCTGTGGCCGTGCTGCGGCTGATGACCAGTTCGGTGGACCGTGACAATGTCCCCATCAACATCAGCGGCCACGCATTTATCTCGGTGACGAATGTTTCGCAGCAGGAGATCAATGTGGGCGGGTTGGTCATTGCGCCGGATACCACTGTGACCATCGGCACCCGCGGCAACCGGAATGAGCATGCGGGCATCTGGTACAATCTGGAAAGCTACTATCGGTATTATCTGCCGGATTCCTATTACATCAACATTTACAGCGTTCAGGTCTCGCTGGACCAGAGCCAGCTGGACGTCGTGAACCGTAACCTTGCAAAAGCCGACCATTGGTCTGCAATTTACAACTGCACGGCTTTCACCGAGGCCATGTGGAACTCGGTATGTTCGGATACCCTTTCGTCCGGCGGGCTCTATACCCCGACGGCGCTGCGGGATGATCTGCTGGCAAAGTACGCCGATAAGGCGGCTTTCCGGCCGGAAGTGCCCTACGATTACATCGTTTATTACGGCAAAAACCTGACCCCCAGCAAAGAGTTTGTGTGATGCCCCGGCCCCGGAAAAATATCCGGGGCTTTTCTCTTGTAATTCTGGCGGTGGTGTTGTATCATAGATGCGTTGTATCCAAACCCTATCGCCCTGCTCACGGAGGAATTTATGACTGCATCCAGATTCAAGAACCCGCCGATGTTTACCCGGCAGCAGCTGGTGGCGCTGCTGCTGCCGCTGATCGCGGAGCAGGCGCTCAGCGTGACCATTGGTCTGGCGGACACCCTGATGGTGTCCTCGGTGGGCGAGGCCGCCGTCTCCGGCGTCAGCCTTGTGGACAGCTTCAACACCCTGATGATCCAGATCATGGCAGCCCTTGCCACCGGCGGCGCGGTGGTCACCAGCCAGTACATCGGACGCGGCGAACCCAGAGACGCCAAAAACGCCGCCGCGCAGATCCTGTTCATCCTGTCCAGCTTCAGCTGTCTGGTGATGGCGGTGGTGGTGGTGGGACGCCACGCCATCCTGCGGGGCATCTTTGGCTCCATTGATGCGGACGTCATGCGCTACGCCGAGACCTATTTCCTGCTGTCTGCCCTCAGCTACCCCTTCATCGGCCTGTACAACGCCGGGGCGGCGCTGTTCCGGGCGCAGGGCAACAGCCGGGTCAGCATGATGTCCAGCCTTGTGATGAACGTGGTGAATATCGGCGGCAACGCGGTGCTGATCTACGGCTTCGGCATGGGGGTCCTGGGCGCGGCGCTGGCCAGCCTTGTGTCCCGGGCCATTGCCTGCGTCACGGTGCTGTATCTGCTGCAAAAGCCTGCCTGCCCCCTGCGGGTGGAAGGGCTGAAGGCACTGGCTCCCCGCAGACGGCTGATCCGGCAGATCCTGCGGGTGGGCATCCCCGCCGGCATCGAGAACGGCATGTTCCAGATCGGCAAATTGTCGGTGTCCAGCCTGACCTCCACGCTGGGCACTGCTGCCATTGCCGCCAACGCCGTTGCCAACACCACCACGACCTTTTTGAACATCCCCGCCAACGCCGTGGGCATGGCGGCTCTGACCGTGGTGGGGCAGTGTCTGGGCGCGGGCGAAAAGCAGCAGGCCGTGCATTACTCCCGTCGGCTGATGCTGGTGGCTTACGGCGGCGCGTGGGCGATGAACCTCTCCGCCTTCCTGTTTGCCAACAAACTGGCACTGGGGCTGTTCCACCTGTCCCCGGAGGCCTATGCCATGGCGCTGGAAGTGATGGTGTGGTTCAACATCGTCTCGCTGTTCATCTGGCCTTCCAGCTTTACCCTGCCCAACATCCTGCGCGCTGCCGGAGATGCCCGGTTCACCATGACCGTGAGCATCGTGTCCATGTGGGCCTTCCGGGTGGGCTTCTGCTACCTGTGGGTGCTGTGCTTCGGCGGCGGGCTGCTTGCCATCTGGATGGGCATGTATCTGGACTGGGCGTTCCGCTCGCTGTGCTTTGCCGTCCGGTTTTTCCGGGGCAAATGGCTGGAACAGAGTGTGATATAAGCTCCATAAAATTGCCAGCGGGCTCGCCCTCTCCGTCTGCTCCCGCCGGCCGCATCCTCCCCTTTTCCGGTCTGTAAGGACCGGCAAAAAGGGAGGATTTTTTCTTTTTGCAGGAAACCGCCGCCTGGATTCGTATTGAACACAGAAGGCTGCTGGTATTTTTTACAGGTTCCACAAATTATTTTTTCAGCACTTGACAAAGTTTTCACCTTTCGTTCTTGCAATCTTCATCGTTCGGGCGTATAATTTCGAACTGTCAAGAGGTTTGCCCCGCTGTAAAAAGGAGGCTTTTTTGAATGAGACAAAGTTGGTTTTCACGCCATCCGGTCTGCTTCATGGCGTTGTATCTGCTGCTCTACCTTGCAGCTTTTGATTTTCTGGAGACCCGCATCTCCATACCGCATGTCCTGCTGGTGCACTGCCGTCTGGACGATCTGATTCCCTTTTGCAAATATGCGGTGATCCCTTACTTTGCATGGTTTTTGTGGATCCCCTTTACCCTGTTCTATCTGCTGTGGAAGGCCCCGCGCGAGGAGTTCTGGCGGCTGTGCCTGCCGCTGTTCACCGGCATGACCCTCGCGCTGGCGTGCTACGTTCTTCTGCCCACCGGTCTCGCCCTGCGTCCCCGTTTTGTGCCGGGCAGCGATGTGTTTGCCCGCATCGTGCGGTTTTTGTACCGCACCGACACCGCCACCAACGTCTGCCCGTCCATCCATGTGCTCAACTCGGTCACGCTGCTGCTGGCGTACTACCGCAGCCATATCTTTGACACGCCCCGCCGCCGCTGGATGCGTCCCGCAGCCGCTGTGCTCTGCGTTTCCATCGTTTGCTCCACCATGCTGCTCAAGCAGCACAGCTGCATCGACGTGGTGCTGGGTGCGCTGCTGGCGCTGGCGCTGGACAGCGCCTTTACCGCCGCGGAGCGCAATCAAATGCCGCAGGTGCGGAGAGCATAAGGAAGAAAAAAAGCGACTCCTGTCAGCGCCTTTGGCGCTGGCAGGAGTCGCTTTTTCATTTCCTTTTTTAAAACAGCCCCTCGGGCAGGCAGATGTCCTGTTTGGGGACCTTTGCCCACGCAAAGTCCGGCACAAGGCTTTCCGGGGTGCGGGGGGCAGGCTCCGGCTGCAGACCGTAGGCATACGCCAGCTTGCCGATGATCTCCGGGGCGGTGTATTTTGCCCGCAGATTTTCAAGGCTCTGGTCGCCGTCCCGCTTGGACAGCCGCCGCCCGTCCGCCGCCAGCAGCAGCGGGCAGTGGGCAAAGCGGGGCGGCTGCAGGCCCAGCAGACGGTACAGGTACAGCTGCCGCGCCGTGGAGGACAGCAGGTCTGCCCCGCGCACCACCTCGGTGACGCCCATGCGGGCATCGTCCACCACCACCGCCAGCTGATAGGCAAACACGCCATCTGCCCGGCGCAGGTAGAAATCGCCGCAGTCCCGCAGCAGATTTTCCGTGTGGGTGCCCATGCAGCCGTCCGTAAAGGTGATCTCCTCGTCCGGCACCATCAGACGGTAGGCAGGGGCTTTCTGTTTGCGCTTTTCCGCGATCTCTTCCGGCGTCAGCCCCCGGCAGGTGCCCGGGTAGATGACGTTGCCGTCCGAGGTGTGGGGTGCGCTGGCGGCGTGCAGCTGCGCCCGGGAGCAAAAGCAGGGGTACACCAGCCCCATCTGCTCCAGTTTGCGGTAGCTTTCGGTATAGATGTCCCCGCATTCGCTCTGGTAATAGGGGCCGTGTGCACCGCCGGTGCTGCCGCCCTCGTCCCATGTAAGCCCCAGCCACGCAAGGTCCTGCTCCAGCAAGTCGGCATAGACGCGGGGGCAGCGCTCGGCGTCCAGGTCCTCGATGCGCAGCACGATGCGTCCGCCCTGACTTTTTGCGCTGAGCCACGCCAGCAGGCTGCAGGCCAGATTGCCCAGATGCAGCCGTCCGCTGGGGCTGGGCGCAAAGCGCCCGGTCACCGGGCGGTTTTGGGATACAGGGACTTGGTTTTGCATGGGTGTGCTTCCTTTCGCTTTTACTGGTTTTTTCTCATTATAAGCCCTTGCTCTGCAAAGGTCAATGCGCATAAAAAAGCCGCCGCAGGCGGCAATGCCTGCGGCGGCGGGAAAGCCGGTGCTCAGTGCAGCTCCGGCCAGTAGCCCTTGTTGGCTTCGATCATATCGTCCAGAATGGCCTTTGCAACGTTCATGCTGGGCACAGTCTTGTTCAGGGTGAAGGCCTGCAATACCTTCTCGTAGCTGCCTTCCACGCAACCCTCTACCAGCAGCTTTTCGCTGTTGAGCTGCTGCATCATCAAGCCCTGCTGGAACAGCGGGATGTTGTCCCGGGCAATGACCTCCGGGCCGTTTTTGCCGATGTAGGCGGGCAGCTCCACCATTGCGTCATAGGGCATATTGGGGATCGCGCCGCGGTTCTCGGTGATGATGAGGAAGCGTGCCTTGGTGTCGTTCTTCAGCGCAGCGGAAAGATCTGCGATCCAGTCGCCGTGGCTGCCGGCATAGAAGGTGTTGGCGTCCACCTCGCCGGTCTTGAGGTAGTGGTCGATGCCGTCGAACAGGTTCTTTTCGCGGGTCTCCTCCACCTCGTTGGCGCGGGTGTGGTTCGGGTCCGAGTGCTCCACGAACTCCTTGGCCTGCAGATAGTAGTTCAGGTAGGTATTGGGCAGGTACTCCGGGAAGTTTTCCATGATCTCGTACTCGCCCTTCCACACATAGTACCAGCTGCCCTTGGTGTGGCGGTTCTGGCTGCCGGAGGAGGTCAGGGCGCCCATGCCCTTGAGGTAGCTTTCCGGCAGAAGGATCTGGTTCTCCTTGATGTAGGCGCGCAGCTTGGGCATCAGATCCTCGCCGTGGTACTGGATGGAGGTGAACCAGCCGAAGTGGTTCAGGCCAAAGTAATCGTAAACGATCTCCTTCTTGTTCTGGATGCCCATGGCAGCTGCCACCACGTCAATGATGGCGATGGGCATATCGCAGATGTTGATGATCCGTGCCTTCGGGCGCAGCTTGCGGCAGGCTTCGGATACGATGGCGGCGGGGTTGGAGTAGTTCAGGATCCAGTAGTCCTTCTTGGCATACTTTTCCACGTCGTCGATCAGCTGGATCATGGGGAAGATGGTGCGCATTCCGTAGGCCATGCCGCCGCAGCCGCAGGTCTCCTGTCCCACGCAGCCGTGGCGCAGGGGGATCTTTTCGTCCTGCTCACGCATGGCGTAGCCGCCCACGCGCATCTGTGCAAACACGAAGGATGCCCCGGTGTAGGCTTCGGCGGTGTCGGTGGTGACCACCAGCTTGATGTTGGTATTCAGCTCCTTGTGCAGGACCCAGTCCACCACGACAGCCACCTTGTCCTGCCGCTCCTTGTTGATGTCGTACAGACGGATCTCGTCCACTTCCAGTTCTTCCCGGCGCAGGGCGATGGATTTGACGATACCGGCAGTAAAGGTGCTGCCGCCGCCAGCAATGGTAATGACCATAGTATAAACGCTCCTTTTTTGTATTTTTCAGGTTAGCCCGGCGCAGTCCGCCGGGGCGCGGTAAAGCGGTTTACTGGTTTTCCAGCTGTGCTTCCACGGCATGCTTGATCTCCTGCACCTGCAGGCCGTAGACGATCTGGATATCGGTGCCTTTCTTCACGATGCCGCTGTTGGGCAGCTTGTTGATGGCTGCTTCGTCCAGCTTTGCGGGGTCCTTGACGTTCACCCGCAGACGGGTGAAGCAGTTGTCCACCGACAGGATGTTCTCCTTGCCGCCCAGACCATCAATGACGCACTGCACCTCGGCAGCGTTCTTCACGCTTGCCTTTTTGGCGGGTGCTGCGCTCCCCGCGGTCTCGGTGCTCACCTCTTCCCGGCCGGGGGTGTGGATGTTAAAGGTCTTGATCAGCAGGGTGAACACCACAAAGTACACCGCGATCTGGCACAGCGCCAGCAGGTACAGGATGGGATAGTTGGTCTTATCTGCACCGGCAGAAAGGTTCATCAGCACCGAGCCAAGGAGGTTGGTGGTAAAGCCGGTGACATGGAAGGTGTGCAGCAGCACGATGAACAGGCCGGAGATGCAGGCGTGTGCCACCCACAGGATGGGAGCAGAGAAGCAGAACATGAAGTCCAGCGGCTCGGTGATGGAGGCCAGAGAAGCGGTAAAGGCCAGCGGCACCAGAACGGCAGCGGTCTTTTTGCGGTTCTCCTTGCGGGCGCAGAAGATGAAGGCCGCCACGATGCCAAAGTAGCCGAAGGTCTTGGTGAAGCCGGTGTACATCCACACGATGCCGTCCGAGAAGGGCAGGCCCATGCTGTACTCCATCATCATCACGATGTAGGAGCCGGTGTAGGTGGCGTCGCCCACGGTCAGGCTGTTGCCCAGTGCCGAGAACTGGAAGGGGGTGTAGATGAGGTGGTGCAGACCGGTGGGGATGAGGAACCGCTCCAGGAAGCCGTACAGGAACAGCCCGAAGTTGCCGGAAGCGGCAATGAAGTTGGTCAGCGCGGTGATGGCGCTCTGTACCGGGGGCCAGAAGAAGCAGGAGCCAAAGCCGAACAGGATGGAGAACACCACCATGCAGGTGAAGGACCACCGGGCACCGGAATAGATCTGGGTGATGATGCCCTTGAACTGCTTTTCACAGGTATGGTTGTAGATCCAGCCGCAGACCAGACCCAGAATGATGCCGCCAAACACGCCCATGTCCACGGTCTGGATGCCGAACACGGTGGACTGACCGGTGCCGTACAGGCCCACAAGGGGGTCGGCTTCCGCCAGCATGCCCAGCTGGGTCAGAGTGACGTTGCCGGCAGTCAGGTACATCAGATAGCTCATCAGGGCGATGATGCCGGCCTGCTGCTTGTTCTTTTTTGCCAGCGCTGCTGCGATGCCCACGCAGAACATCAGGCTGAGGTTGTTGATGATGACCATGATGCAGTTGTAGATCAGCTGGCCCAGCAGCTTGATGGGGGTCCACTGCAGAGCAGGGATCATGGCGCTGAGGCTGGTGCTGGTGAGCAGCGCGCCCAGCACCAGGATCAGGCCCGCTGCCGAGATATACGACAGCGGCGAGAGCATGGCTTTGGAGAACTTTTCCAAAGCGTTCATTACTTTGTCTTTCATCGGTTTGTTCCTCACTTTTGACAAGGTTGTTGGCTTTTATCCTCCTGCGGGGCTTCCGGACGCCCCGCCAGATTCTGTTTCAGGGTACGATCTTGGTCAGGTGGATCAGCAGATACGCCTGCTCCTGATGATTGAGCTCGTAGCAGAACTCTTTGCGCAGGTATTCGTTGATGCGCTGCAGACAGGCCGCATTGCGCGCATCCCGCCGCACCAGCATCTCATACATGGCCTCCATGTCCGCGTCCTGCCACGGGGTGTGCTGCAGGATGCGGGCTGCCAGAAACTTGAGGTGGGTGGTCAGGCGGGCGGTCTTTAAGCTTTTTTCCTCCAGTGCGCAGCCGTAGCTGTCCCGGATGATGTCGGTCACGCCCTTGACGAACCGAAGGGTATCGTAGGCCATCTCACCGCCGGCAGCTGCCGTGACCAGATGCAGGGCGATGTACCCTGCTTCATCCTCCGGCAGACGGGTCCCGCAGTAGGTCTGGATGATCTCCAGCGCCTGCTGCCCCACGGCATATTCCTGCGGGTAAAGGGTCCGCGTTTCGCCCAGCATCAGGTTGGGCAGCAGGACGCCGTTCCGGGCACGCTCCAGCGCAAAGCTGATGTGGTCCACCAGCGAGATAGTGGCCTGATTGCCCAGCAGGATGCCTGCACTCTCGGCTACCAGCGAGATGCGCTCTGCCGCCTGCATCACCTGCGGGGTGACGTTTTCCAGCATTTTGAGGAACTTGGTCTGCATCTCGTTCTGGACATAGTATACTTTGGAGACCCGCTCCTTCTCGATGGGGCTGCCGGGGCGGCAACCGAACCCCAGACCATTGCCCACAAGGATTGCTTCCCTGCCGTCCGGCATGACCACCGATACCGCGTTGTTGTTGAACACCTTGACCGCCCGCATTGCCCCGCTCCTCCGTTTTTTCTGCCGCAGATGATCCAAAAAGAAAAAAGGCACAAGAACCAAAGGGACGCGTTTTGGCTCCCCCTCTGATGCTCATGCCTGATCGAACAGTTACACGCACTGGATGATTTGATTTTCTGTCTTAGATTATACGAGTCTCCGTCAAAATTGTCAATTGGTCGAATCCGCCGAAAACCGGTCGGCAGACTTGTGCAACCTGCACAGGTCTGTCCCTTGAAATTCGTCCTGTCTGCACCGATTGACAACCGCCCATCCAGAACGTATACTTAAGGTGTATCGTTTTTTATGATGCTCCGGCCTTTTGCCGGGTCAAGGAGGTCCCTCTTATGAAATTGAAATACACCCGCATCCTCTCCCTCGTTCTGTGCGCGGCACTGGTGTGCAGTGTGCTGACCGCCTGCGGCGGGTCCGGTGCTTCTTCGGCGTCCAGCTCCGCCTCCGCTTCGGACAGCGCTTCGGCTTCCGGCGAGACGCTGCCGGACTCCACCTCGGAAGCCAACACCCCGAACCTGAATCCCGGCAATTTTGACGAAAACTCCATCTTCTCCATCACCGGCGTGGAGGACGCCTTTGCCCCCTGCCTTGGCTGGGGTCCCGGCGTGTCCGGCTGCTCGCTGAAATCGGTCATCGCGGCGGCTTCGCTGCTGCAGTGGGCCGAGGAGGCCCGCCTTGCCTCCCGCACACCGGACGCCGTGCAGGAGGCCTTCCTGAGCTGGTACGATGCGTTGGACGCCGATGAGCAGGAAAACTTTGCCGAGGCATGGACCATGATCGAACCGGACGCTCTTGCTCTGCTGAGCGACAAGGACAGCATGGCAGGCCGCATCGAGGATGCCGGGCTGGACGCTTCTGCCCTGCCGGGCTGCACCCTGAAGAACTGGCAGGCGCTGCAGACCGTGCTGGACGACTGCGTGCCCCATGTGGAGCTGTAACGCACCCCGCGCTGCGCTTTGACAGAAACAGACTTATCGTTTATAAAAGGCTGCTGCACCATGCTGTGCAGCAGCCTTTCTGTTTCCGGGTCTTATACCTTTTTCAGCACATACCGGCGGGTGCCCATGCCCACCTTTTCGGCCTGCTCCAGCGTGGCCTTCCACTCGATGTTGGGGTTTGAGTCCTTGAAGTTGTCGTGGTGGCAGTTCCAGCCTTCCTTGGCAAGGTTTGCGCTGAGCTGGCTGTTTGGCAGCGGTGCTGCGGCAAGGCAGGCATCCGCGCAGGCCTGGTCCAGCGCCACCGGGTCAAAGGACGCAAAGATGCCGATATCCGGCAGGATGGGGGCATCGTTCTCGCCGTGGCAGTCGCAGTTGGGGCTGATGTCCTGCACCAGCGAGATGTGGAAGCAGGGCCGGTCGTGGCAGACGGCTGCGGCATACTCTGCCATCTTGCGGTCCAGCAGCTCATTGGCACACTCGTTGGGAGAATAGATGGCGTCAAAGCTGCACGCACCGATGCAGCGGCCGCAGCCCTTGCACTTGTCGTAGTCGATGACTGCCTTGTTTTCGGCATTGTAAGTAATGGCGTCCGAGCCGCACTCCTTGGCGCAGCGGTGGCAGCCGCGGCACAGCCCCTCCTGCACGGCGGGCTTGCCGGCAGCGTGCTGCTCCATCTTGCCCGCGCGGGAGCCGCAGCCCATGCCGATGTTCTTGATGGCACCGCCGAAGCCGGTGGCTTCGTGTCCCTTGAAGTGGTTCAGGCTGATGAACACGTCCGCATCCATGATGGCGCGGCCGATCTTGGCGGTCTTGCAGTATTCGCCGTTCGGCACCGGCACTTCCACCTCATCCGTGCCGCGCAGACCGTCACCGATGATCACCTGACAGCCGGTGGTCATGGGCCAGAAGCCGTTCAGCTGGGCGCAGCTCAAATGCTCCAGCGCGTTCTTGCGGCTGCCCGGGTACAGGGTGTTGCAGTCGGTCAGGAAGGGCATACCGCCCTGCTCCTTGCACAGGTCTGCCACCACCTTGGCGTAGTTGGGACGCAGGAAAGCCAGATTGCCCAGCTCGCCGAAGTGCATCTTGATGGCGACGAACCGGCCATCCATGTTGATGTCCCGGATGCCGGCGGCAAGGCACAGGCGGCGCAGCTTTTCCAGCAGGCTGGTGCCCACCGGGCAGCGGAAATCTGTATAGTAAACGTTGGATGCTTCCATCATCGGTTCCTCCTGATCCTTCCGGCGGCACAGCGCCGCGCAGTTTCTGGTCTCAGTATAGCACAGCCGGACGGGCGGTGTAAACAGGAAAAGCCCCTCCGCCGTTCTGGACAGCGAAAGGGCCTTGGGGCATTTTTATGCCAGCGCCGAGATCACAGCCACCGCCAGCACCAGAACGCCCAGTGCGATGCGGTACACGCCGAAGAAGCGGAAGTCGTGGCGCTTGACGTAGTCCATCAGGAAGCGGATGGCCGCAAGGCTGACCGCAAAGGCCACGATGCAGCCCACCACCAGCACAGCGACCTCGGTGCCAGTGATGGCGGTGCCCGAGATGGCAAACTTGGCCACCTTCAGCAGCGAGGCACCTGCCATGACCGGGATGGCAAGATAGAAGGTGAACTCTGCCACACAGGCGCGGGACAGCCCCAGCAGCAGGCCGCCCACGATGGTGGCGCCGGAGCGGGAGGTGCCGGGGATGATGGCAAGGCACTGCCACAGACCGATGAGCAGTGCGTCCCGATAGCTGATCTGTTCCAGCCTTGTCACCCGAGGCATGGCGCGGCGGTTCTCCACCACAAGGAAGAGCGCGCCGTACAGGATCAGCATGGCAGCCACCGTGATGTAGTTGTAGAAATGAGCCTCCATCCAGTCGTCCAGTGGGCTGATGACCAGCACCGGCAGCGTTGCCGCCACCACCTTGAACCACAGGTTCCACACGCTGGGCTTGGAAATGACCCGGCCCTGCCGCAGCCCGAAGGGCCACAGACGGTTCCAGAACAGCACCACCACCGCCAGAATGGCACCCAGCTGGATGACCACCCGGAACATGGACATGAATTGCTCACTGGCACGGAAGCGGATGACCTGTTCCAGCAGGATCATGTGACCGGTGGACGAGATGGGCAGCCACTCGGTAATACCTTCCACGATGCCCATCAGGATCGCTTTGATGATCTCCAAAAACGTAAAAATCCCTCCTGACACACTCTGCGGTGCGCGGTATTGTTCAAAGACAGTACCAGTATACCATACTATGACCCTCTGCGCACGTGGAATGCAAAAATTTTGCACAAGATCCCTTTGCAGTGCGGGCTGTAACTGGACCGCAAAGTGTGCTATACTGTATCTGTTGCCACAGGGCTTTTCTGCGCAGCCTTTGCACAGGCCCTTTATCCTATGACATTGAGGTGAGCTTTTATGAATATTCTGGTGATCGGCTGCGATCAGGTCGGCGCGTCCCTCATCCGCGATCTGGAGCACATCGGACACGACATTTCCCTGATCGAAAAGGACCCCGAACAGCTCAAGCGGCTGGACGCCTTTGACGATTACCGCTTTGGCGGTACAGCGCTGGTGGGCGACCCTACCGACCCGGATATGCTGCGGCAGGGCGGCATTGAAAACTGCGACGCGGTGGCTGCCGTCAGCGAGGACGACACGGTGAACCTGATGGCGGCGCAGATCGCCCGCAGCATCTTCCGGAAGGAAAAGGTCATCTGCCGGGTCTCCGACCCCCATCTGCAGGTGCTGTATCACAAAGCCTATGAGCTGGACACCATCTGCCCCACCGTGCTCACCGAGCAGGCGGTGTTCCGCGCCCTTGCCAAGTGATTTTTTGATTCCGCTTTGTAGAATGAGGTAACGATATGAAAGTTTGTATTGCGGGCGGCGGCAAAGTGGGCATGTATCTGGCCCAGAGCCTGCTGGCCCACCACCACAAAGTGACCATCATTGAGCCGCAGGAGATGCTCTGCCGCACGCTGGCGGATTCGCTGGACATTCCGGTGATCTGCGGGGACGCCGTCAGCTTTGACACCATGCGCACCGCCGACGTTGCCAGCTGCGACGCCTTTGTGGCGGTGACCGGAGCGGACGAGGACAATCTGGTGGCCTGCCAGATCGCCAAGCGGGAGTTTGGCGTGGACCGCACCGTGGCACGGGCCTCCAACCCCAAAAACCGTGAGCTGCTGCACACGCTGGGGGTGGACACGGTAGTCTGCGGCACCGACAACCTGAGCCACATTCTGGAGCGGGAGATCGAGACCGACACTATCCGCCAGCTGCTGTCACTGGGCGGCGGCACCGCCAGCCTGAATGAGATCCTGCTGCCGGAAAAATTCCAGTTCGCAGGGCAGGCCGTCAAGGACATCCCCATGCCCGGAGACGTCATTCTGGTGTGCATCACCCGGGACGCAGAGTTCATCATTCCCCACGGCAGCACCACCCTGCTGCCGTGGGACCGCATCCTGTGCCTGACGCAGGACGACACCCTGCATCTGCTGATGGATGCATGGGGGCTTTCCGGCAAATGACCGGTCCCCTTTCCAACATCTGATAAGGAGTCTTTTTTGTGATCAAAACTGTATTATTCGATCTGGACGGCACCCTGCTGAACACCATCGACGATCTGACCGATGCCGGCAACTGGGTGTGCACACAGCACGGCTGGCCCACCTTTACGGTGGAGCAGTTCAAACACATGGTGGGCAACGGCATCCCCAAGCTGGTGGAGCGTTTCTCCCCCGCCGATGCCCGCACGCCGGAGCAGCTGACTGCCACACTGGCGCAGTTCACCGCCCGGTACGATGCCCACAAGGAGGACAAGACTGCCCCCTATCCCGGCATCCCGGAGCTGCTGGACCAGCTGCGCGCCGCCGGCATCCAGTGCGCCGTATTTTCCAACAAGGCAGACCCTTTGTGCGGCAAGGTCATCCAGCACTATTTTGGTGCGGACCGCTTTGCCGCGGTGCGGGGCAACCGCCCGGGCGTGCCCACCAAGCCGGACCCCACCGGGCTCTACGCGCTGATGACCGAGCTGGGCGCAGACCCAGCTGCCACCCTGTTCGTGGGCGACAGCGATGTGGACATCCTCACCGGGCACAATGCACAGCTGCCCGCCATGGGCGCGCTGTGGGGCTTTCGGGGACGCAATGAGCTGACCGCCGCCGGTGCCGATGCGTTGGCTGCGGTGCCGGAGGACATCCTGCGCTATGTGCAGGAGCAGAATAAATAAATAAAAACACGGGAAGGTCTGCGGATCTTCCCGTGTTTTTGCGTATTTTTGCGGCTCAGGATGCCGATTCCAGCGGATCTACCACCACAGGACAGGTCTCGTACAACTCGATTGGGTCCAAGTCCACACAGCTGCCCGGGTCCCGGTCACCGTTCACATCCCATGCTGCGGTATCGTTCAGGACGGTCAGGCGGCTTTTGAAAAAAGCTGCATCCTGCAAGGGCGCAAAGACCCCGCCCAGCGCAAGCAGCGGCTTTGCGTCATATAGACGCACAGAGCCATCGTTGAAATAGAGGTACACCGTAAAGTCCTCGCCCGCAACAGCCTGCAAGACCTTTGGGAACAATGTATCCATAGAGATACCTCCTTTTTTAGATCAGCGGTGCAATGTGATTGAGCGGCGCAGCGGTGCCCTGTCCCGGGTTGTGGTTCCCAGCGTCTGCTTCACGCCTTGGAGCGGCGTTCGCATCCTGCTGACCACGGCCCCAGCTTCGCTTCCCTGCTTCCGCCACTGGCGGCGGTCAGCTCAGCTGCAATTCCCGTACGGGTCAAATTAAAAACGCCCCGAGCGAATGCAGCGGCAGCAACCACAGTAGACATTCCTAGCCGTTGGGACCCGCGGGCTAACCAAAGCCCCACTGGGGCTTTGGTTGCGGTGCTGCGCACCGC
>CAKSWU010000001.1 GCA_934513205.1 uncultured Faecalibacterium sp. | reverse complement strand
GTGCTGGGCATGGTGCGCCAGTGGCAGACCAGCTTTTACGGCAAGCGTTACAGCCAGACCGACCCCCACCGCAAGACGGATTTCGTCAAGCTGGCAGAGGGCTTTGGGCTGAAGGGCTACCGCTGCACCAACCTGCCGGAGTTTCAGGCGGCGTTTGCCGATGCCATGAAGCAGAAGGGCCCCACTTGGATCGAATGCATCATCGACAAGGACGAAAAGGTGCTGCCCATGATCCCCGGCGGCGGCGACATCAACGATATCATCATGGAATAAGGAGGACGTGGAGCAATGGAAACCAATCAGCGCAGGGTCATCAGCCTGCTGGTGGACAACCAGAGCGGCGTTCTGGCCCGAGTGTCCAACCTGTTCTGCCGCCGCGGCTTCAACATCGACAGCCTGACGGTGTCCGCCACCAACGACCCGGCGGTCAGCCGCATCACCGTGACCATTACCAGCGACGAAAAGGCTTTGCAGCAGCTGGTATTGCAGACCGAGCGTCTGGAAGTCACCCGGCAGGTGTTCGTGCTGGACAGCGAAAAATCGCTGGAGCGGGAGCTGCTGCTGCTCAAGGTCGCGTCCGATGTGCACAACCGCACGGAGCTGCGGGAGATCGCCAGCATCTACAAGGCAAAGATCATTGATCTTTCCCCGGACAGCATGGTGTTTGAACTCATCGGCAAGCCGGACAAAATTGATGCCTTTTTGAAAATGTTCGCGGACTACAAGATCCTGGAGCAGTGCCGCACCGGTGTCACCGCACTGGAACGCGGCGGGATGCACCAGCATCTCCAGAAACCGCCGCAGGAGGTGCGCTCGGCGCAGCTGCCCCTGCCGGGCGCAAGACGGGCATAAATCACATTGCTTTTCCGCTCAGGGTGAGCGAAAGATAGAACAGAGCATACAAGACCGGAAGATAAACCAACCAGAAAAAGTAAAAGGAGACTAACGATTATGGCTATCAAGAAATACTACGATTCCGACTGCAACCTCGGCGTGCTGGACGGCAAGACCGTCGCTGTCATCGGCTTCGGCAGTCAGGGCCATGCACACTCTGAGAATCTGGCCGAGAGCGGCGTCAACGTTGTGGTGGGCCTGCGCAAGGGCTCTGCTCACTGGGCAAAGGCTTCTGAGTTCGCTGCCACCCATGACAACTTCAAGGTGATGGAAGTGGAAGAGGCTGCCAAGGCCGGTGACGTGGTGATGATGCTGGTGCCCGACGAGCTGTGCGCCGATATCTACAACACGCAGGTGGCACCCTACATGACCGAGGGCAAGGCACTGGCCTTTGCACACGGCTTCAACATCCACTTCAAGACCATCACTGCTCCCAAGAACGTGGACGTCATTATGATCGCTCCCAAGGGCCCCGGCCACATCGTGCGCCGTCTGTACACCGAGGGCGAGGGCTGCCCCTCTCTGATCTGCGTGGAGCAGGACTACACCGGTAAGGCCAAGGACATTGCTCTGGCTTATGCTTCCGGCATCGGCGCGGGTCGTGCAGGCATCCTGCAGACCACCTTCAAGGAGGAGACCGAGACCGATCTGTTCGGCGAGCAGGCCGTGCTGTGCGGCGGCGTTTCCGAGCTGATCCACGCCGGTTTCGATACGCTGGTGGAGGCCGGTTACGAGCCCGAGATGGCTTACTTTGAGACCTGCCACGAGATGAAGCTGATTGTTGACCTGATCAACGAGGGCGGCTTCTCCAAGATGCGCTACTCCATCTCCAACACCGCTGAGTACGGCGATTACCGCACCGGCAAGCGCCTGATCACCGAGGAGACCCGCAAGGAGATGAAGAAGGTCCTGACCGAGATCCAGGACGGCACCTTTGCTTCCGAGTTCCTGACCGAGATGAGCCCCAAGGGCGGCCGCAAGGTGCACTTCCTTGCCAAGCGCCGCATGGAGGCTGAGCTGCCCATCGAGAAGGTGGGTGCTGAGCTGCGCAGCATGATGAGCTGGCTGAAGAAGTAATCAACTCCCCCAGTCGCCTGCGGCGACAGCCCCCTCAAAGAGGGAGCCTTTTGCCTGACCGCAGCGTGAAGCCTCCCTCCGTAAGGAAGGTGGCATCGCGCAAGCGGTGACGGAAGGAGTTCAGCCGAAAGCTGCTTTTTAAAACCGGAAAAGATTCCCTCCTTTGGGAGGGGGTCTTTTGCTATAAGAAAAAAGAGGATTTGCAATGAGAAGTGACAACGTGACTAAGGGCTCGGAGCGTGCGCCCAACCGCAGCCTGTTCTATGCACTGGGCTACACCAAGGAAGAACTGGAGCGCCCCCTCATCGGCGTGGTGAGTGCTTACAGCGAGATCGTGCCCGGGCACATGAATCTGGACAAGATCGCCGATGCCGTCAAGGCCGGTGTGCAGATGGCGGGCGGCACCCCCATCCTGATCCCTGCCATCGGCGTGTGCGACGGCATTGCCATGGGTCATGTGGGCATGAAGTACAGCCTTGCCTCCCGTGAGCTGATCTGCGACAGCGTGGAGACGATGCTCATGGCACACCAGCTGGATGGCCTTGTGCTGGTGCCCAACTGCGATAAGATCGTGCCCGGCATGGTGATGGCAGCGGTGCGCATGGACGTGCCCGCTGTGGTCTGCTCCGGCGGCCCCATGCTGGCCGGCAGCTACGGCGGCGAGGAAGTGAGCCTTTCCAAGATGTTCGAGGCGGTAGGTGCCTATAAGGCCGGTATGATCACCGACGAGCAGCTGGAGGACTGCACCTGCAACTGCTGTCCCAGCTGCGGCAGCTGCTCCGGTATGTACACCGCCAACAGCATGAACTGCCTGTGCGAGGCCATCGGTATCGCCCTGCCCGGCAACGGCACCATTCCGGCTGTGTATTCCAAGCGCCTGCAGCTGGCAAAGCACGCAGGTATGGCTGTGATGGAGATGGTGCGCAAGGGCATCACCGCACGTCAGATCATCAACGAGCGCTCCATCCGCAACGCACTGACCTGCGATATGGCGCTGGGCTGCTCCACCAACACGGTGCTGCACCTGCTGGCTATCGCCTACGAGGCCGGTGTGCCCATCGACCTGAAGCTGTTCAACGAGATCAGCGCCAAGACCCCCAACCTGTGCCATCTGGCACCGGCAGGCCCCACCCACATGCCGGATCTGTACGCAGCGGGCGGCATCCCGGCAGTGCAGGCAGAACTGGCCAAGAAGGGCCTGCTGGATCTGGAGGTGCCTACCGTTACCGGCAAAACGCTGGGTGAAAACATCAAGGGCGCCCATATCCTGAACGAAAAGGCCATCCGCCCCATCGAGAACCCCTACTCTGAGACCGGTGGTCTGCAGATCCTGTGGGGCAACATTGCCCCGGACGGCTGCGTGGTCAAGCGCAGCGCCGTGGCCCCGGAGATGCAGAAGCACGCAGGCCCGGCGCGGGTGTTCAACAGCGAGGAGGAGGCCATTGCCTCCATCTACGCAGGCAAGATCGTCCCGGGCGATGTGGTGGTCATCCGCTACGAAGGCCCCAAGGGCGGCCCCGGCATGCGGGAGATGCTGAACCCCACCTCTGCGCTGGCAGGCATGAAGCTGGATAAGACGGTGGCCCTCATCACCGACGGCCGCTTCTCCGGCGCAAGCCGCGGTGCCGCCATCGGCCACGTCAGCCCGGAGGCAGCCTCCGGCGGCCCCATCGGCCTGGTCGAGGAAGGGGATACCATTACCATCGACATCCCCAACGCCTCCATCACGCTGGAGGTGTCGGACGAGGTGCTGGCCCAGCGCAAGGCAAAGTACGTTGCGCCGGAGCCCAACATCAAGACCGGATGGCTCAGCCGCTACGCCCGCATGGTCACCAGTGCAAATCTGGGTGCGGTGCTGAAATAACCTGAAAAAAACACAAGGCCGCTGCATGGTACCACCGTGCAGCGGCCTTGTTTGTTGTGCGGGCCGGAAGCGCGCAGCAAAAAACCGCCGCTTCCGAGTGGGAAGCGACGGTCAAAAAGACTTGTGCTGTTTTTACTTGGTGCCGTAGATGCGGTCGCCGGCATCGCCCAGACCGGGAACGATGTAGCCGTTCTCGTTCAGGCAGCTGTCCTCTGCACCGAGGTAGATGTCCACATCCGGGTGTGCCTCGTGCAGCGCCTTGATGCCTTCCGGAGCAGCGATCAGACCGATGAACTTGATGCGCTTTGCGCCATGCTTCTTGATCTGGGTGATGGCGTCGATGGCGCTGCCGCCGGTGGCCAGCATGGGATCCAGCACCAGAACGTCACGCTCGGCGATGTCCTGCGGCAGCTTGCAGAAGTACTCCACGGGCTGCAGGGTCGTCTCATCACGATACAGGCCGATGAAGCCCACCTTGGCAGCAGGCAGCAGGGTCAGCATGCCGTCCAGCATGCCCATGCCTGCGCGCAGGATGGGCACCAGAGCCAGCTTGCGGCCTGCCAGCACCTTGGTGCGGGCCATGGTGATGGGAGTCTCGATCTCCACCTCTTCCAGAGGCAGATCACGGGTGGCTTCGTAGCACAGCAGGGTCGCGATCTCACCAACGAGGTCACGGAACTCCTTGGTGCCGGTCTGCTTGTTGCGCAGAATGCTCAGCTTGTGCTGCAGCAACGGGTGCTCAACGATCATCGGGGTCATAAAAACACGCTCCTTATTTTAAATAGATGACTCTATCGGGTACGGAATCACGAGCCGCAACGGCTCCGCCTGCTCCTTGAGCAGATCAGCGGTTCTCCAGTGCGGTCAGCTTGTCGATGCGGCGCTGATGCCGTCCGCCCTCGAACTGGGTGTTCAGGAAGAGATCCACCAGCTGGCAGGCCAGACCTGCACCCACGACGCGCCCGCCCATGCACAGGGCGTTGGCATCGTTGTGGCGGCGGGTATATTCACAGCTGAAGCTGTCGGAGCAGCAGCAGGCGCGGATGCCCTTGATCTTGTTGGCAGCCATGCTGATGCCCACGCCGGTACCGCAGAACAGCAGCGCCTTGTCGCATTCGCCGCGGACAACGGCGTCGCAGGCGGGCACAGCCATGTCGGGGTAGTCCACGCTGTCGGTGCTGTGGGTGCCGAAGTCGATGTATTCGAGTCCCAGCTCCTCCAGATGGGCCTTAACAGCTTCCTTCAGTTCAAATCCGCCGTGGTCGGCGGCAAGTGCGATGGGTTTTGCCATGGGTACGTTCCTTTCTTTCCTGAACCGCTCAAGTCTGCGGTTTATTTGCTGCGGCTTCGGCAGCAAGGCGCTCGGCCCGCTCCCGCTCCGCCTGACTCAGACGGTGATAGTCCGGCAGCAGCGCTTCCGGCAGCACAGCCTGACCGGCTTGTGCCATCTGCTTTGCCACCAGCGCCACGGCAGCTGCCCGCCCGCCGCGCAGGGCCGGGGGCGTTTCCAGCACGCCCGGCACATTCTTGTACTTATTATAGCACAGAGATGCGCCGTCACCAACAAAAAACAGAGGCTTTTTGCAATTTTCTACAAATTCCTCAAGGTCCGCCACCGCCCGGGCGTCATCCTCCAGCAGGCGGCGGTGGTCGGCAAGGTCGAACGCTGCGCTGTACACCTGTGCACGGCGGGCGTCCAGCGCGCACAGCACAGTGCCCTCGCCGGTGTGGGCGGCAGCCAGCGCTTCCAGCGTGGAGACCGGGGCACACAGGGTCTCCTGCGGGAAGGCCAGCCCCTTCACCGCAGCCAGACCGATGCGCAGACCGGTAAAGCTGCCGGGCCCGGCGTTCACGCCGTACAGGTCGATGTCGGCGCAGCGCAGCCCGCACAGCTTCAGACAGGTGTCGATCATGGGCATCAGCGTCTCGCTGTGGGTCATGCCGCCGTCCAGATACACCTCGTACAGCAGGCGGTCGTCCTGCAGCAGCGCCACACCGGCGGTCTTGCCCGCGGTGTCTACGGCCAGAATGTTCATAGCGTTACCCCCTCGATGGTGATCCTGCGGGTGGTGTCGTCCAGCCGGTCGATGTGGACCCGGATGGGGTGTTCCAGCGCCAGCAGGTCGGCAAAGTTCTCGCTCCACTCGGCGGCTACGATGGCACCCTGATCCAGATAATCGTAGAAACCTGCGGCGCACAGGTCGTTCTCGGTGGAGATGCGGTACAGGTCGAAGTGCGCCAGCGGACGGGGACCCCGGTAGTAGTTCACGATGGCAAAGGTGGGGCTGGACACCGGGTCGGTGCAGCCCAGACCCTCGGCAAGGCCCTCGGTGAAGGCGGTCTTGCCCGCCCCCAGACCGCCGGTGTAGGCAATGAGGGATCCGGGGGCCAGCACCGCAGCCATGCGTCTGCCCAGCGCCACCGTCTCGGCGCGGGAGTGGGTGATATATTCCGACATGAAGTTTACCTCATACACAACAAAAGGAATGGCAGAAAACTCTGCCATCCCCTAGTATAATATACTTTGTGCAAAAGCGCAATGGCTTATGCGGCAAGGGACGCGCTCTCCTCTTCCAAGTAGGGGTCCGGCAGGGTGACGAGCCGGTCACCGCTGAGTATCAGATAGCTGGCAGCTGCATGCGGACGCTTGCCGCCCTGCCCGGAATACCACAGGATGTCATCGGTGCCATAGGCATTTTTGGCATAAACGGCGGCATCGGCAAGGGTGTCGCCCCCGATCATGCGGTTCACCATGGTCCACAGCATACTGCGGGAGTATACCGCGTAGACGTTGTTCACATAGCCTGCCACGGCTTTTGCGCCGGCAGCCAGCAGTCCGTCTGCAATGGAGGTGTCCACATGACCGTTCTTGCCGTAAAACTCACAGGTCTCGCTGAGCACGATGCCGCTGCCCCGGTAGGCGCTGCGGAAGAAATCGCTTGTGGCGGCGTACATGCCGTTGATCTTCACGACCCGGTGGCTGAGCAGATCGAAGCCGTAGCGCAGATCGTTCCAGAAGCTGGACCGTTCGGTGAGCAGGATCAGCGGGCAGGTCGCAGTCTTTTTGATCAGCCAGCCGTATTGATAGGTGTAGTAGGCACCGTGGGTGCTCAGGATGCACAGATCATAGCTGCCCATTTTCCGCAGGTCCGACAGGGTGACATCGGTATCCAGCCGGGTCTGCAGCCCCAGAGAGTCCCAGTAGGATCGCATGTAGGAATAATAGGGGTAGCGGGAGGAGTTGACCGTGTTGTCAAAGGCATAGTAGATCACCGCCGTGCCCACCCGCCTGTTTTCGGCCACCAGCTGCAGCTGAGCATCCAGAGTTTCGTCCGGCAGTGCGGACAGCACCGTCTCCTCCGGGTCCTCGTCCGACACAAGGATGCCGCCCAGCGCGCCGCAGGTGTAGGCAAAGCTGATCATGCCGTTTTCGTCATCGGCATAAACCGAGTCTTTCTCCACAAGTCCCTGCCGGATCAGCTGGTCCAGCTGTTCCAGCGCGGCGGTGCTGCGCTGCGCCGGGGACATCTGCTCAAAGTCGGCGCTGCCGGTCAGGGCAGCGACCGCGTCGTCTGCCTGCTGCATGGCCTTTACATCGGAGGCCGACAGGGTCTGTGCCGCCGGTTCTGCCGGGGCAGACGGGGCGGCAAAAGCCGTCGGCAGACTGGCGGCCAGCAGAGCCAGCGCGCACACCAGACAGGCCAGACGGCGCTTGAATTGATGTATCATACTTCCATCCCTCCGGGACGGCACACCATTGCACGTCCCCTTTTACGGCAGGCGGTGCCTGCCGGACCGGAAACCGGTCGTTTTGCAATGCTTTGACGCTTCTTTGTAAAAAAGCATTGCGCATGTATTCATTGTAGAATGTCCCGAGGGCTTTGTCAAGCTCCGCGCCGGATTTCGCAAAGCTGTCACGGGTGGCGATTGCAAAGGCTGCGGGGGATGTGTATAATAAGATAAACTGGGTTTCTGCCGCCCTTTGCAGCGGGACCCGGCATCGCGCAATTCAGAAAGGTGGTGCTTTCATGGAAAGCATTCGACAATATTGGAGGCGGACGGACAAATTCTATCTGCTGCTGTGTCTGTTCAGCAGCGGGATGGCGGTGCTGGCGCTGGCCTCGTGGGCGACCAAGCAGGGCAGCGGCTTTGCCGTGGATGAGTTGACCGGAGCCGTTACCGGCATCGGAGATTACCGCCGCGCCTTGGTGCAGGCGGGTGCCGCAGCCATTGGCATCGTGGTGGCGCTGCTGCTGTCCTGCGTGGACTACCGCAGCCTTGTCAAGGTGTGGCCGCTGCATGTGGCAGTGACCTGGGGCATGGTGCTGCCCACGCTGTTCATCCGCAATGTCGCCATCGGCCCGCTGACCATCGGCTACAATGCAGGCGATACGGACAACTACTCGTGGTACAAGCTGGGGGGCTTTACCTTCCAGCCCACCGAGCTGGCAAAGATCAGCTTCATCCTGACCTTTGCCATGCATCTTAATAATGTACGCAGCCGGATCAACGAGCCCAAGGAGCTGGCAAAGCTTCTGCTGCATCTGCTGGTGCCCATTGCCATCATCCATGTGCAGGGCGATGACGGTACCGCCATCATCTACGGCATCATCGGCTGCAGCATGATGTTTGCAGCGGGGCTGAGCTGGAAATACATCATCGGGGCGGTCGCGGCTGCCGGTGCGGCAGTGGCTGCGGCCTTTGCCTTTTTCAGCGACAAGATCGGCAAGGGCTACCAGTGGTACCGCATCCTGGCGGTCATCGACCCGGAGAACACGACCGGCTGGGCACCCAGCGAGGCGGTGTGGAAGAACATCATCTACCAGCAGCAGCGGGGCGAGATCGCCATTGGCTCCGGCGGCATCTTTGGCAACGGGCTGTTCGGCGGGAAATATTACAGCGTGCCCAACGCCCACAACGACTTCATCCTCAGCTGGATCGGCAACAGCATGGGCTTTGTGGGCTGCTGCATCGTGCTGGGGGTGCTGCTGGCGCTGGTGGTCAAGACCTTTGCCACCGGTGCCCGCAGCGAGGACCTTCTGGGCAGCTATATCTGCGCCGGCATCGGCGGTGCCCTGCTGGCGCAGATCGCCGTGAACGTGGGCATGAACCTGCGGGTGCTGCCAGTCATCGGCGTCACGCTGCCGTTCTATTCGGCGGGCGGAAGCTCGGTGCTGATGCTGTATATCTGTGTCGGTCTGGTGCTGTCGGTCTATATGCACAACACAAAAAGTCTGTTTGGGTAACGCGCTGCTGCCGCGCAAAAGATCAAAAAACAGGTGCGCCTCTCCCTCTGGGGAAAAGCACACCTGTTTTTCGTTGTTCAGAGCAGTGCGGGCGGCAGTGTTACATCAGGCAGAGCAGCTGCTCGATCTCTTCCATGCGGGTGGCCCAGCTGGTGGCAATGCGCATGACGGTGTGGGTGTCATCGTATTTCTCCCAGAAACCGAACTTTGCTTTGCCTTCCAGTGCAGCGAGCTGGACATTTTCCAGAATGGGGAACACCTGATTGGTGGGCGAGTCCATGTAGAAGCGGTAGCCCTTTGCGGCAAGACCCTCCCGCAGGCGGTCGGCGGTGTCGATGGCATTCTGACTGATGCGGGTGTACAGATCATCGGTGAACAGCACGTCGAACTGCAGGCCCAGCAAACGGCCCTTTGCCAGCAGCGCGCCCTGCTGCTTGACCATGGTCATAAAGTGGGCGGGGGCACCGTGGGGGAACACCACGGCTTCGCCGCACAGTGCGCCCACCTTGGTGCCGCCGATGTAGAATACATCGGTGAGCCGGGCAATGTCCGCAAGGGTCACATCGGTGCCCTTTGCCATCAGTCCGTAGCCCAGCCGCGCACCGTCCAAAAACAGGGGCATCCGGTACTGCTTGCAGACCGCCGACAGGGCTTCCAGCTCGGCTTTGGAATACAGGGTGCCGTATTCGGAAGGGTGCGAGATGTACACCATGCCGGGAAAGACCATGTGGTCGTGGTTGGCATCGGCATAGAAGGTAGCGCACCAGTCCCGCACATCCGCGGCGCTCACCTTGCCCTCGTGGGCAGGCAGGGCGATGACCTTGTGGCCGGTGTACTCGATGGCACCGGCCTCGTGACCGGCAACGTGACCGGTGGCAGCAGCCAGCACGCCCTGCCAGCGCTGCAGCATGGACGCGATGACGATGGCGTTGGTCTGGGTGCCGCCGGAGATGAAGAACACATCCGCCTCCGGACAGCCGCAGGCGGTGCGGATCTTCTGCCTGGCACTGGCGCAATAAGGGTCGGTGCCGTAGCCGGGGACTTTTTCAAAGTTGGTCTGCATCAGCTTTTCCAGAATGGCGGGGTGTGCACCCTCACAATAGTCGTTTTCAAAATACAGCATAGAACGCTCCTGATCCCAAAAATGAATGTGACGATACGACTATTCTACTCCGGAAAAACACGGCTGTCAAATGGGCAGCAGTGTGCCCGGAACGCCCGGCGGCAAAGGTTTTTTGCTGTTTCTTTAATGAGGGATATGGTATAATAAAGATCTGAGAAATGATCCTTTCGGAAGGCCGGTGATCCCGTGAAAGAAAAGACCCCGCTGCAGGATGCCCTGCTGATGACCTGTGCGCTGTGCACTGCCTTTGGCATGGTGGTGCTGACGCAGGCGATCACAGGGCGCATCGACGGCGTTGCCATGCTGATTTTTATGCTGGCAGTATTTATTACGTCTATGTATACGGATGGCTATTTCTGGGGCGTGGCGGCTTCGCTCATCAGCGTGCTGGCGGTGAACTTTGCCTTTCTGTCGCCCTATCTGGCCTTCAACTTCACCCTGCCGGAAAACCTGTTTTCCGGGCTGGTGATGCTGGTGGTGTCCATTATGACCAGTGCCGTCACCACCCGGGGCAAAAAACAGGACCAGCTGCGCATGGAAAACGAGCGCGAAAAAATGCGGGCAAACCTGCTGCGTGCCGTCTCTCACGACCTGCGCACCCCGCTGACCTCCATTTATGGTGCATGCTCCACCGTCATTGAAAATTACGACTCGCTGGAGCGCGAGCAGACCATCAAGCTGCTGCGGGACGCCTGCAGCGATGCCCAGTGGCTGAACCGTATGGTGGAGAACCTGCTGTCCGTCACCCGCATCGACGGAGGAAACGTGAACCTGCAAAAGACTCCCACGGTGCTGGATGAGCTGCTGGACACGGTGCTGGTCAAGTTCCGCAAGCGCTACCCGGATGTGACCGTGCAGCTGGACCTGCCGGATGCCTTTATCGTGATCCCCATGGACTCCATGCTGATCCAGCAGGTGCTGATGAACCTGCTGGAAAACGCCGCCCTGCACGCCGAAGGCATGACAAAGCTGACCCTGCGGGTGTTCACGCTGGGACGCCGCGCCATTTTCGAGGTGGTGGATGATGGCTGCGGCATTCCCAAAGAGCAGCTGCGCAGGCTGTTCAGCGGCGTGGCAGGTGATACACAGGCCCCGGCAGACAGCGGAAAGCACGGCATGGGCATCGGGCTGTCGGTTTGCGCCGCCATCATCAAGGCCCACGGCGGCGAGATCCAGGCCGAGAGCCGCGTGGGCGAGGGCACCGTCATCCGGTTCTGGCTGGAGACGGAGGAGATCGAACTGGAGGATGCAGAAGATGAGCAACAATAAATTCAAGGTGCTGATCGTGGAGGACGAGGCCAACATCTGCAGCTTTATCGAGATGCTGCTGACCACCAACGGCTATCAGGCGCTGGTGGCTCACACCTGTACCATGGGACTGACCCTGTTTGCCTCGCACAATCCGGATCTGGTGATCCTGGATCTGGGGCTGCCGGATCGGGACGGGCAGGAGCTGATCCGCGCAGTGCGCCAGAAGTACATGACCCCCATCATTGTGCTGTCAGCCCGTACCGATGAGCAGGACAAGGTGGAAGCGCTGGATCTGGGAGCCAACGACTACATCACCAAACCCTTTGGCACCGGCGAGCTGCTGGCTCGGGTGCGGGCTGCGCTGCGGCTGAACCGTTACGGCGCCGCTTTGGGCAGTGCACCCTGCGGCGAGTTCTGTGCACAGGGGCTGCGCATCAACTATGACCGCCGCAAGGTCTTTGTGGAAGGGGAAGAGGTCCGCCTGACGCAGACTGAATACAACATCGTGGCATTTTTGTCCCAGCACGCAGGCCGGGTGATGACCTACGCCGCCATCGTCAAGGCCATTTGGGGCGATACGGATGTGGGCAGCACCAAAAAACTGCAGGTGAACATGGCAAACATCCGCAAAAAGCTGGGCAGCCGCCCGGGCAGCAACTCCTATATCCTCAATGAGCTTGGCGTGGGCTACCGCATGGTGGATGAGGACCCTGCCCCGGACCGGCCGTGCACGGAGTGATGCGGCGCGGCTTTTGACAAAAGAACCCAAAACCCCCGGAAATCAACGAACCCTCTGCCCGCCGCAGCGTTCCGAACATTGACTTGCAGTGGTTTTTGACGAAAGTATGATGTTTTGAAAAAAGAAGAAAGTTTTTCGCAAAAAGCGCTTGACATTCTCCGGATATCTGGTATAATAACTATCGTTCCGAGCGTCACGGCTCGCGAACACAACAGAATATGCGGATATGGCGGAATTGGCAGACGCGTTAGATTCAGGTTCTAATCGGGGCAACTCGGTGGAGGTTCAAGTCCTCTTATCCGCACCACAAGGAAGACAGCTTTTGGTAGCTGTCTTTTTTGTTTTACATGACTATTTCCCTTTAGCTGCAACAGCGGATAAGAGGACTTGAACAGCACGGCCACGCCGCAGGCGGGGCAACAAAAGCCCCAGTGGGGCTTTTGTTAGTGCGCGGTTCCCAACCCGTAGGAACGTCTACCGGGAGGACTGCCGATGGTTCTGCCGCCGCTGCCAAACTCGCGGCTGATGGTGATGATGCGTTTTTCCATTAGACTTCTCCTTTCGTGCTCAGTTCACGGTAGGTTTTGCAGATCAGATAGCCAGCGATCAGGAAGGTGAGGATATCCGACAGGGGCATGGAGTACAGTACACCGTCCAGCCCGAAGAACCGGGGCAGCAGCAGGGCAAAGCCCACGCCGAACACTACCTCACGCACCATGGACAGGGTGGTGGATTCCGCTGCCTTGCCCATGGCCTGCAAAAAGATGAAGCACGCCTTGTTGACACAGGCCAGAATGATCATGCACAGGTAGATGCGGAAGGAGCGCACGGCAAAATCGGTGTAGTAGACGCTCTCGTTGGCGGCACCGAACAGGGCAATCAGCTGTTGGAAAGGATGTCCTGTAAAGCCCATGAAGCCGGGCTTGCATGGGTCAAAGGGGAAAAGCTGCTCATCCGAGGGGGCAAAAAGCGCTGGCAAAGCGTGCTCGACTTTTGTATGCCGGAGTTCTTTCTTCGCTTTTTTACAGCACAAAAGCAGCTGCGGGTGAATGTCCGCTGCTTTTGTGCTATACTGGGGTCAAAAACACGCAGGAGGCGTTTTGGATCATGGCATTATGGACCAACGATGGTCTGCACAAAGCGGCACAGACAGGACATCATCGGCAAGGCGCTGGGACTGCTATGACCGGAGCTGGATCGTGATAAGGAGGTTGGTTCCATGAATCTCACATTGCGGCAGGATGCGGATGCGATCATCCGTTCCAGCATTCAGGCGGTGCTGCCGGACGAAGCGGTGCGCCGTGCATTGAAAGACTTTCGGCCCAAGGGCGGCAGGGTGCTGCTGGTGGCGGCAGGCAAGGCCGCATGGCAGATGGCGCACGCTGCCGTGGAAGCACTGGGCCGTGTGGACGGCGGCGTGGTGGTGACCAAATACGGCCATGTCAAAGGCGAGATCCCTGGCATCAGCTGTTACGAGGCAGGCCACCCCGTGCCGGATGACAAGGGTTTTGCAGCCACTCAAAAAGCTCTGGCGCTGGTGCAGGGGCTGACCGCAGAGGACACGGTGCTGTTTCTGCTGTCCGGCGGCGGCAGCGCTTTGTTTGAACAGCCGCTTGTCCCCGGCAGGGAACTGCAGGACATCACCCGGCAGCTCCTTGCCAGCGGGGCGGACATCGTGGAGATGAACACCATCCGCAAGCGGCTGTCCGGGGTCAAGGGCGGGCGGTTTGCACAGCACTGCGCCCCGGCAAGGGTGTTCAGCATCGTGCTCAGCGATATTCTTGGCGACCCGCTGGATATGATCGCCAGCGGTCCGGCGGTGCCGGACCGCTCCACCTGTGCACAGGCACTTGCCATTGCAGAAAAATACCACCTGAACCTGTCAGAACAGACAAAGGCGCTGCTGGCGCAGGAGACGCCGAAAGCCCTTGACAACGTGACCACCCGTATCACCGGCAGCGTCCGGGAGTTGTGCGCTGCCGCCGCCAAAGTCTGCCGGGAGCTGGGCTATGAGCCGGTCGTGCTCACCGACCGGCTTTGCTGCGAAGCCAGGGAAGCAGGCCGCTTTTTGGGCTCCATCGCCTGCACCCATGCGGGGCAGGGCAAAAAGCTGGCCTATATCGCAGGCGGCGAGACGGTGGTGCACCTGACCGGCAAGGGTCTGGGCGGACGCAATCAGGAGCTTGCCCTTGCGGCAGCTCCCGCCATTGCAGGGCAGAACGCGGCAGTGTTCTCGGTGGGCAGCGACGGCACCGATGGTCCCACCGATGCCGCTGGGGGCTATGTGGACGGCGATGCCGCCGCAGCGCTGAGATTGGCGGGATGGGATGTGTTCGACACCCTGCAAAACAACGATGCCTACCACGCCCTGCAGGCCGTGGAGGGGCTGGTCATCACAGGCGCCACCGGCACCAACGTCAACGATGTGGCTGTGGCACTGGTTGGGGAAGAAAGCCCGGGCTGCATCCTTGCATAACAAAAAGGCCAGAACCCTGAAGGTTCTGGCCTTTTTGCTATTTTTTGCGTTTTGCGGTCTTTTTCTTGCGCACGCTGTAACCAAAGGTGCCCAGCTTTCGGCCCAGCGACAGATACTCGCCGTGACTGTAAACGATGAGGCCGGCCCTGTCCAGACACAGCCTGCCGTTTTCGTCCAGCAGGCTTTCGTCCACGTCGCAGGCAGCCACCTCAGCCAGGAACAGGTCGTGGCTGCCCAGCGGGATGACCTGCGTGACCCGGCATTCCAGATTCACCGGGCTTTCCTGCAGAATGGGGCAGCCGGTCAGCACGCTGCCGGGGGCGGCGTGCAGGCCGCAGGCGGCAAACTTGTCCACATCCCGGCCGCTTTTCACGCCGCACCAGTCCACCGAACGCACCAGCGCCTCGGTGGGCAGGTTGATGGCAAACTGCCCGCTCTCCTTGATGAGGTGGTGGCTGTAACGCTCCGGACGCACGCTGATGGACACCATGCTGGGCTGGGTGCAAATGGTGCCGGTCCAGCCGATGGTGATCAGGTTGGGTTTGTCCAGCCCTCCGCAGGACACCAGCACCGGCGGCTCCGGGTTGAGAAGGGTGCTGCCCTTCCAGCTTTGTTTGTTCATCCGTGATAGTTCCTTTCATACGGTGCCCATGTGCGCTCCGAGATGATGTAGCGCGGGCGGGATTTGGTCTCCATGTAGATCTTGCCGATATATTCGCCGATGACGCCCAGACACACCAGCTGCACACCGCCCATGAAGCAGACGATGCACACGATGGAGGCCCAGCCTGCCACGCTGCTGCCCATGGCGGCGCACACGATGGCCCAGATGACCCCGATGAAACCGATGAGACTGACCACGATGCCAGCCCCGGTGATGATGCGGATGGGCTTGTTGGACAGGCTGGTGATGCCATCGAAGGCCAGCGCCAGCATCTTGCTCAGGGGATAGTGACTTTCGCCTGCCAGACGCTCGTGACGCTCGTAGGTGACCACATCGCTGCGGAAGCCCACCAGCGGCACCATACCCCGCAGGAAAATGTTCACCTCGTGGTAGTCGGCAAAGCTCTCCAGCACGCGGGTGCTGATGAGACGGTAGTCGGCGTGGTTGAACACGATGTCGGCACCCAGCGCGTTCATCACATGATAGAAGCCCTCGGCGGTGAACCGCTTGAAGAAAGTGTCGGTGTCCCGGCGGCTGCGCACCCCGTAGACCACCTCGGCACCGTCCAGATATTTCTGCACCATCTCGTCCATGGCGTTGATGTCGTCCTGCCCATCGCAGTCGATGGAGATGGTGACATCGCAGCTGCCGCTGTGCAGCGCCTCCATCAAACCTGCCAGCACGGCGTTCTGGTGGCCCCGGTTGCGGCTCTGGGCAATGCCGATGAAATGCTCATCCTGCGCGGCAAAGCCCTGGATCAGCTCCCACGTTTTGTCCTTGGAGCCATCGTTGACGAACAGCACGCGGCTCTGATCGCTGACAAGACCCCGGGCGGCCAGATGGTTGATTTTTTCCAGAAACAGGGGGGCCGTGATGGGCAGAACCTGCTCCTCGTTGTAACAGGGGATCACGATCCATAAAATCGGTTTGGGCATAATTATAATGAGCTCCTTTTTGTAAAATGACCCTCTCAGTCATCGTAGGCGCGAAGCGCCTGAGAGGGTTTCACTGCACCATCTGCCGCAGCACATCCGGCTCCAGCAGCTTGAAGCTGCTTTTGTAGGTGTCCAGCAGGCCGTCCCGTTGCATCTGGCTCAGCTCGCGGGAAAGGGCGCTGCGGTCGCAGTTCAGGTAGTCTGCCAGCTGGATGCGGGAGAACGGGATGCTGAAGGTCATGCTGCCGGCCCGCTCGGCCTCGCCAAGAAGATAGGCGCACACCTTGGCCCGCAGACTTTTCAACACCAGAAGGTCGATGCGGTGGGAAAGCGAGAAGTATTTGTCGCTGATGGTGCGCACCAGATTCTGCACCACCTGCTGATGGGCGGGGCTGCCGTCGGACAGCAGCAGCCGCTCGTAGGGGATCAGCAGCACCTCGCAAGGGTCAGCCGCCAGCACCGTCACCGGGCTGAACAGACTGCTGCCGCCCAGCACATCGCCGAACACCCCGCCCGGGCCCATGTGGGTGATGGGGATGCGCGCGCCCCCCGGAGCCGGGCGGTAGGCTTCCAGCCGGCCGGCAAGCACTACGCCTACCCGGTGGCTGGGCTCTCCCGCCAGCACAAGCGCTTCGCCCTTGCCGTAGCTGCGCACCACAGCACCCAGCTGGGCCAGCAGCGTCTGCAGCTGGTCCTCGGTCAGTCCGGCGAACAACGAGGTGGAACCTAACAGCGGAAAATAGTTATTCATCGCAATTCTGTGGGAAGAAAGCAGGCTCCCACAGCCCTCCTGCAATTCCGTTGCACACGCAACGGTATTTTTATTCTTATTATAGTAAACTTAGACGCGCAAAGCAAATGATTTTGAGAATTTGCTCTGTAAAATTTTAAAAAAGACCGACCCATGCCGCTGCAGGGACGTTCCGGCAGGGAAGGGGCGCGGTCTTTGGGAAAGATGAGGGATCAATCATCCATGAAAAAAATCGTTTCTCTTTTGCTGGCACTGACCATGGTGCTGGGCCTTGCCGGCTGCGGCGGTGCCGCTTCTTCGGGTGCGGCGTCGTCCGGGGCAGCATCCTCTGCGGCGGCTTCCGGCGCATCGGAAGCACAGCCGCTCTCGGCGGACTCCCTGCGCATTGCGGGACTGAAAGGCCCCACGACCATGGGGCTGGTCAACCTGCTCTCGATGGAGCAGGACGGGACTGCCGCCATGGACTATGACCTGCAGCTCTACGGTGCGGCAGATGAGATCGTGCCGCTGCTGATGAAGGGAGAGCTGGACGTGGCTGCCATCCCGGCCAATCTGGCAGCGACCCTGTACCAGAAAACCAACGGCGGCATTCAGGCCGTGGCGGTGAACACGCTGGGCGTTCTGTATGTGGTGGAAAAGGGCGACACCATTCATTCCATGACCGACCTGAAGGGCCGCACCATCCTGTCCACCGGCAAGGGCACCACTCCGGAATATGTGCTGCGCTATCTGCTGAAGGCCAACGGCATGGACCCGGACAAGGACGTGACCATCGAGTATTGCAGCGAGGCCACCGAGGTCACGGCGCAGATGGCAAACCGCGAGGACGCCATTGCCGTGCTGCCCCAGCCCTATGTCACAGCCGCCGGGCTGAAGGATGACACCCTGCGGGTGGCACTGGACCTGACCGAAGAGTGGGACAAGACGGCGGATACCCGGCTCATCACCGGAGTGACCGTGGTGCGCAAGGAGTATGCGCAGCAGCATCCGGACGTGGTGGCGGCGTTCCTGACCGACTACGCAAAGAGCGTGGAGGCTGCCAATACGGATCTGGACGGTACCGCTGCCCTGTGCGAAGAGCAGGGCGTGGTGGCAAAGGCCGCCATCGCAAAGAAGGCACTGCCCGACTGCAACATCGTCTGCCTGACCGGCGCAGAGCTGAAGGCGGACGCCGACGGCTATCTGCAGGTGCTGTTTGAGGCAGACCCCGCTGCCGTGGGCGGCGCGCTGCCCGGCGAGGATTTCTACTGGACCGCAGGGTAACGCCCCGCGAAAAATTCTGCATGCAAACGCCCCGGCAGCTGCATTTTTCGGCAGCGGCCGGGGCGTGTTTCAGTTGCGGATGGAAAGGGTGCCGAAGGCGGTCTCTTCAAAGTGACTGCTGAAAAATTCCTTCATCAGACGGATCAAAGACAGGATGTCCTGCACCCCGGCGGTCTCGTAGCAGGAGTGCATGGCAAGCTGCGGCAGACCGATGTCCACGCAGTTCATGGAGACCTGCGCCATGGCCAGATTGCCCAGTGTGCTGCCGCCGGCCTTGTCGGAGCGGTTGGCAAAGAATTGCAGCGGGACCCCCGCCCGGGCTGCCAGCTCCCTTGCCGCTGCGATGCTCATGCCGTCACTGGTGTATTTCTGCCCGGCATGGGTCTTGACGACCACACCTTCGTTCATGTAGACGCAGTTGGTGGCATCGGTGTGCTCCGGGTGGTTGGGGTGCACCGCGTGGGCATTGTCGGCACTGACCATGAAGCTGGACGCCACTGCCCGGTGAAAGTCCTCATCGGTGCCGCCCACCTGCTGCGCAATGCGGTGCAGCACATCGTACAGGAAGGTGGACGCTGCGCCCTGCTTGGTGCCGGAGCCGACTTCCTCGTTGTCAAAAAAGGCTGCGACGTTGATGGAGTCGGCGCAGCGGCCCTGCAAAAGGCCTTTCAGGATGCCGAACACGCATTGCTGGTCGTCCAGACGACCGGAGGAGAGAAACTCCTCGTTGCAGCCCCACACGGCAGCCTTTTCGCGGATGCACAAAAACAGGTCGCTGCCAAGGATCCGGTCCTCGTCCACCTGCAGCTGCTGCGCGATGAGCCGTTTCAGCACCCCTTCCTCGGTGCCGCCGCCCAGCAGGGGCAGCATGTCCACCTGCTTGTTGAAGCTGGCCTTGTCGTTGGCGTCCCGGTCCATGTGGATGGCGACACTGGGGATCATCAGCAGGTCCCGGTCCGGTGCCACCAGACGGGAGGTGATGACATCCCCCTCCTTTACCAGCACCCGGCCCGCGATCGACAGCGGACGGTCCATCCATGTGGCGCAGAGCATGCCGCCGTAGCCTTCGGTGTTCAGCCGGGTATACTTCTGACCGGTGTGCAGCTCGGCGTTCTCTTTGATGCGGAAGCAGGGCGAGTCGGTGTGGGCGGCAGCCACATTGAAGCTGTAATCCTGCAGCCGGGTGCCCATGCGGAACGCGATGATGCTGGAGCCGTTGCGGCAGACGAAGTATCCCCGGCCCGGTTCCAGCTGCCATTTCCGGCTTTCCAGCAGCTCGGAAAAGCCCTCTGCCTGCAGGATCTCCCGCACAGAGGCAACGGTGTGGTAGGCGGTGGGGTTGCGGTCAAGAAAGCGCAGCAGTTCGCGAATGTCGTTTTGGATCATGGCAAGGTCCTCCTGTGAGGGGTGATGTGTAAAAAAGTCAGGCGGGACCGGCTTTTTTGCGGGTCCGCCGGGTCTATTTTACTGCGGCAGGCGGCGCTTTGCAAGGGCGGCTTGTTCATGGAAGCGAAAAAGTTTTTTCGGGAGAATCCGACATCTTTCTTGACCCACCTGCGGCTTTGCGCTATAATAAAAATAGTTTTCAGACACCGTTTTATGCGGTTCTGCTGAACGGCTCAGCTTGGAGGGAACAGGCTCCGGGGGGCGTTTGATGCGGCTTGCGGCCGCAGAGCACCCGGGGACGGACAGAGAAGTGCAGCAAGCGATTTTATAATAGGGGTATTATAAAATGCGGCATTGTTTTGAACAGGAAAATCTAAGCAGCGTCAGAAACGCTTGCACCAGAACAGCACGCTTTGCAGGCGTCCCCTGTGGGGGCCGACCGGGCAGGGCGTGCTTTGGTGCGTTCTGACGCTGCTTTTTTCTCCTGATGAGACCCTCACTGACGAATAAAGGAAAGAGACTGGCCCCCGGATGGGAAAGACCGGTATCTGATATCCGCAACAGGATCGAAAGATCGGAATGAACGGAAAAAAATATGAGGAGGAAAACGTTATGAGATGTCCCAAATGCGGCGCCGCCCTTCCGGAAGGCGCAAAATTCTGCGGGAGCTGCGGTGCGCGGCTGACGCCCCCGGCAGAGCCGACGCAGCAGGTCACGGTGAAAGCCCCCACCCTTCCGGTGGCACCTGTCCCGGAAGAGGTGACAGTGGTACAGCCGGATCTTGGCGCGGCAGCCAAAAAAGGCCCCCGGGGCAAGCTGGTGGGGATCGCAGCGGCAGTGGTGGTGCTGCTGGTGATCCTGGCAGGGCTGTTCTTTGTGCTGGGCCGCGGCGGCTCCGGCAAGAACACCTATGTCCTGCTGCAGGACGGCAAGTATGAGCTGCTGAGCAGCCTGAAGAAGGCAGACCTTGTGGAGATCGCCTCGGCCAAGTCGGAGGAATCGACCAACGGTCTGGTACGGTTCAGCAAGGACGGAAAGTACCTGTACTTCTTTACCAAATACGACAGCGACAACTACACGGGCACCCTTTGCAGAGCGGAGTATGCAAAGCTGAAGGACGGCTCTTCCAAGAACGACAAGTACATCACCACCATCGCAAGCAATATCAAGCCGTGGTTCGATGAGACCAAGAACGGTCTGCTGTACAGAAACGATGCCGGCACCCTGTACTATTACAACGGCAGCGAGGCTGTGCAGCTGGCAAAGAATGCCTATGTGGAAAGCAATGTTGACAGCGATACCAACGAGATCCTGTACACCAGAGATAATGATGATGATACGGAAGATCTGTACTATGTCTCGCTGGACAAGCCCGAAGACCAGAAGAAGCTGGATGGGAAGATCGACCATACGGTCAGCACCGGCGACCTGAAGAATATCCTGTATGCCAAGGGATCGGATGAGGACGGCTATGCGCTCTACCGCACCTCGATCGACGGCGAACCGGAAAAGATCACCAACAAATACCAGTATTGCTACAAAGATACGACCAACGGAAAGTTCTTTTACCTGAAGGACACCGGCAAGACGGTCTCGCTGTACGACTTTGTGTACGACCCCTACAACGTCACCGAGGAGCCGGATTGGAGTGATTACCGCATGCTGGACAGCGATGGCTGGTATACCTACGACGATGAGGGATACTCTGAGGCGTGGGATCACTACAGTATGCGCAAAGACCTGACGAGCGAGGACAATGCGCTGCCGCTGTACGATCTGTACTACTACGCGAACGGTCAGGAAACGCTGGTGGCGCAGGAGGTCCTGACGACAAAGTCCGCCGGAAACGGTTTTATCTACTGGGGCGCTGATGTGCTGGAGGATCAGATCTCCATCGACGATCTGGACAGCGCGTATGACCTGATCTGGACGCTCAGCTATCTGGAAGACTACTTTATGGATGATGTAGATGCATCCAAGCTTTCTCTTTACAGCGAAACCGCAAACACCACCGTCCCGCTGACGGAGGATACGCTGGAGCTTATGCAGGAGGGAGAAAATCCCAGACTGTACTGCGTGAAAGATCAACTCATTCTGGCGCCGAACGATTACGGCGAGGCAGGTGCTTTGTATGCAGCCACCATCAAAAAGGGTGAGCTGGGCAGCTTCAGCCAGATCGCGGACGATGCCGGGATCACAACGTATGATGAGGACTGCCTCTACTACACCACCGGAAAATACGACAAGGGCGACAACAGCTACGCGGATCTGTTCTGCTATGAAAACGGTGAGTCCAAGCGTGTGGTGCAGGACGCTCTGGGAGACGAGCATGTTCTGATCTACAAGGATGGCGTGATCAGCCTGTACACCGATCACAATCAGAACGGCTATGAGCTGACCCTGCTGCAAAAGGACGGTACCAAGGACCTGATCGCCGATGACGTGACCGAGTATCTGCGGGTGGACGAGGACAACCTGCTCTACCTGTCGGACGGAGATCTGTACTGCTACGACGGCAAGGAGAAAAAGCGCGTTGCCACGGATGTGGACTATTTCTGGGCGAAGTCGCTTGCAGAACTGTCTCAGTCCATCTGGACCTAAAAAACAAAGGGAGCAAAGAGAAAAATGGCGTTTTTTGATGAAATGAAGCACAAGGTCACGCAGGTCGGCCAGAGCGCAGCCAAAAGTGCAAAGGATTTTTCAGAAGTTACCCGGCTGAACAGCGAGATCAGCGATGCCGAGAGCCGGATCAACCAGCTGTACAACCGCATCGGGTACGAGGTCTACTGCGCTTACAGCGCAAACCCTCTGCCGGAGGTAAAGGAGCTGATCGAGCAGATCAACGGTCTGCATGAGACCATCGAGGACCGCCGTGCCCAGATCCAGGCCATCAATGCAGCCAGCCGCTGCCCCAATTGCGGGGCAAAGATCCGCCCGGACATGGCCTTCTGCTCCAACTGCGGGGCACATCTGGTCCAGCCCGAGCAGCCCAAGGCTGCCGCCAGCGCTTTCTGCTCCAACTGCGGCGCACCGCTGGCAGCGGGTGCGGCCTTCTGCACCGGCTGCGGTGCCCGCGTCAGCGCACCGGAACCGGCAGCACCGGCAGCGGCCCCGGCAACGGTTTTGGTGACACCGGCTCCCCAGCCCGTGCCTCAGCCCGTGCCCCAGCCCGTGCCCCAGCCCGTGCCCCAGCCCATGCAGGCTTCCGTCTGCCCCAACTGCGGTGAACCGCTGGCAGCGGGTATGGCCTTCTGCACCAACTGTGGTGCCCGCATCGGCGCAGCACCGGCAGCGGCCCCGGCAACGGTTTTGGTGACCCCGGCTCCCCAGCCCGTACAGACTTCCGTCTGCCCCAACTGCGGCGAACCGCTGCCGGCAGATGCGACCTTCTGCATCAACTGCGGCACCAAGCTGGGCTGACCGCGCCAACGCTGCCGTCAGGCACGCCGGCATCGAGCCGTGATTACCGGAGGATGGAATGGAACACGAGAATCTTCGGACCGCGACCCTTCACGAGGACCCCAATGCTTATCTTGGCATGCGGGTGAATCTGATCGGTGAGAACGGTCATCTGGATACCCTGCTTCTGCCAAGGGTCATAGAAGGAAAATACAGCTTTTCGCAGTCTGCCAGCGTGTTTCTGTCGCTGGAAGCCATGGACGGAAAGTGGTTCATCTGCTGCGACCCTGCCACCCTCTTCATCGGGATGCCGCCGAACTGTCACAGGATGGAGCTGGCGGCACGCCAGATGTACTACCTGCTGCACGGAGGCAGCAAATACATCCTTTACCCCGAGAGCATCACCAAGGCGTCCAGCGTCTTTCACAATTACCGGGCACGGCACAATGTGCCCATCCGCTTCGGGCGGGAGAACGGCAACGACATCGTCAGCGCCAGCGGGGCGGTCAGCCGCCATCACGCAGAGTTCTGCCTGACCGAGACCGGCTGGGAGGTGCGAGATACCGGCAGCGCCAACGGAGTGTACGTTGCCCACCGGCGGGTGGCCACGGCCCGGCTGAAACTGGGCGATGTGGTCTACCTGATGGGCCCCCGGGTCATCGTGGGCACGGATTTTCTGTCCATCTGTTCCGGCGACACCCCCATGTACATCGACCCGTCTGCGCTGTCGCCGCTGCAGCCGCCCCGGGGCGATGTGGGCACCTCGTCCGGAAGCGGGCACAGCGGACTGTTCAACCGCAACCCCCGCAGCCGCTATTCGATGGAGTGGTCGGAGATCGCGGTGGATGCACCGCCGATGCCCATGAGCGCCAACAAAATGCCGCTGGTGCTGCGCATGGGTTCCTCTGCCGTCATGGGCGGACGCTCCATTATGATGGGCAGTTACAGCATGGCACTGACCTCGCTGGTGTTCCCCTTCCTGACCCAGCGCTACACCGAAAAGGAGCGCAAGGAGTACGAGGCGCGCCGGCTGGAAAAATACAGCGAGTATCTGACCCAGAAAAAGCAGGAGATCGAGCAGGAATGCCGGCATGAGTATCAGGTCCTGAGCGCAAACTACCCCAGCCTTGCCAGCGTGCTGAGCTATTTCGACAGCTTTTCGCCCCGGCTGTGGGAGCGCCGGAACACAGACGATGATTTTCTGGATCTGCGCATCGGCTCCGGCACCATCCCCATGGGGGCAGAACTGATCTATCCCAAGGAACGCTTTGAGATGGAGCAGGATACGCTGGAAGCGCAGATGTATGCCCTTGTGGAACAAAACTACATGATCCCCAACGCACCGGTCATGCTGTCGCTGCTCAAGGACACGGTGTGCGGCGTGGTGGGCAGCCGCCCGCATGTGCTGGCCTTTGTGCGCAATCTGGCGGCACAGCTGGTGATGACCCACAGCTACGACGAGGTCAAGTGCGTGTTCCTGATGGAGCCGGAGGAGCTTGCGGCGTTTCAGGCGGTGCGGTATCTGCCCCATGTCTGGAACAACGAACGCACGCTGCGCCTGCTGGCGACCAACCAGCCCAGCACAGCCGCTGTCGGCGAGTATCTGCACCGGGAAATGGCAGGAGCCTTTGGCACAAAAGAGGATGTGGCAAAGTACCGCCGCACCCATCCGCACTATGTGGTGTTTGCCCTCAGCAAGGCACTGTACGACAGTCTGGAGATCCTGAAGGAGATCCTGATCGAAGATCACAACGTGGGTCTCTCGGTGGTGGCGGCCTTTGAGCAGCAGCCCAAGGAGACGACCCGCATCTTCCGCATGAACGCCAACGGGACCCATCATTCCTTCGACCTGCTGCACCCGGACCGGCAGCCGCAGGAGTTCGAGCTGGACGCCTATGCCGAGGACCGCTTTGCATCCAGCATGAAGCAGCTGGCGAACACCAGCCTGATGTCCATTGCCGGAAGCTTCAGCCTGCCCAAGACCTACACCTTCTTGGAGATGTTCGGCGTGGGCAAGGTGGAACACCTGAACCTGCTCAAGCGCTGGGCCGACAGCGACCCCACCCGCAGCCTTGCCACTCCGGTGGGCATCGGGACGGACGGAGAGCTTTTCATGCTGGATCTGCACGAAAAGCGTCAGGGTCCGCACGGTCTGGTGGCGGGCATGACCGGCTCTGGCAAGTCGGAGTTCATTATCACCTACATCCTTTCCATGGCGGTGAATTTCAGCCCGGATGAGGTGGCGTTCCTTTTGATCGACTACAAGGGCGGCGGTCTGGCCGGTGCCTTTGAGGACAAGGCCCGGGGCATCCATCTGCCGCATCTGGTGGGCACCATCACCAACCTTGACGGCGCAGCGATCTCCCGCTCCATGATCTCCATTGAGAGCGAACTGAAGCGCCGCCAGCGGATCTTCAACGAAGCCAAGACCCACTGCAACGAAGGTACGCTGGATATCTACGATTATCAGCGGCTGTACCGCGCACACCGGGTGGAGGAGCCGCTGCCGCACCTGTTCATCATCTCGGACGAGTTTGCCGAGCTGAAGAGCCAGCAGCCGGAATTCATGGACAAGCTTATCAGCACCGCCCGCATCGGCCGAAGCCTGGGCGTCCATCTGATCCTTGCCACCCAGAAGCCTTCCGGCGTGGTCAACGACCAGATCTGGAGCAACACCAAGTTCCGCGTCTGTCTGCGGGTGCAGGACACCGGCGACAGTCAGGACATGCTCAAGCGCCCGGACGCCGCCGGACTGAAGGACACCGGACGGTTCTATCTGCAGGTGGGCTACAACGAATACTTTGCCATGGGCCAGTCGGCATGGTGCGGCGCAGAGTATATCCCGCAGGATGAAGTGGTCCAGCAGAAGGACGAGGCGGTGCAGGTGATCGACGAGACCGCACACACTCTTCTGGTGGCAAAGCCCATCCGGAAAAAGAAAAAAGCGCAGTCCAAGCAGATCGTTGCCATCGTCCAGTACCTTTCGGCACTGGCCCAGCGGGAGAACATCCTTCCCCGCACTCTGCTGCCGCCGCCGCTGCCCACCCTGCTGACGCTGGATGAGCTGGAACAGATGTTCCCGCAGAAAGCGCCGGAAAAGATCTCGGCCCTTGTGGGCATGGTCGATGACCCGGGCCGGCAGGAGCAGTACCCGATGGAGCTGGACCTGCAGAGCACCCACAACCTGCTGGTGGTGGGCGAAAGCGGCTGCGGCAAGACTGCCATGATCCAGACCATGCTGCTGGATCTTGCACGGCGCTACACGCCCGAACAGGTCAACTTCTACATTCTGGACTTCTCCAGCAAGCTGCTGACCCAGTTCCGCAGGCTTCCGCACTGCGGCGTGGTGCTGACCGATGAGGACGAGCCGTCCATCGATCGCCTGTTCGAGATGATCGCCGATGAGACCAAGCGCCGCCAGAAACTGTTTGCGCAGGCCGAGGTGAACAGCTACGAGGCCTACTGCCGGGTGGAAAAGCTGCCGCTGTGGGTGGTGGTGATCGACGGCGTGGTCAACTTTACCAGCATCAAAAAAGGCAATTTCTATTACAGCACCATCCACGACTTCATGCGTGACGGCGCACCCTACGGCATCAAGTTCGTGCTGGCGGGCGGTCACTACAACGAGTTCAGCATGCGGGTGCGGCAGGAGGCCAGCGAGCACATCGGCATGAACCAGAAGGACAAGTACGGCTACTTCGACATTCTGGGCTGTAAGGCCGACTATCTGCCTCCCTGTCTGCCGGGCCGCGGCCTGTGCATCTGGGAAGGTCAGCCGCTGGAATTTCAGGGAGCGATCCTCTCGGACGGCAAGGATCAGCAGGCAGCTGCGCAGCAGCTGCGCCGGGAGCTGGACCAGATCGCTGCCCGCGATGCGGCATACACCCCGGCAATGCATCTGCCGATGGTGGAAGAAGGACAAAGCTACGAGGATTTCTGCAAGAAGTTTGCGCCCTTGCGCATCCCGCTGGGCTACAACCTCTCGGACGCAAAGCCGGTGGCGCTGCCGCTGCGCCAGACCTTTGCGCTGACGGTGTACAACGGCAACCCTGTGGGCACCGAGCACATCATGGGCACCCTTTTGCAGGCATACTGCCGCGAACAGATGGAACTGCTCATCGTGCGCCGGAACGTCAACAGCATCTACGCAGACGGTTCGGAGCTGCTGCAGCGCCTGCAGCAGCAGACGAAGGTCACGCTGTTTGCGCAGGAAAAAGAAGGCGGTCTGCAGGACCTGTTTGAATACCTGATGGAGGTCATGGGACAGCGGATGCAGCTGCGCAACGAGTTCGTGCAGCAGAACGGCCTGACCCCGGGGGACCCCGGAAATGTGCTGCGGGCGTTTGGGTACATCCACGAGCACAGCACACCGGTAATGGTGATCTTTGAGAGCTTCTACGAGTTTGCCACCTCGCTGTACGATGGTCAGGCGGTGACATTCCAGGAACTGTTCCGTGCGCAGGATCCGAATGCAGTCGGAAGCAGGAACAACGGCTACGGCTACAACCTGTATTACACGGCCTGCTTTGGCCCCGGTGAGTACACGCGGACCGCAGCCAAGACACCGCTGGCAGACGCCTTCAACCCGCAGAAGTTTACCCTGATGTTCGGCGGACAGCTGGACAAATGCGGTGCGATCCCGCTGCCGCAGGAATATATGCTGGTCAACGAGCCGGACGAGCAGTACAACCACTGCGTCATGTACTATCAGGACAAATTTGCCGGGCTTTCGATGCCCTGCGGTGAGCTGATCCATGCGGAACCGGACCCGGATGAAGTGTCCATCATTTGAGAAAGCAAGGAGAATTGACCATGGCGGACAAAATGGATGTCCAGACCGAAGGCTATCAGCTGGAGCTGGAACACCTGACCAAAGAAAAAAAGCAGCTGCAGCAGCTGCTGCAGCTGTGCACCGAGCAGTATGCAGAGGTTTGTGAGCGCTTCCCGGAAGAAAAGGCGCTGATGATCCACAAGGACTACCTCAAAAAGCAGCTGGGCCGGTATCAGCAGTGCCTCCTGATCGCGGAATGGCGCGCCAAAAAGCTGCGCAGCATCACCTTTGGCCGCGAGGAATATTCCGCCTTCTGCGAGAAGTTCCCGGCAGGACGCGTCCCGCTGGGGTACGATGACCAGACCGGGAACCCCATTGCACTGCCGCTGCGGCAGATGTTTGCGTTGTCGGTGGTGGTAGAGGAGCCGGAGACCCGGGAAAAGGTCTTTGCGAACCTGCTGGAAGCCTATGCCCGCGAGGGGATGCAGGTGCTGGTCTTTAAGAAAAAGAAGAACAGCCTGTTCAGCGAGGGTTCCCCGCTGTTGAAGGCATACCAGAAGCGCACGGACATGATCCTGCTGGACGCCACCGAAGCGGACAGCGAACGCCTGTACGATAAGCTGGTCAAGGAGATGCAGAAACGTGCGGACCTGAAACGCAAATACTGTAAGGAGCATGATCTGGATGTCGCTGATCCAGCTTCTACACTGAAAGCCTTTGACTTCATCCGCAGCAAAACAAAGCCGCTGATGGTCTGGTTTGAAGCATTTGAGGAGCTGGAAAGCGTTCTTCCTGTGGGAACTAAGGTGGGTCTGGGTGCGCTGTTTGCGGCAGGCGGCAAGCAGGAAGAAATGACGGACTACGCCAATCTGCAGCGCGGCCGCGGCTACAACCTGTATTATACCGGCTGCTTCCGGGAGCGCTTTTCCCAGTGTGGGCAGCAGCGGGATGATTCCCTGCTGGAGCAGTTCAACCCCCAGCAGCAGATCCTGCGCTTCAACGAAGAAACGGAAGAAAAGTGCTTTGCCCGCTGGGAGGAGTACCAGTACGGCATCCCCGGCAAGACCCGGTGCAGCTGCACCATGAAGTACGATGGACAGGACTATACCCTCACGATGCCCTGCGGCACCCATGAGGAGGAGGACCCGGATGACCGGAACATCTTTACCCTTGAGTTGTAAGGCGGAAAAACGGCATGGACAAGCTTTTGCTGACCATCGAGGTGCCCTCGGTGGAACAGATCTTTGATTTCACGGCGCCCAAGACCATCACCCCGGGCCTGATGTGCGAACTGCTGTATCAGGTTCTGGCGGAGCTGACGGTGGGAGCCTACATCCCTTCCGGCGCAGAAGTGCTGTGCCGGCGCGAGGACCAGAGGGTGCTGCCCACGGAAGTATCGCTGGAGGACAGCGGTGTGCAAATGGGCGACCACCTGATCCTGTTCTGAACAGTGAGGATCCATGGATTATTACATTGATGAGCTTTACGCAGGCTGCGTGAGCGAACTGAATACCCTGTATCAGCTGTTGGAACAGGACAAAGACGAACTGTCAGGCTGCGTGGGCGGAGAACTGCTGGACGCGTACAGAAAAAATACAGATCTCCTTCTGCAGCAGCTTGATGGAATAAAAAACGATCTGCGCGTCATCTTTGACGACTGATCGGAACAAACATTTATTGGAGGTATTGTATTATGGCATCTGCAGCAATGAAAATCGACAGCCAGCGCGGCGGTCAGTGGTGTGACGCCGTGGAGAAGATCAACGAGAAGGTCAATCAGACCATGAGTCAGGTCTCTCAGATCATTCAGGATCTGGGCAGCTCGGACGAAGGCGGCAGCATCGGCGAGAAGCTCGTGAAGGCCGCTGCAGGTTATGTGACCAAGTTTTCCACCATGGTCAAGCAGTTTGCAGAGGTGGTCCAGGCAATAGCAGAGCAGCTCAACAAGGTGATCGAATTTACAACGAAGGTCGTCAGCACAGTAACAGCAGTGGCGAAGATCGTAGCGGTGTTTATCTGACCTTCGCCCTGTCTGTATCATGTCTGAAAAACTGAAAGGAGCAATCTATTATGGCAAGCTTTGATGCGATCAAGCTGAACTTCAAGACCAGCGCTTATTCTACCGCCGTTACCCAGCTGGAGTCCAAGATGAAGGAACTGGAGGCTGCCCGCGAGGAGTACAACCAGCGCCGTGCCGAGATCCCCCAGTTCTGGTCCGGTGATGCACAGGACGAGGCTTATCAGGTCATCGGCGAGAACATCGAAAACGTCAAGACGGCGTATAAGGCTGTGGAAGAGAACATGAAGGCTTTCAAGGAAGCGGACGAGAGCGCAAATACCATTGCAACGGACACCAAGCAGAAGCTGGAGGATGCCCGCAAGAAGGTGCAGAGCCTGTTCCAGTCCTGATGGAGTTTTATCTTGACCCGGGGCGTCTGGAACAGCACAACGAGACCGTGCAGGAACAGCTGCGTCATGTGCGACGCTTTTCTCAGCTGATCCGGCAGAGCAAAAACTACGATACCATGCACCAGAAGGAGCTGACACGGATCCAACAGCGTCTGGACCGCATGGAGCGCGACCTGTCACAATTGATCACTGTGACCGAGGATGCGCTGACCGAGTATGCGGCGCTGGAACAGGAAATGAAAGATAGCATGGCACATCTCCGGCACAATGCCTCCGGGTTGTTTACGTGATGTGATGTGGGCAGCTCGCCGCTTTGAAGTTTCTCCGACAGCGAGCTGCCTGTTTTATTGTGCAGGACAACAACGATCATTTGAGAAGAAAGGTACACGAAACCATGAGGACACTGAAACGAACGGCGGCTTTGCTGGTTACACTGCTGTGGGCTGTGGGCTGCGGTCTGTACAGCGTTTGTGCGGGCAGCAACGCTGTCTGGGCAGCCGTCACAGAGCAGAGCGCAGTGCTGTATCTGCCGCAGTCCGGAGAGGTGACCGAATGCCTTGCAGGCAGCGCAAAATGCACCGGCATCCAGACCAAAGCCATCTCGGAGCTGGAGCACCCGGTCCACACTCTGATCCTGCTGGACAACTCCCTGTCCATCCCCAAGGAGAACCGGGAGATCATAACAAAACTACTGGACACTCTGGTGGGCAACCGGATGCAGGGCGAACTGTATACCATTGCCACCATTTCCGATGACATTCGCTATCTTTGCACGGCTCAAAGCGACTATCTGTCGCTGGGCAGTGCCATCGACAGCATTTTATATGAAAACCAGAACACCCAGCTGACCGACCGGGTCTACGAGGCAGTGCAGACGCTCCACGATGCAGACCCGGTCCAGTTCTGCCGGGTCGTCATCATCTCGGACGGCGTGGACGACAAGCAGATCGGCTATACCCGCACCGAGCTGGAAGGACTGCTGCGCAGCTGCGGCTATCCCATCTACACCGTTGGCTGCGGCTCCAATGACACGGCAGAGCGCAAGACCCGGCTGGAAAATCTGCTGGCACTCTCCCGGGTGAATCAGGGGCAGTCCTATTATCTGGGAGACACGCAGGACCCCTATGCCATTGCCGAGGGGATCTGCGAATACAACAGTGCCATGCGGGTCACGGCAAAGCTGCCGGACGAGGTGTGCGATGGCTCGTCCCGTGCGCTGCAGGTGACCTGCGGAGGCACAGCCTACACGGCAAAGCTGGAGATGCCCTTTGTGGCGGCATCGTCCTCTGTAGCAGCCAGCAAACCGGCCGCTCCGGCTTCCTCGGTGGTGCAGCAGCCGGCGTCCGGCGATCATCAGCTGGTGTGGATCGTTCTGGCAGGCGCGGGCGCGGCGGTGCTCCTCCTTGCGGTCGTGGTGATCCTGCTCTGCCGGAAAAAGGCCGCCGAAAAAGCCAAAAAGCCGGAAAAGAAGGCCCCGGAGATCCCCGCCCGCAACGGAACGGTGATCGTGACGGTGGACGACAACGGCAGCGGGATCCAACAGACATGGAACGCGGACCGTCAGCCGCCCAGACCTGCGCCGCAGCCGGCTGCCCCCAAACCGCAGCCGGTGACGACGGCGGCCTCCGGAGACGCCACCGTGCGGATGTTCAATAATCCGCGCTCCGGCGCGGCAGGCGGCGCACCCGGAAATGCACAGCCCCGGACGCTGCACCTGACCGACCTGAATAACCCGGTCAACACCTATGAGCTCCCGCTGGACGGGGTGGTGAGCATCGGACGCGCCGCGACCTGCCGTCTGGTGCTGAACCGCCCGTCGGTCTCTCATCACCAGTGCGATCTTTTTGTCCGGAACGGGACGGTGTGCATCACCAATTACAGCAAGACCAACCCCACCCGAGTCAACGGCAGGACCACGGTGCCGGAAATGCCGCTGCCCGACAGCTTTACGCTGAACATGGGCAACGAGACCATGAAGGCGGTGATCCGTTGAGCGGGCTGCAGGGCGGTGTGCTGTGCAAGACCGGCCTGAAGCGTACCGTCAATCAGGACCGTGCCGGAATGTTTGCGCAAGGGGAGACCTGTCTGTGCTATCTTGCGGACGGCATGGGCGGACACTACGCAGGAGAGCAGGCCAGCGGCCTGATCGCGCAGGCCCTGACCGACTGGTGGAACAACTGGCTGGAAGCAGCCCGGAAGATGCCCCTGCAGGAGCTGGCAGAGCATTTCAAGACGCTGCTGGACGACTGCGCGGCAGAGCTGAATGCCCGCACCCCCGCCGACCAGTACTGCGGCTCCACCGTGGTGGTGCTGTGGATCAACGAAGGACAGTATCTGCTGCTGACAGCCGGGGACAGCCGCTGCTACCGGCTGCGGTACGGGCTGCTGCGCACCGAGCTGTGCCAGCTGAGCACTGACGATGTGTACCATGCCCGCGGCCCGGAGGACCAGGAGCTGGAAGGCAAGCTGACCAACTGCATCGGCTCGCAGTACGCTGCCCGCTACACGGTGCAGACCGGACAGGTGGCGCGCCGCACCCTTTTTGCCCTGTGCAGCGATGGCGTTTACCGCTACTGTCCGCCGGCATCCTTTCAGGCAGAGCTGCTGCAGGCAGCCCGCAGCGAGGACCTGAAGCAGGCGCTGGACCGCATCAGCGCCATCGTCTGTTCCCATGGCGCACCGGACAACTATTCTCTGGTGCTGGCACAGATCCGATAACGACAAATTCTGCGGGAGGGATCGTATGGAATATCAAATCACCTATGCCTGTCTCAGCCACATCGGCAGGCGGCGGCGCATGAATCAGGACAACTTCCTGTGCGGCGGCATCTATGCCCGCCCCGATGCACCGCAGGGCAGCCGCGTCCCTGTCACGGGCGCAGTCCTGTCCGGGCAGAGCTCGCTGTTCGGCGTGTTCGATGGCATGGGCGGCGAGGAGCGCGGAGAGGCAGCGTCCTATCTTGCGGCAGAGACCGCATTCCGCACGCCCCGCACCGGCACCCCGCGGCAGACGCTGGAGACCATCTGCTGCGGGGCCAACAAAGCCATCTGCGACTTTGCGGCACAGAACGGTCTGGGCACCTGCGGGACCACGGCAGCCATGCTGCTGACAGACAAAAACGGCGTGGAATTGTGCAATCTTGGCGACAGCAAGATCTTCCGGCTGACCGGCGGGGAGATGACGCAGATCTCGCAGGATCATCTTTCCATCGCGCCGTTTGGGCAGAAAGCACCCCTGTCCCAGTTTCTGGGCATCCCGCCGGAGGAACTGGTGCTCTGCCCCTATTATGCATCTCTGCCGTATGCGGCGGGGGACCGGTATCTGCTGTGCTCCGACGGACTGACCGATATGGTTCCGCAGCAGCAGATCGCCCGCATCCTGAAGGAGCATCCCCCGGAACATGCGGCGCAGCTTTTGCTGCAGAATGCACTGGACAACGGAGGAAAAGACAATGTCACCATCCTTGTTCTGGAGGTGGAAAAACAGCGGCAGACCCCCGGTTTGTGGGATAAGATCAGACGGCTTTTTTGAATACAGGAGGAATCAGAAATGACGCAGCAAATTGAAAAAGTGTGGCCCGAATGGCGGGTCGTGGAGGAGATCGGCAGCGGAGCCTACGGCACCGTTTATAAGGCGGTCCGGCAGGATCACAACCTGGTCAGCTATTCGGCGATCAAGGTTATCTCGATCCCCAAAAGCGCATCCGAGGTGGAAGCACTGCGTGCGGAAGGCATGAACATTGACGGGACCCGGACCTTCCTGCAGGGCATCGTGGATGATTTTGTGGGCGAGATCGAGGTGATGGAGTCTCTGAAAGCCACCCAGAACATCGTGTCGGTGGAGGATTACAAGGTCATCGAGCGCACCGGCGAGATCGGCTGGGACATTTATATCCGCATGGAGCTGCTGACCCCCTTCACCAGCTGGCGGCTCAGTCACCCCATGACCGAAGATCAGGTCATCCGTCTGGGCATCGACCTGTGCTCGGCGCTGGAGATCTGCGAGAAAAAGCGCATCATCCACCGCGACATCAAGCCGGAGAACATCTTTCTCAACGAGTTCGGCTTCTTCAAGCTGGGGGATTTTGGCATCGCACGCAAGCTGTCTGCGGCGCAGAGCAGCAATTCCATCAAGGGCACCTACAATTACATGGCACCGGAGGTGTCCCGCGGCACCGATTACGACAGCCGGGTGGATATCTACTCGCTGGGCATCGTGCTCTACCGCCTGATGAACGACTATTATCTGCCCTTCATTGAAAACGCAGAGCAGGACAACAACGCCGAGGCACGGGCCAATGCGCTGAACCGCCGTCTGCGTGGAGAGCCGCTGCCGCCGCCCCGCAAGGCTTCCCGGGATCTGGCAAACCTGATCCTGTGCGCCTGCGCCTATGACCCGGAAAAGCGCTTCAAAACGGCTTCGGTGATGAAGCGGGCACTGCAGAACCTGCAGGGCGCACAGCCTGCCGTCCGACCCGCCCGCCCGCAGCCGGTGCCGAGCGATGCGACCGACCGCATCGTGCCGGGTCCCTCTCCGGTGCAGCCGCCCCGCCCGGCGGACAAGCCGAAGCAGGCACCGCAAAAGGAGGCTGCCCCGGCCCAGACTCCGGCGGGGAAGGAACCGCCGAAGGACAAGAAGAAAAAAGAAAAGAAGAAGAAAAAAGGCGGCAAAAAGTGGCTGCTGATCCTGTTGCTGCTGGTGGTGCTGGGAGCTGGTGCGGTGTTCGTGCTGCCTGCGGTGCTGCCGGACAAGGGCGAGAACCTGCCGCTGATCGGCGGAGCCATCAGCGAAGCCAACGCGCAGAGCGCGAAAAAGCAGGAGATCGAAACGCTGCTTGCAGATGCACAGACCTATGCAGACGCAGGCGACTATGCCGAGGCGCTCAAGACCCTGCAGACCGGCCTGACCAAGTATCCGGATGACCCGGAGCTGACCGCAAAGCAGTCGGAGTACACCCTGCAGCAGACGGCGCAGGACAAGCAGGCAGCGCTGGAACAGGCAGCCGAGTACGCTGCCGCCAAGGACTATAAGTCTGCGCTCAAGACCCTTCAGCTGGCACAGACCAGTTTGGGCAATGATGCGGATCTTCTGCAAAAGACCGCAGAATACAAGGAAAGCTACAAGAAGTCCGCAGCGGAAACGGCTGCCGACTATGAGTCCTCCGGCGATTATCTGAATGCCTACAAGGCCATCAAGGAGGCCATGGACATCGTGGGAGAGGAGGCTTCCCTGAAGGTCAAGCTGTCGCTCTACGAGCAGAACTACGTCTCTGCGGTGGCGGCACAGGCCGATGAAAAGATCGCCGCCAAGGATTTCTCCGGTGCGCGGATCCTTGTGAACAACGCGCTGAAGGATCTGCCCGGCAACAGCACCCTGACCGCCAAGCTGGAGCAGGTGTCCTCCTCGCAGCCGGTGTCCCTGTCCACCCTGTCCGTGCTGAACGGCGGCTGGGAGTGGAACACCACCGCCCCGGAGGACCCCTTCGGCAACGACTACTCCAACGCGGTGAACTATGTTGTTCTGGGTGATGATTACTGGAGCTCGGAGCAGATCTATTCGGCAGAGTACCGTGTGTACGGCAAATATTCGTCCATCACCTTCAATCTGGTGCCTTACAAGAGTACGTCCACAGATGGCACCGGCTATGTGCAGATCTATGCCGACGATGTGCTGGTGCAGACCTCGCCGGTCGTTGGTCAAAAGACCGATCAGCTGACCGTTACGGCAAACATTGCAGGAGCAGAATATCTGAAGGTGGTCGTGCACACGCAGGACAGGGGCATGATGATCGTCTCGGATGTGCAGCTGTGGCCGTAAACTTTTCGGTGAAACCGGAACGTATTTGACAGGGAGGAAAACTTGCCATGAAATTTTGTACGGAATGCGGAACAAAAGCAGAGTTCGATGCGCAAAAATTCTGCAAGGTCTGCGGGCATAAGTTCCCGGAGATGCCGGCAGAACCTGTGCAGCCGGAATCGGATGAGACGGTGACCCTTCTGCCCGATGCCGCCCCGGCAGAGGATGCTACGGAGTCGGTCTTTGCAAGCCCGGCAGTGCCGAAGGAAACTGCCCCTGCCGCCGACATGCTGGAGGCTACGGAGTCGGTCTTTGCAAGCCCGGCAGTGCCGAAGGAAGCCGTCTCCGCCGCCGATATGCTGGATGCAACGCTTGGGACACAGCCCCCGCTGCCGCAGCAGAACGAGGAAGCTCCGGCGGAAGATGCCACGGCCTTTGTGCCGTGGATCCAGCCGGGAACAGCTGCCGATGCGGCGGTGCCGGAAGAACCGCAGGACTCCGCGTCCGCGGCGGAAGAGGTGCACGCCCAGAGCTTTTTTGAGACAGAGCCGCAGTATGATTATGAGGACGAGCCGCAGCCTTCGGCAGGGAACATGGTTCCGCCCGTCCCACCGCTGCCGGAGCAGCCGCAGCCCGCTCCGGCAGGCCGAAAAAAAGGCGGCCCCAAGGTGCTGCTCCTGATCGCTGCGGTGCTGCTGCTTGTGGCAGCGCTGGCTGCGGGCGGCTTCTTTGCATGGAAGAAGCTTGCCGAAAGCAGGAAGGTCACCATCGGCGGGACGTCTTACAGCATTGCGGAGACCACCAGCCTGACGATGGAGGACCCCACCGAAGAGGACTGGACCAAGCTGTCCAAGCTGACCGGCCTGACCAGCCTGACGGTGACGGGCAATACCGAGCTGGACGAGGAAAAGCTGGGGACTCTTGCCCAGCTGGAGAAGCTGGAAGAGCTGTCCATAGACGGGATGCAGTACCCGGACGGTCTGGCAGCCCTGTCCGGGATGGACGCGCTGGACCGTCTGGCCCTGACCAACGGGCAGCTGACCAGCGAACAGTGCAGCGGCCTTGCGTGGCCCGCTTCCCTGCGCGAGCTGGACCTGTCCGGCAATGCGCTGACCGAGCTTTCGTTCCTGCAGAGCTGCACCGGACTGAAGGAACTGGACCTGTCCAACAATCAGATCCTGGATTACACCCCGCTGACGGCGCTGACTTCGCTGGAAGTGCTGAGCGTGGATCAGTGTCAGGCTGAGCCCATGAGCCAGCTGCCCGCGCTGGGCACGCTGACCGTTGGAGGCAAGGCCATCAAGGACCCGGTGAAGTATCTGGCAGACCAGAAGTCTGCGGTGGAACTGTACAACAGCATGATCGGCTGGTTCACCAGCGGCGACTTCGACACCCTGAAGGTGGTGCTGCAGCAGTACGGCGATGCCGGGGCGCTGGGCGATGCGGCGCTGTCCTATGTCAACGGCTGGCTGATGGATGCCGGAGCCCAGTGGGACCACATCCGGGCCAGCCTGCCGGCAGATGCCAAGGAAGTCGTGATGGATGAAACGGGCATCTACTATGGTCAGCTGGTGGACGGCAAGCGCAGCGGCGATGGCGTCCAGCTGTTTGCGGGCAATTACAGTGTGTACACCGGCGCGTGGGCCAACGATCTGCCCAACGGAACGGGTACATACCGCAAGACCACCGCAGACGGTACCACGCTGGAATTTGCCGGAAACTATACCGACGGTTATGAGGACGGCGAAATGACCTTTACGGCAACCAACGCCACCGGCAGCCAGACTGCCGCTTACACCGCCGCCAAGGGCACCCGCACCACAGTAAAGAAGATCAGCGACACCCAGTATGCCTTTGCCCAGTTTGATACGGTGTACTGGTACGATGCTGCTCCGGACGGTCATGGCGTTGCCGTTGCCGACATCCCCTATCAGGAGGAAATGGCTGTGCAGATCCTGCCTGTGGCATCCACGCCCTCCAAGAGCTCCTCTGCCGGCAAGAAGAACTCCGGTTCTTCCAAGAAGAGCTCTTCGCCCAGCAGTGCGCCGAGCACGCCGTCCTCCGACAGCTCTGCGCCGCAGGTTACCGCAGAGGATGTGGTCAGATCCATCATTCAGAGCGCACAGGCGGCAAAGGAGATCTACGATACCTTCCAGGGCATCTTCAATCCCTGACGCAGGCTCCGGCGGGAACGCCTGAAAAATAAGAACGATGACGCAGACAGCGGCAGCTTTCCACCCGGAGAGCTGCCGCTGTCCGGCTTTGAGCAAAAAGAGCAATGGACGGCCCGTTTCAGGACCGTCCATTGCTCTTGCTGTATGCGATACGAAAATGGGGAGATGGCAAAGCAGTTGCGGTGGGGTCAGGCTTCGCTGCGGCTGACGATGTCCAGCATCTGGTCGAAGCATTCCTCCATCTGGCGCACCAGCGTGAACTGGGTGCGGGCGCGGTCAAGGTTGTGGTCCGGGCGGGCGGTGTGGAAGTAGTGGTCGCCCTCCAGATAGTCGGTCAAAAAGCGGGTGCCGCACTCCAGCGTCATCAGCCGGGCACCCCACGCAAGGCTCTTTTTCTCCGCAAGGCTCATGGAAGCCCCGGCGGTGGAAAGGTATCCCTTGGCAAACACTTCGTACAGGTGCAGGTCAAAGTGCACCTTGCTCTGGTCCGGCTCGTCCTCGGCACAGTCGTTGGCACCGGTGCGGATGGAGTCGCCGAAGTCGTAGGCGGACAGACCCGGCATCACCGTGTCAAGGTCGATGACGCAGATGCCCTTGCCGGTGGCCTTGTCAATGAGCACGTTGTTGATCTTGGTATCGTTGTGGGTGACCCGCAGGGGAATGTCACCGGCAGCCAGTTGGTCCAGCAGCACATGGCAGTCTGCCTGCCGGGCGCGGACAAAGGCGATCTCGTCCGCGATGCCTGCGGCGCGGCCCATGCTGTCGGCAGCCAGCGCCTTTTCAAAGTTTGCGTAGCGGTTGGCGGTGTCGTGGAAGCGGGCAATGGTCTCGTGCAGGGTAGCGGCAGGGTAATCAGAAAGCTGGTTCTGGAACCTGCCCAGCGTCTCGGCTACGGTGCAAAAATCGGCTTCGCTGCCCACCTGCTGCAGGCAGACGGTGCCCTCGACAAAGTCGTAGGCACGCCATGCGCCGCCCTCGGTGTCCATGTAGCAGCTGCTGCCGGTCAGGGTAGGCACCACGTTGAGGGTCTCGCGCAGGGGGTCGCCGCCCTCGGCAGCGATCTTGGCGCGCAGGTGGCGGGTGACACCGCAAACGTTTTCCATCAGGCCCACGGGATCGGTGAAGGTGTCGGTGTTGATGCGCTGCAGGATGAACCGTCTGGAATGGTCGTCGCGCCAGACGAGGAAGGTGTCGTTGATGTGCCCCTCGCCGTAATGGTGCAGCTCGCAAAGCACAGGCCCGCCAAATTCAAAGGCATTTGCCGCTTCCTGCAGCAGAGAAAGTGTGACAGATTTCATGGTAAGCTCCTCGTTTTTATTCTTTGTGCCGCTTTGCCGCAGCAGGGCGTTGTCCCTGCCGCACCTGACGGCGGTATTCGTTGGGGGTCATGCCCTCCGCTTTGCGGAAGCACTGGGAAAAATAGCTGGGGGAGGAAAAACCCATCAGCTCGCTGATCTGCGCCAGACTGTGACCGGTGTTGCCCAGCATATACTTGCTTTCCTCGATGCGGCGGCGGTTCAGGTAGGTGATGGGGGAGATGCCGTATTCCTTCTGGAAGGTGTGGGCCAGATAGTATTTGTTCAGGTGAGCGATCTCGGCAAGGCGGTCCAGCGAGACGTCCTCGCGGTAGTTGGTGTCCAGAAACCGCTTGATCTCGGCGCACTCCCGGTTTTCGGTCCGGGGCGCTTCTTCCAGCTGCAACGAGAGGGTGGTGCAGCGCACCAGCCAGATGAGCAGCACCTCCAGCAGATCCTGACAGACGGTCTCGCAGCCGTCCAGACTGCGGTCTGCCTCGGTCAGCAGCATGTGCAGCAGGGTGACCATCCGCTCCCGGTTCTCGCGGCAGTTGAAGATGGCGTAGGAGCTGTCTGCCCGGTTGAACAAAAACTCCATGTTGTCCACGCCCAGCACGATGTACTCCAGCGGGGAGGCGTTCAGGCTCAGTTCGGTGTGCTCTACCTGCGGGTTCACGATGACCAGATCGTCCGGTTTGACCGGGAACAGCTGCCCGGCAAGGTAGAACTGTCCCTCGCCGCTGAGGCAGTAGAACAGCTCGGTACAGGCGTGGGTGTGGGTGGTACTGGTCCAGTCTCCGCCAAACCGGCTTTTACTGATGTACAGCAGCCGGAAGGATTCCCGCGGGGCGGGCGCGTGGCGGATATCAAAGCGCTGGTTGCTCATAACACATCAGTTCCTTTGGAAAGCGCAAAATATATAAAGAAAATAACAAGAAGATAAAAATATAAGGGTGAAACGTTCTTTTTTGTACAGACTATCTATTATTATAGAGAGGATGAGGGAAAAAAGCAAGCCTTGTTTTTGGGAATGTTTCTAATTTTTGTTCGCTTTAAGAGAATAAAATATGTCGGAATGGTTACAGCATGGGAGAAACTGCTAAAAACAAGGTGCAAAATTTAGCACTTTTGCTGAAGAAAATTTATGAAAAGCAAGAAACATAAAAAATGAAACAACAAACCCCTTGTGCAGGATGGGAAAAACCTCTATATTGGAGTCAGAAAAACTCACAGCCAACCGGCAAGACCTGTTTGACCCGGCTGTGTACGAACGGAATCATCAAGATGGAGGAAACAACATTATGGAACGCATTTCTCGTCGTAATTTCCTGAAGGCCGCTGGCGTGGGCGCTGCTGCACTGGGTCTGGCTGCCTGCGGCGGCTCTTCCAGCTCTACCGCTTCCAGCGTGGCATCTTCTGCCGCTTCTTCCGCCGTGGCAGCGGACGTGACCATCAAGGTCGCTGCCATCGAGACCGGTTATGGTGCTGAGATGTGGAAGAAGGTCACCGAGGCTTTCACCGCCCAGACCGGCATCAAAGTGGACCTGACCACCGACAAGAAGCTGGAGGACGTCATCGGCCCCTCCATGCAGGGCGGCGACTACCCCGACGTGGTCCATCTGGCCACCGGCCGTGAAGCTGCCCTGACCGAGCAGTTCATCAAGGGCAACCTGATCGCTGACATCACCGATGTGCTGAGCATGACCGTGCCCGGCGAGAGCAAGAAGGTGAGCGAGAAGATCGCCGGCGGCTTTACCGACACCTCCCTGACCAACCCCTACGGCGACGGCAAGACCTATCTGGCTCCCATGTTCTACAGCCCCTGCGGCCTGTTCTACAACGCCGGTTTCCTGAAGGAAAAGGGCTGGGACGTGCCCAAGACCTGGGACGAGATGTGGGCACTGGGCGACAAGGCTGCCGCTGAGGGCACCTACCTGTTCACCTACCCCACCACCGGCTACTTCGACGCCTTCTTCTATGCGCTGATGTACGCCGCAGGCGGCCCCGACTTCTTCAACAAGGCTACCCACTACGAAGAGGGCATCTGGGACACCCCCGAGGCAAAGACCTGCTTTGATATCGTGGCAAAGCTGGCTTCCTACACCAACCCCATCACCCCCGCACAGGCCAACGATCAGGACTTTACCCAGAACCAGCAGCTGGTGCTGGACAACAAGGCTCTGTTCATGCCCAACGGCACCTGGATCGTGGGCGAGATGGCCGAGGCTCCCCGTGCAGACGGCTTTGAGTGGGGCATGACCGCCCTGCCCGCTGTCAAGGCCGGCGGCGACGGTTACAGCTACACCTGGTTCGAGCAGGCATGGATCCCCGCCGGTGCCGAGCATCAGGATGCCGCCAAGCAGTTCGTGGCTTACCTGTACAGCGACGAAGCCTGCAAGCTGTTCGCCGAGAGCGGCGCTATCCAGCCTGTGCTGGGCATCGCCGACAGTCTGGAAGGCGACAACAAGATGTTCTACTCCATCTACGACAACGGCGCAAAGGCCGCCATGGGCAACTTTGCAGCCTTCAGCGCCATCCCCGGCGTGGAAGTGCGCACCGTGTTCTTCGACCCTGTCAACTCTCTGGTGTCCGGCAGCATGACCGAGCAGCAGTGGATCGACGGCATCAAGTCCGCCAGCGACCAGATGCGCGCCAACATCATCGAGTAATTTTGACAAGCCCTGCCCAGCGGGGGCGGTTTTTACCGCCTCCGCTTTTTTTGGGCAATACCGCAACATGATCAAGAAAGGAGCGGTCAGACCCCTATGAGAACGGATAAAAGCCGCAAACGGTTCGTGTTCCTCTGTGTGGCACCGGCTACCATCCTGTTTTTCCTCTTTATGATCCTGCCCACCCTCAACGTGTTTCGCATGAGTCTGTATGAGCGGGGGGCCTATTCTCCCAACGAGACTTTTGTGGGACTTGAGAACTTCCAGCATCTGCTGAAGGATGCCCAGTTCATCCGCTCCATGCAGAATATGATCCTGCTGGTGGTGGTTGTGACCATTGTCACCTTTGCCTTTGCACTGGTGTTTGCCGCCATCCTGACCCGGGAGAAGATCAAAGGCCAGAACTTTTTCCGCATCATCTTCTACATCCCCAACATCCTGTCCGTGGTTGTCATCTCCGGCATCTTCTCGGCCATCTATAAGCCGGAAAACGGTATGCTGAACAGTATTATCGGCCTGTTCCGCAGCATGAGCGACCCCATTTTGTGGAAGGGTGAAAAGCTGGTCATTCCCTCCATCATCCTTGCCATGGTGTGGCAGGCCATCGGCTACTACATGGTCATGTATATGGCCTCCATGTCTGCCGTGCCCATCAGCCTGTACGAGAGCGCCAATCTGGACGGTGCGGGGCGGCTGACCCAGTTCTTCCAGATCACCATCCCCCTGATCTGGACGAATATCCGCACCACCCTGACCTTCTTTATCATCTCCACCATCAACATGGCCTTCCTGTTCGTCAAGGCCATGACCAGCGGCGGGCCCAACGGCGCATCGGATGTGGCGCTGAGCTATATGTACAGCCAGAAAGACGCTGGCCTGTATGGTTACAGTATGGCCATCGGCGTGGTCATCTTCCTGTTCTCGTTTGCCCTGTCCGCCTGTGTCAACAAGGTCACCAACCGCGATACGCTGGAATTTTAAGGAGGGAAGAAGATGCAGAATACCACCGAAAAATCTTCCCGCTCTGCGGAAGGTCTGTACAAGTTTTTCATCTATTTTGTGCTGGTGCTGCTGGCGGTCACCATCATCGTGCCGGTGGCATGGGTGTTCATGGCCTCCATCAAGCAGAATGCCGAATTCTACGGCAACCCCTGGGCACTGCCCGCCGGGTTCTACTGGCAGAACTTTGTCAACGCATGGAACGGTGCCAAGATGGGCGAATATATGCTCAATTCCGTCATCGTCACCGCGCTGGCGCTGGTGCTGCTGCTGATCGTTGCCCTGCCCGCCGCCTACTGCCTGTCCCGCTTCCACTTCAAAGGGCGCAAGGTGCTGAACACCCTGTTCATGGCGGGCCTGTTCATCAACGTGAACTACATCGTGGTGCCCATCTTCCTGATGCTGCGGGACGGCGATGTGTGGCTGAAAGGCCACTTCGGCAGCAGCTTTCTGCTGAACAATCTGGTGGTGCTGGCGGTGGTGTACGCCGCCACGGCGCTGCCCTTTACCATCTACCTGCTGTCGGGCTACTTTGCCACCCTGCCCCACGATTTTGAGGAGGCCGCCTATATCGACGGTGCAAGCTACTTCTCCACCATGACCCGCATCATCTTCCCCATGGCAAAGCCCTCCATCATCACCATTATCCTGTTCAACTTCCTGTCCTTCTGGAACGAGTATATCATCTCCATGACCCTGATGAGCTCCACCAAGGCACCCCGCACCCTGCCGGTCGGTCTTTTGAACCTGATGCAGGCGCAGCAGAGCGCCGCCCAGTACGGCACGATGTACGCAGGTCTGGTGCTGGTGATGCTGCCCACCCTGATTTTGTACATCTGCGTGCAGCGGCAGCTGACGCAGGGCATGACCGTGGGCGGCCTGAAAGGTTAAGGTGACAGACGATGAAAGCATATTGGAAAAACCATCCTGCCCTGCGCATGATCCTGATGCTGGTGCTGTTCGTACTGGCACTGGTGCTGGTGGTGTCCGGCTGGAAAATGACCGGGCAGCTGGCAGGGCTTGGCATCATGCTGGTGGGCGTAGCGCTGCTGCTGGCTGTGCTGGCGCTGTATAACGCCGCCTACGATTGACCCCCTACGATTCAAAGAGAGGCAAAAGGAGAGTTTCCCATGGATAAAATAAGAAAGACCGGGCGCGTGACCATTCCCACAGACTTGGACGTTGTGCCCGAAACGCTGGAGATCTTAAAAAAGTGGGGTGCTGATGCCATCCGCGACTGCGACGGCACCGACTTCCCGCAGCAGCTCAAGGATGCGGACGCCAAGATCTACTCCACCTACTATACCACCCGCAAGGACAACGCATGGGCAAAGGCAAACCCGGACGAGGTACAGCAGTGCTACATCATGACCGGCTTTTACACCGCCCCCGGCGACACCGTGACCATCCCGCTGATGAAGGGCATCAGCCCGGAGCTGATGCAGGTGAACACCAACGACGACATCACCCGCTGGTGGGAGGTCATGGACCGCACCACCGGGCAGCCCGTGCCCCCGGCACAGTGGAGTTACGCCGACGGCAGCGTGACCGTGCAGGCAGTGCCCTTCCACGAATACACCGTCAGTTTCCTCGCCTACCTCATCTGGGACCCGGTGCACATGTACAACGCCACCACCAACGGCTGGACCAACTTCGAGCACCAGATCACCTTTGACGTGCGTCAGCCCAAGACCCACAAGTATTCCATGGAGCGCCTGCGCAAGTTTATTGCCGAGCACCCCTACGTCAACGTCATCCGCTACACCACCTTCTTCCACCAGTTCACCCTGATCTTTGACGAGCTGAAGCGGGAGAAATTCGTGGACTGGTACGGATACTCTGCCTCGGTCAGCCCCTATATCCTGAACCAGTTCGAGCAGGAGGTGGGCTACAAGTTCCGCCCGGAGTACATCATTGATCAGGGCTACTACAACAACCAGTACCGGGTGCCCAGCAAGGAATTCCGGGATTTTCAGGCCTTCCAGCGCCGCGAGGTGGCAAAGCTTGCCAAGGAGATGGTGGACATCACCCACGAGTGCGGGTGTGAAGCCATGATGTTCCTCGGCGATCACTGGATCGGCACCGAGCCCTTCATGCCGGAGTTCAGGACCATCGGTCTGGATGCCGTAGTGGGCAGCGTGGGCAACGGCTCCACCCTGCGCCTGATCTCGGATATCGAGGGCGTGAAGTACACCGAGGGTCGTTTCCTGCCCTACTTCTTCCCCGACACCTTCCATGAAGGCGGCGATCCCGTGCGCGAAGCCAAGGAGAACTGGGTCACCGCACGCCGCGCCATCCTGCGCAAGCCCATCGACCGCATCGGCTATGGCGGCTATCTGAAACTGGCCTTGCAGTTCCCGGAGTTTGTGGACTATGTGGAAAGCGTCTGCAACGAGTTCCGTCAGCTGTACGAGAACATCAAGGGCACCACCCCCTACTGCGTCAAGCGCGTTGCCGTGCTGAACTGCTGGGGCAAAATGCGGGCTTGGGGCTGCCACATGGTGCACCACGCCCTGTATTACAAGCAGAATTACAGCTACGCCGGTGTCATTGAGATGCTGTCCGGCGCACCCTTTGAGGTGAAGTTTATCAGCTTTGAGGACATCAAGAACGACCCTGCTCTGCTGGATGAGCTGGATGTCATCATCAATGTGGGCGATGCCGACACTGCCCACACCGGCGGCATCTGGTGGGAGGATGCGGACATCACCTCTGCCATCCGTCGGTTCGTCTGGAACGGAGGTGGCTTTATCGGCGTAGGCGAGCCCTCCGGCCACCCCTATCAGGGGCATATCCTTCAGCTTGCCAGCGTGCTGGGCGTGGAGGAAGAGAACGGCTTCACCCTGAACTACGACAAATACAACTGGGAAGAGCACCCGGACCACTTCATCCTGCAGGACGCCGACCAGCCCATGGACTTTGGTGAGGGCAAAAAGAACATCTACGCCCTTGAGGGCACCGAAATTCTGGTGCAGCGGAACAAGGAAGTGCAGATGGCTGCCCACGACTTTGGCAAGGGGCGTGCGGTGTACATCAGCGGCGTGCCGTACAGCTTTGCCAACAGCCGCACCCTGTACCGCGCGATCCTGTGGAGTGCCCACAGCGAGGAGGAGCTGCATACATGGTTCAGTTCCAACTACAACGTGGAGGTGCACGCCTACGTCAAGAACGGTAAATACTGCGTGGTGAACAACACCTACGAGCCGCAGGACACCACCGTTTACACCACCGGCGGCAGCAGCTTTGAGCTGCATTTGGACGCCAACGAGATCAAGTGGTACGAGATCGGCTAAAGCCGTTTTAGGGTAAAAACGCACCTTGCTGCGCAGTTCCGTCAGACGGTAAAAAACCAGACAAATGACAAAAACCTCCTCTTGCAGTTCACGGGACTGCAGGAGGAGGTTTTGTGCTGCGTGGAAAAGAAAGGGAACTCACGGCGGCAAGCTGCAGCAGGTGCCGGATGCCAACAAACATGCGAAGGTCGTCTTTCGTGCCGAAAAACGACCTTCGCATGTTCTTAAACTGGCGTCCCCGATGTGATTCGAACACACGGCCTTCCGCTTAGGAGGCGGACGCTCTATCCAGCTGAGCTACGGAGACAAGATACTTTATTATAATACCGCATCCGGAACCGAAAATCAAGTTGAACCTGCGGCAGAAAAGGTGTATTCTATAGGAAACGAGAAAATGGTAGTGCGCGGCGGCAGCTGCTGCGTGCAAAGGAGCAATATGAAAAAAATAAAAAGGAACCGGATCTTCCGCTGTCCGGCGCGCAGGCGCAAGGGAGCAAGCCCCACGCAGATCATCTGTGTAAGCTTTCTGGCGGTCATCACACTGGGCACCCTGCTGCTGACAACACCGATGGCAAGCAGGCAGGGGCAGCTGGGGATCATTGATGCGATGTTCACCGCCACCAGTGCCACCTGTGTCACCGGACTGATCGTGCGGGACACATGGACCCAGTTCACAGGCTTTGGACAGGCGGTGATCCTGATCCTGATCCAGGTGGGTGGTCTGGGCCTTGTCACGCTGACCAGCTTTTTTGCGCTGGCGATGCGGCGGCGCATGGGCTTCCGGGATCTGCGCCTGCTGGGCGAGAGCGTCTCGGCAGACGGCTACGCGCAGGCCAAAGAGGTGCTGAAGATCGTCATCGGGCTGGCAGCGCTGTTTGAGGGCATCGGCATCCTGCTGCTGCTGTTCGCCTTCGTGCCGCAGTTTGGGTTCGAGGGCATCTGGATCAGCGTGTTCACGGCGATCTCGGCCTTCTGCAATGCGGGTTTTGACCTGTTCGGGCGGTTTGGGGCCTATTCGTCTCTGGCGCCCTATGTGAACAATTACTATGTGCAGGCGGTCATCATATTTATGATCGTTTCCGGCGGTCTGGGCTTTATGGTCTGGGTGGAGCTGGGACAGTACCGCCAAAAGCGCCGCCTGTCCCTCCATGCAAGAGTGGTGCTGGCCTTCTCGCTGATCTTGTGGTTTGGCGGCGCAGCATGCATCGCACTGCTGGAGTGGAACAACCCTCACAGCATGGGCGGGCTGACTGTGCCGGGGAAGCTGATGGCAGCGTTGTTCCAGTCGGTGTCTACCCGTACTGCCGGCATGAACACCATCGACCTTGCCGCCTGCGGTCCTGTCACCAAGCTGCTGATGAGCGTGCTGCAATTCATCGGTGCGGCACCCGGCTCCACCGGCGGCGGTGTGAAGGTGACCACCTTCGCGGTCATCATCCTGACTATCCGCAGCGTGGCGCAGGGCCGGGACGACTGCGTCATTGCAGAGCACCACATTGAGTCCAAGACGGTGTACCGCGCGCTGACCATCATCGTTCTTGGCGCGCTGGCAGCCCTTGGGTCTGCGGTGGTGGTCTATTACAACACTTCGGAAGCGGTAAGCGTCATTGACTGCATCTTCGAGTCCTGCTCGGCGTTTGGCACGGTTGGCCTGTCGGTGGGCGTTACCGGTCAGCTGAACAGCGGTGCAAAGCTGCTGTATATGCTGGTCATGTTCATGGGCCGTGTGGGCCCGGTCTCACTGGCAATGAGCCTGACGGCAAAGCCTGCCGACAACAAGCGGAAGATCATGCCGGTGGGGCACATCAATGTGGGCTGAGCAGCCTTGAATGCCCTCTGCGGTGCACGGAGCATTTTTTGGCGAAAAATCGTTTTATACGGCAAAGGGCAGCGGCTGCGGCCGCTGCCTTTTGCTTTTTTACAGGGGAGGAATTAGACAGAAAGCAGCAGCTGCCGCGTCGGTATCCGGCCCGACCACGATGCTGCTGGTTTTGCAAAAAAGCTCCCCCTTTCGGGGGAGCGGTACAGCATAAAACGCTACGAAATGAAATATGCGGATTGAAAGTTACTCTGCGTACAGTTTGATGATGCTCAGCAGGATCTCCGTGCAGCGGTCCATCCGCTCGGCAGTGATGCACTCGCACACGCCGTGAAAGTTGAAGCCGCCGGTGCCAAGGTTCGGGCAGGGCAGGCCCTTCCAGCTCAGCACAGCACCATCGGTGCCGCCGCGCACCGGGACCTCCTCCGGTTCCAGCCCCGCCATGCGGGTGGCTTTGCGGGCGGTTTCTACCAGATGAAAATGCGGCTGGATCTTTTCCAGCATGTTGCGGTAGCTGTCCCGGATCTCCACCTCCACGGTGCCATCGCCGTATTTTCCGTTCAGGAAGGCGGCGATGTCCAGCATGTTGTCTTTTTTGAACTGCAGCTTGGCGGCGTCGTGGTCCCGCAGGATGTAGCCCAGCTTTGCGGTGGTCACATCACCGTACATCTGGCACAGGTGATAGAAACCCTGACGCCCCTCGGTGCACTCGGGCCGGGCCGCGACCGGCAGCGCGTTGTGGAACTCCATGGCAACGTTGGAGGCGTTGATCATGGTGCCCTTGGCGGTGCCTGGGTGGACCGAGAAGCCGTGGACGGTGACGGTGGCGGACGCGGCGTTGAAGTTCTCATACTCGATGGAACCGGCGTCCCCGCCGTCCACCGTATAGGCAAAGTCTGCGCCGAAGCCGGGGATGTCGAAGAGCTCGGCGCCCTCGCCGATCTCCTCGTCCGGGGTAAAGGCGATGCACAGCCTGCCGTGGGGCAGAGCCTGCTGCTGCAGCAGTTCCACAGCGGTCAGGATCTCTGCAATGCCGGCCTTGTCATCGGCACCCAGCAGGGTGGTGCCGTCGGAGGTGATGAGGGTCTCGCCCTTCATGGACCGCAGGAACGGAAACACCGAGGACTTCATCACCATGCCGGTGGCAGGCAGAGTCACATCGCCGCCGTCGTAGTTCTCCCATACCACGGGCTGCACATTCTCGCCGCTGGCATCGCTGGCGGTGTCCAGATGGGCGATCAGTCCAAGGGCAGGCTTGTCCTCGCAGCCCGGGGCGGCGGGCAGGGAACCGTAGACGTAGCAATGCTCGTCCACCCGGGCATCCTCGATGCCAAGGCTCTTCATTTCCTCCACAAGCTGACGGGCAAGGTCAAATTCCCGCTGGGCAGAGGGGTGGGTACCAGAGTTTTCGTCCGAGGTGGTGTGGACCCGGACATAATTCAAAAGACGTTCATAGGCACGCATAGGACACGCTCCTTTTTTCTGCAATGGATACTTCCCATGTTCTCTATCATACCCTCTTTTTTGGCAATTTACAACTCCTTTTGCAGGATATCCGGGTGCGAAAAAGAAAGGAGGCTGCGGCTTTGGCTCCCTCCGGGGGATTCTTGCGCCAAAAAGGCCCTGCCGGGCCGTTTGCGGGCTGCCGGCAGGGCTTGAAGAAACGGTTGGTTCTGCAGGGGGAGAGCCCCGGAGTGCGGACCCCTCAGCCCAGACTGATGCCCATCCGGCGGGCAACGGTGAGCAGCTCGCAGCCCTCCGGAACATTGCGGGTCTTGCCGGCAATGTCTGCCAGACGGTTCTGGGTAACGTGCCCGTTCACCATGGCAACGGTGACGCCATAGCGCTCGATTTCCACCAGCTTTGCGGCGTAGCTGCCAAATTCCGTGGCCAGCACGCGGTCGTAGGCACTGGGGCTGCCGCCGCGCTGCATGTGGCCCGGGATGCACACGCGGGTCTCCATGCCGGTCTTTTTCTGCACTGCCTGTGCGATGCGGTTGGTGGCGGTGGTGCCAAACCCTTCCTCGGCACGCTTTGCCATCCAGTCCTTGCGCTTCATGCGGGCTTCCTCGGTGTTGATGGCACCCTCTGCCACCGCGATGATGGAGAAGTTGGAACCCTTCCGTGCGCGGCGCTCCACGGCATCGCAGACCCGGTCGATGTCATAGGGCTGCTCCGGCAGCAGGATGATGTCGGCACCGCCTGCAACGCCGGAATACAGGGTCAGCCAACCGGCCTTGTTGCCCATGATCTCGATGCACATCACGCGGCTGTGGCTGCCTGCGGTGGTGTGGATGCGGTCGATGACATCGGTGGCGATGTCCACGGCAGTGTGGAAGCCAAAGGTCACATCGGTGCCGTAGATGTCGTTGTCGATGGTCTTGGGCAGGCCGATGATGTTCAGACCTTCCTCAGACAGCAGGTTGGCGGTCTTGTGGGTGCCGTTGCCGCCCAGACACAGCAGGCAGTCCAGCTTGGCCTCCTTGTAGGTCTTTTTCATGGCGGCGACCTTGTCTACGTTGTCGTTCTCCACCACGCGCATCATCTTGAAGGGGGTGCGTTTGGTGCCCAGAATGGTGCCGCCCAAGGTCAGGATGCCGCGGAAATCATCCTCGGTCATCTCCTTGTAGTCGCCATTGATCAGGCCGCTGTATCCATTCAGGATGCCGATGATCTCCACATTGCCTCCCATGCGGGCGTACAGTGCTTTTGCCACGCCGCGGATGGTAGCGTTCAGACCCGGGCAATCGCCGCCGGAGGTCAGGATTCCAACACGTTTTTTCATTCAAAAGCCCTCTTTCATCTGGTATGCTGTGCGGCAAAAGCCTGCCTGTGCGGATGCAAAAAACGGATGCTCCGCCAAAGCCGCCCGGCCTGCAAACCTACCTGTATTATATAGTATAAGATTATTCCGGAGAAAGGGCGGTGTCAAGAGCCGTACCAAAAATTTACACGGATTTGCGGAAGGTTTTTTGCCGGAAGAAAACTTTTGAAGAAAAAGCAAAAAAACAGTTGACAAGAAGGCCGGTTTCGGATATAATATTCCCTGTCAGCAGCGCACGGCGCCTGCGGCAAAACAAAATCATGGGGATTTGCATAGTGGTAGTGCGGTAGACTCTGACTCTACTTGTGGGAGTTCGATTCTCTCATCCCCAACCAGAAGAACCGCAGTCGCAAAAGGCTGCGGTATTTTCGGGGCATAGCGCAGTTGGTAGCGCGCCTCGTTCGGGACGAGGAGGCCGTGGGTTCAAATCCCGCTGCTCCGACCAAAAAAAGCAGACACACGAATGTGTGTCTGCTTTTTTGTTTGGGTCGGAGCAGCGGGATCTGCAACGGCGACGACCGCTGCCTGCGGCAGAAACAGGGAGGAGCTGTTGGGGCAGCGTTCTGATTTTTCAAAGCCCTGTCAAAGGGCTGCGGAAAAATCAGCAAACGCAACCCGAGACAGGGCGGCGGCGCATAGCGCCGCAAGCAATCAGCCCTGTGGGCTGTTGCTTAGCCCGCGGGTCCCACCGGTCAGGAATGTCTACCGTGGTGACAGCCGCAACACATTCGTGTGTCTGCTTTTTTGTTTGGGTCGGAGCACGGGATTTGCAACGGCGACGACCGCTGCCTGCGGCAGAAACAGGGAGGAGCTGTTGGGGCAGCGTTCTGATTTTTCAAAGCCCTGTCAAAGGGCTGCGGAAAAATCAGCAAACGCAACCCGAGACAGGGCGGCGGCGCATAGCGCCGCAAGCAATCAGCCCTGTGGGCTGTTGCTTAGCCCGCGGGTCCCACCGGTCAGGAATGTCTACCGTGGTGACAGTCGCAACACATCCGTGTACTGGTCTTTTTTTATCTTCGCAGCGGGATTTGAAAGAGCACGACCACGCCGTAGGCGGGGCTTTATCCTCGCCATCCCCGGGCAGAGGGGTCCAGCATTTCGCCGGCGGAATAGACCAGCGCATTGCAGATGGCGGCGGCTACGTTGCTGCCGCCCTTGCGGCCCATGGCAACGATGGCGGGCACGCCGTACTGTGTGCAGACGGAGAAAAGCCGCTCCTTGCTTTCCACCACATTCACGAACCCCACCGGCACCCCGATGACCAGTGCAGGCCGCAGACCGGCTTCGACCTGCTCTGCGATGGTCAAAAGGGCTGTGGGGGCGTTGCCCACTGCCAGAATGGCCCCCGGGTGCTCCTGTGCGGCTTTGTGCATGGAAGCCACGGCCCGGGTGGTCCCCGCCTGTCTGGCGGCCTGTGCTACGTCGGGGTCTGCCATGTAGCAGATTGCCTGACAGTCCAGCTTGGCAAGTCCGGGTTTGGAGATGCCCGCCAGAGCCATGTTGGTGTCGGTGACGATGACGGCACCGCCCTGCAAAGCCCGGACGGCGGCATCCACCGCACCGGGGGTGAACTGCAGATTTTTTGCATAATCAAAATCCGCTGTGGTATGGATGACCCGCTTGACCACCGCGGCGGTCTGGGGCGGCGGAACAAGCCCCAGCTGTTCCAGCTCGGCAGTGATGATGGAGAGGCTGGTCCGCTCGATGTCGGCGGGCAGGTGATGCTGTGGTGTCATGCGGGGTCTCCTTTCGGGCCGGAAAGGCCCATGGCGGCGTAGACGGCGTTCAGGTCCAGTGCAGCGCGCACCCCGTCCGCCAGCAGGTCAAACTGCTGCTGACGGTACTCTTCCATGGGGATGAGCCGGGCGTCTGCCGGGTCGATGCCCTTCTTTTTGCACAAAAACGCCGTGAGTTTTTCGGTCAGTTCGCCGGTGTCGAACAGCCCGTGCAGATAAGTGCCGAACACATTGCCCTGCACGCAGCCTTCCGGGGAGCCATCGGCAAGGCGGCAGAAGGGCTTGCCCATCACCTGCGTGCGCCCGGCGTGGATCTCGTAGCCGGTAAGGGCGGCACCGGCAAAGGGCTCTGCAAGCACCTGCCCGGTGCTCTGAGACAGCCGCTTCTCCGCGCTGAAAACGGTGGAAGCGGGCAGCAGCCCAAGGCCCGGCAGGCAGCAGGGCGCGCCGCTCTCTTCGCCCGCCGGGTCCGAAAGCTCCTCGCCCAGCATCTGATAGCCGCCGCAGACGCCCAGCACCGGTGTGCCGCGGGAAGCCAGCTTCTGCACCAGCGGTTCCAGCCCGCTTTCCCGCAGCCAGCGCAGGTCGTCCATGGTGTTCTTGGTGCCGGGCAGGATGATAAGGTCCGGCGTGCCCAGCCGCCGGGGGCTGTCTGCGTACCGCACACCCAGCAGCGGGTGCTGCTCCAGCGGGATGAAGTCGGTAAAGTTGGAGACGTGCGGCAGACGCAGGATGGCGATATCCAGCGGTTTGACGCGGCTTTCTGCGCAAAGACGGTCGGACAGCGAGTCCTCGTCCTCGATCTCCACCTTCAAATAGGGCACTACTCCCACCACCGGCAGACGGGTCTTTTCCTCCAGCATGGCAAGGCCGGGACGCAAAATCTCCACATCGCCCCGGAATTTGTTGATGACCAGCCCCTTGATGCGCGCCCGCTCCGCCGGCTCCAGCAGCTCCACCGTGCCGTAAAGCTGGGCGAAAACGCCGCCGCGGTCGATGTCGCCAGCCAGCAGCACCGGGGCGTCCACCAGCTTTGCAAGCCCCATGTTGACGATGTCGTCTGCCTTCAGGTTGATCTCCGCCGGGCTGCCTGCGCCTTCGATGACAAGGATGTCATACTCGGCGGCAAGGCTGTTGTAGGCGGCTAAGATCTCCGGAATGAGGGTGCGTTTCATTTTAAAATAGTCAGCGGCAGACATCTGTCCCCGGGCTTTGCCGTTCACGATGACCTGACTGCCCACATCGCTGCTGGGTTTGAGCAGGATGGGGTTCATCCGCACATCCGGTTCCACCCCGGCAGCCTGCGCCTGCACCACCTGTGCCCGGCCCATCTCCGCCCCGTCACGGGTGACAAAGCTGTTCAGGGCCATGTTCTGACTTTTAAAGGGCGCGGCGCGGTAGCCGTCCTGCGCAAAAATGCGGCACAGCGCCGCACACAGCAGGCTTTTGCCTGCGCCGCTCATGGTGCCCTGCACCATAATGCATTTTGCTCTGCTCATCGTGTCACCTCCGGCAGTGTTTCGGCCAGCAGTGCCAGCAGCTGCCGGTTCTCGGCTTCGGTGCGCACGGCAGTGCGGTACCAGCTGCTGTCCAGTCCGGGGTAATTGCCGCAGCTGCGCAGCACGGCACCCTTGTGCATCAAGGCATCGCCCAGCGATGCCGGACCTTGGAACAGCAGGTAGTTTGCCCGCCCCGGGACCACCCGCAGCCCCAGCGCCCGCAGGCCGCCGGCCAAAAAAGGACGCTGGTCTGCGACCAGTGCCCGCACCTGCGCAACATAGGCCGTCTCGTCCAGTGCGGCAATACCTGCCGCCTGTGCAAGGCCGGACACCGCCCATGGCTGGCCTGCTGCCTGCATCCGGGCAAGCCGCTCGGCATCGGAGCAGATGCAGTAGCCCAGACGTACGCCCGCCATGCCGTAGAGCTTTGTAAAGGCTTTGAGCAGGATGAGATGTCTGCTGGTTTTCAGCAGACGCTTTGCAGAGAGAGCATCACCCTGCGGCAGAAAGTCCAGAAAGCACTCGTCCACCACCAGCACCGCCCCCACGGCCTCGCACCGGTGCAGCAGCCGCTCCACAAGGGCGGGCGCGGTCAGCTGCCCGGTGGGGTTGTTGGGCTGGCACAGAAACATCATGTCGATGCCCGGGTGCACGGCGTCCAGAATGCGGTCGGTCACCGCAAAGTCGTTTTCCCCGGTCAGAAGATGCTGCTCCACGGCACAGCCCACGGTCTCCAGTGCGGCGGCATATTCCGCAAAGGTGGGGGCGGTCACAAGGGCAGTGCGGGGCTTTTCGGCCTGCACCAGCCGGAAGATGAGGTCTGCGGCACCGTTGCCGCACAGCAGCCATGGGGCGGGCACGGCTTCGGCATCGGCCAGCTTTGCCCGCAGGGCCCGGCACAGCGGGTCCGGGTAGCGGTGCGCCGTGACAAGTGATTCGGTGATGGCCTTTGCTACGCCTTCCGGCAGGCCCAGCGGGCTGACATTGGCAGAAAAATCCAGCGGGTCACGGCCAAACCGGGCGCGGTAGCCCGCCCAGTCGCCGCCATGGGTCAGTTGTTTCATGCAAGGAACCCCCGTATTGCTGCCCCCCAAGCCAGCGCAAGGCCGCTTGCCACATACATCATGCGGTCGGCGCGCAGGATATCCTCCGGCTGGATGGGCCGCAGGGCATCCCCGATGGTGGGCTTGTCATAGTATTCGCCAAAATAAAAAGCAGGGCCTGCCAGCTGCACCCCCAGAGCCCCGGCGCAGGCGCTTTCGGTCTGGGCGCTGTTGGGGCTGGCGTGGTTGCGGCGGTCCCGCCGCCAGATGCGCCATGCGCCCCGGGCACTGCCGCCGGTAAGGGCAGCGGCGGCGACCCACAAAAGGGCGGCAAGGCGGCTGGGGACGTAGTTGGCAAGGTCATCCAGCTTTGCGGCGGCCCGGCCAAAGTAAAGGTAGGTCTCGTTTTTGTAGCCCACCATGCTGTCCATGGTGTTGATGGCCTTGTAGGTCAGCGCCAGCGGTGCCCCGCCGATGAGCATGTACAGCAGCGGCGCAATGACGCCGTCACTGGCATTTTCCGCCACGGTCTCCACGGCGGCTTTGGTCACGCCTTCGGCGGTCAGGGCTGCGGTGTCCCGCCCCACGATGCGGCTCACGGCCTTGCGGGCGGCGGGCAGGTTGCCCTTTTTCAGCTGGGCATACACCCGGGAGCTCTCCTGCACAAGGCCCTTTGCAGCCAGAGCCTGCCCGCACCAGAACGTCTGCACAGCAAGACCCAGCAGCGGGTGCAGACGGGCTGCGCCGCGGCACACAAGGGCGGTGAACGCAAAGGTGCCCACCGGCAGACAGAAGGCCAGCACAGCCCCTGCCTCCAGCTGTCCCCGGGGCGATGCGGGGAACCGGGCGCGGAGAAAGTGCTCCAGCCGGGAGATGCACCGGCCCATGAACACCACCGGGTGCGGCAGCCATGCCGGGTCGCCAAAGAGGGCGTCCAGTACAAAGCCGCCCAGAACAGCCTGCCAGATCATGGGTGTGCCTCCTTTGTATATTGCACCGTCCTGACCAGGTACAGCAGGTGCTTTTCGGCCCAGTCCCGCGCATCCAGCACAAAACCGCCGGCATTGGGGGCGCACCATGCGTAATAGTCCTTGCGGGGAACGGCGTACCGCTCCATCGCTGCCATCTGGGTGCCGCCATGGGCCAGAATGACCAGACGGTCCCGGCCCTCTGCAAGTGCCTTGTCCACCAGCGGGGCAAAGGCTGCACAGATGCGGTCGCAGAACTCGGCCTTGCGCTCGCCGTCCGGACACGGACTCTCGCAATTGGCGGCGACCCATGCCAGATAGTCCGGGTCGTGCTCCATTTCAACGTAGTTGCGTCCCTCAAAGCTGCCAAAGCACATTTCCTTCAGGCCGTCCACAACGACCAGTTTCGCCTCCGGGAACAGCACCTCGGCGGTCTGCCGGGTGCGGCACAGCGGTGTGATATAAACCGTTTTGGGGGCAATGTCCGCTTTGCACAGCATCGCACGGCCCTCGGCAGAAAGCGGGATATCCCGCTGCCCCTGATAACGTTTCTGAACATTGTACACGGTCTGACCGTGACGCAGAAGATAGACCAGCATTAAGAAAGCTCTCCTTTCAAAACCGATGGGATGCCGCAGAACATCTGCACAACGCAGTCGGCCCGGGCTGCCAGCAGACAGGCCAGCCGTCCGGCGGCTTCCCGCGCGGCACGCTGGGCCGGGTCGATGGGCACCACGCCACCGCCCACCTCGGTGGCAAGCACGATATCGTATGCGGCTAATTTGTCTGCAAGTTTCTCTAAATCATCCGCTTCGGCGGCAAGATCCTGCACATCGGCGATGCAGGTGCCCGGGAGCGTGCGCGCAAAGGTGCGCTTGCCGCTGTACAGCGGCCCGGTGATGAAGATCATAACAGCCCTCCCCACTGACAGGCGCACAGCGCCGCCAGCATCCACAGTTCGGCTTTTTGCAAAAACCAGCCTGCAAGGTCGCCGGTGATGCCGCCGAACTGCGTCCGGCTTACGGTGCGGTAACGCCACAACGCCGCCAGTGCAGCCAGCACCAGCGCCCAGCCGCCCAGCGCCGCCATGCAGACCGCCAGCACGACTGCCAGCACAGACAGGACCCGGCGCACCGTGCGGCGGTCTGCCGCAGTGGCAAAGGTGTGGGCAAGGCCGGTGTTCTTCGCCATGGGAAAAGCTGCCACGGCATAGCCGGAAAGTGCACGCTCCAGTGCCAGCGCAAGGGTCCACAATGCCCCCACCCGCGGGGTGAACTGCACACAGGCGCACAGGGCAGCGCAGGCCAGAAAATAGCTGCACAGCCGGATCACCGCAAAGGCTCCGCAGTGGGGGTCCTTTAAGATCTCCAGCTTCTTTTCCCGGTCACCGCAGCTGGCAAGGGCATCGCAGGTGTCGGCGTAGCCGTCCAGATGGATGCCACCGGTGATCCACACCGGCAAAAGCGCAAAACCCGCCGCCTTTGCGATGCCGGGCAGAGGCAGCGCCCCGCACGCCCACCATGCGGCCCCGATGACCACACCAATGAGGGGAAAGGCGCACAGCGCATAGCGCATGTTTTTTTCGGTCCAGTCGAACTGAGGCACCGGGATGGCTGAAAACATGGCAAAAGCCACCGCGATGGTCTGCAAAACAATCATTTTTCCACTCCTTTATAGTACACGGGGATGCCGCACACCACCCGCACCACGGCGTCCGCCCGGGCGGCAAGGGCGTTGTTCACCTGCGCTAAAGTGCGCAGATAGAGCCGGGTGTCCCCGGCGTAGTCCGCGCCGCCGCTGAACACCTCGTTGGAGACGACAACAAGATGTTCGCACTGGGCGGCAAGACGGTCCAGACCGGTCAGGATGGCCTGTGCCGCATCGGCTCCGGCCCCGGCAGGGTCGTAAAGCTCGTTGGCGGCAAGATTGCCAAGGTCCTCCAGCAGAACGGTGCCTCGGGCGGGCAGCTGCACCCGGTCCAGATGCAGCGGACACTCCACCGTTTCAAACTGCTTTGCGGCCCGCATCCGGCGGTGCTTTTCCACCCGGGCGGCGCACTCGGCGTCCCACACCTGCATGGTGGCAAGATAATAACGCGGAAGCGCGGTTTTTAGCACGACGGATTCCGCATATTCGCTTTTTCCGCTGGCGGCACCGCCCAGCACCAGCGTCAGCATTGGGGCTGATACGGCTCAATGCCGCCCTCCGTGAAGGAATAGCACCCGCCGTACACCGCCAGCGCCATGTCCCACAAGGGGATGGATGCCACCGCGCCGGTGCCCTCGCCCAGATGCAGCCCAGCGGTCAGCAGAGGAGCTTTGCCCAGTGCGCAGAGCACCATCTTTGCGGCAGGCTCGGCAGAGCAGTGGCTGGGGAACACGGCCTTTGCGGCTGCGGGGCATAGCCGCACCGCACACAGGGCGGCTACCCCGCTGATGAAACCGTCCATCAGCACCGGGACGCCTGTCAGTGCGCCGCCCAGAAAAAGGCCGCACAGCCCCGCAATGTCAAAGCCGCCCAGTTTGCCCAGCACATCCAGAGGGTCGGCGGGGTCCGGCTGATTGCGCCGGATGCCGCGGCGGATGGCGTCCGTCTTTCGGGCAAGACCTTCATCCGAAAGCCCTGCGCCCCGGCCGGTCATCTGCTCCACCGGCTGGCCCAGCAGCATCGCTGCCATGGCGCTGGAGGTGGTGGTGTTGCCAATGCCCATTTCGCCGGTGGCAATGAGACGGCATCCGTCCGCAGCCAGCTCGCGTGCCAGCGCGATGCCTTTCCCAATGGCCTCCACAGCCTGTGTGCGGCTCATGGCAGGGCCGGTGGTGAAGTCGGCGGTCCCGGCGGCGATGCGGCAGTCCCGCACGCCGGGCACCGGTTTGCCGGCGATGCCCATGTCCACCGGCAGCACATCGCAGCAGGCAGCCTGCGCCATCCGGCAGACGCTGGTGCGCCGCAAGGCAAGGTTCTGCGCTACGGTGCGGGTCACCTGCTGCCCGGTCTGGCTGACCCCCTGCGCCACCACGCCGTTGTCGGCGCAGAGCACCACCACCGTGCGGCGAGAGAGGTCCAGCGCTGCGCTGCCGGTCAGGGCGGCGGCATCCTCCAGCAGAGTCTCCAGTGCGCCCAGCCCGCCCAGCGGTTTGGCAAGGCTGGCCCAGTGGGCGTGTGCCGCCGCCCGGGCGGCTTCGTCCGGCGGGGTGATGGAGGCAAGCAGGGTCGTAAGTTCTGTTTCGGTCATTGGTCTTGTCCTTTGTATCGTTTGTAGTGCAGGGCTGCCTCCGCAAAGCGGCGGGGCAGGGGCGTGCCTGCCCAGTACAGATGCGGGAAACCGGCGTAGAGATGCCGGTTCGCAAAGCCGCAGTCCCACTGCGTGGTTTCGTTTTTGTGCGCGGTAAGGTCTGTGCCGTTGTCGGTGGAGTCCCAGTGGTGGAATTCGTGGACAGGCAGCTTCTCCCCGGCGCAGAACAGCATGCTGTCGGTCTTGGCGGCCAGCTCGGCGTAGCCAAAGCGCACCAGATGCCCGGTCTTGACGCCGCTGCCCGGCAGAACGCCTGCCATGGGGTAGACCCTGCCGTCCGTGTCCTCCAGTGTCTGCCCCAGATACAAAAAGCCGCCGCATTCTGCCGCCGTGGGCAGACCGTCCGCAGCGGCCCGCCGGATGGCTTCCCGCATGGTCCGGTTCTCGCTCAGCGCCCGGGCGTACAGCTCCGGGTAGCCGCCGGGCAGATACAGCCCGCAGACGCCTTCCGGCAGGACGGCATCGTGTACCGGACTGAAAAACACAAGCTCGGCTCCGGCGGCACGCAGAGCATCCAGTGTTTCGGCGTAGGCAAAGCAGAAGGCTTCGTCCTGTGCTACGGCAATGCGGACGGCGGGCGTGCACGGTGCGGGAAGCGGTGGCACCGCCGGGGCAGGGCGGTCGGTGACAGCGTGCAGCTGCTGCCAGTCCATCACCAGCCCGTCCGCCAGAAGGTCCAGTTTTTGCTGCAGGTCCACGACCTCGGCTGCGGTCTTAAGGCCAAGATGGCGGCTTTCCACCGCAGCCTCCGGCAGAAGGGGCAGATAGCCCAGCACCGGCAGACCGGTCTCGGCCTCCAGCAGAGGTTTGAGCAGGTTGTACAGCTTTTCGGAGCAGGCGTTGAGCAGAATGCCCGCGATGCGGCTGTTTTTGCGGAACTGCATAAGGCCACGGACCTCGGCTGCCAGCGTGACGCTGGCCCCTTTGGGCTGCACCACCAGCAGCACGGGAAGGTCCAGCGTATCCGCCAGCTCCCACGCGCTTGCCCGGGTGGTCAGGCCCTGTCCGTCATAAAAGCCCATGGCTCCTTCGCACACGGCGGCACCGTGACCGGCGGCATAGCAGGCATACAGGGCCTGCACCGTGTCACTGCCGGAGAGGTAGAGGTCCAGATTGTGACTGTCCACCTGTAAAACCGCCCGGTGGAACATGGGGTCGATGTAGTCCGGCCCGCTTTTGAAGGCGCAGGGGTCCGCCCCGCGCCGCTTCAGTGCCGCCAGCATGGCACAGGTGACGGTGGTCTTGCCGCTGCCGGAGCGCGGCGCGGCGATGAGAAACTGCATCATCGGCGTTCCCCCGTGATGAGAAAGACCGGGTTGTTCGCCATCAGCAGATGGAGCTGGCCTGCTGGCCGGGTGCGGCTGACGGCGATCTGCGCCACCTCGGCGGCAAGGCCCCGGGCGGTGAGGGCGGCGACGGCGGCGCTCATGGTCTCCAGCGCAATGGCAGAGATGCAGATGCGTGCGTCCGGGTTTTTGGCAAGAACGGTGTCCACCACTGCCGCCATGCTGCCCTTTGTCCCGCCGATGAACACTGCGTCCGGGGCGGGCAGGGCAGCCAGCGCCTCCGGGGCGCGGCCCTCAATGAGGGTCAGGTTGTATGCACGGAATTTTTCGCGGTTTTTGCGGATGAGGTCACAGGCGTCCGGGGCGCATTCCACTGCGTAGACATGGCCCCGGGGGGCGGCAAGCGCCAGCTCCACGCTGACGCTGCCGGTGCCCGCGCCCACGTCCCACACCGTATCGGCGGGCTTCACGCCCAGCTTTGCCAGCGCGGCAGCGCGCACCTCCTGTTTGGTCATGGGAACGTCACCCCGGAGAAAGGCGTTGTCCGGCCAGCCCGGGGTGCGCTGCGGCATCGGACCGGAGTTTTCCACCAAAAGCACGCTGAGCGGTGCAAAAGTACGCTCGGCGGCGTTAGCGGCGCTGCCGAAGAAAAGCGAACCGCCGTCTGTGCCAAGGTTTTCGCCTACAATGGCATGCAGCTCGCCCAGTCCGGCATCGGTCAGCTTCCGGCAGAGGGCGGAAGGGGTCTCGGTGCCGCCGGTGAGGAAGAATACCTCCCGGTTCGTCAGGCACGCTGCCACCGGGTCGCAGGCGCGCCCGTGGGCGGACACCAGCTTCCAGTCCTGCCAGGGGCGCTCCAGCGAGGCGGAAAGCAGCTGCACGCTGGACACCCCGGGCAGGATGCGCACACGGTACAAATGCTGCCGCAGTAAAGACAAAAGACCCTGCGCGCCGGAGTAAAAGCCGGTGTCGCCGCTGAAAAGCACAACGGCATTCGTATGAGGGTGCTGTTCCAGCACGGCAAGGATCTGCTGGGGCTGAAACAGTGCAAACTGCTGCCCGGGCAGACCGTCCGGCAGACCGTCCAGCAGCCGCTTTGCGCCGAAGATCAACGCGGCATTCTGCACAAAATGCTGTGCCTGCGCGGAAAATTCCTCCCAGCGCCCGCTGCCCGTCCCGATCAGCACGACCATGATAGCACCTCCTGACAGTACGCGAATAGTTCTTCCTCGGTCTCGCCGACCTCCGGCGGTCGGCGCAGCACCACCAGCTGCGCCCCGGTCTCGGCAGCGGCCTGCGCCTTTTCCGCAAAGCCGCCGGCGGCACCGCCATCCTTGGTGACGAGAAAACGGATGGAAAATTGTTTCATTAAAGCCTTGTTCAGCGCCAGACAGAAGGGCCCCTGCATGGCAATGATGTTGCGGTGGGGGATGTGTGCCGCCTCGCAGGCGGCGATGCCCTCCGGTGTGGGCAGCACCCGGGGGTAGAGCCGGGCGGGGTCCAGCGCGGCAAATGCCGAAAGCTCCTTGGCACCGGTGGCAAGCAGGATGCTGCCGGTGGTGCCGGCAAGGAACGCGGCGGCCTGCTGCGCGGTCTCAAACACGGCGCAGCCCTCCGGCAGAGGGCTGTGGGCGCGCAGCAGGCGGCGGTATTCCACACCGGCCTGCGCTGCCGCGGCCCGGATGTTCCGGGTGGCGTCCACGGCATAGGGGTGGGTGGCGTCCACGCACAGGTCTGCGCCGGCCAGCAGCGCTGCCATGGCCTCCGGTTCCAGACGTCCGGTGTGCACCGTGATGCCGCACATTGCGCCCTGTTCCTCCGCCCCCAGCGGGGTGGCGACACAGACGGTCACCTCCGCGCCCAGCAGCGCCAGCCGCCGGGAAAAGCGGCGGCCCTCGGTGGTGCCGCTGAACACCACCGCCCTCACTTCCGGTACCCCCGGGGCGTGACCATCCATCCCGAGATCACCCGGGTGCAGCTGTTGCCGATGGTGACGGTGGTGAACATGTCCACAGGGGCGTCCTCCAGCTGGGCAAGGGTCAGCAGGCGGGAGGACTGGCCTTCCCGTCCGATGTTCCGCACAAGACCGCAGACGGTGTCCGGACGTTTGCCGTTGGAAAGCAGGATCTGCACGGCTTTTTTCAGGTAGTCCGGACGCCCCCGGGAGGCGGGATTGTACAGCACAAGGCAGAAATCGCCCTGCGCGGCGCAGGAAAGCCGCTTTTCGATGAGGGACCATGGCGTGAGCCGGTCGGACAGGGAGATGACGCAGAAGTCGTGCGCCAGCGGGGCACCCAGCACGGCCCCGCTGCTGAGGGCGGCGGTAAGGCCGGGAACGATCTTCACCGACACCTCCGGGTAGTCCTCTGCCAGTTCCAGCAGAGGGCTTGCCATGCCGTAAACACCGGCATCGCCGCTGCACACCAGCGCCACCCGCTTGCCGGAGGCAGCCTTTTCCAGTGCCCAGCGGCAGCGGTCCAGCTCCTGCGTCATGCCGGTGGAGTAGTATTCCTCGCAGGGAAACTCCGACTCGATCAGGTCCAGATAGACTTTGTAGCCGCAGATGGCATCCACGCTCTCAAGGATGTGGGATGCCTCCTGTGTCAGATAAAAGGGGTCGCCGGGGCCAAGGCCTACCACATAGACGATGCTTTCCGGCTGGTCGATGTCGAATTCCATAGGGTCAAACATACTGCCACCTCCAGTTTGGGGCAAAAGGCCGCGCCGCCAGTGCAAAGGTCACACCGGTGCGGGCAGTTTTGGGCACAACGAGCGCACCTCCGGCTGCCAGCACCGCTGCGCGTTCACACACGTTGTCCACGCCGGTGATGCTCTGCACGAAGGCCGAGGGGGTAAAGCTGCCGGGGGCCTGCTGCAGCCGGGCGGCGGAGAAAAATTCGGTCTGCCAGCCGTGACGGCGGCAGAAGTCCAGCAGGCCCGGCTCATGGGCTTTCAGGTCGATGCTGGCCGCTGCTGTGATGCACTGGGGCGCAAGGCGGTGCTGTGCGCAGAAGGCGGCAAACGTCTCCTCCAGCGTTTCGGCACAAGTGCCCCGCCGGCAGCCCACCCCCAGCACTCCGATGCGGGGCACCAGATGCAGACCACCGCCTGCGGGGGTCAGGGTGAGGGAAAAATCCGGGGCCGCAGCCGCAAGCATCACCCCGGCAGGCGGCTGCCCCGCAATGGGCCAGTCGGAGGCACAGGTCACGGTCCTGCCTGCCAGCAATGCCCCGCTGACCTGCCGGATGCGTTCCGGCTCCAGCACAGCGCAGTTCTGGCGCTTTGCCCACTCGTCCACGGCAAACACGCCGTTGGCATCGGTGGCGGTGGTGAGGACCGGCACCGCTCCGCACACGGAAGCCAGTGCCCGGGCAAGGTCGTTGGCTCCGCCCAGATGTCCGGACAGCACCGGCACCGCAAAGTGCCCGCACTCGTCCACCACCACCACGGCGGGGTCGGTGGCTTTGCTGCGGCAGTGCGGGGCAAGGGCGCGCACTGCGATGCCCACGGCCCCCACAAAGATCAGCGCGCTGGACCGTGCAAAATGCTGCGCGGTCCAGTCTGCAAGAGACACCTGCCCGGGGGCGTGACCGCAGCGGTCCACGCTGCCGGGATATTCTGCCGCAAGCTGCCGGGCAAGGGCCAGACCTTTTTCCGTAAAGGCCAGATAGGCGCGGCTCACGGCTGGGTCCCCCGGCGGAATCCGGTGGTGAAGGCGGGGTCGTAGAGCTTGCTGCGCTCATAGTGCTGCCCCAGAAAATCCCCCACTACAATGAGGGCGGTCTTGGTGATGCCGGCGTTCCGGGTGCTCTGGGCCAGAGTGCCCACGGTGCAGCGGACGGTCTGCTGCTCGGGCCATGTGGCCTTGTAGACCACCGCAGCCGGGGTGTCTGCCGTGTAGGCACCGCCCTGCAGCAGGGCCTGCTGCACCTTGTCGATGAGACCGATGGACAAAAAGATGACCATGGTGGCACCGTGGGCGGCAAGGCTTGCCAGCTTTTCGCCCTCCGGCACCGGGGTGCGGCCCTCCATGCGGGTGATAATGACCGTCTGGCTTACGGTGGGCAGGGTGTACTCGGCGTTCAGTGCCGCCGCCGCCCCGCAGAAGCTGGAAACGCCGGGGGTGTCGTCGTAGGGGATGCCCTCGGCATCCAGAACATCCATCTGCTCCCGGATGGCTCCGTACAGGCAGGGGTCGCCGGTGTGCAGGCGCACGGTGGTGCGGCCTGCGGCTTCCATCTGCCGCATCATATCCAGCACCTGTTCCAGCGTCATTTCAGCGCTGTTGCAGATGCGGCACCCCTCCCGGGCAAGGCCCAGCAGGGCGGGGTTTACCAGACTGCCTGCGTAAATAATGCAGTCGGCGGCTTGCAGCAGGGCTGCGCCCCGCTGGGTGATGAGGTCCGGGGCACCGGGCCCTGCGCCTACAAAATGTACCATGGTGTCACTCCTTTACCAGTACGGTGGCAAAATAGCCGGTGCCGTCCGGCGTTTGGGGACGGGCGGCGGAAAGGTCGGGGTAAACGGCTTCGTCCGGAAGCCCGCAATTGCACACAAGGGCACTGCGGGCAAGACTGCCGCGGCGGTCCAGCTGCTCCAGCAAAGCGGGCAGTTGCCGGCCGGATTTCATTAGTACCTTGGCTCCGGGCAGGTCCAGAATGCGGTCTGCCCAGCTGCCGGGTGCGATGGTCAGGGGCGCGTCCATGCCGCCGGTCAGGGGGCGGTCCAGCCGCGCCGCTGCCGCACAGAAGCTGGGCACGCCCGCCGCCATGGCGGTGGGATAACCCCGGCGGTGCAAAAGCTGCTGCAGATAGCCAAAGGTGGCGTAGATGGAAACATCGCCAAGGTTCAGCATGGCAACGTCCTGCCCGGCGTCCAGAAAGGGCAGCACTGCCCGGACGGCTTCCTCATGGGAGGCAGTCAGCACCGCGGGGTCCCGGCTCATGGCAAACCGCAGGGGGACGATGGTCTTGCCGTCCAGCGCATCACCCAATGCCCGGCGGGCGATGTCCAGTGCCAGCATCTGCCCGGAAGAAGTCTGCGGCGCTGCCAGCACCGGACACTGCCGGATGAGACGCACGGCCTGCAGGGTCAGCAGCTCCGGGTCGCCGGGGCCGACACTGACCCCGTAAAAGGTCCCGGTCAGGTGTTCCATTGGGTCATCAGCTCCTTTGCAGTCTGTGTTTCGCCCAGAGGGCCGTGCTGGTTGGAAAAGAGCACCGCCCCCACCCGGAAGGCTCCCGCAGCGCGGCGGTCCAGATGCAGCTGGATGGCGGCAAGAATGCTTTCCAGCACGGGGCCGCGCAGCCCCGCCGCATCCAGAAGGTCCAGACAGGCATCGGTGGTGGCAGCGTCCATCAGGGCGGCGCAGGTCTGCCGCGACGCCCCGCAGACTGCCGCATGGGCGCAGAACACCTCGGCGCGTCCGTCTGCGGTGTGGGAGTGGGTGTTCATTACCCCGGCAGCCAGCTTGACCAGCTTGCCGATGTGCCCCACCAAAAGCACCTCCTCAAAGCGGGCGGCAGCTGCCATATCCAGCGTATCTCCGATGAAGTTGGAGGTTTTGACCACCGGGAACCGCTCAAAATCCGGCAGAGCGGCGGCAAGGTAGTCCAGCCCGTAATTGCCCGGGGCCAGCACCAGACGCCGGGGGCTGGCCGGACGCAGGGCGGCCTGGTCCATCTCTAGCTGGATGGTGTCCAGAATGGCCTGCTGGCTCATGGGCTCCACGATGCCGCTGGTGCCAAGGACGGACAACCCGCCCTCCACCCCCATGTGGGGGTTGAAGGTGCGTTTTGCCGCTTCGGCACCGCCTTCAATGGAGATGGTCACGGAAAAGCCGCCGGCATAGCCTGCGGCTTCGGCTTCCCGCTGCAGAGCGTTGGCGATCATCTGCCGGGGGACGTGGTTGATGGCGGCTTCGCCCACAGGCTGGTCCAGACCGGGCTTTGTCACCCGGCCCACGCCCTCGCCGCCGCAGATGCGCACCCCGGGGACAGCAGGCTCCAGTGTTACCGAGGCGATGACCGGAAGGCCGGTGGTCACATCCACGTCATCCCCGCCGTCCTTGCGGATGGCGCACCGGGCGGCGGTGCCGTCCTGACGGCAGAAAAGCGGCGCGACCTCCACAAGGATGCCTTTGGGGGTGCGCAGAGCCACGGTGTCCGGCGCGTGACCGGTGAGCAGGAGCCGCGCAGCCCCGGCAGCCCCCAGCGCTGCACAGGTGCCGGTGGTGTAGCCGCAGCGCAGCAGTTTCTGACCGCTGCGGATGTAGTGCTGGAACCCGGGCAGCTCCGGTGCGGGAGCGTCGTACAAAGCAGCGTACTGCGCCGGGGTCAGCTCGTACAGCGCCCGGATGTTGTCCGGGGCAAACGCCTGCGCAGGGGACAGCACCCCGGAAACGCCCCGGGGCGAGACGCAGACCACCCGGTCTGCGATCTTGCGGGCCAGCTCCAGCTCATGCAGCGTCACGATCACCGCAAGCCCTTTTTCGTGGGCGAGCATCTGCAGGATGGTCAGCAGCTCGATCTTGCCCTTGATGTCCAGAAAGGACGTTGGTTCGTCCAGAAGGATGACTTCCGGCTGCTGGCAGATGGCGCGGGCCAGCAGGACGCGCTGGCGCTGCCCGTCGCTGATGCAGTTGAAGTCCCGGTGGGCCAGATGGGCTGCGCCCACCAGTTCCAGCGCATGTTCCACCTGCCGGCGGTCCTCGGCGGACAGGATGCCCAGCCGCCCGGTGTAGGGGTGGCGTCCGGCAGAGACAAAGTCAAAGCAGGTGGTCAGCTCGGTGCGGCGGCTGTGGGGAGCCATCAGAGCCATGCGGCGGGCACGCTGGATGCCGGTGCAGCCGGACAACGGTGCGCCGTCCAGCAGCACGGTGCCGCCCAGCGGCTCCAGCTGCCCCGCCAGGGTTTTGAGCAGGGTGGATTTGCCCGCACCGTTGGGGCCGATGAGGGCAAGGATCTGCCCGGCCTGTACGCCCAGAGAAATATCGTGCAGGAGTGCTTTTTTGCCGTAGCCGATGGCAAGGCCGCTGGCCCCGCACAGAACATTTTTGCTCATCGTGCACCCTCCTGACTGCGCCGTACCAGAAGCCAGATGACCACCGGCGCGCCGAATACGGCCGTCACCGAGCTGATGGACAGCTCGGTGGGGGCGAACAGACTGCGGGCCAGAAGGTCGCAGAACAGGCAGAACGCCGCCCCGCCCAGACAGCATCCCGGCAGCACATGCAGCGGCTTTGCGCTGCCCAGAAGCTGCTTGACCAGATGGGGCACCGCGATGCCCACAAAGGAGATGGGCCCCGCAAAGGCGGTGACGCAGGCCGCCAGAAGGCTGGAAAGCAGCACCAGCACAGCGGAAAAAGGCTTGACGTTCACCCCTACGCTGCGGGCGTATTCTTCCCCCATCTGATAGGCCGCCATGGGCTTGGACAGCAGAAAGGAGGCTGCCAGCACCGGCAGGGCCACCAGCGCTGCTGCCCGGACATTGGCCCATGTCATGCCGGAAAAACTGCCCTGCGACCAGTTGTGCAGGTTGACGATGTTGGAGTCCTGCGCAAAGGCCACCACGATATCGGTGACGGCAGAGCAGATGTAGCCGATCATCACGCCGCAGATGACAAGGATGCTCATGCGCTGCACCCGCCGGGACACCGCCAGCACAAAGGCCATGGCGGCCATGGCTCCGGCAAAGGCCGCCGCGATCAGGGTCACAGACCCGGTCAGCATGCCCCGGTCCAGAAACACCACCATGGTCAGGGCCACCGCCAGCTTTGCCCCGCTGGAAATGCCCATGACGAAAGGCCCGGCAATGGGGTTGGCAAAGAAGGTCTGCAGCAGATAGCCCGCCGCCGACAGCGCCGCGCCCAGCAGCGCCGCCATGACGGCGCGGGGCAGACGCAGCTGCAGGATGATATTTCCGGCAAGGGCATCGCTGCCGCTGCCCAGCAGTGCTGCCAGCACGGCATCCGGTGCAAGAGACACGCTGCCCCAGAACAGATTCAGGGCAAACAGCACAGTCAGCGCCGCCGTAAGAAGGGCGTAGGAGGCTGCAAGGCGTCGGGTACGGGTCATGGACGATCCTTTCTGTAATAATAAGACGGTTTACTCCACATGGGTGAGAAAATTCAGGGTCTCCGGGGCGGGGGTGCCTTCGGTGAACACCCGGTGCATGTCCAGGATCAGGTCTGCCAGCTCCATGCTCTGCTGGAACAGGCTCTGGCTGGTGCACCACACCTGACCGTCCTGCACCGCCTTGAACTGGCACAGCAGGGGGAACTTTTCTGTCAGCTGGCTCACCGAGGCAATGGTGCCCTCAATGGTGCTGTTGTAGATGAGCACATCGGCGTCTTTGGCTCCGGCGTAGAAATCCTCCAGCGGCAGGTTGATGGTGGCAAGGCTGCTGCCGCTGTCGGTCAGGTCCGAGAACACATACTGTCCCCCTGCCATCTCGATCATCCGGGCGACATAGTCGCTGCCCTTGCGCACGGTGGCAAGGTTGTTGGATGTGAGGGAGAAAAAGGCACAGCTTTTGCCGGTGAAGGGCTGCGCCAGCAGCGGTGCGATGCGCTGCTGCTGCGCGGCGAACACCTGCTGTGCGGTGTCCTCCCGCCCCAGCAGGATGCCGTAGAGCTTGATCCACTCCATGCGGGCCAGCGGGTCACTTTCGTAGCTGGAACGCTCCACCAGCACCGGGATGCCGAACCGCTCCAGCTGCTCCTTCACCTCCGGGGTGTGCAGGATCATGGTGTTCTGGACCGAGAGTCCGCAGCCTGCGGCAAGGATCTGCTCGTAGTCCGGGGCGCTGTATTTGCCCGCGTAGGCGATGCGGCCCTCCTCCATGGCCTGCCGTGCCTGCGGCAGATACCAGCCTTCGGCGCGGGTGCCGGAGAGGGTGATGCGGTCCAGCGCGTCCAGATGCAGGAACAGGTCCATGGCGGAGGTGGAGACCAGATAGATGTTTTCCACCGGCTGCCGCAGCACTGTGACATCATCGGGCAGGCTGTCCACCTCCGCAGCATCCTCCGGCGTGACCAGAAACTTTGTGTCGGAGTCGCAGATGGTCAGCAGGGTGTAACCCCCTTCATAGCAGTCCGCCGTGAACTGCTTTGCGTAGTCCAGCGGGTAATGATGCGAGAAAACAAGACTTTTCGTATTGGCGGGCTGGCTCTTTCCGCCGCAGCCGGTCAGTGTCAGCGCCGCAGCAGGGATCAGTTTCAGAAATTGGTTACGCGTGATCTTCATTCAAATTGTCGGACGTTTGCCGTTCCGACCCCTCTTGTGAAAAGGCGTTTGGAGCGGCCCTGCGGCTGCGCAGCAATGAAAGCCCCACTGGGGCTTTCAAGCAGGCGAGCGGTCTGCGATAGCAGATGGAAGGGCTTTGCCCCGACAAGCGTCGGGGCCGCGACAAACGCGAAGTAAAAAATTGATTTTCCGCTGAGTATGCCCAGAGCGTGAGCGGAGGGCATTCTCAACCGTTAGCCTTCAGACTTGCGGAATCAAAGGTCAGGGTGTACTCGATCTCGTGGGGGGTGCTCATGGCTACGGTGTCGGCGGTAACGTCCAGCGCGGTGTCCAGTGCGCTGACCGGGATCTCAAAGGTGGAGTTGCCCTCGGTGTTGATGGGCAGGAGTTTTTCGCCGTTTACCACCATGTAGTCGTAGTTGGGGCTGCTCCACCGGATGACGGCGGTCATTTTGCCCTCTGCCACGGTCAGTGCGGCAGGGCTTTCCACGGTGGCCTTGCCGGAGCCGCCGGCAAGGGTCACGGCACAGGTGTAGCTGCCGTCTGCCGGGACTTCGGCAGACTTTTCGGCGGCGTTGCGCACACTGACCACATGGTCGTACCACTTGCCCTTGGTACCCAGCAGAGCCAGATCAAAATCGGTGTCCAGTGCAGTGACCGGGATGTCAAAGCCGTAGACCTCCTCGGTGGTGCCATCGGAGTAGGTGACGGTGTCGGTGGTGGGCTGCAGCCAGTCGTTTTCATGCGCGGCGGCATCTGCGGCCTTGCCCGGATACAGGTTGACGATGTGGGTGGAAGAAAGGCTGACGTGGAAGGTCATCTGACCGTTCTCCACGGTCAGGGTGCCCTTGCCGTCACAGGCTTCGTTGGCGTGGAACATGCTGCTGTCGGTCTGGAACTCGGCAGTGTAGACGCCGTCCGGCAGTGCGGCGGTCACGGCGGCAGAAGCGGCCTGAGAGGAAGCAGCAGAAGATGCGGAAGATGCGGACACTGCGGGGGAAGAAGCACCGCAGCCCGCCAGCAGGCTCAGGGCAAGCGATGCGGCAGCAAGACAGGAAAAAACGCGTTTCATGGAAATACCTCTACATTATATAAGAATAAAATCGGTTTTTATTATAGCATGGTTTGCGGCAAAAAAGAACCCTCTCCGGTCAGGATCCCGCAGATGCGGCAGCAAGACGGAGAGGGTCCTTGCAAGATCAGCCCTTCAGAGAGTCGATCGCAGCCCCGGTGTGGGCAATGTACAGCTTCTGGACATCCTCGATCTCACCCAGACCGGCAATCTGGCAGTCAACCGACTCAAATGCACCGGAAGCGTTGAACTGGCTCAGCCAGGAATCATCATCCGAACCGGCCATGTCGTTGTTGGCATGGTCGCCTGCCACCACCATCAGCGGGCGCAGGATCACCTTGGTATAACCGGCAGCCTTGACAGCCTCGATGACGTTCTCGCAGGCGGTCTCTTCAGGCTCACCTTCAACGGTGCCGATGAACACATTGTCATAGCCCAGAGTCTGCATGGTGGTCTGCATCTGGCTGTAGCTCACCTTTGCGGTGTGGGAGGTGCCATGGCCCATAAAGACAAAGGCGACCTTCTCGGCGGCAGCGGCATCCAGACTGTCAAAACCGGCTTCCTTCACGGCAGCAGCGGTAACAGCCTTGGCGACGTCCTCCTTGTCCTGATTGATGATGGTGGCATCGGAGCCGACCTCACCCAGCAGGGGCTCAGCCACAGCGACAGATTCAAACTTGTCGCGGTAGGTGTCGATCATCTCCATCATTTCGTCGTACTCAGCACCGTGCATCAGGTGGGTGGGCTGGACCACCAGATTTTTCACGCCGTTTGCCACGGCGCGGTCCAGAGCCTGCTGCATGTTGTCGATCTTCTCGCCGTCACGGGCCTGCACATGGTTGATGATGATCTGTGCGGTGAAGGCGCGGCGCACGCTCCAGTCCGGGTAGGCGGCCTGCAGAGCATCCTCGATGCCCTTGATGTCCTTGACGCGGCTGTCGTTGAAGGAGGTGCCGAAGGACACCACCAGCAGCTCATTTTCACCAATGTCGTCGGCATTGCGGGCATCGTCCAGAGAAGCATCGCCGGTGTCGCGGCCGAAGTAGTCGGGGTCGGCGTTCTCGCCCTCTACCAGCTCCTTCTGGGCATCGGTCAGGGCGTCCCATGCGGCCTTTGCGGCTTCGCACTGGGCGTCGGTGTCATCGGTGCGCTGCTGCACATAGATGGCGTCAATCAGATCAGCCACGTTCTGTGCGGCGGCTTCATCGGCGTCTGCACCGGAGGTCTGGCTTTCGGCGGCAGAGGCTGCCGTGCTGGAAGCGGTGCCGGAGGCTGCGCCGCCGCAGCCGGCGAGCACACCGGCGCACAGGGCCAGTGCCGTGACGGCAGCAAGCAGCTTTTTGGTGTGAATCTTTCTCATGTTTTTTCCTTTCCTGTGAAAAAAATAGTCGGCGCTGAACAGAAGGGTACAGGAAAGAGAGCCGAAAAAAGGGTCTTTTCGTCCTGCGGATGGCATGACAAAAAGACCCTTTGCATCAGGCTTTTTGGTACAACCAATTCCTCGTGATCTGGGACCGCACGGGCCCCTGTACCAACAGCAGGCAGGTTTCCTGACTGAAAGATCGCCGCCCGGCGCCGCCTTCCCGAAGAACGTGCTTCAGTGGCTGGTGCAATGCACCCTGACGCGGACTCCCTTATCACAGTGACGAGATCGTGCGGGATTGTGCGCCCGCTTCCCTTTTACCCTTCCTGCCGCAGCCGCAGCGGAAGGCACCTGCTGTTTTCTGTTCAGTTCGCAAAAAGTATAGCATACCAAAGGGCAAAATGCAATAAAAACCGGAGGCGGCGCTGTATAAAATGCCCTCTGGTGCACCACACTAACGCTGGATGCTGTTAAGGATACAAACACGACAGATGGGAGCGAAGAAAATGGAGCAGATCAAAAAGTTCTTGCGCGACAGAGGATTTGCGCTGGCGCTTCTGGCCTGCCTTGTGGCGGCAGGCGCAGCGGGAGTCTGGGCGGTGCGTGCGGTCCGGGACGAACTGGAAAAAAGCTACGGCGGCCTGGTGCCGGATGCATCTTCGACGCGGCAGACCGACCGGATGGACACAGAACCGAACAGGGAGGGCGAAGCATGGCAGGATCTTACCGAGGCGGCAAACAGTGTGGGCGGTGTGCCCAAAACGGACAGCAGCTCCGGCTTGGCTGGTGCATCCTCTGGTGCGCAGTCTGGTGCTGGTTCGCTGCGCGAACCCTCCGAACTGCAAGGGTCCTCTGCCGCTGCCAGCAGTTCGGAAGCGCCTGTCTCCGGGCAGCCGGTGGAAGGCCGCATTTTAAACGCCTTCAGTGGTGACGAGCTGGTCTACAACAAAACGCTGGGCGACTGGCGCACCCACAACGGCGTGGACTACGCCTGCACGCAGGGCGCTGCGGTGGCGGCACCCGTGGCGGGCAAGGTGGTGTCTGCCGGGGCAGAGGGCAACTGGGGCACCGTGGTGGTGCTGCAGGATGCACAAGGGCGCAGCTGGCGGCTGTGCGGCGTGGCAGACCCTGCCGTAAAGGCGGGGGAGACCGTAGCCGCCGGGCAGAAGCTGGGCACGGTGGGCACTGTCGGCTGCGAGTGCGCCGAGGAAAGCCACATCCATGTGGAGGTAAAGCAGGGTGAAGCTTACCTCGACCCGGCAAAGCTGTCGGAATAAGCAAACCATAAAAGGGGCTGCAGCAGCGGCTCCTTTTTTGCTGCGCACGCAAAATCCAAGCTTTTCCTGCGGCGCTGCATTGCTTTTGCGCGGGGTTTCTGGTATGATACAATAGATTTAACAGGCGATTTTGGGAGGATGACAGATGGCAAGGGTTTTGATCGTGGGAGCCGGGGCAGCCGGACTGATGGCGGCGGGTGCCGCTGTGCGGCAGGGACATCAGGTGACGGTGCTGGAGCATACTGACAAGCCCGGGCAGAAGATCCTTGTCACCGGCAAGGGGCGCTGCAACGTGACCAATGACTGCTCGGCAGAGGAGTTTTTGCGCCATGTGCGCACGAACCCGCGCTTTTTGTATTCCTCGCTGGGGGCGTTCCCCCCGGCAAAGACCATGGAGCTTTTTGAAGGTCTGGGCGTGGAGCTGAAGGTGGAGCGCGGACGCCGGGTGTTCCCGGTGTCGGACAAGGCCGAGGAGATCCGGCAGGCGCTGCTGCGCTATGCGCAGGACGCCGATATCGTCTACGACGGCGCAAAAAAGCTGCTGCTGGAAGACATCGTGCCCGAAGCAGAACCTGTCCCGGCGGCACCGGAAAATCCGCGCCACCCCAAAAAGAAAAAGGCGGGCCCGGCGCTGCGCTGCGTGGGTGTGCGGGGCATTTCCGGCAGGGAATACCGGGCGGACGCGGTGCTGGTGGCTACCGGCGGCGTGAGCTATCCAACCACCGGCTCCACCGGCGATGGTTACAAGCTGGCGCAGCAGGCGGGGCACACCCTTGTGGAGCCGGTGCCCAGTCTGGTCAGCCTTGTCAGCCGGGACCCGGACTGCAAAAAGATGATGGGTCTGGCGCTGAAAAACGTCACCCTGACCCTGCTGGAGGACGGCAAGGCCATCTTTGACGAGCAGGGCGAGATGCTGTTTACCCACTTTGGCATCAGCGGGCCGCTGACTTTGAGTGCGTCCAGCCATCTGGGGGATATGAAAAAGCACAGGTACATCGCGGAGATCGACCTGAAGCCCGCCCTGAGCGAGGAGCAGCTGTACGACCGCATCACCCGGGACTTTGCCCTGCTGGCAAACCACGCGGCGCAGGGCGCGCTGGTCAAGCTGCTGCCCTCCAGTATGCAGCCGGTGATGGTGGCGCGCTGGGGCATCGACCCCGCCACCAAGGCAAACCAGATCACTCGGGAGCAGAAGCGGGAGCTGGTGCAGCTGGTCAAGCACTGGCAGGTGCCCATTGACGCCCGGGGCGACCTTGCCCACGCAGTCATCACCAGCGGCGGCGTATCGGTGCGGGAGGTAGACCCCAAGACCATGCAGAGCAAAAAGGCGCTGGGGCTGTACTTTGCGGGCGAGGTGCTGGACGTGGATGCCTACACCGGCGGCTACAATCTGCAGATCGCTTTCTGCACCGCGCAGAGCTTTGCCAATAACCTGTAAAAAACAGCGCAATTATAGATAAATAAGGAGAACATATCATGGTATCTGTTGCAATTGATGGACCTGCGGGTGCAGGCAAATCTACGTTGGCACGCCGTCTGGCGGCAGAGCTGGGCTATATCTATGTGGACACCGGAGCCATGTACCGTGCCATCGGCCTTTACGCTTTGCGCGCGGGCAAGGACCCCAAGGACAACACGGCGGTGGATGCCCTGCTGCCCCAGATCGAGCTGCGTCTGGCGTCCATTGCGGGCGAGCAGCACATCTATTTAAAGGAAGAGGACGTCAGCACCGCCATCCGCACCGAAGCCGCGGGCATGGCGGCTTCTGCCGTGGGCGCAAACCCCGCTGTGCGGGCGTTCCTGCTGGAATTGCAGCGCAGCATGGCGAAAAAGCAGGATGTGCTGATGGATGGCCGGGATATCGGCACGGTGGTGCTGCCGGATGCCACGGTAAAAATTTTCCTGACCGCCAGCCCGGAGGCACGCGCCACCCGCCGCTGGAAGGAGTATCAGGCCAAGGGCATCGACACCCCCTACGAGGAGGTGCTGGAGGACGTGAAACAGCGGGACTATCAGGACACCCACCGCGCCGCCGCTCCGCTGAAGCAGGCGGAGGACGCCGTGCTGCTGGACACCTCGGAACTGGACTTTGAGCAGAGCCTTGACGCCATGAAGCAGATCATTGCCAAAAAGATCGGCTGATACAACAAACAGGACAGGAATAAAAAATGGTATTATATTATATTCTGGTGCCCCTTGCGTGGCTTGTGTGGCACATCGGTTTCCGCATCCGGGTGGAGGGCCGCGAAAACCTGAAAAAGGTGCAGACAAAGGGCTATATCCTTGCCCCCACCCATGTGTCTGCCATCGACCCGGTGTTTATCGTCATCACCCGGTGGGGCAGGCGGATGGTGGTGTTCGCCAAAAAAGAGCTGTTTGAGATCAACGGCCTGCTGACCTGGTTCTTTCGCTGCTGCGGCGGTGTGTGCGTCCGCGGAACCAAGGACGAGATGGAGGTCATTGCGCAGACGGTGGAGGCCTGTAAGCAGGGGAAAACCCTGCTCATCTTCCCGGAGGGCACCCGCGAAAAGGAGGGCAAGCTGCTGCCCCCCAAGAGCGGCCTGTTCGTCATTGCCGCCGAGGCGGGGGTGGACGTTGTGCCCTGCCGTCTGCTGTACGACACCCCGGACGGAAAGATGCATCTGTTCTGCAAAGTGCGGGTGATCTACGGCGAGCCGATGCCCGCTGCACAGTTTGCCATGGAAAGCCGCCGGGACACCAAAAAACTGCGTGCCAACAAGCAGGCGCTGCTGGATGCGTGGGAAAAGATGGGAGCATAAGAGATGGAGATCCGAGTTGCCAAAACGGCGGGGTTCTGCTTTGGCGTCAACCGCGCTGTGGAGCTGACCTACGGACTGCTGGCCGAGGGGCACAAGGTGGCAACGCTGGGCCCGCTGATCCACAACCCGCAGGCGGTGGAGGATATGCAGCGCAAAGGTGCGCAGGTGGTGGACACGGTGCAGGCTGTGCCCGCCGGGAGCGAGGTGGTCATCCGCAGCCACGGGGTGCCCCGCAGCGTTTACGATGAACTGACGGCCCGCGGCATTTGTTACCATGACGCTACCTGCCCCTTTGTGCAGAAGATCCAGCGCATTGCCGCCGAGGCCGAAAAAGAGGGCGCGGTGCTGCTGGTGGCGGGCGACAAGACCCACCCGGAGGTGCAGGGGATCGTGGGGCACACCCGCGGAGAGGTGTTCGTTTTTGCGAATTTGGAGGAGCTGAAGGCGTGGAAAGGCCCTTCTGACCCGCAAAAACCCCTGTTTGCAGTTGCACAGACCACATTTCAGGTAACAAAATGGCAAGAAAGTTCGGAGTTTCTAAAAAAAGCCTATACAAACGCCCGAATTTTTGATACAATATGTAATGCGACGTGGGCGAGGCAACAGGAAGCGGAAGACCTCAGCCAACAATGCGACATCATTGTTGTCATTGGCGGTCATCATTCTTCCAATACCCAAAAGCTGGTACAGGTCGCCGCAAAACACACGCGAGCCGTAACGGTCGAGACAGCGAGCGAACTTCGGCCTGAATGGTTTGCGAATGTAAAAACGGCGGGCGTGACAGCCGGGGCTTCAACGCCATCGTCTATTATTGAGGAGGTACTTAACAGTATGAGCGCAGAAATCAATGACAGCATGAGCTTTGAGGAGATGCTGAACGCATCCGAGGAAAAGCGTGTTCATGCAGGCAGTATTGTGAAAGGAATCGTGACCAGCATCTCTGCCAACGAGATCCAGGTGGATATCGGAGCGAAGCAGACCGGCTTTGTCAAGCTGAGCGAGCTGACCGATGATTCCTCCGCCAAGGTCGAAGACCTGGTGAAGGTTGGCGATGAGCTGGACCTCATCGTCGAGAAGGTTATGGATCAGGATGGCGTCATCCAGCTCTCCCGCAAGAAGCTCGCATCTCGCAAGGGCATGGAAGAGATCGCCAAGGCAGCAGAATCCGGTGAAGTCGTCGAGGGCGATGTCACCGAGTTCAACAAGGGCGGCGTTGTCGTCAACGTCAAGGGCGTCAAGGTGTTCGTTCCCCGTTCTCAGGCCACTATGCGCCGCGACGAGGACTACACTGCTCTGGTTGGCCAGCATGTTCAGCTGGTTGTCACTGAGTGCTCCGGCCGCAAGATCGTCGGCAGCATCAACAAGGTGACCGCTGAGCAGAACAAGGCAAAGCGTGAAGAGTTCTGGGCAAACGTTGAGGTGGGCAAGACCTACACCGGCGTTGTCAAGAGCCTGACTTCTTACGGTGCATTCGTGGACATCGGCGGTGTGGACGGTCTGTGCCACATCAGCGAGCTGAGCTGGAACCGCATCAAGCACCCCTCCGAGGTCGTCTCCGTTGGTGACACCATCGAAGTGTATGTCAAGGACATCGACACCGAGAACCACAAGGTCTCTCTGGGCTACAAGAAGGCCGAGGACAACCCCTGGGAGCAGCTGAAGAACAACTACCCCATCGGCAGCACCTTCCACGCTCCGGTCGTTTCTCTGACCAAGTTTGGTGCATTCGTCCGCATCCTGCCGGGTGTTGACGGTCTGGTCCACATCAGCGAGATCAGCAATGACCGCGTTGAGAAGGTCTCTGACGCACTGAAGGTCGGCGATATGGTCGATGTGAAGCTGCTGGATGTTGACTTCGACAAGAAGCGCATCAGCCTGTCCATGAAGGCTCTGCTGAACGACGACGCTGAGTAATCAGCTCTTCGGGCAAACGCATAGCTTCTGACACAATGCGATCAACAGCCCCGTTGCCGGGAAAACGGCGGCGGGGCTGTTTTTATCATAGAAACCATAAAGTTTCTCCCCGCCCGGGGAAAAACTACAAGATAAAGACACAATTTTATGATAAAATGGATCAAGAAGCACTGGGAAGTGCTGAGTTATCTTGTTTTTGGTGTGCTGACTACTCTGCTGAATATTGTGCTGTATGCGCTGTTCAGCCGCCTGTTTGGCTACACCGCCGCCAACAGCTGGGGCAATGTGCTGGATAACGCCTTGTGCATCCTCTTTGCCTACTGCACCAACCGGGCCTTTGTGTTCCGCAGCAAGACTACCGGCAAAGCCATGGCAAAAGAGTTTGGCACCTTTGTCACCTGCCGTCTGGGTACGATGCTGCTGGACACAGCGATCATGCTGGTGCTGGGCAATCTGCTGGCTGCGCAGGGCGCGGCGCTGGTGGACACCGCCATGCAGGGTCTGCTGGGCGCCGTGGCGGGCTGGCTGGGTCCGGATACTACCCTCTACATGGCAAACAGCTTTGCCGGGAGCCATGCCGCCGTGGCAGATGGCTCCGCCGCCATTGCCGTCATCGGCGGGGCGGACGGCCCCACAGCCATCTTCGTCACCAGCGCCTACGATGCTCAGGCAATGTGGGGCCTGTGCGTAAAAGTCTTTTCCAATGTACTGGTGATCGTGCTGAACTATGTGTTCAGCAAGCTCATTATCTTTAAAAAGAAACAATAATTTTCAGGAGGTACGGTATTATGAAACGTGGTCTGAAAGGGTTCGCATTTCTGGTCTCCGGTCTGGTGCTGGGCATCATTGGTGCAACGGCATCGGTGACTGCGATCGCACTCAGCGCTGTGGGCATGGCAAAGGTGCGCCGTGCCAGCAAGTAAAACAACGGAGGAACGAGCATGAACCGCGAAGAGATCCTGTCCCATGTCGATCATACCCTGCTGAAGCCGGAGGCAACCTGGCCCCAGATCCGGCAGCTGTGTGACGAAGCCATTGCAAACCACACCGCATCCGTCTGCATCAACACCTGCTACGTCAAGCAGGCTGTGGAGTATATGGCAGGCCGCATCCCCGTGTGCTGCGTGGTGGGCTTCCCTCTGGGCGCAATGGACACTGTCAGCAAGGCCTTTGAAGCCAAGACTGCCATTGAGAACGGTGCAGCTGAGGTGGATATGGTCATCAACATCGGCCGCCTGAAGAACAAGGAGTACGATGCTGTCCGCGAGGACATCCGTGCCGTGAAGCAGGCTGTGGGCGATAAGATTCTGAAGGTCATCATCGAGACCTGCCTGTTGACGGAGGAAGAGAAGGAAAAGATGTGCGACATCGTGTGCGAGGCCGGTGCCGATTACATCAAGACCAGCACCGGCTTCTCCACCGCCGGTGCCAACTTTCACGATGTGGAGCTGATGGTCAAGGGCGTGCATGGTCGCTGCAAGGTCAAGGCTGCCGGCGGCATCTCCACCGTGGAGGACATGGAGACCTTCCTTGCACTGGGCGCGGACCGTCTTGGCACCTCCCGCGCAGTCAAGATCCTGAACGGCGAACAGGCAAAGGGCTATTGATCGAATTTTATGGAAAAGGCACGGCTGAGGCTGTGCCTTTTCTTTTTTGAGGCCTCAAAAGCCGCAAAGGCTTCATCAATGTTGGAAGAATGTATAAAAAGAGTGCGACTTATCTTGACAATCTGACGAAGCAATGATAGAATACTCAACGTACCAACTGAATACCGACTTATCAAGAGCGGCTGAGGGGACAGGCCCTGTGAAGCCCGACAACCTGCGCGCAAGTGCAAGGTGCCAAATCCTGCGGGAAACCGGAAGATAAGAGTGCAACGCTCAGCGCTTTCGGCACTGAGCGCTTTTATTTTTCACAGACAAACTTGATTGGAATGGTAATACACATCAAAACGTAAAAAATAGTTAGGAGGCACCCCCAATGGCAAGACATCTGTTTACTTCCGAGTCCGTCACCGAAGGACATCCCGACAAGATCTGCGACCAGATCTCGGATGCGATCCTGGACGAGATCCTGACCCACGACCCCAACGCCCGCGTGGCCTGCGAGACCTGCGCATCCACGGGTCTGGTGCACATCATGGGCGAGATCACCACCAACTGCTACGTGGACTTCCAGAAGGTCGTCCGCGAGGTGGTGGCAGACATCGGCTACACCCGCGCAAAGTTCGGCTTTGACGCCGACACCTGCGCCGTCATTTCCAACATCGACGGTCAGAGCCCCGACATCGCACTGGGCACCAACGACGAAGTGGGCGGTGCGGGCGATCAGGGCATGATGTTCGGCTATGCCTGCGATGAGACCCCTGAGCTGATGCCCATGCCCATCAGCCTTGCCCACAAGCTGGCAAAGCGCCTGACCGAGGTGCGCAAGAGCGGCGAGATGGACTACCTGCGCCCGGACGGCAAGAGTCAGGTGACCGTGGAGTACGACGAGAACGGCAAGCCCGTGCGCGTGGACGCCGTGGTCATCTCCAGCCAGCACAGCGAGAGCGTGAGCATGGAGCAGCTGCGTGCAGACGTGATGGAAAAGGTCATCAAGGCCACCATCCCCGCCGAGCTGCTGGACGAGAACACCAAGTACTACATCAACCCCACCGGCCGCTTTGTTGTGGGCGGCCCGCAGGGCGATACCGGCCTGACCGGTCGCAAGATCATCGTGGACACCTACGGCGGCTATGCACGCCACGGCGGCGGCGCCTTCTCCGGCAAGGACCCCAGCAAGGTGGACCGCAGCGCAGCCTATGCGACCCGCTGGGTGGCAAAGAACATCGTGGCTGCGGGTCTGGCAAAGCAGTGCGAGGTGCAGGTGGCCTACGCCATCGGCGTGGCAAAGCCTGTATCCATCATGGTGGATACCTTTGGCACCGGCACCGTCTCGGATGAGAAGATCGAGCAGGCTGTGGAAAAGGTCTTTGACCTGACCCCCGCCGCCATCATCCGTGATCTTGACCTGCGCAAGCCCATCTACCGTCAGCTGGCTGCCTATGGTCACATGGGCCGCGAGGATCTGGGCGTGAAGTGGGAGAACACCGACCGCGTGGATGCGCTGAAGGCTGCTGTGGCTGCCCTGTAAAAAGCGTTTTACCCTGATAGAAGGTAAGTGAAGAAAGACCGCTGCACTCGACCGTGCAGCGGTCTTTTTGCGTCACTGGGGAAAGAAAAGGAAACTTTGAAAAGTACTACTTTTCATCAAAAATCAGATAAACTTTGCGAAACGGTAAAGATTTGGTCGCGTTTTTGTAAGAAACTCACATTCTCTTGAAGGAAAAGGAAAAACAGCTGTGCAAGGCGCAGAAAATCCTGACATGAAACAAATTGATATGGCAGAATCGACGAAATGTGATAGAATAAGACCAGATATGCGCTCTTGTGTGCATGATACGGATCGTAAACAGCAATAAGGAGTTATGACTATGTCTATTGAAATTTCCCCGAAGTCGTTCTTTGAGCAGCCCAGCGTGGCAGATATGCGGCTGATCTCCTGCCCCGGTGCAGAGGAACTGACCGGCCTGATCGACAAGCATCTGGTCCGCTGGGCCAAGGCTGCTGGAATTGACAAAGATACCTTCATTATTCCTTGCGACTGCCCCCGTTTCCAGAGCGGCGACGCCAAGGGTCTGGTCAAGGAGTCTGTGCGCGGTGATGATATCTTCATCGTGGTGGACCCGGGCAACTACAACGTGACCTACAAGCTGTTCAACTACGAGAACCACATGTCCCCGGACGACCACTTTGCCAACCTGAAGCGCCTGATCCAGGCCGTTGCAGGCAAGGCACACCGTGTGTCCGTCATCATGCCCAGCCTGTACGGCGGTCGTCAGCACCGCCGCGTGGTCCGCGAGAGTCTGGACTGCGCTGTGGCCCTGCAGGAGCTGCAGACCATGGGTGTGCGCAACATCATCACCTTTGATGCCCACGACCCCCGCGTGCAGAACGCAGTGCCCCTGATGAGCTTTGACAACGCCATGCCCACCTATCAGGTGCTGAAGAGCCTGCTGAAGAAGGACCCGGACCTGTCCTTCGACAAGGAAAAGTTCACCGTGGTCAGCCCGGACGAAGGCGCGATGAACCGCAACATGTACTTCTCCAGCGTGCTGGGCTGCAATCTGGGCATGTTCTATAAGCGCCGCGACTACACCCGCGTGGTCAACGGCCGCAACCCCATCGTGGCCCACGAGTATCTGGGCGAGAGCGTGGAAGGCAAGACCGTCTTTATTGCGGATGACATCATTGCTTCCGGCGAGAGCATGCTGGAGGTCGCCAGCAACCTGAAGGAGCGCGGCGCTGCCAACATCATCGCCAACGCCACCTTCCCCCTGTTCACCAGCGGTCTGGACAAGTTCGACAAGGCTGTGGCAGACGGCATCCTGACCTATGTTGTGGGCACCAACCTGACCTACCGGATGCCTGAGCTGCTGACCCGCGACTGGTATGTGGACGTGGACGTGTCCAAGTACGCTGCCTACTTTGTGGTGGCACTGAACCACGATATGTCCGTTTCCAGCATCATCGACCCGCTGAAGAAGATCGAGAACCTGCTGGCAAACCGCAAGTAAGCACCCGACCGACCCGACTGAATCAAGAGACAGCTGTGCAAGTGCTGCACAGCTGTCTCTTTTTTGTGGGTGTTCTTTCACGAAAGTTAACATGCTAATATGCTCTGCATTCTCCGAAAAAGGCAGCTGCGGCGCGGACGGCACCCTGTACGATCAGGGCAATGCGGTGACGGCAGGCCAGTACCAGTCCAGCGCAAAATGGTATGACGCAAAATAAAGACCGGATAAAATGAGCAGCGCCCCTGCACAGCATTCTGTGCAGGGGCGCTGTTGCGCAGTAAAAAGAACGTTACATCGCATCGCTGCGCAGGAACCGCACCAGCATGGGCAGCTCGTACAGCAGCATCAGCAGCCAGCCGAAGGCGTAACTGTATGGCAGAGCTTCGATCTCCATCTTCCACCACAGCACGAACACTGCGGCGGCAGCGGCGCGGGCTGCCATGTTGATGGTGCTGGACACCAGCGTGACCTTCAGATCGCCCACGCCCCGGAAAAAGCCCTGAATGCCGTTGGTGAAGGCGGGCATCAGGTAGAACAGGGACACGGTGCGCAGGAACCGCACTCCCAGATGGATGACCGCCGGGTCGGTGACGAACAGTTCCATGATGCAGGGGGCACCGGCAAAACAGACCACCGCGATGAACACACCGTAGGCAAGCTCGATGCGCATCCCGCAGCGAAAACCCTGCTGGACCCGGTCTTTTTTGCCGGCGCCACGGTTCTGCGCCATGAGGGTGGTCATGGCATGACCGATATTCTGCTGCGGGGTATAGGCAAAGTCGTCGATGCGGGAAGTGGCGGTGAAGGCCGCCATGGCGTTGACGCCCATGGTGTTCACGATGGCCTGCACGGCGATCTTGCCCAGCTGCACTGTGGCCTGCTGCATGGCGCTGGCCCAGCCGTAGCTCACGGTCTTGCGCAGCAGCTTGCCGTCATACACCAGCCAGCGCTTGCCCAGCTGCAAGACTGGTACTTTATAGCGGATGTACACCACACACAACAGGCAGCAGGCGGCCTCGCTGAGAACAGTGGAAAGGGCACAGCCCTCGCTGCCCCAGCCCAGCGCCTGCACAAAGAACAGGTCGCCGCCGATGTTCAGCACCGAGCTGATCATCAGAAAATACAGCGCGCTTTTGCTGTCGCCCAGCGCCCGCATGGTGGCAGCCAGAAAATTGTAAAAGAAGGTGAAGATCAGCCCCGCAAACACGATACGCAGGTAGTTCACTGCAATGGGCAGAATGTCGGCGGGGACCTGCAGCAGCCGCAGCAGCGGATGCGCCAGCAGGACACAGACTGCCGAGAACGCCAGCGAGAACACAGTGCCGGCAATGGCGGTGGTGGACACCTGCCGATCCACAAGCCTGGTGTCTCCGGCACCGAAGGCGGTGCTGACCAGAATGCCCGCGCCCAGACACATGCCGTTGATGAACAGGATGGCAAGGGTCATCAGGGGGTTGGAGGTGCCCACGGCAGCCAGTGCGTCCTCACCCACAAACTTGCCCACGATGATGCTGTCGGCGGCGTTGTAGGTGAGCTGGAACAGGTTGCCCAGCACCAGCGGGATGGTGAAACGGATCAGGAGCGGCGTGATGGCTCCCTTTGTCATGTCGTTTGTCATAGGATCCTGCGCTTCCTTTGGAGGATGGAATCTTATAAAAGGTCGATCATCTGCCGCCCGGGCAGGACGACAAGGGCCGAGCGGCTGGCACCCACGTTGATGAGCTGGGCAGCCGCCTGCAAAACGGCACCGGAGGCCACTGATGCCGGGATGGCATCGGTATGCAGGACTTTCTGGGCGGCACGCTGGGCATCGGTGGTGTTCACCGCCACCACGTTGTCCACCACATAGCTGTTGTAGTTGTCCGGCACAAAGCCGTAGCCAAGGTCGGTGATGCCGTGGGGGCCGGTGAGCCCGCCGCCCAGCGCCTGCGATTCATAAGGCTCCACGGCGGCGATGCGGACATCGTTGGTCCATGCCTTGACCGTCTCGCCCACGCCCGTTGCTGTGCCGCCGCTGCCTACCCCGATGACGATGGCGTCCACGATGCTCTTGCCCTCGCGGGCGATGCTCTGCACGATGGCGGGGCCGGTGACCCGGCGGTGATACTCCGGGTTGTCATCGTTGGACAGCCAGTTCATGTCGTACCAGCCGCATGCGGCGGCGGTCTGGGCTGCCAGACGGCGGGCACCGCTCACACCGCTGCGGGCGGGGCTGTGCCGGATCTGCGCCCCAAGCCGCAGCAGGGCTTCCTGCCGCAGGGCGGGGGCGTCCTCCGGCATCACCAGCACCACCGGGTGCCCGGCAGTAAGCCCTGCCAGCGTCAGGGCGGCGGCAAAGGGCCCGGAGGCGGCTTCAATGATGGGCTGACCGGGCTGCAGCTTGTGCTTTTCGATGGCAAGGGCCAGCATCCCCTCGGCAAGGCCGTCCCGGGCGGTGCCGGTGGGACCGAAAAAGTCCAGATAGGCATACAGCTGACCTTTCAGTCCGCAGGCGGCGGCGTAGCCCCGCAGCTCTACGATGGGGCAGGCGGTGAGGGTCTGGTAGAAATTGGGGTAGATCGGCACAGAAGGACTCCTTTCAAGAGGGTGCGCTCTGCTCAGATCGCGCTCGGGATGACAGCGGCAAAAGCCCGCCCTTCGGGAGCGCTTCCGAGCGAAGTGAGACGGAGAGGGTCTATTGGGATACAACAATATTATCCTAACGCAGGTGCCCCGGCTGCGTCAAGCGGTTTTTTGGCAAAAACGGCGAATTTTTGCCGGATCTTCTGCAAAAACTTCCAAAATCCTCTTGACAGGTCTGCGGGCTTCTGCTATACTTCATGCGTAAAGCAAAAAACCTTTACATCACTTCTCGAAAGCAAGGACGGGACACCGGGGGTCAGGCGATGGCAAAAGATCTGGAAATGGGCTATCTGCTCGACTTCTACGGCGAAGCACTGACCGAGAAACAGCGGGAGATGCTGCGCCAGTATTACAACGATGACCTGTCGCTGAGCGAGATCGGCGAGAACTTCGGCATCACCCGACAGGGTGCGCGGGACACCATCAAGCATGGCGAGAACGCACTGCGGGAGCTGGAAGAGAAGGTGGGCTTTGCAGCCCGGTACCGCCGGGTGCAGCAGAAGCTGGAAGAGCTGGAACAGATGGTCATTGATGCACGGTTCGAGTGCACCGGCCCCGGCGGGCTGACCACCACCGAGTATGCTGCCCAGCTGACGAGGATGCTGGCACTGATCCGTTCCATCGACGAAGCCAACGAGAGCTGACAACTACGAAAGGAGCACCGAACAATGGCATTTGAATCCCTGACCGACCGCCTTGCCGGTGTATTCAAAAAGCTGAAGGGTCACGGCAAGCTGACCGAAGCGGATATCAAGACCGCCATGCGGGAAGTGCGCATGGCGCTGCTGGAAGCCGATGTCAACTACAAGGTCGCCAAGGACTTCTGCGCAAAGGTGTCCGAGCGCGCTATGGGGCAGGAGGTCATGGAGAGCCTGACCCCCGCCCAGCAGGTGGTCAAGATCGTCAACGAAGAGCTGGTAGCCCTCATGGGCGGCAGCGAGGCGGCCCGCCTGAACATCAAGAACAAGGGACAGACCATCATCATGCTCTGCGGCCTGCAGGGCAATGGTAAGACCACCCACGCTGCCAAGCTGGCAAAATACTTTATCAAACAGGGCCGCCGCCCCATGCTGGTGGCCTGCGATATCTACCGTCCCGCAGCCATTGACCAGCTGCAGGTGGTGGGCAAACAGGCCGGCGCACCGGTGTTCACCCTGCCCGGCGCAAAGCCCCCGGAGATCGCCCGCAAGGCGCTGGCACACGCCAAGGACTACGGCAACGACATCGTCATTCTGGATACGGCAGGCCGTCTGCAGATCGACGAAGTGCTGATGCAGGAGCTGGTGGACATCAAGGCCGCCGTTCCGGTGGACGAGACTCTGCTGGTGGTGGACGCCATGGCCGGTCAGGACGCCGTCAACGTGGCCAAGACCTTCAACGAGCTGGTGGGCGTGGACGGCATCATCCTGACCAAGACTGACGGTGATACCCGCGGCGGTGCAGCACTTTCGGTGCTGGCTGTCACCGGCAAGCCCATCAAGTTCCAGGGCACCGGCGAAAAGCTGGACGATCTGGACGTGTTCCACCCGGACCGCATGGCAAGCCGCATTCTGGGCATGGGCGATGTGCTGAGCCTGATCGAGCGGGCGCAGGAGACGGCGGATGAAAAAGCTGCCGCCGAGACCGCCAAGCGGATGATGGAAAACAAGTTCGACATGAACGACATGCTGGACCAGTTTGCACAGATCCGCAAGATGGGCGGTGCCGGTGCCATGCTGAGCATGCTGCCCGGTGCTTCCGGCATCGACTCCAGTCAGGTCGATGAAAAAGCCTTTGACCGCATCGAGGCCATGATCTATTCCATGACCAAAGAGGAGCGGGAAAAGCCTTCCATCATCAACCCCAAGCGCAAGCGCCGCATCGCCGCCGGCAGCGGCACCACCGTGGCGGATGTCAACAAGCTGCTCAAGCAATTTGAGATGATGCAGAAGATGATGAAGCAGCTCAAAAAGAGCCCCAAAGGCTTTGCCCGCCGTCTGGGCGGCATGATGGGCAACCCCGGTGCGTTCCGCGGGCTGAAGTAACAACGGTATACAACCCCGGCGGGGTTTGTAACATATATCAAAAACAACATTTTTGGAGGATATTTATTATGGCAGTGAAGATTCGTCTGCGCCGCGTTGGCGCCAAGAAGGCTCCCTTCTACCGTGTGGTCGTGGCTGACAGCCGCTTCCCCCGCGACGGCCGTTTCATCGAGGAAATCGGCACCTACGATCCCAACAAGGAGCCCTCTGAGATCAAGATCGACGCCGAGAAGGCAAAGCAGTGGATCGCCAACGGCGCACAGCCCACTGACACCGTTCGCGTCCTGCTGAAGAAGTCCAACGTTCTGTAAGTAGGGAGGGCTGACTCATGCAGGAGCTGTTGCTGGCAGTTGCCCGCGGTCTCGTGGAGGACAAGGACGCCGTCAAGGTCACGGTGGACGAGCCCCGCGAGGACGGCACCATCGTCTACCACCTGAGCGTGGCAGAGGGAGATATGGGCCGTGTCATCGGCAAGCAGGGCCGGATCGCAAAAGCCATTCGTGTGGTGATGCGCGCGGCTGCTGTGCGGGTCGATGAAAAGGTCCTTGTTGAGATCGACTGAGCACCCTACTGGCCCTTTGCCCTTGCGGCAAGGGGTCTTTTTGTTTCGATTTAAGAGGAAGCACCCTCATCCGGCGCGGACGCGCCACCTTCCCCCGACTGGGGGAAGGCTTTCCCGGCTGGTGCACTCTCATAAGGCTTTCCCCCGGCCGGGGGAAGCTGTCGAACGCAGTGAGACTGATGAGGGCGTATTGGCACAAGTTTGATAACACAGGAGCGAATTTATGCAGCAATATCTGGAAGCCGGAAAAGTTGTGACCACCCACGGCGTGCGCGGGGAAATGAAGCTGGAGCTTTGGTGCGACGGGGTGGATTTTTTGAAAAAAGCGGGCCGCCTGTACCCTTCGGCGCAGGGCGGCAAAGCCTATCAGATCCTTTCCATCCGTCCGCAGGGGCAGATGGCGCTGCTGCAGCTGGAGGGGGTCAGCGATATGGACGCTGCCCGGGCGCTGCGCGGGCAGGTGTTCTACTTTGACCGCAACGATGCCACCCTGCCCGCAGGCCGGTGGTATGTGGCGGACCTCATCGGGTGCGAAGTGCGGGACGCTGACACTGGCAAGGTGTATGGCGTGGTGACCAGCGTAGACCACCCGGGGGCACAGGACATCTACACCGTCAAGGCACCCGGCGGCAAGGAATATATGTTCCCCGGGGTGGATGCCTTTTTAAAGGAGCGCAACCCGCCGGAGGGGTACATCCTTGTCACCCCCATCCCCGGCCTGCTGGATGACGACTTTGACAGCGAACGGGAGGAAAAGTGAGCCATGGGAATGCGTGTGGATATTGTGACCCTGTTCCCGGAGATGTGCCAGCAGGTGCTGGATGCCAGCATCATCGGCAGGGCGGCAAAGCGGGGCTATATTGAGACCCACTGCCACCAGATCCGGGACTATACCCTGAACAAGCAAAAGCAGACCGACGACTACCCCTACGGCGGCGGCTGCGGCATGGTGCTGTATGCCCAGCCCATCGCGGACTGTCTGCGGGCGGTGCAGAGCGAGGTGGCGCAGCAGGGACGCCCCGCCCCGCACATCGTGTTCCTGACGGCGGGCGGGCAGCGCTACACCGAGGAGCACGCCAAGCGTCTGGCGCAGTATGACAACCTGACGCTGGTCTGCGGTCACTACGAGGGCATTGACGAGCGTGTCATCGAGGCTTTTGCAGACGAGGAGATCTCCATTGGAGATTACATCCTGACCGGCGGCGAGCTGGCCAGCCTTGTGGTGGCAGACAGCGTGCTGCGCCTGAAGCCCGGCGTATTGGCCGAGCAAAAGGGCTACGAGGAAGAAAGCTACTGGGACGGTCTGCTGGAATACCCCCAGTACACCCGCCCCGAGGTGTGGGAGGGCCGCGCCGTGCCCAGTGTGCTGCTGGGTGGCGACCACCAGAAGATCGAGGAATGGCGCGGCGAGCAGAGCCGCACCCGCACCCGGCTGCGCCGCCCGGAGCTGTACGAGCAGTGGTGCGCCAGCCACCCCATTGCCGAAGTGCCCAAGTGGAAGCGGGGCGAGAATGTCCGGCTGGTAAAGACCGCCGAGCAGTTTGCCGCCGCCGCAAAGCTGTTTGCCGAGGGACGGCAGGCTGTCTGCGCCGACAACTGGACGGCGGAATATTGCCAAACCCTGAACGAGCAGCAGTTCCTGCTGCAATTGCAGCAGGAAAAAGCTGCGGGCTGGGCGTGTTACCTGCACACCACCAAGGACGTGCCGGACGGTATGGTGTGCGTCAGCCATAAGGCAGGGCATATCGAGCATCTGTTCGTTACGGAAAAAGCCCGGGGCAACGGCATTGGCACAAAGCTGCTGGATTTTGCCCGTAAAAAAATGCCGGAGCACGCACACCCGGTGCTGAGTGTGCTGAACACAAACACCCGGGGCATTGCCCTGTTTACCCGTATGGGCTGGCAGCTGGACGGCAGTGCAAGTCTGGAGTTTGACCCGCTGCACTACCCCACCGTAACGCACAAGTGTGCACTGGTGCAAATGCGCTACGAGGGCTCCGTGCAGGAGTGAGCTGCGCCGGAAATGTCGGTGAAAACGCACAAAATTCGATGGGAATTGCCCCGGCACTCTGAAAAATGTTGAAAACTTTTGTATCTACCCTCTAACGATGGGGGAATAATTTTATTATCTTTGTATAAATAATGAAAAATGCCCCCCTCTTCATTGGAGAAACCGCCAAAAATGCAAAAGGGGTCTGTACAACGGTTTCGACTTGCGCTAAAATGGGTGTAACGCAACAGGCACACTATACAAAGTTTGTACGCAAAACGATATTAGATAGGAGCGCTTTACTATGTACGTGAAAGAAGTTACCGTTGAAAATCAGGTTGGTCTGCACGCTCGTCCGGCTACCTTCTTTATCCAGAAGGCAAACGAGTTCAAGTCTTCCATCTGGGTCGAGAAGGAAGAACGCCGCGTGAACGCAAAGAGCCTGCTGGGCGTTCTGTCTCTGGGTATCGTTGGCGGCACCACCATCCGCATCATCGCTGACGGCGCGGATGAGCAGGCTGCCGTGGACGGCCTGATCAAGCTGGTGGAGTCCGGCTTTGCAGAGTGATTGTTGCCTGTAACAGGGGATCTGTGCCTATAATAAGAGCGGCGGGGGCGACCCGCCGCTCTTTTGTTTTTAAGGAGAAGCCATGACCAAAGCGGAATTGTACCAGAAGGCCTGTATGCTGCCGCTGCTGCCCGGGGTGTATATCATCCGGGACAAAAGCGACACCATCATCTATATCGGCAAGGCCAAGCGTCTGCGCATCCGGGTGAGCCAGTATTTCCGGGAAGGGGTGCCCCACGACAACAAGGTCAGCCAGATGATCGCCCATGCCTATGCCTTTGACGTCATCGTCTGCCAGAGCGAGTTTGAGGCGCTGGTGCTGGAGGCCAGCCAGATCAAGGCCCACACCCCCAAGTACAACATCCTGCTGAAGGACGACAAGGGGTACAGCTATATCAAGGTGACAAAGGAGCCGTGGCCCCGGCTGTCCTTCGTGCTGCAAAAGGAGGAGGACGATGCCGAGTACATCGGCCCCTACACCTCCAGCTTTGCGGCGCGGCAGATGGCGGAAACCGCTATGGATGCCTTTCTGCTGCCGCGGTGCTCTAAGCGCTTCCCGCAGGAGATCGGCAAGGGACGCCCCTGCCTGAACGCCCACATCGGCAAGTGCATGGCGGTGTGCAGCGGAAAAATCAGCTGCGAGACCTACAACGAGGCGGTCAAAAACGCGGTGCACCTGATCCGCTACGGCAAAAAAGAGATCCTCAGGACCCTCAACGAGCGGATGCAGGAGGCTTCCGATCGGCTGGAATTTGAGACGGCAGCACTGCTGCGGGACCAGATCAACGCCATCACCAAGGTGAGCGCCGGGCAAAAGGTGGTGGTGGACCCGGACGTGGAGATGGACGTGGTGGCACTGGCGGGCACGCCGGACAGCGTGTGCGCGGCGGTGCTGCGCTTCCGGGAGGGACGGCTGACCGATAAGCGGGAGTTTTTGTTCCACGAAACCTCGGATATCGACGCGGTGCGGGAGGAATTTCTGCCCCGGTACTATCTGGACGATGAACAGATCCCCAAGATCATCGCGGTGGACGCGCTGCCGCCGGACGTGGATGCCCTGCAGCAGGCGCTGGACCAGAAACGGGGCAGCGAGGTACAGCTGTATGTGCCTCAGCGGGGTGACAAGGCACATCTGGTGGAAATGGCGCACACCAACGCGGTGGAGCGTCTGGCGCGGGAGAGCGGGCGCTACGCCCGGGAGGAAAAACTGCTGGACGAGCTGGCGCAGGTGCTGGGGCTTTCAAAGCCGCCCCGCGCCATTGAAAGCTACGATATCTCCAACTGGGGCGACGGCAGCAGCGTCTGCGGCATGGTCACCTTCAAGGACGGCAAGCCCTTCAAGGCGGGCTACCGCAAGTTCAAGATGAAAACTGTGGCGGGCACGGACGACTACGCCTCGCTGGCAGAAACCGTCTCCCGCCGGGCGGCAGAGTACGAAAAATACGCTGCGCAGGCCGAAACCGGTCAGCCCGGCGGCAACTGGTTCGGGCAGAAGCCGGACCTTTTGCTGATGGACGGCGGCAGGGGACAGGTGAGCGCAGCAAAGGATGCGCTGGCCGGTACGGCGCTGGCAGATGTGCCGCTGTACGGCATGGTAAAGGATGACCACCACCGCACCCGCGCCATAGTGGACAGCGAGGGGCGGGAAATTGCCATCAACATGAACCGCGGCACCTTTACCTTCATCACCGCCATTCAGGACGAGACCCATCGTTTTGCCAACGCCTACCGCAAGCAGCAGATGAAGCAGAAAAGCTACTCCTCCACCCTGACCGAGGTGCCGGGCGTAGGCCCCAAAACCGCCAAAGCCCTGTTGGCACAGTTCAAGAGCGTGGGCGCAGTGAAGGAAGCCACTCCCGACCAGCTGGAAAACACCCCCGGTGTGGGCAAACAGCTGGCGCAGACCATCTACGACTATTTTCACAAGGCGTGAGGTGCGCTGCGCTTACAGGTGCAGCAGCAGTTTTGCGATGTTGAAGTAGATCAGCAGGGTGGTGGCGTCCACGATGGTGGTGATGAGGGGCGATGCCATGACCGCCGGGTCCACATGCAGCTTTTCTGCCGCCACCGGCAGAACGCCGCCGATGAGCTGGGACAGCAGCACCGTGCAGACAAGGGTCAGGCACACCACAAGCGCCACCGGGGCCGCAATGCGGTCGAACAGCAGCAGCTTTGCAAAGCTGCACACGGCCAGAGTCCCGCCGCACAGCAGCGCGACCCGGCTCTCCCGCCAGAGGATGCGGGGCAGGTCCCGGGGGTGGATGTCCCCCACTGCCATGCCGCGGATGATGGTGGAGGTGCTCTGGCTGCCGGCGTTGCCGCCTGCATCGGTCAGCATGGGGATGTAGGCGGTCAGCACAGTCACGGCTGCCAGCGCGTCCTCGTAGCCGCGGATGACCAGACTGGAAAAGGTGGCGCTGAGCATGAGGAACAGCAGCCATGGCACACGGCTCTGGTACAGGTCCCACATGGTCTGCTTGAAGTAGGGCTTGTCAGAGGGGCCGATGGCGTTCATTTTGGCGATATCCTCGCTGGCCTCATCCTGCAGGATGCTGATGGCATCGTCAATGGTCACGATGCCCACAAGACGATTCTCGGCATCCACGACCGGGATGGCAAGAAAGCCGTATTTTTCGAACAGCCGGGACACCTCCTCCTGATCGGTGGTGGTGTGCACGCTGACCACATGGCTGTCCATCAGCTCCCGGATGGGGCGGTTCAGATCCTTCTCCAGCACCAGTGCCCGCAGGGACACCACGCCGATCAGCTTCCGGCTGCCATCGGTGACATAGCAGTTGTTGATGGTCTCTTTGTCAAAGCCATTTTCCCGGATGGCATCCATGGCCTGCTGCACGGTCATTTCCGGGCGCAGCTCCATCAGCTCGGTGGTCATCACGCCGCCGGCAGAATCCTCCGGGTACTGCAGCAGCTCGTTGATCATCCGGCGGGTGGCGGGGTCTGCCTGCTTCAGGATGCGCTTGACCACTGCTGCGGGCATCTCTTCCACAAGGTCGGTGGCATCGTCCACAAACAGCTCGTCCACCACCGCCTTCAATTCGGTATCGGTCAGCCCGTCAATGAGCTTCTGCTGCACCTCCGGCGGCAGTTCGGCAAAGACCTCTGCCGCCAGATCCTTCGGGCACAGGCGGAACAGCACCGGAAGCTTTTCGGCAGGCAGGTCCTCGAACACCGCCGCAAGGTCCGGTGCGGGCAGGGTCTCCATCACATCCCGCAGACTCTGGTATTTTTTGGCATCGTCCAGACCGGCAAGCATGGTCCGGAGGGTTTGGATCGAAATTTCAGACATAAAAAGCTGCCTCCTTTTTCAGTTGGCAGCTTTCGTTTTCTGTTTTGGGGAACGCAAACACACGCCGTGCGCTATTACGCACAGCACCGCTGCATCCGTGCAGAAAAGGCGGCTGCCATTGGATCGCATGATCGGGGAGAAGAAAAACTGCTGCTACTGTCAGCAGGTCCCATGACAAAACCACCTCACTTCGGCAGGATAAAAAGCGTTCCCGCTTTTTTCGCACCCTACTTTACCACTGCCGGTGCGCCGCGTCAACCCTTCCGCAAAAATTTTACCGTTCCATGTCCCAAAACCAGCCCTCCCCGCGCAAAAAGATCCCCCTGCAGCCGGTGCTGTTCACCGGTTCACACTGCAGGGGGATCTTTGGGTTCAGCTCAAACGACAGTTCGCGGCGCGGGTCCGGGTGTTACAAGGTCTGGACGGTGTCGAACAGCTCTCTGGCGGCTTCCACCGCGTCCCGGCTGCCAAAGACCACCCGCACGCCACTTGCCATGGCGGCTCCCAGCTCGGCAGCCTGCGCCTTCAGCAGTCCGGCGTCCACAGCGCACAGCTCCCGGCGGTCCTGTGCGGTCATCTCATCGGTGATGCCGCAGAAATAGCGGCGGTCGGTCTCCCGGGCCTGCGTGCGGGGCTTGCGGGGGGTGTCCAGTTTTGCCACGGTGCCCACGATAAAGTCGTTCAGGTCCTTTTCCGTGTAGTCCCGCGCTGCCAGCTCTGCCGGACCCTTGGCAAAGGTCTGGTAACTTTCCGCCACATGGGGGTCGCGGTAGGTGTACAGATACTCCACCCCGTCCGAGGTCAGCATTCCGGTGCCGTAGGCACCGCCCACCTCACGGATGCTGTGCCACAGATATTCGTAGCTCATCACCCGGGCCAGCACCTTGCGGTCGCTGCGGCGCTCCATGGGCCATGCCTGCACATCGTAGCTCACGCCGCCGTCAATGATGAACGCCTCGTTCACCGGCGGGGTCAGCGGCTCGGTGTAGGGCATGGCATCGCGGCGGCTTTCGGCGGCAAAGCGGCTGCCGGGCAGCAGGCTGCGCAGCCGGGCAAGTGCTTCCTCGCTGCCGTGCAGGCTGACCGTCAGCTGTGCCTGCTGCAGAACCTCGGTGCGCAGGACGTCCAGCTTTTCGCCCAGCGCTGCCCAGCTGCCCCGCTGCTGCACATCGCACAAAAAGCGGTAATAGCTCACACCGCTGCACCGCTCGGTGACGGCACCTTCGACATAGTAGTGCGCCCCGGCGCGGGTGGCAGCGTAGGCGTTGCCCTGCTGGATGAACTGCTGCTCCATGTTCAGCTTTTTCTGGCTCAGCACCCGGGCAAAAGCAGCCTCGGCCTCCGGTCCGGTCAGTCTGGTGTCATACAGCCACTCGCCGCCCAGCGCCACAGCCTGCTCCAGACTGCGTTCCAGCAGGCTCAGGCACAGGCTCAGCTTGGCGTGGCAGGGGGCATCCTCCTGCCGCCCGGTCCAGAAGTCCAGCTGCACCCGGCTGTCGCCCAGCCATGTGCTGCGCAGAGTGTTCAGCTGCCGGGCGGTGTGACGGGTGCTGTCCAGCTCGTCCAGCACATCGGTCAGAAGGTCCAGATACGGCATGTCCTCGGGCGCGACATGCCCAAGGTCGTAGTAGAAATTCAGGTACAGGCTGCCTGCCGAAGGGTGATGCAGCAGCTGTGCCCCTGCCAGCAGCTCCCGCGAGCCGGGTGCGGTGCGGACCCCCTCGCCAAGGTCGGCGGCGGTCAGCGGGTGGTCCAGCACCAGCTTGCCGTCGGTGCGCAGCGCGCGCGGTGCTTCGGTCTTGGGCAGGGTGGGCAGCTGCACCACCTGCACCGGAGCCGGTGCAAAGAGCTGCCGCAGCAGCGTGTCAAACCAGCCGTCCGCCATCTTCTCCCGCAGGGAGGCAAACAGACGGTCGGTGTGCAGCAGCAGCGCCGGGTCCCCGGCGTGCAGCCAGCCAGTGCAGGCGTGGATGGCGTCCAGCACACCGTCCGGCAGACGGCCCGGACGCTCCAGCGATGCAAATTCGGCGCTGTTCAGGGACGCCAGCAGCAACTCCTGCGGGATGCCCTCGGCAAGGAGGTCCTCCACCGCGCTGCGCACGGCAGGGGCAAATTTGCGGGCGCTTTCTGCGGTGGCACCGCGCAGCACCAGCTCCAGCACCGGCTGCAGAGTGCTGTCGTCAAAGCCGATGTCGATATCCGCACCCAGCTTTTCGGCCAGCAGCGCGGCTTTCAGCGGCGAGTTGTTGTTGCCCAGCAGGGCGTCCAGCAGGATCTCCACGCCCAGCTGACGCTCGCGGTCGGCAAAGTCGCCGGTGTACCATGCCAGTGCGCACTGTACCTGATCCGGCTGCGGGTCCTGCGTGTAATAGGGCAGCTCCACGCAGACACCGGTCTGCGGCGGCTGCAGCGTCAGGCGGGGGCGGCTGCCGGTCCTGGGCATTTTGGACAGGTAATCCCGGTCCAGCAGGGTCAGCTTTTCCGCCATGTCCATCTTGCCGTAGAAGGTGATGCAGCAGTTTTCGGCGTTGTAGTGGCGGTGGTACATCCGCCGGTATTTCTCATAGGTCAACGCCGGGATGCTCTCCGGGTCGCCGCCGGAGACAAAGCCGTAAGCGGTGTCCGGGAACAGGGCACGCTCCAGCGCATTTTCCAGCTGGGCGTCCGGAGCTGCCAGTGCGCCCTGCATCTCGTTGTAGACCACGCCGCTCACCGTGCCGTCGGCGTCCCGGTGCCAGCCCTCCTGCTCGAACACCGACCTGTCTGCCATAGCCAGCGGGCAGAACACTGCGTTCAGGTACACGTCCATCAGGTTCTTGAAATCGGCCTCGTTTGGGGTGGCAAAGGGATACACGGTCTTGTCCGGGAAGGTCATGGCGTTCAGAAAGGACGCCATGCTGCTCTTCAGCAGCTGCAGAAAGGGCGAGGTGACCGGGTACTTCTCGCTGCCTGCCAGCACCGAGTGCTCCAGAATGTGAAAAACGCCGGTATCGTCGGAGGGAAAGGTGCCGAAACCGATGCCGAATGCCTTGTTGACATCTTCGTTTTCCACCAGCAGCACCGAAGCGCCGCTGACATCGTGGGTCAGCAGGGTCAGGGTGCCGTGCTGCTCCGGGCATTCCTCGGTGCGCAGGACGGTATAGCCGGGATAGTGGTTCATGGCGGGTTCTCCTTTGTGTTTTGTGATTTTTGTCTCTATTGTATCATTCACTGCCCGAAAAGACAATTGCCGGTTTGTTAATTATAACCGGAGGGATCGTTTCGAGACGGGCGTGCAGCCCCTGCAGCGAGACGTTCCCGTGAAAAAAGCAGACCCGGAATGACCGCAGTCATTCCGGGTCTGCAATGCGAAAAGAATGCTTTCCACTGGGATCGTCAGAGCGAAGCGGAGACGATTCGAGATCGTGTTTTACACCTGCTTGGCGTTTTCGGTCCGGCAGGAGATGCGGAACAGTACAAAGCCCACGGCGAACAGCAGCGCCAGCATGCCGATGCCCACGTTGGCACTGCCGGTCAGCTGACTGCCCACGCTGACCAGCATGGTGCCCAGAAAGGACGCGCCCTTGCCGCAGATGTCGAACAGGCCGAAGTATTCGCCGGATTTTTCGGCGGGAATGATCTTGGCAAAGTGGCTGCGGCTCAGCGCCTGCACGCCGCCCTGGAACATGCCCACCAGCACAGCCAGAACCCAGAACTGCCACTGCGTTTTGAGGAAGAAGGCGAACACCGCAATGCCGGTGTAGGCTGCGATGCACACCGGGATCAGCTGACTGGAGGGATAATTGGCGCTCAGACGTCCAAAGATCAGCGCAGAGGGGAAGGCAACGATCTGAGTCAGCAGCAGCGCCAGCAGCAGACCGGTGGTGTCCAGCCCCAGCGCGGTGCCGTAGGCGGTGGCCATGTCGATGATGGTGTACACGCCGTCGATGTAGCAGAAGAAGGCCAGCAAAAACCAGAACACCTGCTTGTCCTCATAAAGGTGCTTCAGGGTGTGGCCGATGCGCACAAAGCTCTGCCGGATGGCGTGCTGCTTGACCTCCACATAGTTGATCTGCCGGTAGCGTTTCAGCAGAGGCAGGGTGGTCACGAGCCACCACGCAGCCGTGATGACCAGCGCGATGGACAGGGCGGTCATCTGCCCAAGGCCGATGGCGCTGCTGCCCAGCACCAGTGCCAGACACAGCACAAAGGGGATGCAGCTGCCGATGTAGCCCCATGCATACCCCCGGGAGGAGACCACGTCCATCCGCTCCGGGGTGGTAACATCCCCCAGCATGGAGTCGTAGAACACCAGACTGCCGGAGTAGCCTACCTTTGCAACGATGAAGATGAGCAGGAAGGTCAGCCATGTGCCGGCAAAGCCCATGGCGCAGCAGCCCGCAACGCCTACGAAAAGGCAGAGGATGAAGATGGGCTTTTTGTACCCCCGGGTGTCTGCCAGTGTGCCCAGAATGGGGCCAAGCACCGCCGTGATCACGGTGACTGCCGAGCTGGCATAGCCCCAATAGGCCAGATATTCCACCGAGCCCAGACCCCCGGTCTCAGCCAGCGCGTTGAAAAAGATGGGTACCAGCGTGGCAATCATCAGCACAAAGGCTGAGTTGCCCACATCGTACAGGATCCATGACCGCTCCAGCGGGGTCACCTTGAATTTTTCGTTTTGCATTTTTACTCTCTCTCCCTGCACCGCCGGGCGGTGCACCCTCATTTTTTGTGCCCGCTCAAAACTCCCCGAAGGTGTGGTCAAAGGCCATGCTCAGGGGCTGGTCCGTGTCCAGCTTTTCCAGAAACTCCAGGATCAGCGTTTCTGCCAGCGGCAGTGCCTGCGCATACAGCGCTTCCAGCCGCTTGCCGCTCTCGATGCATTGGGGGTTCGGCTTTGGGTTTGCCACAAGACCGTGCAGCATGTCGTATTTGCCCACGACCCTCATGCCGGTCAGCACCACCCAGCGCTTTGCCGGACAGGATGCCTGCAGCAGTTTGTGCACCGAGACCATGCCCTTGAGCGCTTCCAGTGCAGTCTGCTCCGAAATGCCCTCATAGAACGGCGCGATGACACGGGCGCTGTGCTCCGAAGGGTGGATGTGGCTGGCGGTGAAGAACTTCAGCGGGTCCAGCCCGTCCCGGCGCATCAGCATGTTGTCAAACTCGGTCTCGATCTCGCAGTGAGTCACACCGCTGTCGCGGGTGAACTGCTCCACATAGGGGTGGCAGGTGCTGTCCAGTGCAAAATGGCACACAAAGCCCAGCGCATAGGCCAGTGCTGCGTCCCGGTCGGCCTCGCGGTGCACTACCTTGCGCGCCCGGTCAAAAAAGACCCGCCCCGGCTCCTCGTGCATGGCGTTGCCCAGGGCACCGACCGGGGTGGAACTGGCTGCATGATAATAGAACAGCAGGTCCGGCCCATGCAGACCGATGTCGTACAGCTCCCGGTCGTGTTCCAGCTGTGCTCGCAGCGCATCGGGAAGATGTCCCAGAACATTTGCACCGAACCGGCGGTGCGCATAGGTTGACGGCATTGCAGATTCCTCCATTCCATCGGGCAGGCAGCGCCTGGCGCCGTCTGTTTTTTGCGTTCTGTTTCAGTATAACAGAATTTTTCCCGACCTTCTACCCTTGAATGTCTGATTTCTGTAAAAAGCTTTAATAATTTTTTGTGGTCCCTGCGAAAAAAGCGAACCGGAAGGACCCGCAGATCCTTCCGGTTCGAAAAATGTCTGTGCTGCTGCGAAGAATGTCCCAAGCATGGCGGAACACGCCCGGGCCGGTCAGGCTCACACCTTTTCGTAGCCCTGCGGCATCTCGCTCTTGCGGTCACGGTCCATCAGGTTGCGCAAAGCGTCGCTGGCGCTCATGCCCTCCTTCACGATGGCGTTCACCGTCTGTACGATGGGCATTTCCACGTTGTACCGTGCAGCCAGCTCCATGGCGGCAGGCAGAGCGTTGATGCCCTCCACCACCATGCCCACTTCCTTCACGGCCTGCTCCGGGCTTTCGCCTTTGCCGATGAGGATGCCGGCGCGGTTGTTGCGGCTGTGCATGCTGGTGGCGGTGACGATGAGGTCGCCGATGCCGGCAAGACCCGCAAAGGTGTGGATGTTGCAGCCCATGGCAACGCCCAGACGGGCGATCTCGGCAATGCCCCGGGTGATGAGGGCGGCACGGGCGTTGTCGCCGTAGCCCAGACCGGTGGAGATGCCCACGCCCAGTGCGATGACGTTTTTCATGGCACCGCTGAGCTCCACGCCCTTGATGTCAGCGTTGGTGTACACCCGCATGCAGGTGTTGCTGAACACGTCCTGCACGAACTCTGCCGCTGCCTCATCCGGGCAGGCAGAAACGATGGTGGTGGGCAGGTCCAGTGCCACCTCCTCGGCATGGGTGGGGCCGGACAGTGCCACCAGCCTGACGTCTTTAGGGCCGCCGTCCTGTCCCAGCTCGTCTGCGATGACCTCGGTCATGGTGTTCAGGGTCTCCGGCTCCATGCCCTTTGCCACATCCACGATGATCTGCCCGTCCCGGATAAAGGGCCGGGCCTTGGCGGCAGTGCTGCGCACGAACACCGACGGCACGGCAAACAGCAGTACGTCCTTACCGGTGCACACCTCTTCCATGCTTTTGGTGAACTGCAGCTGGTCGGGGATCTTCATGCCAGGAAGATTGGGGTGGACCCGGGTGGCAGAAAGGCTGTCCACCTCGGCTGCAAGGGCCGACCACACCTGAACGTCGTTCCCGCTGACGGTCAGCATCCGCGCCAGCGCCATGCCCCAGGTGCCTGCACCCAGAACGCCGATTTTATGTTTCATGTGATTGTATCCTCCATTTGCACCGCACAGCGAGGCCTGCCCACAGGCGGTGGATTTGCGCCGTGCCGAGCCGTTGCCCCGCGCCTGCGCACTACTATGACCATTGTACACGAAAGCACCCACAGCGTCAAGCATCTGCCGCATTGCACAAATATTTAACAAGTTCATGTAATTTTTCGGTCACATCACACGTTTTGTGCAAACCGTTTGCGCTGCAGGGCATTTCATGCTATTATAGTATTCTGGTAGGTTTTGTAGGGATTGGTGATTCAGTCTCTTGACTTTGACCCTACTTTAAGGTATATACTGCTTTGGTCGGCAAAAGCTTTGCCGCCTTGTGCATTTTTTAGCTTTGAGGAAAAAACGATGTTTGAAGCACTTTTATCCAACCGCACGGTCAGCGTGCTGGTGGAGGCGCTGCCCCGCATCCTGACGGCAGGCCTGACCATGACCATCCCGCTGACCCTTCTCTCCTTCTTTTTTGCCATGATCCTTGCGGTGACGGTGGCGCTGGTGCAGTACGCCAATGTGCCGGTGCTGCGGCAGATCGCCCGGTTCTACATCTGGGTCATCCGGGGCACCCCGCTTCTGGTGCAGCTGTTCATCGTCTTTTACGGTCTGCCCGGCGTGGGCATCATGCTGGACGCCTTCCCGGCGGCGGTCATCACCTTTGCCATCAACGAGGGTGCTTACTGTGCCGAGACCATGCGGGGTGCGCTGGAAAGCGTGCCGCAGGGACAGCTGGAAGCAGGGTACTGCGTGGGCATGAGCTGGTGGCAGATCATGCGCCGCATCGTGCTGCCGCAGGCACTGCGCACGGCGGTGCCGGCGCTGTCCAACTCCTTTATCGGCATGATCAAGGACACTTCGCTGGCCTCCAACATCACGGTGGCAGAGCTGTTCATGGCGGGGCAGCGGGTGGCTGCCCGCACCTACATCTTCCTGCCCATCTACTGTGAGGTGGCGGTGGTGTACCTGCTGTTCTGTACCGCCATCACCAAGCTGCAGGCGCTGCTGGAACGTCAGCTCAACGCCCGCGGCTTCCAGTAAAAAAGGAGGTGCGTACCGATGGCAATGCTTGAGATCCGCAATGTACAAAAAACCTTCCGCACCTATGCAAAACCCGGCCTTTTCCACCGACCCGGTGCACGGAAGGCCATCAGCGAGCTGTCTGTGCTGCGCGGCGTGGACCTGACCGTGGAAAAGGGCGATGTGGTGGCCATTCTTGGCCCGTCCGGCTCCGGCAAGACCACCCTGCTGCGCTGCCTGAATTTTCTGGAAACGGCCGATGCCGGACAGCTGACCTTTGACGGCGAGACCTTCGACCTTGCCCATGCCAGCCGCGCCGACATTGCCCGGCTGCGCAAAAAGACCGCCTTCGTGTTCCAGAACTACAACCTGTTCCGCAACAAGACTGCCTTGCAGAATGTGACCGAAGGACTCATCGCGGCCCGGAAAATGCCCAAAGCGCAGGCGGATGCCCTTGGTATGAAGATGCTGGAAAAAGTGGGGCTGGCAGACCGCGCCGACTACTACCCCCGCCAGCTTTCCGGCGGGCAGCAGCAGCGGGTGGCAATCGCCCGCGCCCTTGCCGCCGACCCGGAGATCATCTACTTTGACGAGCCCACCAGCGCCCTTGATCCGGAGCTGACCGGCGAGGTGCTCAGCGTGATGCGGCAGCTGGCCGAGGAGGGCATGACCATGCTGGTGGTCACCCACGAGATGGGCTTTGCCCGCAATGTGTCCTCCAAGACCGTGTTCATGGAAAACGGCGTGGTGGTGGAGCAGGCTCCCTCTCAGCAGTTCTTTGCCTCCCCCAAGGAGGAGCGCACCCGGGCCTTCCTGCGCAGGATCGCCCACACGGAATAAGCGCTCTCCTGTTTTTGTGTTTTTTCACGACAGAAAGGAATTTTTACTTATGAAACGCAGAACCTTTATCTCTCTGATGAGCGTCATGGCTGCCGCAGGGGTGCTGACCCTGACCGGCTGCTCCTCCAAGAACACCGCCGCCAGTACTGCCAGTTCCGCAACGCTGAATAAGCTGGACAGCATCCAGAACAGCGGCAAGCTGGTGGTAGCGCTGGAGGGCGCATGGCAGCCGTGGAGCTACCACGATGCCTCCGACACGCTGGTGGGCTACGACGTGGAGGTATCCCGCGCCATTGCCGAAAAGCTGGGCGTGGAGCCGGAGTATGTGGAAAGCGACTGGGACAGCCTGTTTGCCGGACTGGACGCGGGCCGCTACGATATGGTGTGCAACGGCGTGGAGGTGACCGAGGAGCGGGCCAAGACCTATGACTTCACCGTGCCGTACGGTTACATCCACACGGCGCTGGCAGTGCGCAAGGACAACGAGGACATTCACAGCTTTGAGGACCTGAAGGGCAAGACCACCGCCAACAGTCTGGCTTCTACTTATATGGAACTGGCAGAGAGCTACGGCGCTACCGTGCAGGGCATCGACACGCTGGAAGAGACCATCCAGCTGCTGACCGCCGGCCGCATTGACGCCACCCTGAACGCCGACGTTTCCTTCTACGACTATCTCAACGTCCACCCGGAGGCAGATTTCAAGCTGGTGGCACAGACCGCCGAAGCTTCTCATGTGGCCATCCCGGTGCTCAAGAGCGAGGACACCGCCTATCTGGACGCGCTGAACACCGCCATTGAGGAGCTGCGCGCCGATGGCACCTTGAAAACTCTCGGCGAGAAGTATTTCGGGCAGGATATCTCTTCGGAGAACTGAGCGGGAACGCAGCAGAAAACAGAATGACAGAAAATGAGACAGGCGGCCCTGCTGCGGTCGGCCCCCTACCGGACACCCGGTGCGGGGGTCGACCGCAAGGGGAGAGGGGCCTGTCTCTTTTTTTGCAGGAGGCGTTTTGCAGCGGTATTTTCTGCCCGGAGAGAGCGTGTGACATCTCTGAAAAAATCTTTCAAAATATACATGAACAAAAAATGACCTCAAAACGAACGATGCAACATTTTGTAATAATTTTGAAAGAAATGAAATGGGCACTGTCACATTTATCCGAAGGTTGCATGAATATGAAAAATTGTGATACTTCGCGAAAAGAAACTGTCGGCGTAAAAAACTATTTGTTGAAACAGCACAAAAGAAATGTATCAATCTTGTGGAATTGTTCTCTTGAACCGGACAGGAAACAAGGGTATAATACGTACAGGATTTACGGGAGCATGCAAAAAATGCTCCGGTAACGATGCTGAGATACGAATTGAAGGAGAACAAGTATTATGAAAATGATTTCTCGCCGTGACTTCCTGAAGGCTTCTGCTGTTGTTGGCGCTGCCGCTGCCATGACCGCCTGCGGCGGCTCTTCCTCCAGCACCGCTGCTTCCAGCGTTGCTTCTTCCACTGCTGCTTCCGCTGCTGCCACCAACGGCTCCGCTACCGTCGGCGTGTGCATCTATCAGTTTGCTGATAACTTCATGACCCTGTACCGTGCTGATCTGGAAGGCTACCTGAAGGATATGGGCTACTCCGTCACCATCATGGACGGCAAGAACGACCAGAACACCCAGACCGAGCAGATCAACACCTTCCTGCAGCAGGGTGTGGACGTGCTGATCATCAACCCTGTCCAGACCACTTCCGCTCAGACCATCGTTGACACCGTTTCTCCCTCCGGCACTCCCATCGTGTTCATCAACCGTGAGCCCGAGGAGAGCGTTCTGGATTCCTACAAGGGCAAGTGCTGCTACGTTGGCGCTGACGCTCGTCAGTCCGGTACTTATCAGGGCGAGCTGATCCTCGAGACCGAGACTCAGGGCGATATCAACGGCGATGGCAAGGTCACCTACATCATGTGCAAGGGCGACCCCGAGAACATCGATGCTCAGTACCGCACCGAGTACTCCATCAAGGCTCTGACCGATGCCGGCAAGGAAGTTGAGTGCCTGTACGAGTACCTGGACAACTGGGATCAGACCACCGCTCAGCAGGACGTTGCAAACGCTCTGTCTCAGTACGGCGATAAGATCGAAGTCGTCTTCTGCAACAACGACGCAATGGCACTGGGCGCTCTGCAGTCCATCCAGCAGGCCGGCCGCACCGTCGGCAAGGACATCTATCTGGTCGGCGTCGATGCTCTGGCAGAGGCTGTTCAGGACGTTCTGGACGGCAATATGACCGGTACCGTTCTGAACGACGACGTTGGTCAGGCTACCAAGGCTGCCGAGGCTACCAAGCTGTTCGTTGAGGGCAAGGATGTTGAGAAGTACTACTGGGTCGACTACGTCAAGGTGACCAAGGACAACGCTTCTCAGTACCTGAAGTAAGACCAAAGTTTCCCGGAACCAATGCAAGGTGCGCAGCAGGCCTTAACGGCTTGAACGAAAGCTAAAAAGCGCGTGCGTGCGAGAAATTTTCTCCGCGCACGCGCCTTATTTTAGTCTACCTGCCGCCTGTCAACAAACAAAAAGGAGGCTTTTGCGGAATGTCAGAATACCGTCTGGTAATGAAAGGCGTGGTCAAGACCTTCCCCGGTGTCAAAGCCCTGGATCATGCACAGCTGGAGCTCCGTCCCGGCAAAGTCATGGCTCTGATGGGTGAAAACGGCGCCGGTAAGTCCACTCTGATGAAATGCATGTTCGGCATTTACAAGATGGACGAGGGCGAGATCGAATACGAAGGCCAGAAAGTTACCATCCCCACCCCGCTGGATGCGCTGGACCGCGGCATTGCCATGGTCCATCAGGAGCTGCAGCCCATTCCCGCCCGTACTGTGGCCGAGAATATCTGGCTGGGGCGCTACCCCACCAAGAAGTACGGCCCTGTCACGGTGGTGGATCACTCCAAAATGTACAAGGATACCGAGGAACTGCTGAAAAAGCTGAAGCTGGACATCAATCCCCATGCAAAGCTGGGTTCCCTGAGCATCGCACAGATGCAGATGGTGGAAATTGCAAAGGCGGTTTCCGCAAACTGCAAGGTGCTGATCCTGGACGAGCCCACCTCCTCTCTGACCGCAAACGAGGTCGAGAGCCTGTTCCGCATCATGCGGGAGCTGAAGGAGCAGGGCGTTGCTCTGGTCTACATCAGCCATAAGATGGACGAGATCAAGGTCATCGCGGACGAGGTCACCATCATGCGCGATGGCCAGTACATCGGCAAGTGGGACGTTGCCAACATGACCAAGGAAGAGATCATTGCAAAGATGGTCGGCCGTGAGCTGTCTAACCTGTTCCCCCCGCTGGAGAACGCGCCCTCGGACGAGGTCATGATGAAGGTGGAGGACTTTACCTCCATCCATCCCCGCTCCTTCCGTCATTGCAGCTTTGAGCTGAAAAAGGGCGAGATTCTGGGCGTTGCCGGTCTGGTGGGCGCACAGCGTACAGAGCTGATGGAAGGCATCTTCGGCCTGCGTGCCCATACCTCCGGTAAGGTGTGGATCAAGGGTGAGGAAGTTACCATCAAACAGCCCCGTGACGCCATCCGCAAGAGCGTGGCTCTGCTGACCGAGGACCGCCGCGCCACCGGTATCATGGGTGTGCTGAGCGTAGCCGACAACATCTCCATTGCTTCTCTGGACGCTCTGCGCAAGGGCCCCATCATGCTGGACAACAAAAAAATCCTGGATCTGGTGGCGACAAACAAAGAGAAGATGGCCATCAAAGTGCCCAGCCCCAAGACCCAGATCAAGAGCCTTTCCGGTGGTAACCAGCAGAAGGTTCTGATCGCCCGCTGGCTTGCCAACAACCCCGACGTGCTGATTCTGGACGAGCCCACCCGCGGCATCGACGTCGGTGCAAAGTACGAAATTTACTGCATCATCGCTGATCTGGCCAAGCAGGGCAAGAGCATTATCATGATCTCCTCGGAAATGAGCGAGATCATTGGTATGTCCAACCGTGTCATGGTCATGTGCGATGGCCGCATCACCGGCTTTATTGACGGCAAGGATGCAACGCAGGAGAACATCATGGCTCTGGCCACTCAGTTCGAGACCGCACCTGACGCAGCTGCGGCAAATCAGTAATTAAGGAGGCTGTCTATCGTGGAAGCTACCAAAAAATTGAATGGCAAGGCTGTGGGCAAGTGGCTCAGCAACAACGCCATTATCATAATGATGCTGGCCGTCACTCTGATCGTTGGCATCATTCACCCCAACTTCTTCTCCGGCACCAACATGATCAACCTGTTCAAGAATGTGTCCATCCGCTACATCATCGCGCTGGGCATTTCCGGCTGCCTGATCACCACCGGTAACGACCTGTCCGCTGGCCGTCTGGCCGGTTTTGCCGCCTGCCTGGCCTGCATCTTTGCGCAGACCGAAGGCGCTTCCGGCAAGTTCTACCCCAATATGCCCACCATCTCCACCCCGCTGGTGTTCGTTCTGGTCATTGCTATCTGCGCCATCGTGGGTCTGTGCAACGGTCTGGTGGTCAGCTACCTGAAAGTGCAGCCCTTCATTGCTACCTTGGGTATGCAGCAGGTGGTCTACGGTATCTGCCTGGTGTACACCGGCGGTACCCCCATCGGCTCCCTGAACTCCAACTTCACCGCACTGGCAAAGGACACCTTCCTTGCCATCCCCGTGCTGATCTGGATCGCCCTGATCGTGGCTGTCTGCTTCTGGTTCCTGTATAACAAGACCCGCCACGGCAAGTATATGTACGCCATCGGCGGCAACGAAGCTGCTGCTGAGGTGGCAGGTGTCAACGTCAACGCTACCAAGATCCGCATCTACATTCTGGCCTCCTGCATGTTCGGTCTGGCCGGCTGCCTGCTGGCTGCAAAGTCCGGCGGCGCATCTGTCAACACCGCAATGGGCTATGAGCTGGACGCCATCGCAGCCTGCACCATCGGCGGTGTCTCCACCACCGGCGGCGTCGGCACCGTGCCCGGCGTTCTGGTCGGCGTTCTGGTCTTTGAGCTGATGAAGGTCGCTCTGCAGTTCATGAACGTCAACTCTTCCTACACTTACATCGTTCAGGGCCTTGTCATCATTGTGGCTGTCGCCATTGATATCCGCAAGTATCTGGCAAAGAAGTAAGAAACTCTTTCCGGTGGGCCGTCTGCCTTTGGGTGGGCGGTCCACTTTTTTTATCCACAATTGTATGATATCATAAAAGAAAAAACAGGAGGTGCGCTATGGCACAGGAGAATCAGACCCCGGAACAGCGCGAGGCAGAGCTGGCACGGCGCGAGGCAGCGCTTGCCGCCCGGGAAGCCCAGCTTGCGCAGGAGCAGCAGGAGCTGGCCCAGCAAAAGACCGACTTTGAGGAGGGCAAGCGGTCCCTGCTTGACAACGGCGACAAGAACTTTGTAAACCCCAAAGAAAAGCTCTATGACAAATTCCCTCTGACAGTCCACCAGATGGATATCATCATCGGTGTGCTGTTTGCGCTCATTGCACTGTTCCTTGTGCTGGGGGTGACCCATACCAGCTTCTTCGGGCTCTTCGGAGGGTAAGAATATAGGTGATTGCATTTCATCCGCAATATGCGTATAATTTAGGGTAAAAGTTCTGCCGCACTGCGGCGGCAGGAAGAGGAGTGGTGATCTTGAAAAAGAAATGGCTCGCGGCGGCACTGGCAGGCATTCTGCTGGCAGCAGTTCTGCTGAACGGATGCTCGTCTGCTGAGAATGTCAGGCGGCTGCGCTTCGGGGCGGCGGGCGAAGGCGGTGTCTATCGGGAATTCGGCGAGCGGTTCGCTGCGCTGGAAAACGAGACAGATAACGGTACTGTAGAACTAAAAACCACAGCGGGTTCGGCTGCGAACCTGCGGCTGCTGACCGGCGAATACCTGCAGCTGGCGATTGCACAGGCAGACCTTGCGCAGGACGCCTATGACCAGACCGGCATCTTTGCCAACGAGGAGGAGAGCCGCGGTTTTGGTGCCGTGGCGGCGCTGTACACCGAGACCTGTCAGGTGGTGGTGCGGGCAGACTCAAAGATCCGAACCGTTGAGGATCTGCAAGGCAAAACAGTGAGCATCGGCGCGGAGGAGTCCGGTTCAGAGCAGAACGCGATGCAGATCTTATCGGCCTATGGCCTGAATGACAAACTGGTGAGCATGGTGAACCTGAACTATGAGGATGCGGAGGCTCAGCTGAAAGCGGGAAAGATCGACGCTGTCTTTATCACGGCGGGCGCACCAAGCCCGGTGCTGGCTGAGCTGGCAGGGGAGTGCGGCATCCGTCTGCTGAATGTGGACGGTGCAGCGGCACAGCGCCTGATAAGCACGTACAGTGCCTACAGCATGGTCACGCTGCCGGCAGGCACCTACTTCGGCCAGACCGAAGATGTGCAGACCGTAGGCGTGAAAGCCGTTTTACTGGCCAGTGATGAACTGCCGGCAAAGCAGGTACAGAAGCTGACAGAACTGCTGTTCAGCAGCCGGGAAGGGCTGGAAGAGCAGCTGGGGATCCCACTGGATGCGGAACAGGACGCGGTAGAGGGCGTTGGTATCCCGTTCCATGCGGGTGCAGCCGCATATTATAAGGCGGCAGGAATTACGGTCGATCAGGCGGCCGGGAACTGAGGGAAAGTAGCGAATGAAAATGGAACTGGATATGTATCAGACGCTGGCCGTTGCTGTGCTGGTGCTGATGCTGGGTAAGTTTTTGCGGGAGCGGGTGCGGCTGCTGGAGCGGTTCTGCATCCCGGCACCCGTGATCGGCGGCGTGCTGTTTGCCGTTTTTACCTGCGTGTGTTATGTGACCGGCGTGGCCGAGTTTGCATTTGATGACACCCTGAAGGAAGTCTGCATGGTGATGTTTTTTACCTCGGTGGGCTTTCAGGCAAACCTCAAGGTGCTGAAAAGCGGCGGTAAGGCGATGATCGTTTTTCTGGGCGTGGTCATCGTGCTGATCATTAGCCAGAACGTTCTGGCCGTGGGGCTGGCAGAGCTGCTGGGCGTGAGCCCGCTGGTGGGGCTGTGTACCGGCTCCATCCCCATGGTGGGCGGCCATGGCACGGCAGGCGCTTTTGGCCCGGTGCTGGAGGATTTTGGCATTCAGGGAGCAACGACCCTGTGCACGGCGGCGGCTACCTATGGACTGATCGCAGGCAGCGTGATGGGCGGCCCCATCGGCAAGATGCTCATTGAGCGGCACAACCTGCTGGCTACGGTGGTGCAGGAGGACGACAGCCTGCTGGTGGAGGAAGAAATCAAGCACGAGCGCCATGCGACGATGTACCCGGCAGCGAGCTTTCAGCTGATCATTGCCATGGGCATCGGTACGGTGCTTTCCAGGGTGCTGAGCCTGACAGGCATGACCTTCCCCATTTATATCGGTGCCATGATCGCAGCAGCGATCATCCGCAATGTGGGAGAATACGGCGGGGGTTACACGGTGTATATGGGCGAGATCAACGACATCGGCGGCATCTGCCTGTCGCTGTTTCTGGGCATGGCAATGATCACCCTGAAACTGTGGCAGCTGGCAGAGCTGGCTCTGCCGCTGATCGTGCTGCTGGCCGGGCAGACCCTGCTCATGGTGTTGTATGTGATGCTGGTGGTATTCAATGTCATGGGGCGGGACTATGATGCGGCAGTCATCGTGTCCGGTACCTGCGGCTTTGGCATGGGCGCAACACCCAATGCCATGGCAAATATGCAGGCCATCTGCGACCGGTATGCGCCATCGGTCAAGGCATATCTTCTGATCCCGCTGGTGGGCAGCCTGTTTGCGGATTTCCTCAACAGTCTGGTCATCACGGTGTTCATCAACTTTATCTGAGAACATTTTTCTGAAGTTCGGGCGGAGATCCCGTGCCGGGAAAGGAAACGCGCAATGTCGACTTATCATCGTCTGAAAATGTGGCTTCAGCAGAAGCTGTGGAAAAAGCCGGAGCGGGAACATGAGGAAGAGACCGTTGCGGTGCCGGAGGTGCATACCGGCAAGGTGGCACACCATCGTGACAGGGACGGAACTCCGGCGGCGGACAAGCCTATCCATTACGATAACGTAGCCATCCCCGAAGTTCATATCCACCCGAGACGCAAATAACCCCGACCGCTAAAAAAGAATAGTTCCACGCGGACAGCCCGGTGCGAATGCACAGACTGTTCCGGCTCACAGAAAGCAGAAAAGCTCCCGTCCTGATGATGGACGGGAGCTTTTTTGCTTGCGGTAAGATCAGCGGCTTAGAGGAACACGTACTTGAGGATGAACAGCACGGTCAGAACATACATCAGCGGGCTGATCTTCTTCTCCTTGGCCTTGCCGGTGACGACATTGATGATGGTCCAGGAGATGACGCCGATGGCGATGCCCTCAGAGATGCTGTAAGCGGTGGGCATTGCCAGAATGGTCAGGAAGGCGGGAATGCCCTCGCTGGGGTCGTTGAAGTCGATCTTGACGGCGGAACCCATCATGTAGAAGCCCACGATGATCAGAGCGGGAGCCGTTGCGAAGGACGGGATGGTGAGGAACAGGGGGCTGAAGATGGTGGCCAGCAGGAACAGCACACCGGTGGTCATGGCGGTCAGACCGGTGCGGCCGCCCTCGGTGACACCGGAAGCACTCTCCACGAAGGTGGTGGTGGTGGAGGTGCCCAGCACAGCACCGGCGCAGGTGGCGATGGAGTCGGCCATCAGAGCGCCCTTGATGTGGGGCAGCTTGCCGTTCTCGTCCAGCATATCGGCCTTGGATGCCACACCGATCAGAGTGCCCAGCGTGTCAAACAGGTCCACGAACAGGAAGGAGAACATGACGGCGAAGAAGTTCAGGATGCCGACACCGGAGAAATCGGTCTTGAACACCTGACCGAAGGTCTTGCCCAGAGCAGAGAAATCGAAGCTGACGAATGCGGTGGGGATGACGGAATACATGCCTGCATCGGGGTTGGGAACATAGATGCCTGCGATCTCGCAGACGATGCCCAGCACCCAGGTGATGAGGATGCCGTACAGGATGCCGCCCTTGACCTTTTTCACCAGCAGGATGGCGGTGATGGCTACGCCCAGCAGAGCCAGGATCGCGCCTACGCCGATGCTGGAGAAGGTCTCACCCTTGAAGTGCTGGTAAGTGACGAGGGTGGAATCACTGTTGACGATCAGCTTGGCGTTCTGCAGGCCGACAAAGGCAACGAACAGGCCGATGCCCACGCTGACGGCGCTCTTCAGGGTCATGGGGATGGCGTTGAAGATGCCCTCACGGACGCTGGTCAGGGACAGCACGATGAAGATGATGCCCTCGACAAAAACAGCCATCAGGGCCAGCTGCCAGCTGTAACCCATGGTCAGAACGACCGTGTAGGAGAAGTAGGCGTTCAGGCCCATGCCGGGGGCCAGCGCGAAGGGGTAGTTGGCCAGCAGAGCCATCAGGGCGGTGCCGACGAAGGATGCCAGTGCGGTGGCAATCAGAACGGCCTCGGAATCCATGCCCGAAGCGGACAGGATGTTGGGGTTGACCGCAAGGATGTAAGCCATGGTCATAAAGGTGGTGATACCAGCCATGATCTCGGTCTTGACATCGGTGTGGTTCTCTTTCAGATGAAAGACGTTTTCTAACATGAAAAACCTCCTGAGTACGAGAAGCAGGATCTCCGGTGCAGATGGAGAACGGAGAAATGCTTCAAAAGAAAAAGCCCGCCAGTGGGATCAGCGGGAAAGAACAGCACTTATTGTAGCATGTTTGGCAGGGGTTTGTCCACGGAATAAACACACTTTTTTCATTTTTTGTCCAAATTTGTCGAATGAGTATGACTTTATGAGACGTCCGGGCGTGCAGGAATTACTGCACGCTTTTTTTGAAGCAAAAAATCGCGCTTTTCTGAAAAGTACGATGGCAAGTGAGAAAAAATGGCACGCTTTTATACAACTTGGAAAACGAAACTAAAAAAATACTCTGCGGGCCCAAAAAAGTACACCCTGTCGGAAAGCATGAAAGGGTGGTATCCTTTGGTCACAGCCAGACGGCACAACACAGAAAGGAGCTGATACAAGGACAATGGGGCAGAGAATGCAGGCAAGGGGACTGACAAGTCTGAACCGCGCCGCGGATATTCTGAGCGTTCTTCTGGCGCAGCAGGTAAAGGACCTGAACGATCAGCAGAGGGCGGCGCGGCGGGATGGCACACAGGACCCGGGCACGATGAAGGAACTGAAGGAAGCCACTGCCGTGCTGAAGGATCTGGCGGGCGTTGTAAAGACTTTGAACGATCAGGGAGCAGAAAACGAGGGCAGCGAGTGCGGCGTGGTGCTGCTGCCGATGGTGGAGGGACCCAAATGAACAGAACCGAAAATCGGGCCCCGGTGGTCTGGCGGCCCCAGCCCCGGCAGCTGGAATTCATGCGCAGACCGGAGCCGGAAGCGTTGTACGGCGGCGCGGCGGGCGGCGGCAAGAGCGATGCACTCATCATCGAAGCTCTGCGTCAGGTGCAGATCCCGCATTACAGAGCGTTGATCCTGCGCAAAACATACCCGCAGTTGTCGGATCTGGTGGACAAGAGCCAGATGTACTACCGCAGAGCGTTCCCGGATGCGCAGTACAACGCCACGGCCCATGTGTGGACCTTTCCCAGCGGGGCAAAGATCTGGTTCGGGTCCATGCAGTACACCAAGGACCGCACCAACTATCAGGGCAAGGCCTACGACTTTATCGGGTTTGATGAGCTGACCCATTTTGAGTGGGAAGAGTACAGCTATATGATGAGCCGCAACCGTCCCACCGGCCCGGGCACACGGGTCTATATGCGGGCCACCACCAACCCCGGGGGCATCGGTCATGGCTGGGTGAAGGCGCGGTTCATCACCCCCGCCCCGCCAGGCACCCCCATCACCGAGGAATACACCGTGAAGCTGCCGGACGGCACGGAACAGAAGCTGCAGCGCTCACGGGTGTTCATCCCCTCCAGCATCTTCGACAACCCGGCGCTGCTTGCCAACGACCCCGGCTACCTTGCCAGTCTTGCCAGCCTGCCGGAGGCGGAAAAACAGGCGCTGCTGTATGGCAGCTGGGACAGCTTTTCCGGGCAGGTGTTCACCGAGTGGCGCAACGACCCGGCGCACTATCAGGACCAGCGCTGGACTCATGTTATTGCACCCTTTGCCATCCCAAAGCACTGGCAGATCTACCGGGGGTTCGATTTTGGCTTTTCCAAGCCCTTTTCGGTGGGGTGGTACGCAGCCGACGAGGAGGGCAGGCTCTACCGCATCAAGGAGCTGTACGGCTGCACCGGACGCCCCAACGAAGGGCTGCGCATCGACCCTGTGGAGCAGGCACGCCGCATCCGGGAGGCAGAGCAGAACGACCCGCTGCTGCGGGGGCGCGTCATCCATGGGGTCGCAGACCCCGCCATCTTTGATGAGAGCCGCGGCGAGAGCATCGCCGCCATGATGGAGCGCAGCCCCAATTTTCTGCGCTGGGCACCGGGCGACCATACCCGCCTTGCGGGCAAGATGCAGTTCCACTACCGGCTCAGCTTTGACCCGGACGGCAGGCCCATGTTTCAGGTGTTCAACAGCTGCAGGCACTTTATCCGGACCATCCCGAATCTGGTCTATGATGAGAGCAATGTGGAGGACATCGACACCCGGCAGGAGGACCATATCTACGATGAGTGCCGCTATGTGCTGATGGAACGTCCCATCAGCCCGCCGGAGCGCCGCGCGGTACCGCCCCTGCCGGATGATCCGCTGGAGCTGCACCAGAGGGCGCGATTTTACCGGATCTGATGCATACGCTGTCGGAGACCGACAGAACAGAAAGGAGAAACAATGGAAGATCGGATGACAGAAACACTGCCCGTCGGGGAAGCCGAGGTGGCAGCAGCACAGCAGACGCTGCAGCGCTACAAGGCAGGCAAGGCTGCGCTGGACCGGCGTCTGGTGGACAACGAGCTGTGGTTCCGCATGGGACACTGGAAAAACTACCAGAACGCCATGATGCCCGGCAAGGCGCAGCCTTCGAGCGGGTGGCTGTTCAACAGCATCGCCAACAAGCACGCAGACGCCATGGACAACTACCCGGAGCCCAACGTCCTGCCCCGGGCGGCGGACGATGAGGATACCGCAAGAGCACTGTCCAGTGTTCTGCCGGTGGTGCTGGAACAGGCCGACTACGAGCGGGTGTACAGTGACTGCTGGTGGCGCAAGCTCAAGCAGGGCACCGGCGTCACGGGCATTTTCTGGGACCCGCAGATGCGGGGCGGACTGGGAGACATCGCGGTGTGCAGCATGAACCTGCTGATGCTGTACTGGGAGCCGGGCGTGGAGGATATTCAGGACTCGCCGGACTTTTTCAGCCTGAGTCTGGAGGACACCGAACGTCTGACGGCGCGGTATCCCCAGCTGAAGGGACACACCGCCGGGGTGCTGGATGTGCCCCGGTACATCCACGATGCGGGACAGGACGCAGGCACCCGCAGCGTGGTGGTGGACTGGTACTACAAGCGCCCGGACGAAACCGGACGCATGGTGCTGCACTATTGCAAATTCTGCAACGGCGTGGTGCTGTATGCCAGCCAGAACGACCCGGCACTGTCCGGACGCGGGCTGTATGACCACGGACAGTACCCCTTTGTGTTTGACCCGCTGTTCGTGGAGGAGGACAGCCCCGCCGGCTTTGGCTACATCGACGTGATGAAGGACTGCCAGACCGCCATCGACAAGATGAACCATGCCATGGATGAAAACGTGCTGCTGGCGGCAAAACAGCGGTATGTGCTCAGCGACACGGCGGGGGTCAACGAGGAGGAACTGGCAGATTTCAGCCGGGATATCATCCATGTGGCGGGGCGTCTGGGGGAGGAAAGCTTCCGTCCGCTGCAGACGGCGGGCCTGCAGGGCAACAGCCTGAGCTACCGCCAGAGCCGCATCGACGAGCTGAAGGAGATCAGCGGAAACCGGGATATGACGCAGGGCGGTACCAGCGGCGGCGTGACCGCAGCCAGTGCCATCGCGGCCCTGCAGGAGGCCGGCAGCAAGCTGTCCCGGGACATGCTCAAGGGGGCCTACCGGGCGTTTGCAAGGCAATGCTACCTGATCATCGAGCTGATGCGGCAGTTCTACGATGAGCAGCGGGTGTTCCGCATCGTGGGTGCCAGCGGAGAAAACCGCTTTGTGCCCTTCTCGGCGCAGGCGCTGCGGGCGGTGCCCGGCGGCAGCGTGGGCGGCGTGGAGCTGGGCAGCCGGGAACCGGTGTTCGACATCGTGGTCAGCGCAGCCAAAAAGAGCACCTTCAGCCGTCTTTCGCAGAACGAAACGGCAAAGGAGTGCTACCAGCTGGGGTTCTTCGACCCTGCCAACGCCGATGCCGCCCTTGCCGCGCTGGAAATGATGGACTTTGAAGGCATCGAGAAGGTGCGCCAGCGGGTGCAGCAGAACGGTACGCTCGTGCAGCAGCTGGCGCAGATGCAGGAGCGGCTGGCGCAGATGGCGGCGGTCATGGAAGGACGGCAAAACGGTACAGCCGACGGTCCGGCCCGCAGCGTGGGCAGAAGGTCCTCGCAGAAAGCCGGGCCGGACCGGACGGGTCTGACCGGGGCGCTGCCGGTGGCTGCTGCCGCCCGTGCCATGGAACTGAACAGCAAAGGAGGTGAGAGAGTATGATGAAGGTCGTTTACAGCGAGATGGACACCCCGGCCGGTGTGAGCTGCCGTCTGGAAGCTGCCGGTCATGCGGGCTATGCGCCTGCCGGACAGGACATCGTCTGCGCCGGTGCCAGCACCGTGATGCAGGGGCTGGTGTATCTGCTGGCGGGCGAGGAAAATGCCGGCAGCGATGCATGGGACGAGCCGGACGGCCCCCGCCTTGCGGTCAGCGCACAGGCCCCCTGCGAAGAGTGGGTGAAGGGCGCATTTGAGCTGGCGAAGAGCTGCTTTGCCCTGCTGGCGGAGCGCTACCCGGACAACGTCCGCTTTTCGGACATCAGCCGCAGGGGCGAGGCCAGCATGATGGACCTGCAGATGTTTGCGGAAGAAGGCGGCGCGGCGGGTTCGCCCGCCCCCGCCCTGAGCCCGGCACAGACCCGGCAGGCAGTTGCCGCCGGGACCATGCAGCCCCAAAAGGCAGACACTGCGCCTGCCGTGCAGGCGGAAGCACCGCGGGAGCCGCAGCCGGAAACGCCCGCACAGACGGAGCGTCCGGCACTGCCGCCGCTGCCGGCCCTTGCCCGGGACACTGTGCAGGGTCTGCATGCCCGGTGGGCGGCAGAGGAGGCAGCCTTGCGCCGCAGCCAGCCCGGGTTCAGCCTGCAGAATGAGCTGAAGGACCCGGAGATGCGCCGACTGATGCAGCTGCCCGGGATGCGGGTGGCGGATGCCTACCGCCTTGCCCACTACGAGGATGCCCTGCGCACTACGGCACAGACCGTGGAGCGGGGAGTGGTGGAACGCATCCGTCAGCGGGCGCTGCGTCCTGCCGAAAACGGCATCCGCCCCGGCGGCGCAGCCACGGTCCGACCAGACGTGGCTGCCATGACCCGCGCCCAGCGGGAAGCATTGGAACGCCGTGCGCTCCACGGCGCACAGATCGAATTGTGAAACCTACAAAAGAAAGGAAACGCAGTATGAACAAGAATTTCAACATCCAGCTGTTTGCCGAGAACCTGAACACCTCTGCCACCATGTCCGAGGAGATGAAGACCTTCTACGAGAAGCGTCTCATTGACCAGGCAGAGCCGCGTCTGGTACACGACCAGTTTGCGGACTACTACCCGGTGCCCCAGAACGGCGGCAAGACCATCGAGTTCCGCAAGTACGACAGCCTGCCCAAGGCATCCACCCCGCTGACCGAGGGCGTGACCCCCAATGGTCAGACCCTGAACGTGACCACCATCACCAGCGACCTGCACCAGTACGGCGGCTGGACCCCGCTGACCGATGTGCTGCAGATGACCGCCATCGACAACAACGTGGTGCAGGCCACCCGCGTGCTGGCAAGTCAGGCGGGCCGCACCATGGACAGCATCACCCGCGATGTGCTGGCGGGCGGCACCAACGTCATCTACGCGCCCAAGCTGGGCGCAGACGGCACTGAAACTGCCGTTGCAAGCCGCAAGGCGCTGGACAAGAGCTGCACCCTGACCCCCAAGCTGTTCTTCCAGGCGGCGGCACAGCTGGGTGCCATGAACGCGGACCCCATCGGGGACAGCTACATCGCCATCATCCACCCCTACGCCGCCTACGACCTCAAGACCAGCAAGGAGTTCATTGAGGTGCACAAGTACGCCGACCCGGACACCATGTTCCGCGGCGAGATCGGCAAGCTGGGCAACATCCGCTTCATTGAGACCAGCGAGGCAAAGATCTGGAAGGACGCCACCTGCCCGGAAGGACTGGCGGTGTTCGGTACGCTGGTGCTGGGTGCCCACGCCTACGGCGTCACCGAGCTGGAAGGCGGCGGTCTGGAGCACATCGTCAAGCAGCTGGGCTACGGCGATGACCCCCTGAATCAGCGCGCGTCCGTGGGCTGGAAGGGCATGCGTGCCGCCGAGCGTCTGGTGGAACAGTACATGGTGCGCATCGAGAGCGCGTCCAGCTACTCCGCCACCGCTGCCGCCAACTGACCCTCTTGCTCTTACCGAAGGGAAAACCGTGAAACAGGAAAGGAGTAAAAATGGCTGAGAAAAAGAATGTGCGTATCCGGCTGTTCAAGGACAACAGCCGCTACAAGGGCGACCTGTTCGTCAGCGTCAACGGCGTGAACTACAAGATCCGCCGCGGCGTGGAGGTGGAGGTGCCGCCCGAAGTGGCAGAGGTGCTGGAGCACAGCCAGATGCAGGACGAGCTGACCGCTGCCCGCATCGCCGCAGCGGAGAACGCTGCACAGTAAATCTGCTGCCCGGTCCGGGTCCTCTGCCCGACCGGGCTTTTTGGAAAAGGAGCGTGATCGTTATGACCGTAGGACAGGCGCTGGAACGCGCCGAGGAGCTGCGACCCGGCAGCCGCATCCCGCAAAGCACCCGGCAGGTCTGGCTGAGGGAGGTGGACGCCATGCTGCGGACACGGTTTTTTGAGGGCAGCGCTGCACAGACCGATGCGGATGTGGGAGCAGACCGGGCGTGGCAGGACGGCCTGCAGGACGAGGACGTGCTGCTGGTTCCGCCGCCCTTTGATGCACTGTATCCCCACTATCTGTGCGCCATGACCGATGCAGCACTGGGCGAGACCGACCGCTATGCCGGGGAGCAGGCCCAGTACAACAGCCTTGTGGCAGAGCTGGCGGTGTGGCTGCGCCGCAGCTGCCCGCCCCGCCGGGGCAGCGGGTGGAAGTGGTGAGGAGGTGAGAAGATGGTTCTGGCAAACCGGACAAAGATCGTCAACAGCCGCAGTCTGGTGCGGGCATTTGGCGGACTGAACGAGACGTATGCCTGCTCGGAAGCAGAGTACAGCGCAGGACTGAACTTTTCGTCCCGGGACTTTCCGGCGCTGAGCACCCGGAAGCCCCGCCGGAAGCTGCGGTCTCTGACCGGACTGAACGGCATGTACCACCTGAATGGGCTGTTCATGGTCTGCGGCAGGGATCTGGTCTACACCCCGGATGACACCGGGGCGGAGACGGTGACCTGCCCGGAGTCTGTCTCGGACGACCGGAAGGCACTGGTGGGGCTGGGAACGAAGATCCTGATCTTTCCGGACAAGCTGGCGTTTGACACCGCCGACGGCAGCCTCCGCCCGCTGGGGGCAGAGTGGCAGTCCGAGGAGCAGAGCGTGCAGTTTGCACCCTGCGATGCAGAGGGCAGGACCTATGAGGTGGAGCACTACGGCAGGGAAGAGCCGCAGGACCCCGCCGATGGACAGCTTTTTTTAAAGGTAGAGGACCCGGAACAGCCATGGAGCAGCAACGGGACACTGGAGGTGTACAGCGCGGCATCCGGGAACTGGACGGCAGTGCCGCTGGAATACTGCCGCATCACGGCGGCGGGCATGAAGGAGCGGTTTGCCCAGTGGGACACCCTGACGGTTCAGGGCACGGCGGCAAAGCAGGCGGGCATGTGGAAGGAACTGGACAGCGACCTTGTGGTCTGCGAGGTGGGAGAAAACTTCCTGCGGGTGCAGGCGGCACCGGCGGGGGAACGCTTCTACGGCAAGCTGGTGCAGGGCAGGGACGGTGCGCAGTGGACCAGCATGGACGGCAGGCAGACCTGCAGCGTGGACGTGAGCGGGCAGGTGAGCCTGCGGCGGCGGGTGCCGGACCTGGACTATGTCACCGAGTGCGACAACCGGGTCTGGGGCTGCAGCAGCCGTGAAAACGTGATCTATGCCTGCAAGCTGGGCGACCCGACCAACTGGTTCAGCTACCGGAACATCGCCTCGGACAGCTATGCGGTGACGGTGGGCAGTGACGGGCCCTTTACCGGGGCGGCTACCTGCATGGGCTATGCGCTGTTTTTCAAAGAGAACACGCTGCACAAGCTCTACGGCACAAAGCCCTCGGATTTTCAGCTCACCTCCCTGCGCTGCCGGGGCGTGGCAAAAAATGCCGGACGCAGCCTATGCGTGCTGAACGAGACCCTCTATTACCTTTCACCGGACGGTGTCATGGCGTGGGACGGCAGCATCCCCACCAAGGTGTCCGGGGCACTGGACGCCAGCCGGCTTTCCAACGTACAGAACGCTGTGGGCGGAGCGCTGGACGGACGGTATTATCTGCATGTTTCCCGTGCCGGAGGCAGCGGCGAGCAGGGACGGCTGCTGGTCTACGACACTGAGCGCAGCCTGTGGAGCGAAGAAAACGTCTGCTCCCGGGAGATGACCAGCACCGGCGGTCAGCTCTATCTCTGGGACGGACAGGCCCTGTGGGCGGCAGACCCCAGTCGGGAACCCGACTGGCAGACCACCGAAGGGGTGGAACAGAAGATGGACTTTGAGCTTGTCACCGGCGACATCGGCGTAGACGGGGCAGAGGACCGGTATCTGTCCCGGCTGACGCTGCGGCTGGACGCCGGGTGCTGCACCACCGTGGAAGCGGCGGTGAGCTACGATGGCGGCCCGTGGGAGACGGTGGCAGCGCTGACCGCACAGGAGCAGCGGCGCTGTTATGATCTGCCCTTTGTGCCCCGGCGGCACGGAACCCTGCGGCTGCGGCTGCGGGGAAGGGGGCAGCTGACCCTGCGCAGCATGGCAAAGACGCTGGCTGCCGCAAAGGGCGGTCTGGCAGGGCAGGAGGTGTGAAAAATGGCAAGCGTGATGGGCATCAACAAGATCGGTCTGCCAAAGCTTGGCGGGAACATGGACCCCGAGGACGCCCGGGAGCTGCGCAGCTATCTGTATCAGATGCAGGAACAGCTGCAGTATGTGCTGACCAATCTGGACACGGAGAACCTGTCCGATGAGCTGCGCACAAAGCTGCAGGAGCTGTAAAACGAAAGGAGACGTTATGACAACCAAAAAGAAGCAGGAAGAGATGCTGGCTGCGGCACAGGCTCCGGCAGAGCCGGGCAGTCTGCCGGAAGCAGCCGGCGGGTACACCACGGCGGGGCTGAACAGCCGTCAGGATGTGGAGAACGCTCTGGCAAACGCCAGCTACAAGCCCAGCCAGTCGGTCACCAACGCGGCGCAGGCACTGAAGGAATGGCAGACCAACCGACCGGAGGACTACCGGAGCAGCTATCAGGAAAAGATCGACGGCCTGCTGGACCAGCTGATGCAGCGCCAGAGCTTTCAGTACAGCTACACGCAGGACCCGCTGTACCGGCAGTATCAGCAGAGCTATCTGCAGAACGCCCGCAACGCCAGTGCGGATGCGGCGGCGCAGGCGGCGGCGCTGACCGGCGGCTACGGCTCCAGCTATGCCGCCAGCGCGGCACAGCAGGCGTATCAGCAGCAGATCGGTGCGCTGAACAGTGCCATCCCCACCCTGTACAGCCTTGCGCTGGATACCTACACCAGCGGCGGCAACCAGTTGGTGAGCCAGCTGGACCAGCTGAACAACAGCGAGCAGGCGGCACAGCAGCTGTACAACGACAAGCTGGCGGACTACTACACCCAGCTGGAACAGAAAGGCAATGCCTACAACGATGCCTATGCCCGGGATTACGGTCAGTATCAGGATCATCTGAGCCAGCTGGATACCCTGCACGGCTACTATTCGGCGCAGGAACAGCAGGCGGCTGCAAGACGGCAGCAGTCCTTCAACAATGTGATGACCGTGCTGGGACTGCTGGGCGATGCAGTTCAGATCGCGCTCAGCGGCACCACCGGCATTGGTTCCATGATCGGCGGTCTGCTGAACACCGGCTACAACATCTACTCCGGCAACCGCCAGTACGAGGCAAACCGTGCCGACACCCAGTGGAGCCAGCAGCTGCAGGAAAAGCAGTATCAGGACAGCCTGAACCAGCAGCGCTATGAGAACCAGCGGGGCGAACAGGAGTATCGGGACAAGCTCAGCCAGCAGAAATTCAACAACGATGTCACCAGCCAGAAACTGAACATCGCGCTGGGAGAGTGGGACCTGAAGCGGGCCAACGCAGCCCGGAAAGCCAGCCGCGCGGCGGAAACGGCAGCGGACAGCGCCGGCACGGCGCAGACCGGCTCCACCGGCAGTGCCCGCACAGGCGGCACAAAGACCGCGTCGGTGCCCTACCGGGCCATGTTGATGCGCAGTCAGGGCAAAAGCGACAGCAGCATCACCAGCGCGCTGGAAAAGGAAGGGTATTCTAGCGCCGAGATCGCACAGATCCTGCGGCAGATGAAGGGGTAAGTCACCGCGTGCTGACGGCAGGGGCAGAGCCTTCCGCGGCAGCGCAAAGGGGTCCGGGACCAAATGGTCCCGGACCCCTTTGTTTGCGTTGCAGGTCCTGCCGACTCAGCGCCGGACCTTCTTTTTGTTTTTGTGCCGGAGCCTGCGGACCAGCTTGCGGATCAGCAGAACGACCAGCACCACCAGCAGGATCACCACGGCAATCGCACCGGCAAAGAGGGCGGTGAAGCGGTTGGGCTTTTTCACCAGTGCCACAAGGTTGCGGCTGTCCTCCACCTTTTTGCGGTCGTGCAGGGAGCTGTAATAATCCGGCACATCGGGGGTGCCGTTGCCATCGGTGTCCGCAAAGGAGGCCATGTAGCGGGCAATGGCGTCCCAGCCCTTCAGTTCCCGGCCGTTCTCGGTGATGATGACATCCTCAAAGTCCTCGATGGGGGGTGCCGTCGGCGTATTTGGGCACGATGGACAGGATGCCGTAGGACATGTCTGTCACTGCGCTCAGCATCTGCCCGCTGTAAAGGTCTGCCACGATACGGTACAGCTTGTCGTCCTGCAGCTCCACGCGCTGCTCGCCGTCCACAAGATAGACGTCCGTGACCTTGTTCAGCAGCATCCGGTGGGGGTTGTAGGTGAAGTTCAGACCGCTGCAGTACAGCCGCGCGGTGGTCATAAAGTCCGACACCGAGGCGTCGATCTCTGCGGCGGTGCGCAGCTCCCGGCCAGTCAGATAGACGCTGATCAGGGGATAGCCCGGCACGCCGTCGGGGCCGATGCCCAGCGAGAAGGAGTTGAACACCTGCTCCACCGTGATATCGCCCCGGGCGTAGGTGTCGCGCACGGTGCCGCTGGGCACCACCGCCAGATCCACAGGGGTGCCGTCGTAGTCATCAGCGTTCTCCACGGCATACACATAGGCGTCCGCGATGATGTCGCCCAGATTGTGCTCGGTGTGGACCCGGCCCAGATCCTTCAGGGAGGAAAATACCACATTGTTTTCCGCCAGAACCTGATCCTTGGTGTAGCCGAACTGCGCCAGATAATCCTCGTCTACGGTGTCCAGAAAGCGGTCGATGGCCTTCTGGGTGTCAGCATCTGCCGGGATGTCGGATGTGATGGGGATCAGCTGATAGGAGGAGATCTCCCAGCGTCCGCTGTCCTTCTGTGTCATGGAAAGGGTGCCCAGATTCTTGCCGTACTCGCCGCAGGACACCACATAGGTGTCCCCGTGCCGGATGGGCTGCCAGATCTCGGTGTGGGTGTGACCGCTGAGGATCAGATCCAGCTCGGGCACGCCCTTTGCCAGCAGCTCGTCCTCGGATTTCTTCGGGTCCTCCCATGTGCCGCTGTGGGAAACGCAGACGATCATGTCCACGTCCTCGTTGGCTTTGATCGTCTGAACGGTGGCTTTGACCGCCTCCACCGGGTCTTTGAACTTCAGCTCGCAGGTGGGCGCACAGGAAAGAGCATCCTTGCCCAAAACACCCACCACGGCAATGTTCACATCGCCCTTGCGGACCACGGTGTAGTCCTGCACGCCATAGGCGGCAAAGGCGTCCCGGATCATCTGCTGTCCCTCGGTGAGTCCTGCAGCCTCCATGGCGTCCCAGTCCACATTGCAGATCACCATGGCGGGCACGGCGTCACCGGAGCTTCGGGCACTGGTCAGCATATTGGCAAGGCCCTTGGAACGGTAGTCGAACTCGTGGTTGCCGAAGGTGGTCACATCACAGCCCATGTAGCCCAGCATTCGCAGCTCTGCCGCCTGCGACTCGAACACCGTCTGGACCAAAGTGCCCATGGAAAAGTCGCCGCCGTCGATCACAAGGGTGTCGGGTTTTTTCGCCTTTTGCTCCTTGATGAGGGTGTTGATGCGGGCAAAGCCGCCGATGTCCACTTCCTGCTCGTCCACCACGGTGGTGAAGGGGTTCAGGTGGGAGTGGGTGTCGTGGGTAAAGATGAGATCCAGTGCTTTGCCTGCACCGGCAGGCTGTGCATAGGCGGTCTGGATGCAGAGGAACATCGCCACCAGCAGTGTCACTGCGGCGATGAGCGCTGTGCGTTTTTTCATGGGGCATTCTCCTTTGTACGATCCTTTTTTGGGGTCCGTCGGGACCCGGCAGCCAACAGAACAAAAGTATGACCGTTCCGCTGAGATTCACCATTTGTTAAATATTTTAGCACAAGTGCACAAACGAAACAAGACTCTCGTCTGGAATTTTTGCGCAGATGTCCGGCTGTCTTGGGACGCTGCAACGCTTTTTGGTGATGAAACACAAAAAAGGAGAGAGGTTGTTGTACACCATGACAGGGTGGCAGAGGATGTTTTGGCAGAGTGTTCAAGACGAAGGAACAGACTTTGTGCACAACAGCTAAAAATATCTGCAGTGCTTGTATTTTGAATGCAAAAAGTGTACAATAAGAACAGAATTTGTTTGCGCAGAGCAGGAGAGCGACAGACAAAGCCATGCAGCTTTGTTTGGTGCGCTCTTTTTTTGTTTTGCAGTCAGTTTCGGGATAAGGAGAACAATATGAGCCAGACCAAATACATCCTCTCATTGGATCAGGGAACTACCAGCAGCCGCGCCATCCTGTTTGACAACGAGCAGAACATCGTTTGCGTCCAGCAGCGGGAGTTTGAGCAGATCTACCCCCATCAGGGCTGGGTGGAGCACAACCCCATGGAGATCTGGTCCAGCCAGTACGGTGTGATGAACGAGGTCATTGCGCAGAGCGGTGTGGACCCCCGGGACATTGCAGGCATTGGCATCACCAACCAGCGCGAGACCACGATCCTGTGGGACAAGAACACCGGACGCCCGGTGTATAACGCCATCGTCTGGCAGTGCCGCCGCACCGCGCCCCTTGTGGACGAGCTGCTCAAGACCCCCGGCATGGCAGACTACATCCGGGAAAACACCGGCCTTGTGCCGGACGCCTATTTCTCTGCCACCAAGATCAAGTGGATCTTGGACAACGTCCCCGGTGCGCGGGAGAAGGCCGAGGCAGGGGAGCTTTTGTTCGGTACGGTGGATACATGGCTGGTCTGGAAGCTGACCGGCGGCAAGGTGCACGTTACCGACCGCACCAACGCCAGCCGCACCATGCTGTACAACATCCGCACGCTGGACTGGGACGACACCCTGCTCAAGGCGCTGGACATCCCCCGCTGCATCCTGCCCAGCGTGAAGGACTCCAGCGAGGTGTACGGCTACACCAACATTCAGGGCGTGGATGTGCCGGTAGCGGGTATTGCGGGCGACCAGCAGGCTGCGCTGTTCGGGCAGGGCTGCTTTAAGCCCGGCGATGTGAAAAACACCTACGGCACCGGCTGCTTCCTGTTGATGAACACCGGCAACAAGATCTACCAGAGCAAAAACGGTCTGGTCACCACCATTGCCATCAGCCTTGACGGCGAGGTGGAGTATGCGCTGGAAGGCTCCGTCTTTGTGGGCGGCGCAGTTATCCAGTGGATCCGGGACGGGATGCACCTGATCCAGGACAGCTGCGATTCCGAGTACTACGCCCAGAAGGTGCCGGACAACGGCGGCGTGTACATCGTGCCCGCCTTTACCGGTCTGGGCGCGCCTTATTGGGATATGTACGCCCGGGGTGCCATTCTGGGCATCACCCGCGGCACCACCCAGAACCACATCATCCGCGCAGCCGAGGAATCCATTGCCTACCAGAGCGCAGACTTGATGTGGGCCATGGAAAAGGATACCGACATCACCATCAGCACCCTGAAGGTGGACGGCGGTGCCAGCCGCGACCACTTCCTGATGCAATTCCAGTCCGACATTCTGAACAAGGAAGTGCTGCGCCCGGCCATCCGGGAGACCACCGCCCTTGGCGCGGCGTATCTGGCTGGCCTTGCCACCGGCGTGTGGAAGAGCCGGGAGGAGATCAGTCACCTGTGGAGCTGCAACCAGCTGTTCGAGCCCAAGATGGACGCCGCCCAGCGGGAAACGCTGGTCAAGGGCTGGCACAAGGCCGTGGGCCGCAGTCAGGACTGGGCAGAGCACGAGGCATAAGCCCCGGGCGCAGGGCCATAAAAAGCCGCTGTGCGGACACACAGACCCAATAACACATAAGACCCGGAACCTTTGGGAGCCAGAATGCCCCAAAGGTTCCGGGTTTGTATTTTGATGCAGATGCTTTTACATTTATAGTGCTGCTGTTGAAAACAGCGGGGGTGGAGGTGCCTTGGTAGACATTCCTACAGGATGGGACCCGCGCACGAAGCAACAGCGACGGGTTGCGTTAGCTGATTTTTCCGCAGCCCCTTGGCGGGGCTTTGAAAAATCAGAACGCGGCCCCAACAGCTCCTCCCTGTTTCAGCCACTGGCTGCGGTCGTCGCTGTTGCACAGGGCTGATTGCTTGCCCTGCCTTCGGCAGTGCCGTGCTGTTCTCGTCCCACTGGACACCCCCACAAAAGAAAAAGTCCGCTGTTAAAAACAGCGGGGGATGGAGGGACCTTGGTAGACATTCCTACAGGATGGGACCCGCAGGCTAGACAAAGCCCCACTGGGGCTTTGTCTGCGTCGCGTTGCGCCGCCGCCTTGTTCTCGTCCCGCTGGACACCCCACAAAAGAAAAAGTCCGCTGTTAAAAACAGCGGACTTTTTGGTGGGGTGCCCAGTGGGACTCGAACCCACGGTCTCCAGATCCACAATCTGGCGCGTTAACCGACTACGCTATGGGCACCACATAGATGCGCCCGAAGGGACTCGAACCCCCGGCCCACTGCTTAGAAGGCAGTTGCTCTATCCACCTGAGCTACGGGCGCACGTTGTTATCCCAATGGGTTCCTTTATGGCGACAACTGTGTGTCGGAACACGTTGCGAGAAGTATAATACCATAAGGAACCGGTTCTGTCAAGAATAATTTGAAAAATCCTTCAAAAAAACTGGAATTTCTTCAAAAACAGCGCAGCAGCGAACGGTTACAGCAGCCACATTCCTGCGTAGCCCAGAAGAAACCCCAGCGCAGCGCCCCACAGAACGTCCCGGACAAAGTGCACACCGGTGAGCACACGCCCCGCACAGATCAGCACCGTGATGACAGCCATCACACAGCCGACCGCAGGGTAGAAGTACAGCCACACCATCGTCAGCACCGCAGCGCTCAGCGCGTGGCGGGATGGAAAGGAATGCCCCGCGGTCTCCTTGCGCACCAGCGGCTCAAAGCCGGGTTGCTCATACGGGCGGGGACGGTTCAGCCGGTCCCGCAGCAGGGTTCCGCTCCAAAAGACCAGTCCCGGCACAAGGATGGAATGGGCGATCTCTGCCATCAGGTCCAGCGCGGCCTGCTGCTGAGCACCGAACAGGCGGAACAGACGGACGTTCAAAAGACACAGCAGCACCGGGTAGCAGACAAAGGGCACCAGCGGCAGCCAGTGGTCCAGCAGCACCACGCAGCGTTTTGCTGCCGGATGGGCCTCCAGCCAGCTGCGCAGTGCGCGATATCGTTCTGAGGTCAAAATGGATCCCTCCGCTTATTTTTTTGCATGGGAGACAGGGGATGCTCGGGGTCAGAAGCAGGTGTCCAGATAGTTTTCCACATCAAACGGCTCCGGGGTGGAATCTTTGCGCAGGTACAGCGGATGATGGGGGTGGCCTTTTTTGCTGCGCCTGCCAAAGGTCACCCATGGGATCTGCCGCTCCCGGGTCAGGGCCACCATCTCCCGCATCAGGCCGGGCAGATAGTCCCGCTTTTCGATCAGGGTGCCCCATGCAGCCCACATGGTCGGTTCGGTGTTGGCAAGGACCGCCCGCAGCCAGCGCAGATTTTCGTTGCACAGGGCGCGGTCCGGCACGCGGTCCATGTCGTTGGGGTCGGTGGCACGCTGGGGGTAGACATTGAACATGATCCAGCTGTCAAAGCCGTTGGCGGCAGCAAGCCGCTCCACGCTTTTCAGGGTGGGGTCCAACGCACCGGGCTGGGCGGTGCTGGGGTTGATGCCGATACACACCAGCGGATGCCGCCCCACGCGGCCCAGCACATAGCGGTAGGGCTGATAGGTGTGAGGCTCGTAATACCAGATTCCGCCGGCATATTCTCCGGCTTCCAGAAGGGGCAGTTGTTCGGTCTGCATGGGTCTTGACTCCGTTCTTCAGGTTGTTTCTATTATCGTACCTGAAACGGCGGGATAAATCAACTCTTTTGCACCGAAAACCTTTCCATTTGCTGCTTTTTCGTGGTATACTGGGATGTACGATGCAGCAGGGGCAGACCCTGCACCGAGTCATACGAAAAAGAGGAGTCAATATGCTGGAAGATTACAGGAACGCGCTGCGTGCAGGGCAGCGTGCCTACCGTGCCTGTGTGGCCCGGGGACAGTCGCCGTATCTTGCGGTGCTGGATGATATTCTGGTCAATGTCAACATCGTGTCGCAGGAGCCGCTGGGACTGGTGGAGATCCCGGCAGAAAGTCTGGTGGGCACCAAGACCAGCGGACGGCACACCGCCTTTGCCCCCAACTTTATGCCGCTGCTGGAGCCGGACACCGAGTTTGCCGCCAAGTGGTCCAACCTGTGCGATGCCCATCTGGAAGAGGGCATCCATACGCCCATCATCGCATACGAATTTCTGAACAAATTCTATGTGATGGAAGGCAACAAACGGGTGTCGGTGCTGAAGTATTTTGATGCGGTCAAGATCGCCGGAACCGTCACCCGCCTGGTCCCGGAAAAGAACGACAGTCTGGAAAACCGGATCTACTATGAGTTTCTGGATTTCTATAAGCTGTCCAAGGTCAATTATGTCCATTTTTCCCGGCTGGGCGGTTACGCAAAGCTGCAGACGCTGGTGTGCAAAGCCACCGGCGAAAGCTGGACCGATGACGACCGGCTGAATTTCGCGTCCTTCTATACGATGTTCCGGCAGCAGTTCTGTGCCATGGACGGTCACGGGCTGGACCTGACCACCGGTGATGCGCTGCTGGTGTACCTGTCAGTGTATCGCTATGCCGATGCCTGCGACTCCACCCCGGCGATGGTGAAGCAGAATCTGGAAAAACTCTGGGATGAGGTCAAAGTTCTGGCAGAGCCGCAGGCGGTGGAGCTCTCGCTGGAACCGAAGCAGGGTCCCGGCGAACCGCTGCTGTCCAAGCTGAACATCTTTACCAAGCCCAGCGAGCTGCGGGTGGTGTTTCTGCACGAGCACAATGCCCAGAACAGCGCGTGGGTCCGCGCCCATGACAAGGGGTGCGAGGCGCTGAGCAAAGCCTTCCCGGACCGGGTGTTTATTTCCCGCCGGGATAACGTGGAGCCGGAGGTGGACGCCGAACAGGTGCTGGAAGAGGTGGCCCACGACAATGCAGACGTGGTGTTCACCACCAGCACCCGCATGCACACCGCCTGCCTGAAGGTGGCAGCGCAGCACCCCAAGACCCGCATCCTGAACTGCTCGCTGAACGCACCGCATCCGCTGGTGCGCACCTATTACCCCCGCACCTACGAAGTGACCTATCTGCTGGGCATTCTGGCAGGTGTGCTGGCAAAGACCGAGCGGGTGGGCTATGTGGCGTCGAACCCGATCTACGGCATCCCGGCGGCGCTCAACGCCTTTGCGCAGGGCTTAAAGACGGTGCGCCCGGGGGCAAAGATCGTGCTGCGGTGGGCCTGCCTGCCGGACGATGCGCACCCGCTGGACTTTTCCGACCGGCCGGACGTGGACATTTTTTACGCCCGCGACAGCCGGGAGCCGGCGGGCACCAACCGGGACTTTGGCCTGTGCCAGCGTCTGCCGGACGGCAGCCTGAAGCCGCTGGGCCTGCCGGTGTGGCGATGGGACACCTTCTATGTAGAGATCATCCGTTCGATCTTTGACGGTGCGTGGGACAGCGATGCCGCCGGTGCCCGGGCGGTGAATTACTGGTGGGGCATGCGCAGCAGCGCAGAAGAGATCGTGTACGACTCCACCCTTCCGGCGGGTACGCTGCAGCTGCTGGACCTGATGGAAAAACTGTTGAGCGAGGACAACCTGCGCATCTTCCCCGAGGACCTTTACGCGCAGGGACACGAGCTGCATTCCCCTGTGGGAACGGTCTACAGTCCCAAGGAACTGATGGAGATGGACTGGCTGGACGAGTGCGTGGAAGGCGCGCTGCCCCGGTATGATGAGCTGAACGTCAAAAGCCACACCCTGATGGCCATCAACGGGCTCAACAACCTGAAGGGCCTTGCCAAATAACCGGTGGGACCGGGAGAACGGAGAGATCTGACGTGAAAATTCTTGCGATTTCGGATGTTCCCTCCAAGGCGCTGTGGGACTACGGCACCCGTGAACATCTGGAGGGGATCGACCTGATCCTTTCCTGCGGCGATCTGCCCCAGAAATATCTGGAGTATCTTACCAACTTTACGGCGGCCCCCATCCTGTACGTTCACGGGAACCACGACGGCAGCTACCGGGAGAACGAGCCGGGCGGCTGCATCTGTGTGGACGACAGCGTCTATGTATGGAAGGGCCTGCGCATCATGGGTCTGGGCGGGAGCATCCGGTACAATCTGAAGGAGGACAGCTTTCAGTACACCGAGCGGGAGATGTGCCGCCGGGTGCGCAGACTGCGGCGGAAAGCCAATCAGGCGGGCGGCATCGACCTGCTGCTGACCCACGCCCCGGCAGCCGGGCTGAACGATGGCACCGACCGGGCGCACAAGGGCTTTGCCTGCTTCAACGACCTGATGGACGAGTACGAGCCGGGGTGGTTCGTGCACGGTCATGTGCATCTGTGCTATGACGCAAAGCTGCCCCGGGTCTGCAGCCGCGGCAATACCACCGTGATCAATGCCACCGAACGCTATGTGTTCGAGATCCCGGATCGGCAGCAGGACATGACGCAGCAGCGCCGGTGCTTCTGGCAGAAGTGGCTTGCCATATAACAACGAAGGGACCGTCCGGCAGCGTTTGCCGGACGGTCCCTTTTGAAATGGAGCCTTTGTAAATGGGTGATGGTGTTCCGTCCGGGTGCGTGCCGGACGGCGGGGGATGGTTACAGTTCCAGCTTGCCGGAGACCTTGTTGATCACATAGTAAGCTGCGCCCTCTTCGGGCTTGACATAGACCTTGCAGGACTGGACGCCCACCTTGTGGGTGGTGCGGTAGTCTGCCTTGGCGCGGTCGATGATATCGGTGATGTTGTACTGCTTGCCGCTGAACTCCACATACAGTTCCGGTGCCAGCGGGGGACGGCCCCGGCGTGCGGGTGCCTTGGCGGTCTTGCGGGTCTTGGTCTCTTTGGGTTCTGCGGCAGCGGTTTGTGCAACGGGAGCGGCTGCGACAGTCTTTTTCTTTTCGGGCATGGTTCAAACCCCTCCTTCTTTGGGTGTTGTGCAGTGGGCTGCACAGAACGGCTCCATAAGGTCCGATTAAATATATAATAGTTTTTTAAGAAACGTTTGTAAAGTCTTTTTTGAAAAAACTTTCGGAAAACGGTCGGAAATGACAGGCACAATGGGACGGACCCTTCTTTGGCGGGCAAAAGGGGGCATTTGTACGCAAAAACCGCAGAAAAACCGGCCGCTTTCCGGAAATTTCCGTCACGGGAAAAGGGAAACCCGGCGGGTAAAAAACGCTGCTTTCCGGACGGCATTTACCCCATGCAAAGCTTTGCCCACACAAAAAAGAGGCTGCTGCACATAGTCCTGTACAGCAGCCCCTGCGGGGAGAAACGATCTTGCTCAGACCAGCTTTGGAACCTCTGCGGTCAGCAGCTCTGCCAGCCGGGCGTGGCCCTTGCGGGTCAGGTGCATGAAGTCCACCTCGTTGAACTCGCACTCGGCGGCGTCCAGAAAGTGCACGCCCTGCCGCTCGGCTACGATGCGCAGCTGCTCGGCGACCCCGCGGGATTTCTCCACGCAGCCGGCACCCATGACGGCATCGTGGAAGCCGTCCTTGATGCAGGGCGGCGCCACCACCAGAATGTTGGGGGCCTTGCTGCCCCAGCAGTCCACGCTCTTGACCTTGAGCAGCAGCCGCTCCATGCCCGCACCGATGCAGGCGGCATTGGCTCCAAAGCGCTCCTTGACGTCGTTTGTGCCCAGCATGATGATGAGCAGGTCGATGACCTCGTGGCTCTTGAGCAGGGCGTAAGCCACGCTCAGCGCGTCCATGGACTCATGCAGCGGGTCCACGAACACGGTGGTGCGTCCGGAAAGCCCCTCCTCGGTGACCAGATATTCCTCGCCCAGCGCCTTTTGCAGGCGGCAGGTCCAGCGCTCGTCCTCGTTGAAGCGGATGCCGTGGTCGGCGCAGTCGCTGGGGTCGGCGCAATAGCCGTGGGTGTTGGAATCACCCAGACAGAGAATATGCTTTTTCATAACCAAATCACTCCTTTTCCATCGTCTGCCGGAAGTAGTACACCGCGCCCACCATCCCGGCATCGTTGTGCAGCTGCGCGGCACGAATTTCCAGTCCTTCGGCAAAGGCGGGCATGACGGATGCTTTCACCTTTTCAGCGATAGGCTCGATGAGCAGCTTCTGCTGGGCAGACACGCCGCCGCCGATCAAAATCAGCTGCGGGTTGAAGATATGCACCATGCCGGCAAGGCCCTGCGCGATCTCGTCCGTCCACGCGTCCAGCAGCGCCAGCACCGTCTCGTTGCCCGTCTCAGCGGCGGCAAAGATGGCGCGGCCATCCTTCCATGCCGGGTTTTGCTCCTGCGCAGCGCGCACAAGGGCAGTGGTGGCGGCGTAGCGCTCCCAGCATCCCTTTGCGCCGCAGGTGCAGTCTACGCCGTCCAGCGCGTGGGTGCGGTAGTGTCCCAGCTCGCCGCCAAGGCCCCGGGCACCCTCCAGCAGGCGGCCGCCGGTCAGGATGCCGCCGCCCACGCCGGTGCCCAGTGTCACGCCGATGACGTCGGTATAGCCCTTTGCACCGCCCACCCACACTTCGCCCAGCGTCATGCAGTTGGCGTCATTGGCGACCGTCACCGGCAGGCCGAAGGCGGCTTCCAGCTCCGCCTTGATGGGTGCGCCGATGTAGTTGGGCAGGCTGCCGCAGGTGCCCGCCACGATGCCCTTGCGGCTGTCGATCTGCCCGGTGGCAGACACGCCGATGCCCGCAAGGCTTGCCGTCGGGATGTTCTGCGCGGCGAGGAACTCTTTTGCAGCCTTCAGCACGGTGGTCAGGATGGGGGTGCGGTAGCCGTCAAAGCAGACACTCTCTTCGGCTTTGGTCAGCACCGCGCCGGTCTCGTCCACGATGCCCAGCTTGACGGCGGTGCCGCCGATGTCGATGCCAAGATACTGTTTCATAGCAGGCACTCCCATGTTATTTTTTCGCAGCGTTGATGGCACCGGTAAAGCGGGCGGTGATCTCTGCCGGGCGGGTAATGGCACCGCCCACCACCAGCGCAAAGGCACCGGCTTCCAGCGCCTTGACCGCCTGCTCCGGGTAGTGGATGTGGCCTTCGGCAATGATCTTTGCCGGGCACTCCGCGGACAGCTTACGGATGAAGTCAAAGTCGATGTCGTTGATGCCGGTGGTCTCGGGGGTGTAGCCCCGCATGGTGGTGCCCACAAAGTCGGCACCGGCTTCGGCGCAGAGCATGGCATTCTCAAAGTTGTCGCAGTCCGCCATCACCAGCTGGTCGGGGTACTTTGCCTTGACGGCACGGATGAACTGGGCCGAGGTGGAGCCGTCCGGGCGCAGGGCACCGGTGCCCTGCACGGCAAGGATATCCACCCCGCAGGCCACCAGCTCGTCCACTTCCTTCATGGTGACGGTGATGTACATGGGGGTGCCGGGGTAGTCCTTTTTGATGATGCCGATGACCGGCAGGTCCACCACCTGTTTGATCTGGGTAATGTCCCGCACGGTGTTGGCACGGATGCCCACAGCCCCGCTCATGGCGGCGGCTTTCGCCATCAGGGGCATGATGCCGCCCTCCTTGGTATACAGGGGCTCGTGCTCCAATGCCTGACAGGAGACGATGAGCCCGCCCTTGATCTGAGCAAACAGTTTTTCCTGATCCATGGTCTTACTCCTCCATTCTGATCTTGACAACGGCCTTGCGCACGCTGACACAGCCGTGCTGCACAAGACCGGGTTTGTGCAGCTCATGGGGGAAGAACAGCACGAACCGTCCCTCGCCCAGCGCGCCGGTGACGGCACTGGCGCTAGACTGAAAACCGCAGTCTCCGGTAAACTCTCCGACCTCTGCACCGGCAAGATTGGTATAGCCCCAGCCCTCACTGCCGGTGATGTCCACCTGCAGGTCGGCGTAGCATTTGTGGTATTCCGGGTGGTAGCCCGCGTCCGGGTGCAAGGTGGCGTCCATCACGTTGATGAACACCTTGTCGCGGTCCACCTCGGTGCGGCCCAGCGGCAGCGCCGCAAGGTCATGGGACAGCAGATAGTCAATAGCGGTATCCAGATTGGGGTGCAGGCCCCGGTACCGCGCCAGATGCTTCAGATCGTCACAGATCATAGCGTTCTCCTTCAACAAAAAGCAGCGCCGCCTCCCCTCTGAAAAAGAGACGGAGAGGGGCGCTGTTTGATTTTACAGCTTAGCGATGGCAGCTTCGATCATGGCCTGTGCCTCGGCCACGATGGGCTCATCCTCGGGGATCAGGCCGGGCATCGGCTCGCGCACGCCGCCCAGCTCCAGACCGTACATCCGGCGCAGGATCTCCTTCTGCACGGCGTACAGGTTGCCGTGGGCTTCGCACATCTTGTAGATGATGCGGTCGGCCTCGTACTGGATCTCCTGAGCCTGCTTGATCTCGCCCTTGTTGATGTGATCGTTCATGGCCAGATACAGCTCGGGCATGACAGCGTAGGTGCCGCCGATGCCGCCGTCTGCGCCAATGACGCGGCCGGAAACAAACTGCTCGTCCGGGCCGTTGAACACCGCAAAGTTGCCCTCGCCCCGGGCGGCGATGCCGGCATCCTTGAACATCTGGATGTCCTGGGTGGGCATGGAGCTGTTCTTCACAGCCACCACGTTGGGGTTCTTCAGCATCTCGTTCAGCAGGCTCATGGTCAGCGCCGTGCCTGCCAGCTGGGGGATGTTGTAGATGACGAACTCGGTGTTGGGTGCGGCAGCAGACATGTCGTTCCAGTATTTTGCAATGGCGTACTCCGGCAGGTGGAAGTAGATGGGGGGAATGGAAGCGATGGCGTCCACGCCCACGCTCTCGGCGTGGCGGGCCAGCTCTACGCTGTCGGAGGTGTTGTTGCAGCCAACGTGGGCGATGACGGTCAGCTTGCCCTTGGCTTCGCTCATCACGGCTTCCAGAACGGCCTTGCGCTCATCCACATGCTGGTAGATGCACTCGCCGGAGGAGCCGCCCACATACACGCCCTTGACGCCCTTGGCGATCAGGTGGCGGGTCAATGCCTTGACTCCCTCCACCGAGATGTTGCCCTCTGCGTCATAGCAGGCGTAAAAGGCAGGGATGACACCCTGATATTTCTTGATATCTTTCATGTTTCAAGCCCTTCTTTAATTATAATTGTAAGTTGTATCAAGCTCGTACGCTTTCTGTTTCGGGCAGCGGCATCAATGCCCTCTTGCGGTACCCTGCATCCGCTTCGTGCCTTGGGCGGCACTCGCGTCTTGCAGACCGCTGCGCCAAAAATTGCTCCCTGTTTCGGCAGCAGGCCGCGGTCGCAATTTTAGCCTTTAACCGCACCCATTGCGATGCCCTTGGTGAAGTACTTCTGGAAGATGAGGAAGATGATGATGATGGGCACGGCAGCCAGCGCGGCACCGGCCATGATCAGGCCGAAGTCGGTGCTGTTCTCTGCCTGCAGCTTTGCAATGCCCAGCGAGATGGTCAGGTTGCTGGTGCTGGACAGCATGATCAACTGCATGAAGTAGTCGTTCCAGCTGTTGATGAAGGTAAAGATGGCCAGTGCGCCGATGCCGGGCTTGACCATGGGCAGCACGATCTTGACAAAGGTGCGCGCCTCGCTGGCGCCGTCGATGCGGGCAGCCTCCAGCATTTCGGTGGGGATGCCCTCGCTGAACTGCTTCATCAGGAACACGCCGAAGGGCCAGCCCACGATGGGGAAGATGACCGCCCAGATGGTGTTGTACAGGTTCAGTGCGCTCATCTCACGCAGCAGGGGGATCAGGATGACCTGCTTGGGCAGCGCCATGGCGCAGACGATGAGGGTGAACAGCAGCTTGCGGCCCACGAAGCGCTTTTTTGCCAGCGCATAGCCTGCCATGGCGGCGGTGATGCAGGTGAGGATCATGGACATGACGGCCATGAACACGGTGTTGATCATCCAGCGGATGGCGGCGGGGGCGGTGGGGCCCACCGAGAAGTAGATGGGCTCACCATTGGCGCTGAACTTGGAGCCGAAGGGCACAGCCAGCTGCCACAGGGGCGCGCTCTTGCCGGAGAACAGCTTCTGGTAGTTGGTCAGCACCCACTGGCTGGGCCACCATTCGGGGGTGGTGGCGTTGATGGCGGCACCGGTCTTGAAGGAACCGGTGATGATCCAGTACAGCGGGAAGGCGAACAGCACCGCCATGATGCTGATGAGGATGATCGCCAGAATGGCGTAGGCACTCATCTTTTTGAGCTTGCTGGGATGGCGCTTCAGCGGTTTTTGCTTTTTTGCAGCAGTTGCACTCATTGCGCGGCACCTCCTTAATTATCCTGGTTGCCCAGCTTGAACTGGACAGCCGACAGAATGGCGATGATGACGGCCAGCACCACACCCATGGCGTTGCCGTAGCCGTAGCGGTACAGCTTGAAAGCCGTGTAGTAGATGTAGTACATGATGGTATCGGTGCTGTGGTTGGGGCCGCCGGAGGTCAGCAGCTGGATCAGTGCAAAGCACTGGAAGGAGTTGATGGTGGTGATGACCAGAATGTACAGGGTGGTGGGCATGATGGCGGGCCACTTGATCTTCCAGAAGCACTGGAAATCGTTGGCACCGTCCACTTCGGCAGCCTCCACGATGGACTGGTCCACGTTGCCCAGAGCGGAAACGTACAGCACGATGGGCTGACCCACCGAGGTGGTGAGCAAAATCAGGATGATGCAGCCCAGAGCGAACCGCTCGTCACCCAGCCAGTTGATGTTTTTGTCCAGAATGCCAAAGGTCTTGCCCAGATAGTTGAAGATGCCGTAGTAGTTGTTGTACATCCACTTCCACACCACGGTGACGGCGACCGAGCCGGTGACCACGGGCAGGTAGAACACGCAGCGGAAAAGGCTGGTGGCCCACTCCGGCAGGTCTACGATGGCAGAGGACACCCACAGCGAGAAGATGCAGGTGATGGGCACCGAAACAATGACGATGATAAAGGTGTTTTTCAGTGCGCCCAGAAAGATGGGGTCGGTGAACAGCTCTTTGTAGTTTGCCAGACCCACAAAGATGTCTGCACGGTTCATGGTGGAGTCAAAGAAGCTTGTCACCACACACAGGACCATGGGGTAGATGACGAAGCCCAGAAAGAAGATCAGGCTGGGCAGCAGGAAACAATAGGACGCGAAGGTCTCGCGCCGGACCAGCGCACTGCTGCGCTTTGGCTCCTTGATCGCCGTTTTAGCAGCCAAGAAAATCACCAATCCTTTCGTTCACGGTGTTTTTTTCGTAAGAAAGCCCCTCCCTCACCCGGAGGAAGGGGCCATGCGGTTCCAATGGGATGCGGCTCAGAAAACGGTGCGCTTATGCCTGAGCAGCGGCGTTTGCGTTGTCCACGAAGGTCTTGACGGCGGTATCGACTGCCTCACCGGAGCCCACGCGCTGCAGCATGTTCCACCACTCGGTGCGGGCGGTTGCCCAGCCCGGGGTGATCTGGTAGTAGTCGCCCAGATAGCCCATGAACTTGCTGTACTCGCTCATCACGTCGTTGCCGGCGTAGATGTCGCCCACGCTGGTGCGGACGGGGAAGTAGGTGGAAGCCAGAACGCTGTCCTTGACCTGATCGGGGTCGGCTGCGATGAAGTCGATGAAGGTCTTGGCGGCGCTGATCTTTGCCTCATCGCCGTTGTCGAAGATGCCAAAGCCCCAGATGCCGCCGCACAGCTTCGGGTCGCCGCTCTCGGTGGGGAACGCCATGGGGAAGATCTCGTCGCCGCTGATGGTCTGACCGGCAGCAGCGGTGTCAGCGTTCAGCTGCTGAGCGATGTTCCAGCAGAATGCCATCTGCAGGGTGCCGTTGCGGAACAGGGTGATCTCCTCGCCGCCGTTGATGGAGGGGTCAAAGGCGATGCCCTTTGCATCGTACAGAGCCTGAATGGCCTTGATGTTCTCGGCAGAGTCGGCGGTGTACTTGGTGTGGGCTGCATCGGTGAAGGTGCCGCCGTACATGTTGTTGATGATGGCGCGGGTGCCCTGGTCGCCGCCCTGACCGCTGCAGTAGATGGCTGCCACGTTCTCGTAGCCGCCCTTGTACAGTGCGTCCACGGTGTTGAGGAAGCCGTCGGTGCTCCAGGTGTGCTTGTCGGTGTCGATGTACTGGTCAGCGCCCACTTCCTTGACCTTGGTCATGTTCACGGCCATGCAGTGTGCGGTCATGCACAGGGGGTACTCGTAGTAGTCGCCATTCTCGTTGCGGCAGGCAGACTCCACGGACTCGTAGATGTCCTTCTTGGCGTCGTCGGTCCACAGGTCGTTCAGCGGAGCCATGACGCCCTTTGCGCCCCAGTTTGCCACCAGACGCTCGGGACCTTCCATGACCAGATCGGGTGCGCTGCCGCCCTCGATGGCGGTGTTGACCTGATCGTCGCCGTTGGTGTAGTCCAGATACTCCACGGTCACCTTGATGTCGGGGTACTTTGCGTTGAAGCTGGCGATCAGGTTCTTGACGGTGTCGTCATTGCCCCAGCCGCCGATGGGGTATGTCCACAGCTTGATGCTGGCACCGGTGGCAGCTGCACCGGCAGCAGAGGAAGCGGTGGAGGAAGCAGCGGTGGAGGTGGAAGCGGAAGAACCGCCGCATGCAGCCAGAGCGCCGGCAGCAGTCAGGACACCGGCAGCCTTCAGGAACGAACGGCGGGAAATGCAGTTTTTCATAGTGGTTTTCTCCTTCGCATTCAATGGTTCACATGGTGGCGGCCTGCCGTACCGCGGCCGCTCTTGATGATTTCATTATAGAAAAATATTTTCATTTTGTCCATTCACGCCTTTCATAAATTTTCAGAGCAGACTTGTACGGAATCCACAAAAATGTGGGATATATGTTAAAATGCAAAGAAAAACGCCCGAGCGATCTGCAAAATTATTACAAAATGGTACAAACCCATCAAGATGATATCGAAAAGGATTTTCAAAAATTGAAACCATTTTGAAATACTTTTTCACAAAACGGCCCGAATCTCTGACAAAACTGTGTGCTCTGCACAGAACCGGGGCGCAAAATGTGGGCAATCCGTCTCTTGAACCGCAGAACGGATTCTTTTATACTTTCTATATGATAGGAAAAATGAGCCCGGCCGGTGCAGGGGCGTCCGCGCTGCCGCTCAGGAAAAGGAAAAAAGGGAAAATGGCAACGAATTTTTGGGAGCTGCTGCAGCAGCATCAGAATGACCTGACCAAATCGGGCCGCACCGTGGCAGAGTATCTTCTGCAGCATCCGACCGAGGCGCAGTACCTGTCCATCTCGTCGCTGGCGCGGGAGTGCCGGGTGGCGGAGGCCACGGTGTTCCGCTTCTGCCGGTCGCTGGGGTTCGAGGGGTACCACGAGATGCGCATCGCACTGGCGCAGGCCAATGCCACCGGAGTGCTGGTCAACCAAAGGGAACCGGACCCGGATGCAGACACCTCCACCCTGTGTGAACACGCCAGCGCTCTGTTTATGACCGCCATCAACGGCACCCAGAACGCCCTTTCGCCGGAGGCAGTGGACAAGGCGGTGCAGCTGCTGCACAAGGCGCGGCAGGTGTTCTGTCTGGGACAGGGCGGCAGCATGCTCATTGCAAACGACATCTGCGCCCGCTTTGCCAGCGTCAGCACCAAGTTCCGCACGGCGGGGGACAGCCACCTGCAGCTCATCGCCGCCAGCCTGATGACGCCGGAGGATGTGGTGCTGTTCGTGTCCTACTCCGGTGCCACCCGGGACATGATGGAAACGCTGAAGGCTGCCCGTGCCGCCGGGGCAAAGGTCATCCTTCTGACCCACTACGACGACTCTCCCGGCGCAAAGCTGGCAGATGTGGTGCTGCGGTGCGGCGCGCAGGAAAGCCCGCTGGATGCCGGCAGCATCCCGGTGAAGGTGGCGGTGCTGTATGTCGCCGAGGTGCTGGTGCTGCGCTACATGCTGGACGACCCTGCCAGAACCAATGCCGCGCAGGACCGCACCAGCGAGGCGCTGGCGGTCAAGCTGCTGTGAAATACGAACGAAAAGAGAGACACACATGAAACAGGAACTGATGGACGCCATTCAGGAAATGCCGGTCATTGCCGCCGTCAAGGACGACGCCGGGCTTTGCAGCGCGCTGACCAACGAGAACATCCGGGTGGTGTTCGTATTGTACGGAGACATCTGCAACATCTCCTCCATCGTGCAGCGCATCCACGAAGCCGGGCGCTTTGCGGTGGTCCATGTGGACCTTATTACGGGGCTGGCGGGCAAGGAGGTGGCGGTGGATTTCATCCGCAGCACCACCGAGGCGGACGGCATCATCTCCACCCGGCAGTCCTTCATCCGCCGCGCCAAGGAGCTGGGGCTGGCCGCCATCCTGCGGGTATTTCTGCTGGACTCCATCTCGCTGGAAAATCTGGACAAGATGCCCGCCCACCTGCCGGACTGTCTGGACATCCTGCCCGGCACCATGCCCAAGATCCTGCGCCGCGTCTGCGCCGGGGCCAAGGTGCCGGTGCTGACCGGGGGACTGATCGCCGACAAGGAGGACGTGATGGCGGCGCTGGAAGCAGGGGCCACCGCCATTTCCACCACCAATCAGGCGGTCTGGAACATGTAAGGGATGTTTGGCATTCTGTGCAAAACGTCCGGGACGTTTTTGTGGGTTGCTACAAAAAAACGCAAACCATCTTGCTTTTTTCGGGGCGGAAGGGTATCATAGAGCCAACAAGTGTTGTTTGTTTCAAAGAGTTATGAGCGAAACGGACAAGGGCAGTTGCCTTTGTTTCGGTTCGCTCTTTTTTTGTGCACACGACCGAAGCCCCGGCTCCCCGTGAGCCGGGCGGAACAGACAGGAGGATATGAGAAATGTATGATGTAGCGATCATCGGCTGCGGCGTCATTGGTGCTGCCGCAGCTTACGCACTGTCGCGGTACGACAACAAGGTGGTCATCCTTGAGGCCGAGAACGACGTGGCAGACTGCACCACCAAGGCCAACAGTGCCATTCTCCACGCAGGCTACGACCCCGCCCCCGGCACCCGCATGGCACGGCTGAACGTGCGCGGCGTGGCGCTGGCAAAGGAGATCTGCGCAAAGCTGGACGTCTCCTATAAGCAGTGCGGCTCGCTGGTGCTGGCACTGGACGAGAAGGAGCTGCCCCACCTGCAGCATCTGTTCGAGAACGGCACCGCCAACGGCGTGCCCGGCATGAAGATCCTTTCCAGGGAAGAGACCCTTGCCATGGAGCCCAACCTCTCCGACAAGGTCTGCGGCGCGCTGTGGGCACCCAGTGCCGCCATCGTCAACCCATGGGAATACGCGCTGGCCATGACCGAAGTGGCGGTGCGCAACGGCGTGGAGTTGCGCCGCAGCTGCAAGGTGACCGATGCCAAAGCCATTGAGGGCGGCTACCGCCTGACCGTGCCCGGCGGCACGGTGGAGACCCGCTGCGTCATCAACGCCGCCGGCATCTGGGCGGACAAGGTGCACTCCATGGTGGAGCCCGCCAACTTCCGCATCATCCCCACCCGGGGCGAGTATTACCTGCTGGACAAGAGCGAGGGCACCCGGGTGAGCCACGTCATCTTCCAGTGCCCCAACGAGCTGGGCAAGGGCGTGCTGGTGACCCCCACCGTCCACGGCAACCTGCTGGTGGGCCCCAACGCCGAGAAGGTGGAGGGTAACGACACTTCCTGCACCAGCAGCGGTCTGGAATTTGTCAAGGCCACGGCCCAGCGCAGCGTGCCCAGCATCAACTTTGGCGAGTCCATCCGCAGCTTTGCGGGCGTGCGCGCCAATCTGGACGTGGACGACTTTGTCATTGGCGAAGAGCCGGAGGCCCCCGGCTGGATCGACCTTGCCGGTATGAAGAGCCCCGGCCTGTCCGCTGCCCCGGCGGTGGCTGAGGAAGCGGTTGCCATCCTGCAGCAGCGCGGTGTTCTGGGCGCAGAAAAGGCCGATTACAAGGACGGCCGCCGCCACATCCGCTTCAAGGAGCTTTCCGCCGAGGAAAAGGCGGCGCTGGTCAAGGAGCAGCCCGCCTACGGCCGGGTCATCTGCCGCTGCGAGACCATCACCGAGGGCGAGATTCTGGCAGCCCTCCACAGCGAGGTGCCCGCCAACACCATCGACGGCGTCAAGCGCCGCGCCGGTGCCGGCATGGGCCGCTGTCAGGGCGGCTTCTGCGGGCCCCGTGTGCTGGAGCTCATCAGCCGGGAGCTGGGCATGAGCCCGCTGGACATCCTGCAGGACAAGAACGGTTCCAACGTTCTGGTCAGCGAAACGAAGGTAGGAGGAAAGAGCAATGGTTGATCTGGTCATTATCGGCGGCGGTCCTGCGGGCCTTGCCGCTGCCTGCAAGGCATGGGAAAACGGTCTGCGCGACATCCTCATTCTGGAGCGCGACAAGGAGCTGGGCGGCATCCTGAACCAGTGCATCCACAACGGCTTTGGCCTGCACCGCTTTGGCGAGCAGCTTACCGGCCCGGAGTACGCCGGGCGCTTTATCGAGATGCTCAAGGACACCGGCGTGAAGGTGCAGCTGGACACCATGGTGCTGGAGGTGACCCCGGACAAAAAGGTGCACTGCGTCTCCAAGGAGCACGGCTACCAGATCATCGAAGCCAGGAGCATCGTGCTGGGCATGGGCTGCCGGGAGCGCACCCGCGGTGCCATCGGCACCCCGGGCACCCGCCCTGCCGGTGTGTACACCGCCGGTGCCGCACAGCGCTATGTGAACATGGAAGGCTATCTGGTGGGCAAGCGGGTGCTGATCCTCGGCAGCGGCGATATCGGCCTCATCATGGCCCGCCGTATGACGCTGGAAGGTGCCAAGGTGCTGGCCTGCGTAGAGGTGATGCCCTACTCCGGCGGCCTGACCCGCAACATCGTGCAGTGCCTGAACGACTTTGACATCCCCCTGTATCTCTCCCACACCATCGTGGACATTCAGGGCAAGGACCGGGTGGAAAAGGCCATCGTGGCCGAGATCGGTCCCGACCGCAAGCCCATCCCCGGCACCGAGATGGAGTTCGAGGTGGACACCATCCTGCTGAGCGTGGGTCTGATCCCGGAAAACGAGCTGACCAAACAGGCCGGCATCGAGATGGACCCCCGCACCAAGGGCGCCATCGTGTACGAGAACATGGAGACCAGCATCCCCGGCGTGTTTGCCTGCGGCAACGTGGTGCAGGTGCATGATCTGGTGGACTTTGTGTCCGGCGAGAGCGAACTGGCGGGCGCAGCCGCTGCGAAGTATGTGCAGGACGGCCCGGTTGCCGAGGGGCGCGTGCTGACCGTGAAGCCCGGTGCAGACCTTGGCTACACCCTGCCCCAGCGTATCCGTCTGGAGGGCGTGGAAAAGAGCACCAACGTCTCCTTCCGCGTCCGCCGCATCTGCGGCAAGAGTACCATCCTTGTCAAGAGCGGTGATACGGTGATCGCACGCTTCAAGCGTGACCGCCTTGCCCCCGGCGAGATGGAGCACATTGCCCTGCCCAGAGTGCTGCTGGACAAAGCTCCCGTGGACGAAGTGACCATTGAGATCGAGGAGGCATGAGCAAGATGAAAGAAGTAATTTGCACCTGCTGCCCGCAGGGCTGCCATCTGCAGGTGGATGAAGCCAACGACTACAAGGTGACCGGCAACGGCTGCCCCAACGGCATCGCCTACGGCAAGGAAGAACTGACCCACCCCACCCGCATCATCACCAGCACCGTGCGCGCCGAGGGCTGCCTGCACTCCCGCTGCCCGGTCAAGACCTCCAAGCCTGTGCCCAAGGGGCAGATGGCGCAGGTGGTCGCCGCGCTGGACAGCGTGGTGCTGCACGCCCCCATCCATGTGGGTGATGTGGTGCTGACCAACGTCTGCGGCACCGGGGCGGATATCGTCACCTGCCGCGACATGGCATAAGCGCGCCCAAAACAGAACGCATTCGAGCTCCTTCTTCTTAGGATCAGAACAGCGCAGCCGCTGCACCCTGTGGTGCGGCGGCTGCGCTGCTTTTTCGATTTGGACTGCCCAAATGGAAATTGGAGGGATAAACGGTGTAGATGGTCTTTTTGCTGATATGCAGCGGCTCTGCCACCTGCTGCATGGTGAAATGCAGCCCCTGTTGACGGAACAGCTGCATGGCCTGCGTGCGCACCAGCGCATCGAGCTTTTCCTGCATGAGTGTCCTCATTGTGGAAACTGTACTTGCTTTTCCGGTTTCCGCAAAGAAGCCGGTGCTTGCAGGCAATGTGTCAGGCTGTCAGCGGGTCAACAGCTCAAAATGATTCCGTTTGGTGACCAACAGTCCTTCCTTTTGCAGCTTGGAAAGCTCCACCGACATGGCGGCACGCTCCACGCAGAGAAAATCCGCCAGCTGCTGACGGTCAAAGGGGATGTCAAAGGAAAGGGAGGACTGCCGGATGGATTCGGCGGACAGGTAGGACAGCAGCTTTTCCCGGGTGGTTCGCTTGCTGACATGGGTGATCTTATCGTTAAAAAGCAGTATTTTGTTTGCCAGAACGCTGACCAGATTGCGGATGAGCTTCTGGTGATGGTCGCAGGCGGTGGGGCAGGAGGTGAGCAGCCGCTTGACGTTCAGCAGCAGGATCTCGCAATCCTCCTCTGCCACCACGCTGATGTTCAGGATGGCACCGGGGGTGGCGGCGTAAGGCTCCCCGAAAAAGTCTCCGGTATTGCACTTGGACAGGATATTGCGGTGTCCCCAAAGATCCTCCTGAATCACAAGGGTGGAGCCGGACAACATAAGCCCCATGACCTCTGTGGAATCTCCGGCACGGAAAATGTAGGAGCCCCGGGGATGGGTGATTTTCGCTGCACTGACACAGTGCAGGATGGACAAGATCTCATCGTCGGTAAGTCCGGTAAAGAAGGGGCAGTTTCGCAGAACAGGCAGATATTTTTGCATAAAAGCCCTCCTTGTTGGAATTCAAACATACAAGCTGCCTTTAGTATACTATAATAAACCTGCAAATGCAAAAAACACCCACAACAGGAGAGTATAAATATGATTCGGAAGATTATCCATATTGACGAAGATAAATGCAACGGCTGCGGCTTGTGCGCAACCGCCTGCCATGAGGGAGCCATTGATATCATCAACGGCAAGGCAAAGCTGGTGCGGGAGAATTTCTGCGATGGCTTTGGCGACTGCCTGCCGGGCTGTCCCACCGGTGCCATCACCTTTGAAGAGCGGGAAGCCCCTGCCTACGACGAGGCGGCGGTGCAGGAGAACAAAAAGAAAAAGGAATTGCAGGAGAAGATGAAGCACCTCCACGAGGGTGGCTGCCCCGGCTCCCGGATGCGGACGCTGGAACAGCCGGAGGCTGCCGAAAGCGCAGCTGCTGCCTCTGTGCAGCCGGTCTCCCGCCTGCGCAACTGGCCGGTTCAGATCAAGCTGGCACCTGTCCATGCGCCCTACTTTGAGGGTGCAAAGCTACTGATCGCAGCGGACTGCACGGCATACGCCTACGCCAATTTCCATCAGGAGTTTATGCGCGGCAAAGTGACTCTTATCGGCTGCCCGAAGCTGGATGCTGTGGATTACAGCGAAAAGCTGACCGAGATCCTGCGCAGCAACGATATCCAGAGCGTGACCATCCTCCGCATGGAGGTGCCCTGCTGCGGCGGCTTGGAGATGGCCGCAAAAAAGGCGCTTCAGACCAGCGGAAAGTTCATTCCATGGCAGGTGGTCACCATCTCCATTGACGGAAAAATTCTGGAGTAAAAGCACAGGGCAAACGATAGGTACCCGGTTTTCTGGACACTGGATCAAAATTGAAGAATTAAGAATCCATCATGGATGCTTCTCTGAATTTAGAGGGGAGGCATCCATTTTGTTTTTGCTTGGATCCTGCTGTTATTGTAATAGTCAATATACTCGGCAATCGCCTTGGAGAAGGCTTGAAAGGAGGGATGATCCTTTTCAAATCCATGATACACCTCTGGATTTCTCCAGTAAGGTGTCCTCGGCGAATGCAATCGTCAATATCTTCCCAGAAAACACCAAAGGATAAGAAACGGAGCAGAAAAAGAAAAACAGCCCAAAATCTTTCGATTCTAAGCTGTTTTATGATGAAGTGCCGATGGTGGGACTCGAACCCACATGGTTTCCCGAGCGATTTTGAGTCGCTTGCGTCTGCCATTCCGCCACATCGGCTGATGGGGATCGGGAATGAACAAAGACATTATACAAGATTTCCCGGTCAAAATCAAGAGCGGATTTGACGGCGGAAGCCCCTGCCTGAAAGGCTTCGGGCCCTTCCGGGGCGGGGCGTGACGAAACGCGGACCGTTTTTTTGGGCCGGGAAACTGTGAAAACGCAAGTCCGGTCCTTGCCCGGGGACGCGGTCTGTGCTACACTGAAGAAAACTGTGCGCGGAAGGCACAGCAAACAGGAGGGACCCACTTTTGAAACATCTGCATCGGTTCGCGCGCCGCGCGGCGGCGTTTGTGCTGGCGGCGGCGCTGTGCGTTTGCGTACTGGCCCCGGCGGCGTCGGCAGCCACCACCATGGGCGGCGCGGACACCACCCTGATCCCTGCCGAGGAGGAAAACTGCCTGAGCTGGCTGTTCGGCTCCGGGGACACCATCACCATGCCCTACCTCAACATCAAGGGGCAGGGCCTCAAGCGCAACGTCACGCTGGATCTGGTGGACTGTCTGGTGGGCATCACCTACACCGAGCTGGGCTCCATTGGCAGCTACGTCAGCGACAGCGCGGCCCAGCAGGCATGGAAGGCGCAGGCGGTGGCGGTGCACTCCTATCTGGAATACCACAAACAGTACGGCTCCTCGTCCAATGCCCTCATCTACACCCCGGTCAGCCAGATCCCTGCCGCCACCCGCAGCGCCATCCGCAAAGCGGTGGAAGCGGTCAAGGACGAGCTGCTGATGTACAACGGCGGCGTCTGCGACGCGGTGTGGTCTGCCAGTGCGGGCTACAACACCCAGACCGGCGTCTACGGCACCTGTTCCAGCCGGGATGCATGGGGCACCGAGGTGCCGTACCTGCAAAGCGTGGAAAGCCCCTATGAGCAGCAATACCACAACAAGCTGCGCCGGGTCATCGGTAAGGACTATACCTATGTGGAGTACAACGACAGCCGCACCGGCGAACCCTATGTCAGCGCGGACACCACCCACAAAAGTCTGGGCGGCTTTGTGCAGTACAACACCTTTGTTTCCAATGGGCGCAGCTACCGGTACATCGGGCAGTTCGTGTCCTCCCGGTACTGCTTTGACTTTGGCACCGATGCAAACGGCATCCCCTGCATGACCTACTACGGCTTTGGTCACGGCGTGGGCATGAGCCAGTGCGGCGCGGTGGGCTATGCAGCGGAGGAGGGCATGGATTACAAAAGGATCCTCAGCCACTATTACCCCGGCACCTACATCTCTTCCAGCGGGTCCGGCGGCGGCTTCTTTGGCTGGCTGCGAAGCCTGTTCCGCTGGTAAAAGCAGGCAGAGGACAGGAATTTCTGCCAAAACCTTCTCAAATGCGGTCGGATTTGGTATACTACAGCTTGTGCGTCCTATTGTGAGGACCGGAAAGACGGAAAGTGTCCGTTAGGAGTGAAGATCGGAATGGAGCAGGAAAAAGAAACCAGATTACAGCAGGAGCGCTGCCGCGCACTGGCACAGCGCATCCTGCGGGAGCTGACTCCCGCAGGGGTGCAGGTGCTGGGGGGCAGCGGGTCCATGGAACAGGCGCTGGAAAAGACCGGCGCCAGAATGACGCAGCAGCTGGAGCCCGGCGGGCTGCTGGTGGTGGAGGACCCGGAGTGGGTGCAGCTGCCGCAGCTGGCCTGCGACCGGGTGCTGCTGGTCTGCGAGGGAACCTCCGGCCTGTCCGGCTGCGCACAGCAGCTGGCACAGCAGGGGCTGTACCGGGATTTTGACTGGAAGGACCGGGCCAAGGGGCAGCAGACTGCGCTGTTCCGCCGCGGCCCGGCCCCCGGCGATGCGCAGGAGTGGATGCTGGAGTACGAGATGGCGCTGGACGATCTGCGGGAGCGGATGCTGCAGGCGCAGCGCACCGCAGAGGAGCAGACCGCGCAGCTGGACCGGCTGCGCAGCGACCTGTCCCTGAGCCGCAGCCATGAGCAGGACCTGGAAAAGACCCTGAACGGGGTGGTCAACTCCACCTTCTGGAAAATGAGCTGGCCGCTGCGCTATCTGGTCAGCAAGAGCCGGCAGGCTGCCCGCACCCTGCCGCCGCTGGTCTTTCTGGGCCAGCTGCGCCGGGTGGGCATCTCCGGCATGCGGGCAAAGGCACATGCCAAAAAGGAATACGCCAAGCTGTTCCCCGGCAGGACCCTGCGGGCAGACCGCTTTGCCAGCCCGGAGCTTCTGGTGCAGCAGGCGGCAAACCAGCCGGCAGCACCCCGCATCAGCATCGTGGTGCCGCTGTACAACACCCCGCAGCAGTTTCTGGTGGAGCTGCTGGACTCGGTGCAGAACCAGACCTACCGCAACTGGGAGCTGTGTCTGGTGGACGCCGGTCAGGACGAGACGGTGAGGCAGACCGTGCAGGAGCGCGCCGCTGCCGATGCCCGCATCCGCTACCAAAAGCTGGAAAAGAACGAGGGCATCGCGGGCAACACCAATCAGGGCTTTGCCCTTGCCACCGGCGAGTATATCGCCCTGCTGGACCATGACGACATCCTGCACCCCTGTGCGCTGTGGTATGTGGCAAAGGCCATTGCCGAGCAGGGCGCAGACTTTGTGTACACCGATGAGGTGACCTTTGAAGGCGACATCGACCACCTGACCGTCTACCACTTCAAGCCGGACTACATGCTGGACAATCTGCGCTCCAACAACTATATCTGCCACCTGAGCGTGTTCCGCGCAAAGCTGCTGGCAGCGGTGGGCGGCGACGAGCGGGCAGAGTTCAACGGCAGTCAGGACTACGACCTCTACCTGCGCCTGACCGAACAGGCACAGAAGATCGTGCACATCCCACACCTTTTGTACTACTGGCGTTCCAGCCCCACCAGCGTGGCAAGCAACATCTCTGCCAAGACCTACTGTCTGGAGGCTGCCATGAAGGCCCTGCGGGCACACTACGACCGTGTGGGGGTGCCGGTGGACGATGTGACCATGATCCCCAATACGCCGGGCTTCTACAAGACCGACTACACCATCACAAAGCCCGGGCGGGTCAGCATCCTCATCCCCAGCTGCGACCATGCGGCAGACCTGCGCACCTGCGTGGAGTCCATCTACCGCAAGAGCACCTATGAGGACTTTGAGATCATCGTCATTGAGAACAACAGCAGAGAAAACGCCACCTTCCGCTGCTATGAACAGCTGCAGAAGGAGCACAAAAGCCTGAAGGTCATCACATGGCAGGGCACCGGCTTCAATTACAGCGCCCTGAACAATTTTGGCGCAAAGGCCGCCACCGGCGAATATCTGCTGCTGCTCAACAACGACACCGAGGTCATCTCCCCCCGCTGGATGGAGGAGATGGTCATGTACGCCCAGCAGGACCGGGTGGGCTGCGTGGGCGCAAAGCTGCTCTACCCGGACAACACCATCCAGCATGCGGGCATCGGCTTCGGCTTTTTGACGCTGGCAGCCCACATGCACAAGAATTTCCCGGTGGGACACCCCGGCTATATGGGGCGTCTGGTCTATGCACAGGACGTCTATGCCGTCACCGCCGCCTGCCTGATGGTGCGCAGGAGCGTCTACGAGGAAGTGGGCGGTCTGGACGAGAGCTTTGCCGTGGCCTTCAACGATGTGGACTTCTGCGTCCGGGTGCGGGAGGCGGGCTATGCCAACGTGTTCACCCCCTTTGCCCAGCTGTACCACTACGAGAGCAAGAGCCGCGGTCTGGACGAGGACCCGGTGAAGCGCAAGCGGTTCGAGTCGGAGGTAAAGCGTTTTCAGGCCCGCTGGGCAAAGCAGCTGGCAGCAGGGGACCCCTGCCTGAACCCGAACTTTGACCGGATGAAAGAGGATTTCAGCTTCGACATCAAGCCGCTGGAATAAAACCCTCTCCGTCTGCTGCGCAGACCGCTCTGCCGAAGAGCGGGCTTTATGAGGAATTTTTGATGGAAAAGAGGAACCCCGGTGGAACTTTCTGCCTGTATCGTAGTATATAACGGCGCGGACGAAGCGCTGAGGGCGGCACAGACCGTGCTGGACTGCACCCGCCGCCACCCGCTGACGCTGTATCTGGTGGACAACGCCAGCCCGGACGGCAGCGGTCAGCGGCTGGCAGCCGCCGCAAGGGACGGCACCCTGCGCATCCGCCCGGACCAGACCGTGCAGGTGCTCTGCCGCACAGAAAACGGCGGCTTTGGCACCGGACACAACACGGTGCTGTCGCTGCTGCACAGCCGGGTGCACTTTATCCTGAACCCGGATGTCCAGCTGACGGCGGACACCCTGAGCGACCTTGCGGACTGGATGGCGGCGCACCCCGGTGTGGTGATGGCCCGCCCGGGGCTGACCTTCCCGGATGGCAGACCCCAGCGGCTGCCGCTGCGCCGGTGCAATGTGCGCGCCATGGCGTACCGCCAGCTGCCCTGCCTGAAGTTCTGGGCAAAGTACAACGACCGCTATCTGATGGCAGACAAGGACCTGACAGAGCCCACGGAGATCGAGTTCTGCACCGGCAGCTTTTCGGCGGTGGACACCGCAGCCTTCAAGGCGGTGGGCGGCTTTGACGAGGGGTACTTCATGTATGTGGAGGACGCCGACCTGACCCAGAAGATGCGCACCCGGGGCAAGGCGTATCTGGTGCCCCAGTACACCGCCATCCACGCATGGCACCGTGCGGCGCACCGCAGCCTGAAGCCTTTTCTGTGGCAGCTGCGCAGCCTGCTGCGCTACTTTGCCAAGTGGGGCTTTGCGTGGTGAGCGGGGACGATTTGGAATGCGCGCCGCGTTGCTTTGCGCATAAACAGCGGAAAAATAATTTTTAAGTTTGGGACAGCGGAGCGTCTGCGGACGCTCCGCTGTCCCGTTTTCACGGGAAGGGCTTGGACGGTGAATGGCATCGCATCCGGCAGATGCATTTTCACGGAAGGGGCTTGTGCGGCAGGCGGCAGCTGCCGCGCCTGTTTCCGTTGGAAGCGGCGGCGCGGGGGCAGCGGGCTAGCCCTCTCAGCCTCGCTCCGCTCGGCAGCTCTCCCAAAGGGAGAGCCCTTGGCAGTGCGGCAAAGTTTCCGGGTGAATTGCAAAGTGACCGGTTTCGCCGCGCTCCGCTCCCCTTGGGGGAGCTGCCGCCGCAGCGGCTGAGGGGGTACAGATGGAGGGCCGAGAAAAAATCGTTGAGCGAAGCGGCTAGATTTTTTCCGGTCCGACTTCCTCTTTGGGGTCTGAAAGGGGCGAGCAGCCCCTTTCCCGTTGCGGGGTGGGTGGAGTCCAGAGGTAGGGAGGGGGGAGTCGGAACACCCCTCCCCACCTCTGGCCCAGCGGAGCGTCCAGCCCGCTGGCGGCGGGCAGAAACCTGCCCCGCAGCACCGCTGCGCAGGAAACAGAAATCCTGTCCCGGTTTCACGGAAGGGGCTCAGACGGTGAACGGCATCGCATCCGGCAGATGGCGTTTTTACGGAGAGCGTCAGCCCGCTTCCGGTCAACCCGCCCCGCAGCGGCACCTCATTTCTGCGCAGCAGAACAGCATTCCTTCTTGCATTTTGCGTGAAATGATAGTAGAATAAGGTGAGCTGTTATCTCTTTTGCCCAAAATGGGCACAGGACAGCCCCCAAAATCGTTGACAGCGGACGCAGCTCCGCTTTGAATTAAGCTGCACATCTTTTTAAGAAAAAAGGAGTGCACAAACATGAAAGGCATTATTCTCGCCGGCGGTGCCGGCACCCGGCTTTATCCTCTGACCATGGTCACCAGCAAGCAGCTGCTGCCGGTCTACGACAAGCCCATGATCTATTACCCTCTGTCCACCCTGATGCTGGCAGGCATTCAGGATATCCTCATCATCTCCACCCCCACCGACACGCCCCGCTTTGAGGCGCTGCTGGGCGACGGCAGCCAGTACGGCATCCATCTGCAGTACAAGGTGCAGCCTTCGCCGGACGGTCTGGCACAGGCCTTTATTCTGGGCGAGGAGTTCATTGGGGACGACTGCTGCGCCATGATCCTGGGCGATAATATCTTCTACGGCAACGGCTTCTCCAAGCTGCTCAAGACCGCCGTGTCCAACGCCGAAAACAAGGGCCGCTGCACCGTGTTCGGCTACTATGTGCAGGATCCCGAACGCTTTGGCATCGTGGAGTTCGACAAGGACGGCAAGGTGCTCAGCGTGGAGGAAAAACCCCAGCATCCCAAGTCCAACTACGCCATCACCGGCCTGTATTTCTACAATAAGGACGTGGTGAAGATGGCAAAGCAGGTCAAGCCCTCTGCCCGCGGCGAGCTGGAGATCACCACCCTGAATGATATGTACCTGAAGCAGGACGAGCTGGACGTTCAGCTGCTGGGCCGCGGCTTTGCATGGCTGGACACCGGCACCATGGAGAGCCTTGTGGAGGCTGCCGACTTTGTGCGCATGATCGAGAAGCGTCAGGGCATCAAGATCAGCGCCCCGGAAGAGATCGCCTTCAAGTATGGCTGGATCGACCGCGACACCCTGCTGGAAAGCGCGGAGCGCTACGGCAAGAGCCCCTACGGTCAGCACCTGAAAAATGTTGCAGACGGCAAACTGCGCTACTGAGCAAAGGAAAGGCACACTGGTATGAAAATCATTGTCACTGGCTGCAAGGGTCAGCTGGGCACCGAGATCCTCAAGCAGCTGCGGGAGGGCCGCAGCGAGATCGGCCCCATCCCGGAAAAGCTGATGAATGCCACGGTCATCGCCGTGGACCTGCCGGAGATCGACATCTCCAACTATAAGATGGTGGACGAGTTCATCCGCCGCAACCGCCCGGACGTCATCATCAACTGCGCTGCCTACACCAACGTGGACGGCTGCGAGGTGAACCATGACGCCGCCTTCAAGGCCAACGCCATCGGCCCCCGCAATCTGGCGCAGGCGGCGGAAAAGACCGGTGCCCGGCTGGTGCACGTCTCCACCGACTATGTGTTCTCCGGCCGGGAGAACGGCGGCGTCCCGCAGGACGAAGCCTGCCTGCCCGGGCCCATCAGCGCCTACGGCTCCACCAAGCTCATGGGCGAAAAATATGTGGAGCGGTTCTGCCACCGCCACTTCATCGTGCGCACCGCGTGGCTGTACAGCTACTACGGCAAGAACTTCGTCAAAACCATCGTCAATGCAGGCAAAAAGTTCGGCAAGCTGGAGGTGGTCAACGACCAGTGCGGCAACCCCACCAACGCGGTGGACCTTGCCCACGAGATCTTGCAGCTGTGCGTGACCCACGAATACGGCCTGTATCACTGCACCGGCGAGGGCATCTGCTCGTGGTACGATTTTGCCGCCGAGATCATCCGCCTTTCCGGTGTGGACGCCACCGTGGCTCCCTGCACCAGCGAGGAGTACAAGGCAAAGCACCCGGACAGCGCCGACCGCCCCAAGTGGAGCGCGCTGGACAACCGGATGCTGCGCTGCACCGTGGGCAATGATGTGCGGAACTGGCAGGACGCGCTGGCCTGCTTCTTTGCTCACTGGGACGGCGAAAACGGCATGAAAGACTGAAAAGAAATCGAGGGATTTTGGAAGATGAAAACCTATCTGATCACCGGCTGTGCCGGTTTTATTGGTTCCAACTTTGTGCATTATATGCTCAAAAAATACCCGGAGATCCTGCTGGTCAATCTGGATAAGCTGACCTACGCAGGCAATCTGGAAAACCTGAAGGACGTGGAGGGCGACCCCCGCCATGTGTTCGTGCAGGGCGACATCTGCGACAAGGAGCTGGTGGAGAGCCTGTTTGCAAAGTACGATTTCGACTACGTCATCAACTTTGCCGCCGAGAGCCATGTGGACCGCTCCATCAAGAACCCCGAGATCTTTGTGCAGAGCAACGTGATGGGCACCGTCAACCTGCTGCAGCGCGCCAAGGAGGCATGGTACGACGCCGATGCCAAGACCTGGAAAGAGGGCAAGAAGTACCTGCAGGTGTCCACCGATGAGGTGTACGGCGCTCTGGGTGCGGACGGCTTCTTTATGGAGACCACTCCGCTGTGCCCCCACAGCCCCTATTCTTCTTCCAAGGCCAGCGCCGATATGTTCGTTATGGCCTTCCACGATACCTACGGTATGCCGGTGAACATCACCCGCTGCTCCAACAACTACGGCCCCTACCAGTTCCCGGAGAAGCTGATCCCCCTGATGATCAACAACGTCAAGCACCACAAGCAGCTGCCCGTCTACGGCGACGGTATGCAGATCCGCGACTGGCTGTATGTGGAGGATCACTGCAAGGCCATTGATATGGTGGCAAACGGCGGCAAGGTCGGCGAGGTGTACAACGTGGGCGGCCACAACGAGCGCCCCAATATCTTCATCGTCAAGACCATCATCAACCAGCTGCACGACCGTCTGCAGGACGAGGGCATCAGCGAGGAGCTGATCAAGCACGTCGCTGACCGTCTGGGTCACGACCGCCGCTACGGCATCGACCCCACCAAGATCAAGAACGATCTGGGCTGGTACCCCGAAACTCCCTTCGAGAAGGGCATCGTGCTGACCATCGACTGGTACCTGAACCATCAGGAGTGGATGGACCACGTCACCAGCGGCGACTACCAGAACTATTATCAGGATATGTACAAGAATAAGTAAGAGCCTGTAAACCAAGCAAAACCAAAAGCCGGACAGCCCGCAGGCTGTCCGGCTTTGTTTGGTTCAAGGGGTGCTGTTCTATGCGGGGAAGGGGAGATCAGTAATACACGCTGCAGGTCCAGTACATCTGTCCGTTGACAGTCACAACGGCAATGCCGATGCTCGTGTAATCTGTATCATTAAAAACACTAGAGCCTTTCAATGCTGTCAACAACTCTGCCTTGCCCTCCGGGGTATTGGCTGGAACCTTGGCAGTCAGAATGTAGATCCACTTGTTATCCTCAATAACCCAAGCAGAGCCAAAATCCATATCTGAATACCAGCCCTTAGTCTTGCTGGTCAAACGATCAATGGCTTTATCTGCTTCGCTCATTGGCAGCATGGTCTTACCGGCGGTGCGGAAGTGATCTGTCAACTCCTGCTCGGCATCAGAGAGCTGTTTTACTTCCACCAGCGGCGCAAGGCTAGGGTCAAGGCTTGCGCGGTAGTTGTTGATCTCGTCCAGCAGACGCTGCTTTGCCGCTATTTCCTCGGGGGTCATGCTAGCGCTGCCGCCCGGCGCAGCACCGCAGGCGGTCAGCACCAGCAGCAGTGCGCCGGTGAGCAAAAGGGCGGTCAGTCTTGCCAGCTTTTTCATAAGGGTCAGCCTCCAATCTTTCTTACAGTCTGGCGTAGGTTTTCTCAGTACTTTAAGTATATCAGATACCGCCCGCCCCCCGCAAGAGCGATTCGATGCAAAACAACCCCCATTCCCGCAGGGGGAGAGAAAAAGATTTCCCGTCTTTTTGGGCAAGGTGCGCAAAGCAACGCGGCGCGCATTCTAAATCGTCCCGCCCCCATTGCCGCGCAGCGGTGCTGCGGGGCAGGTTTCTGCCTGACGCAAGCGGACTGGACGCTCCGCTGGGCCAGAGGTGGGGAGGGGTGTTCCGACTCCCCCCTCCCTACCTCTGGACTCCACCCACCCCGCAATGCAACAACGACGACCGCCGCCAGCGGCGGAAACAGGGAGGAGTTGTTGGGGCAGCGGCCAGCAAGACGCGAGTGCCGCCCAAGGCACGAAGCGGATGCTGGGTGCCGCAACCCGTTAGAAAGGGGCTACTCGCCCCTTTCAGACCCCAAAGAGGAAGTCGGATCGGAAAAAATCTAGCCGCTTCGCTCAACGATTTTTTCTCGGTCCTCCATCTGTACCCCCTCAGCCGCTGCGGCGGCAGCTCCCCCAAGGGGAGCGGGGTTGGCAGCTACCGTTCACTTTGCAATTCAACCGGCAGCGGCCTAGCCCTCTCAGTCACCTGCGGCGGCAGATTCCCCCTTTTGTCGCTGCGCGACATCTTCCCCCGGCGCGGGGGAAGTCTTTCCTCAAAGGGGGAGCCTCTGGCGAAACCGCACACTTTGCGGTTTGACCGGAAACTTTCCCGCCCTGCCAAGGGCTCTCCCTTTGGGAGAGCTGCCGAGCGGAGCGAGGCTGAGAGGGCTAGCTCGCTGCTCCGCGCCGCCGCTTCCAACGGAAGCAGGCGCGGCAGATGCTGCCTGCCGTCCAAGCCTCTTCCGTGAAAATGCAATGCCGGACAGCCCGCAGGCTGTCCGGCATTGCTCTATCAAAAATATTTTTTCCTCTGAATATGCGCAAAGCAACGCGGCGCGCATTTTAAATCGTCCCGCCTTGGGTGGTGTCCACCACAAAATCCGCAGCAGCCGCAATGCCGTACCGGGCAAAGTACCCCTCCTCCAGCGGCACCCACCGGGCGGCAAAATCCGCGCAGCGCGCGCCCTCCCGCGCCTGTAAGCGCCGGGTCTGCTCGGCCTTGGTGCAGGTCACGAACACCCGCAGCGTCTCGCAGGGGCGCAGCAGCGGGTGATGGCTGTAACTGCCCTCTAAGATCACCAGCGGCTGCGCGGGCAGCTGCACGGCGGGCTGGTAGGCCCCCTCCCGGCAGCTGTACGCCCGGTAAGCCACCGTCTGCCCTGCGTAAGCCGGGCGCAGGGCTTCGTCCCGCAGGCGGGCAAGGTCCATGTTGGCACAGGGGGTGTGCGCCCAGTCCGGGCTGCGCCGGGCGGGCGGCAGGTAGAAGTCATCGGTGTGCAGGACGGTGCAGCCGGGGAACTGCGCTGCCAGTGCGTTGGCAAGGGTGGTTTTGCCGCTGCCGCAGGGGCCGTCCAGCGCAAGCACCAGCGGCTTTGTGGGCTTTTGCGCCAGCGCGGCGGCAAGCAGCGCGGACAGGGCGGAAGCGGTGATGGGGGTGGGCATGGGTTTGGCCTCCTTGCAGGGGTGCGCCCCAAGGGGCAGACCCGATAATACCCCGATTATATCATAACCGCCGCCGGAAGGGTAGCGCACAGCGCAGAATGAGGGGGCAACTGCGCCCTCATCCGTCTGCTCCCGTTGGTCGCATCCACTTTCCCCCGACCGGGGGAAGGCTTTTGCCTGCCCGCACACTTTGCAATTTATCCGGTAACTTTCCCGCCACCGCTGAAGCCTTCCCCCCTTGGGGGGAAGGTGCTGAACGAAGGAAAGCGGATGAGGGGTGATTTCAGGAACGCTGCCTGCGCCCTCATCCGCCGGAAAGGGATCTCGGCACGGTTTGCCATAAATAACTTTTTTGTCCAAAAGGCTTGACATGGCCTGCGGTGCTGTGGTACACTACGGACGTTAGAAACAACTAACCACATAGGACCCCACCGGCAGTGCCCGCAGCCCGAGCGTGCCGATTCTTTTTGGGGTACTGGTTAGTTTTGCCTTACTTATAACCGCCCGGTATCCGGGGCACACTGACCCCGACACCGCCGCCCGAACTGCCGCCAAAGGAGAACCGCCATGGAACGCAATTTTGAGACCGTAATGATCGAACAATGTGCTCCGGTGCTGGCGGGGCTGAAAGCGGCGGGCCTGTTCCGCTACGAGACCGGCGACTGCGCCGACCTTGCCCGGCGGGTGGCGGGCTGGAATGCCCAGCTGAACCCCAAGGGTCTGCGGGTGCGGGTGCTGAAAGGCTGTGCCGTCACCCGGCAGTATCTGGTGTACGTCTACCGCGAAAGCAGGCTGGCCGCCGTGCTGTCGGAGGATACGGTGCGGGACTTTCTGTCCCGGGAGGGCTACCGCCTGCCGGAACAGCCCATGGACTGCGCCGTGCTGCTGGACCAGCTGTCCCGGCGGCTGTGCTGCGGGGCGGGATTTCCGCATGAGATCGGTGTTTTTCTGGGGTATCCGCTGGCGGATGTGGTGGGCTTTATCCAGAACCGGGGGCAGAACTTTACCTGCTGCGGCTGCTGGAAATCTTACAGCGACCCGGTGGCCGCCCGGCAGCACTTTGCCCAGCTGTCCAAGTGCACGGCGGTGTATCTGCGGCTGTTCCACAGCGGAACGCCCATTTTCCGCCTTGCCGTGGCGGTGTAAATTTTTGACATTTTCTTTTTATACTCTCTTTTATCCTGGCACCCGCCTGTGGAGCTCATGGGCGGGAACAAGATCCTCCTTTTGACACATGACCGCCCGGTGCAGACCTGACCCCTGCACCGGGCGGTCGTGTTGTTTGGGCAGGGTGGACGATTTGGAATGGCCTCCGCTTGCGCTCTGGCCATATTCAGAGGAAAAAATATTTTTGATAGAGCAATGCCGGACAGCCTGCGGGCTGTCCGGCATTGCATTTTCACGGAAGGGGCTCAGACGGCAGGCAGCATCTGCCGCGCCTGCTTCCGTTGGAAGCGGCGGCGCGGGGGGAGCGGGCTAGCCCTCTCAGCCTCGCTCCGCTCGGCAGCTCTCCCAAAGGGAGAGCCTCTGGCGAAACCGCATACTTTGCAATTCACCCAGTAACTTTCCCGCTATGCCAAGGGCTCCCCCTTTGAGGAAAGACTTCCCCCGCGCCGGGGGAAGATGTCGCGCAGCGACAAAAAGGGGAATCTGGCATCGAGCAAAGCGAGATGTCTGAGAGGGCTAGGCCGCTGCCGGTCAAACTGCAAAGTGACCGGTTTTGCCGCCCCCGCTCCCCTTGGGGGAGCTGCCGCCGCAGCGGCTGAGGGGCTGCAGATGGAGGGCCGAGAAAAAATCGTTGAGCGAAGCGGCTAGATTTTTTCCGGTCCGACTTCCTCTTTGGGGTCTGAAAGGGGCGAGCAGCCCCTTTCTCGTGGGTCCAGCGCGTCGAAATCGCTGTGACCTTGCCGCGCTGAACACGCGGCATTTGCTGCGCAAACCGGTCTGCGGCTTAAAAGCCCCACTGGGGCTTTCATGCCCTGCGGGCACCGCCGCACTTTTCTTCTCTTTTGGTGGCAAAAGAGAACATCCCCGGCGGCGATGCATTTTGCAAAAGGCATCAAGCCTGTCCCACGCGAAAACGCTCTGCGCGGGAAGCAAAAATCCTGTCCTGCGGCAATGGCAGGGCGGACGATTTGAAATGGCCTCCGCTTGCGCTCTGGCCATATTCAGAGGAAAAAATATTTTTAAGTTTGGGACAGCGGAGCGCCTGCGGGCGCTCCGCTGTCCCGTTTTCACGGAAAGGGCTTGTGCGGCGAACGGCATCGCATCCGGAAGATGCATTTTCACGGAAGGGGCTTATGCGGAAAGTGGTATCTGCCGCGCCTGCTTCCGTTGGAAGCGGCGGCGCGAGGGGAGCGTCCTAGCCCTCTCAGCCTCGCTCCGCTCGGCAGCTCTCCCAAAGGGAGAGCCCTTGGCAGTGCGGGAAAGTTTCCGGTAGAACCACAAAGTGACCGGTTTCGCCGCCCCCGCTCCCTTTGGGGAATCTGTCACCGCAGGTGACTGAGAGGGCTAGGCCGCTCCCGGTCAAACCGCAAAGTGTGCGGTCAGCACGAACAAAGCTCACCTCTTTGGAGGGCCCTCTCTCGTCAACTTGCTCTAAATGACGGCAGAGCAAGGCACAAAAATGGTAACATTGGCTAACTTTACTTCAAAAAATAGAGTTAGCTATTGCTGATTTTGACGAAAATGCAGGCCGATTCCGGCATAAAATTTGTTTGTTCATATGAACTAACTGCAAGATGCAGAAAATCTATTGACAGGAGAGGTTAGCGGCGGTAAACTATTTGCGCTGATAGTTACAGCTGACTAACCGCCTGTAAGGCGAACGAACAAGAAGGGAAGCGGGGAAGTATGATGCCTTTGACAATGGCAAGGTCCGGCGAGACGGTCACCATCCGCAGGATCAGCGGCAAGGACGAGGTGCGGCTGCATCTGGCCGAGCTGGGGTTCGTGGTGGGCAGCGAAGTGACCGTGGTCAACGAGATCGCGGGCAACCTGATCGTACAGGTCAAGCAGAGCCGTCTGGCACTGGATAAGACCATGGCAAGCCGCATCATGGTGGCCTGAGCAGCGCCTTCCCGGTGCTGCATGAAATAACGCAAGGGAGGAACGAGTACGATGAAAACACTGAAAGACGTAAAGGTGGGCGAGACTGCCACCGTGGCACGGCTGCACGGCGAAGGCCCGGTGAAGCGCCGCATCATGGATATGGGCATCACCAAGGGGGTGCAGATCTATGTGCGCAAGGTGGCGCCGCTGGGCGACCCCATGGAGCTGACCGTGCGCAACTACGAGCTGAGCGTGCGCAAGGCCGACGCTGAGATGATCGAAGTGGTCTGATAGGACCAAAGGGAGGAAAGGTATCCGCAATGAGCATTAAAATTGCACTGGCCGGCAACCCGAACTGCGGCAAAACGACCCTGTTCAACAACCTGACCGGCTCCAACCAGTATGTGGGCAACTGGCCCGGCGTGACCGTGGAAAAAAAGGAAGGCAAGCTGAAGGGTGACAAGGACGTGATCATTCAGGATCTGCCCGGCATCTACTCGCTGTCCCCCTACACGCTGGAAGAGGTGGTCTCCCGTACATACCTTGTGAAGGAGAAGCCCGACGCCATCCTGAACATCATCGACGGCACCAACATCGAGCGCAACCTCTACCTGACCACCCAGCTGATCGAGCTGGGCATCCCGGTGGTGATGGCGGTGAACATGATCGACCTGGTGCGCAAGAACGGCGACACCATCGACCTGAAGAAGCTGAGCGCAGAGCTGGGCTGTCAGGCGGTGGAGATCAGCGCGTTGAAGGGCGAGGGCACCGAGGCCGCCGCAAAGGCTGCGGTGGCAGCTGCCAAGGCCGGCAAGACCGGCGAGCTGCCCCATGTGTTCACCGGCAGTGTGGAGCACGCCATTGCCCACATCGAAGAGTCCATTCAGGGCAAGGTGGATGACCGTTTCCTGCGCTGGTACGCCGTCAAGCTCTTCGAGCGGGACGAGAAGGTGCTGGCAGAGCTCGAGCTCGACAAGGCACTGGTGGACCACATCGACGAGCACATTCAGGACTGCGAGAAGGAGATGGACGATGACGCCGAGAGCATCATCACCAACCAGCGCTACGCCTACATCAACACCGTGGTGAACAAGGCGGTGAAGAAAAAGGCCCGCGTGGAGCACCTGACCGTCTCGGATAAGATCGACCGCATCGTCACCAACCGGGTGCTGGCACTGCCCATCTTTGCAGTGGTGATGTACCTGATGTACTCCCTGTCCATGGGCACCTCCATTGCGGACGGCGGCTGGGCCATTGGCACCTTTGCCACTGACTGGACCAACGATGTGCTGTTTGGCGAGATCGTGCCGAACGCGCTGGGCGGCTTTTTGGAAAGCATCGGCGTGGCGGGCTGGCTGTACGGCCTGATCATGGACGGCATCGTGGCCGGTGTGGGCGCAGTGCTGGGCTTTGTGCCGCAGATGCTGGTGCTGTTCTTCCTGCTGTCCATCCTGGAGGACGTGGGCTATATGTCCCGCGTGGCCTTTATCATGGACCGTATCTTCCGCAAGTTCGGCCTGTCCGGCAAGAGCTTTATCCCGGTGCTGGTGGGCACCGGCTGCGGCGTGCCGGGCGTGATGGCAAGCCGTACCATCGAGAACGAGCGTGACCGCCGCATGACCATTATGACCACCTGCTTCATCCCCTGCGGCGCAAAGATGCCCATCATCGGCCTCATCGCCGGTGCAATGTTCGGCGGCTCCTCGCTGGTGGCAGTGTCTGCCTACTTCATCGGCATGGCAGCCATCATCTGCTCCGGCATCATGCTGAAAAAGACCAAGGCCTTTGCGGGCGACCCGGCTCCCTTCGTCATGGAGCTGCCCGCCTACCATGTGCCCGCATGGGGCAACGTGCTGCGGGCAACCTGGGAGCGCGGCTGGTCCTTCATCAAGCGCGCAGGCTCTGTGATTTTGCTCGCCACCGTCATCCTGTGGTTTGCACAGGGCTTCGGCTTTGAGAACGGCACCTTTGGCATGATCGAGGATCAGGACAACTCCATCCTCGCCATCGTCGCCACCAAGGTCGCATGGATCTTTGCACCTCTGGGCTTCGGCAACTGGAAGGCTACCGTGGCGTCCGTCTCCGGCCTGATCGCCAAGGAGAACGTGGTGGGCACCTTCGGTGTGCTGTACCACTTCGGCGGCGAGCTTTCCGAGAACGGCGACGAGATCTGGGCAACGGTCGCACAGGACTACACCGCCCTGTCCGCTTACGCCTTTATGATCTTCAACCTGCTGTGCGCCCCCTGCTTTGCCGCCATGGGTGCCATCAAGCGCGAGATGAACAACGGCAAGTGGACGGCCTTTGCCATCGGCTATATGTGCGCACTGGCCTACTGCGCTGCACTGGTGGTGTATCAGCTGGGCGGCCTGATCACCGGCGAGGTGCACTTTGGTCTGTTCACCGTGGTGGCAATCGTGGTGCTGGCAGCGTTCATCTACCTGATGGTGCGCCCCAACAAGTACGCCAACAACAACGAAGTCAAGCTGGATACTTCCCGTATCTGATAGAAACGAAAGGGTGTGTGCTGTATGATGGAATTTCTTGCAACAAACTTTAATCTGCCCACCATCATCGTGGCAGCGCTGGTGTTCGGCGCGCTGGGCTGGGTCGTATGGCACACCCACAAGCACGGCGGCGGATGCAGCTGCGGCGGCGATTGCAGCCACTGCAAGGGCTGCCACTGAGCATTGAACTAAGCATTGAACCGCAAGGAGCGCGGGCTGAAACTCTCGGCTCGCGCTCTTTTTTAGTTAAAACAAAGTTAGCTTATGATAACACCGGGCAAGCCCCGGCGCGTAAAAAGGAGAGTGACCGGTATGCAGCTGACCGCAGCACATCTGCGCTATCTGCTGGCCATCTACGAGGTAAGCCGCACCCATCTGGACATCAGCTCCCGCAGCATTGCGGAAAAGCTGGGGGTGACAAAACCCTCGGTGGTGCGCATTTTGAACCTGCTGATGGAACAGGGCATGATCGTAAAGGAGCACTACGGCAAGATCTACCTGACCGACCGCGGCATCTGGGTGGCAAAGCAGGTGCAGCAGGAGCTGGACGCCATTCTGGCGCACTTTCCGCCGGTGAGCGGGGAGCTGACGGACGAGGAAAAGTGGAACGCCGCCCTTGCCATGACCAGCGCTTTGCCCCAGCGGCTGTTTACCGCCGCCTATGAGCGGATGGTGGAGGAAGAAGAGGGCTGCAACAGCGGACGGCGAAGCTGACAAAAAAACGACCTGTTTCCGGGGTGGAAGCAGGTCGTTTTGGCTTACTGCAGGGCCTTCAGGATCTGGTTTGCGATGTACCGATGCCCCCGGACGGTGGGGTGGGCATCGCTGGAAGTCGGTGTGAAGGTCACGGGGACGTAGGTCACGCCCTCCTGCTGCGCGGCAAGCTCTTTGGCAAAGCGGTTCAGGCGGTAGAAATAGCGGTTCCATGCGGGCAGCAGGGGCACCGGGTCGTACCAGCCCACCAGCAGGATGGTCGCGTCCGGGTTCAGCTTGCGGATCTCCTGCAGGATCAGGGGCAGGTTCGTGGTCACATGGGTGTAGGCATCCCGGCAGATGACGTCCATGCCGTGGAACAGCAGGTTGTTGGTGTCCCGGGTCTCCTCCGGGGTCAGACGCAGCTGGCGCAACGCGCTGGTCATGGCCTGCAGGTTCTCAAGGCTGAAGTTCCGCAGATCGCCGCTGACCGTCAGCTCCACGAGCTTCTCGCTCTTCCAGTGGGTCGCCTCGCCCAGCCCCATGACGCAGGGCACCGTTGCATCGTTGGAGCCGATCTGGATGGAGATGATGTCGGCTTTGCGCAGATAGTCCTGAAACTGGGGGTAGGTGTAGGTGCTGCCGGTGGCCTGATTCGGATGGGACATCCCGCTGTTCTGCACCATGTCCAGAAGGTCGGCGCTCATCAGCCCCGGCAGACCCAGATCAATGGCGTGCTGCCGGTCCAGCCCAAGGCCCTGAGCCACCAGTGCGGTGTAGCTCTGGGCGGGGTAGCCCTCAAAGTTGGCCGAATAGTCCAGCCCGGACTCGGTCTGGGTGCAGAGGACCCCCGGCAGCCCCACACCGGCCGCGATGCTGTCGCCCAGTGCAACATAGGTCCGCTGCCCGTCCTGCGGGGCGGCTTCGGTCTGGGCAGCTTCGGTCTGGGCAGCGTCCGCAGGCGGGTCGGCCTGCACGGCAGACGGTTGCGCAGCAAAGGCAGAGAGCGGCAGCACCAGCAGCAGCGCGGCGCTGACCAGCAGGGCAGAAAGTTTTTGCTTTGACATAACGGGTCCTCTCTTTCCATCAGGGTCCGCGCTCCGGCGCGGAAGTTCTGCCCCTATGATAGGCGGGAACGGGGGAATTGTCAAGCTGAAATTGCACAAAACCGGAGATCAGCATTTGCGGCTTGCCCGCAGCCGTCAGCATCCTAGCCCTCTCAGTCTGCTCACTGCGTTCGCAGCCAGCTCCCCCGACCGGGGGAAGGCTTTTGCTCTTCCGCACACGTTGCAGTGCAACCGTCAGCGGCCTAGCCCTCTCAGGCGCTAACGCGCCAGCTCCCCCAAAGGGGGAGCCTCTGGCGAAACCGTACACTTTGCATTTGAGCCGGAAACTTTGCCGCCCTGCCATTGCTGCGCAGCGGTGCCTCGGGGAAGGTTTCTGCCCGCCGCCAGCGGGCTGGGACGCTCCGCTGGGCCAGAGGTGGGGAGGGGTGTTCCGACTCCCCCCTCCCTACCTCTGGACTCCACCCACCCCGCAACGGGAAAGGGGCTGCTCGCCCCTTTCAGACCCCAAAGAGGAAGTCGGACCGGAAAAAATCTAGCCGCTTCGCTCAACGATTTTTTCTCGGTCCTCCATCTGTACCCCCTCAGCCGCTGCGGCGGCAGCTCCCCCCGGGGAGCGGGGTTGACGGAATCGGTCACTTTGCATTTGAGCCGGAAACTTTGCCGCCCTGCCAAGGGCTCCCCCTTTGGGGGAGCTGCTGAGCGGAGCGAGGCTGAGAGGGCTAGCCCACTTCCGGTCAAACCGCAACGTGTGCGGCAGGCGTTCGCCGGAAAACAGATCTCCGTGGCGGCACAAAAAAACGTCCCGCCTGCGGGATGCAGACAGGACGCGGGACGATCAATAATCCTTGGGCGAGATCTCGTCCTCCAGCTTGCGGTAGTCCACCTTGCCCACGGGGGTCAGGGGCAGCTCGGGCAGGAACTTGTACCCCACGGGCTGGACGTACTCCGGCAGCTCCTCGTGGCAGAGCTGGCGCAGCTCCTTGACGATCTGACGCTTCTTTTTGTCGCTTTCGGGGTCCAGCACCACAAAGACGAAGGGCAGGCGGCCCTGCGTCTGCTCCTTGGCGGCGCAGCCCACCACGCAGCACTGATGCACGGAGGGGTGGCGGCTGATGACGTTTTCGATCATGGAGGGGAACACCTTGAACCCATCGGGACGGATGATCATGCGCTTGATGCGGGAGTCCAGGAACACAAAGCCGTCCTCGTCCATGGAGCCAAGGTCGCCGGTGTGGGCCCACATCCTGCCGTCCGCGTGGCGGCGCAGGATGATGTCGGTCTCCTCGGGCTTGCCGTAGTAGCCCTTCATCATGGCGGGGCCGCTGATGCACACCTCGCCCCGCTCACCGATGGGCAGCTCGGTCTCGGTGCCCGGCTCGAACACCGAGACCACCGTGTTCACCAGCGGGATGCCCACGCTGCCCAGCTTGTTGTTTTTGCCGGCGGCGGCGGTGGCAGCCGAGGAGACCTCGGTCATGCCGTAGCCCTTTGCCAGCGGGTACTCTACGTTGTGGGCTTTCAGGAAGTCGTCCACCGCCTGCTCTGCGCCCACGGGCAGCGAGTCGCCGCCGGCGGCGTAGTTGCGGATGAAGGACAGGTCCTTGTTCTTCAGCAAAGCCGAGGACGCCAGCTGCTGGTAGTGGGTGGGCACGCCGAACATGTGCTCCGGCTTGTACTTCCAGATCAGGGCAGGCAGCTTTGCGGGGTCCAGATTGGGCACGATGACCACGGCAAGGCCCTGCGTCAGGGGCAGGTGCACGCCGCAGGCAAAGCCGTAGGCGATGAACGGCGGCATGATGTTCAGCAGCTTCTGCCCCCGGTGGAACAGCGTGTCCATGGCGCTGAACTGCTGGGCGATGGCGTTGAAGTTGTCATCGGTCAGCATGACGCCCTTGGGCGAACCGGTGGTGCCGCCGGTGTGCACCACCACGCAGGGGTGCTGCGGGTCGTAGGGCTCGGCGGCGGTGCTCTGCCCCTCGCCGGCGGCGATGAAGTCCTTCCAGCGGATGACGTTGGACTTGTAGCGGTTCTTGTCGGGGTTGGTCATCTTGTAGCCGATGGCAAGGTGCAGCGGCAGCGAGTCTGCCGGGCTGAGCACCACCACCCGCTCCACGTTGGTGCGCTTTGCCGCCTGACGGCAGCGTTCGTAGGTCACGTTCAGGCAGAGCAGCAGGCGGGAGTCCACCTCTTCAATGTACTCGTGGATGCCCTCCGGGCTGTAACGGGGGTCCACCAGATTCAAAGTGGCACCGATCATATCCGCCGCGTAGAAGGCGTAGATGACCTCCGGAGTCATCACGCTGACCACGGTGGCGATGTCGCCCTTTTTCAGACCGATGGCGCGGAAGGCGGCGGCGGTCTTTTTGACGTTGACGATCAGGTCTGCGTGGGTGATCTTGCGCCCGTAGTAGCTCAGGGCAGTCTCGCTGAGGTGGTTTTTGTTCTGGCGGCAGACGTACTCGAAGGCAGAGCACTCGGGCAGGGTCTGGTCGATGAACTTCCGGTCGTAATACTTCAGCCATGGCTTTGCCACAGAGGCATAGACCGGGTTGTGGGATTCAGTTGACATGGGAAAGTTTCCTCTCTTTTTTCTTCTACAATGTTTCTTTCTTCCTGAAAAAACGACAGCGTCTGCCGGGTGGGGAAACGCTGTCGGGTCTGCGGCTGCTTTTGGAAGCGCAAAAAAATACTCCATGTTCCATTGTAGTGGGCGGAAAGACAAAAGTCAACAAAACCGTGGCAAAAGTTACAAAAATGCAACATGAAATCTGGGAATGCTGCGCAGCAAAGCGATTTTGCAAAGGCTTACGCCTGTGTCCATTGCTGCGCCTCGGCGTCATTGCACAGCACCCAGTGCCCGGGGCGCAGCTGGCGCCACGCGGGGGGTGCGGCGGTGTAGTCGTGCATGGCGGGGTCGTAGACCAGCAGCTGCTTTTCCCGCTCCCGGCGGGGGTCCGGCATGGGGATGGCGGACAGCAGGCTGCGGGTGTAGGGGTGCAGCGGGTGGGCCACCAGCTCTTCGGCCTCCGCCAGCTCCACGATATTGCCCTTGCGGATGACGGCGATGCGGTCCGAGAGATAGCGCATCACCGAAAGGTCGTGGGCGATGAACAGGTAGGTGATGCCGCGCTGCTTTTGCAGCTGGCGCATCAGGTTGAGCACCTGCGCCCGGATGGACATGTCCAGCGCGCTGATGGGCTCGTCTGCCACGATGAACTCCGGCTCCACGATCAGCGCCCGGGCAATGCCGATGCGCTGCCGCTGCCCGCCGGAAAATTCATGGGGGAAGCGGCTGGCAAACTCCGGCAGCAGACCCACGTCCAGCAGCGCCTGCCGCACTTTTTCCTCCCGCTGGGCGGCGGAAAGCTCCGGGTGCAGGTTCTGCAGCCCCTCGCCCACGATGTAGCTGACCTTGGCGCGCTCGTTCAGGGAGGATTGGGGGTCCTGAAAGATCATCTGGATCTCCCGGGTGAGCTGCCTGTCCAGCGCGCGGGAAATTTTGCCGTTGATGCGCTGGCCCTTGTACAAAATCTCGCCGCCGGCGGTGGGCAGGATGCGCAAAATGGCGCGCCCGATGGTGGTCTTGCCGCTGCCGCTCTCGCCCACAAGACCGAAGGTCTCGCCTTTATAAATGGTAAAGCTGGCGTTCTGCACCGCAGGGCAGGCCTTGCGCCCGGTGCCGTAGGTCACCTGCAAATTTTTGACTTCCAATAACGGTTCTGCCATCTCACAGCCCCTCCTTTTGCAGCTTTTTCACCGCGGCGGGCGGCTCGATGTGAGGGGCCCGGGGGTCCAGCAGCCATGTGCGCGCAGAGTGGGTGGGCGACACCGCAAAGCGGGGCGGGCGCTTGACGAAGTCGATTTTCAGCGCCTGCGGGTTGCGGGGCGCAAAGGCGTCGCCGCGCACCTCCGCAAACAGGTTGGGCGGCGTGCCCGGGATGCTGAACAGGTCCTGCCCCTTCACGCCCATCTGGGGCATACTGGACAGCAGCGCCCAGGTGTAGGGGTGGCGGGGGTCGTAATAAATTTCGTCCGCCGTGCCGATCTCCACGATGTCACCCGCGTACATCACCGCCACCCGGTCCGCGATGTTTGCCACCACCCCAAGGTCGTGGGTGATGAGCACGATGGTCAGGTGGTACTTTGCCCGCATCTGCCGCAGCAGCTGCAGGATCTGCGCCTGAATGGTCACATCCAGCGCGGTGGTGGGCTCGTCGCAGAGCAATATTTTGGGGTCACACGCCAGCGCAATGGCGATGACCACCCGCTGCCGCATGCCGCCGGAGAACTCGTGGGGGTACTGCCGATACCGCAGCGCGGGGTCGGAGATGCCCACGTCCCGCAGGTATTCCAGCGTCTTTTCCCGGGCTGCCGCGCCTTTCAGCCCCTGATGCAGGGTGACGGCTTCGGCGATCTGCTCCCCGATGGTCTTGAGGGGGTTCAGGCTGGTCATGGGGTCCTGCATCACCATGGCGATCTCCCGCCCGCGGACGGCAAGCCACTCTTTTTCGGTCTTGAACGCCGCAAGGTGCAGCGGGGCACAGCCGGGGGCGGGGTAGTAGTCGATGCTGCCGCCGGTGATGCGTCCGTTGGCGTCCAGCAGGCCCAGAAAGCTTTTGGTGAACACGCTTTTGCCGGAGCCGCTCTCGCCCACAAGGGCCAGCACCTCGCCCCGGTAAAGGTCCAGGTCGATGTCCCGGATGGCGTGCAGGGTGCGCCCCCGCAGGTCGAACCGGATCTGCAGCCCGCGCACCGAGAGGATGGGGTCTTGGGTCATGGCTTCCTCCTTATTGCAGATGGTTCTTGGGGTCGGCGGCGTCCGAGAAGGCGTTGCCGATCAGGTAAAAGGCGATGGTGACAAAGCTCAGGATCAGGGTGGGGTACAGCAGCTGATACCGCAGCCCCGCCTGCATCATCACCTTACGACCGTCGTTGACCAGATTGCCCAGCGAGGGGGTCTCCACCGAGAGCCCGAGGCCGATGTAGGTGATGAACACCTCGTTGCCGATGGCTTCCGGGATGGTCAGCGCCATGCGCAGCATGATGACCGAAACGAGATAGGGCAGCAGGTTGCGCAGCACGATGCGCACCGTGGGCGTGCCGAGGCAGCGGGAGGCGATGTTGTAGTCCCGGTCGCGGATAATTAAAATCTGGTTGCGGATGAACCGCGCCATCTCGATCCAGCCCTTGATGGACATGCCTAAGATCATGGTCCAGATGCTGGGGGACGCCACATAGGAGATGAGGATCAGCACAATGGCGGTGGGGATGTTGTCGAAGATGTTGTACAGCTCGGTAAAGACAACGTCCAGCCCGCGCACATAGCCCCACAGCACACCGGCGGTGATGCCCACGGCGGCTTCGATGACCGCCACGAAAAAGGCGATGGTCAGGCTGGTGCGCGCCCCCGCCCAGATGCGCGCCCACAGGTCCTGCCCGATGGAGTTGGAGCCCCAGAGAAAGCCCTGCTGCCCCGGGGCGATGTTGCGGTAGGGGATGCCGGTGGCGGGGTCCACGGCGCACAGGTTGGGGTCTGCCTGCCCGGGCAGCAGCGGCTGCACAAAGGCGAACACCACCACCGCCGCCAGCGCAAACAACAGCGCCACGGCGAGCTTATTCTTGAAAAAGGCGCGGAAGGTGCTGCCCCAGTAGCTGTAACTGGTGCCGGCAGTGGCTTCCGCCTGCTGGCTGCTGAACCCGGCGGGGGTGAAAAGCTGGTCCTCCGGCAGGGTGGCCCACGCGGCGGGGCCGTCCTTTTGCAGGGTGTTCAGCTGCGTTTCCAGCTGACGGGAACACGCGCGTTTGAACATCAGCGGCCACCTTCCTTCCTGCCAAAATTGATGCGGGGGTCAATGAGCACCATGAGCACATCGCCCAGAATCAGCCCCGCGATGCCCACGCAGGCGTACAGCAGCACGATGCCCTGCACCATGGTGTTGTCGTGGCGCTGCACACAGGTCACCAGCAGCCCGCCCATGCCGGGGATGCTGTACAGGCTCTCGATGTAGATGGAGCCCACCACCGTGTTGAGGAAGGCCGAGGGGATATACTGCACCAGCGGCACCATGGCGTTGCGGAACACATGGTGCAGCGCGATATCCCGCCCGCACACGCCCTTGGCGCGGGCAAGGCGGACGTAGTCCTTGTTGCTTTCGTCCACCATGTAGCGGCGCAGCCACATGGCGTAGAAGGCAAGGTTTGCAAGGCTCATGCTGCACACCGGCAGCACCCAGTACCGCCAGTCGGCGGCGTTGAAAAGCAGCCCCACGCCCACCACCGCCGTGCCGTACATCTGGATGTACAAAAAGTACACCGCAGCGGGCACAGCCTGAATGAGCACGATGAGGGCGGTGCCCAGTTTATCGGGCCAGCGGCCTTTGCACTGGCCCATGACCAGCCCCAGCGGGATGCCCAGCACAAGGCTGAGCAGCATGGCCAGCACGCCCATCTGGATGGAGATGGGCAGCTTTTGGGCCAGGATCTGGGTGACCGGGGCGTTGAGCTTGTAGATATGGCTCACGCCCAGATCGCCGTGCAAAGCGTTTTTCCAGAACCGCCCCACCTGCACGGGCAGGGGGTCCAAAAGACCCATGGCCTGCAGTCCGGCCTGAATCTGCGCCTCGGTCATTTTTTCGTAGTTTGCAAAGTAGCCCTCCACCGGCATGAGCCGCAGCAGGCAGAACACCAGCGTCACGATGACGAACAACGTCAGGATGGAGCGCCCGATGCGCTTTGCGAGATAGGACACCATGGTGTGCACCTCTCTTTTCGATTGAAATACGGACAAATATAGCATACCGCAAATTGCGCCGTTTGGAAAGTGCTTTGCGGCTTTTTGCGGGAAAAATGAGGAGAGGGACGATTTTGAATGGCCTTTTCACAGAAGGGGGCGTGACCGGAAACTTTGCAGTGCAACCGTCAGCGGCCTAGCCCTCTCAGTCATCTCGCTTTGCTCGATGCCAGCTCCCCCAAAGGGGGAGCCCTTGGCATAGCGGGAAAGTTACTGGGTGAATTGCAAAGTATGCGGTTTCGCCAGAGGCTCTCCCTTTGGGAGAGCTGCCGAGCGGAGCGAGGCTGAGAGGGCTAGCCCGCTGCCCCCGCGCCGCCGCTTCCAGCGGAAGCAGGCGCGGCAGATGCCGCCTGCCGCACAAGCCCCTTCTGTGAAAATGCAATGCCGGACAGCCCGCAGGCTGTCCGGCATTGCTCGATCAAAAATAATTTTTCCTCTGAATATGGCCAGAGCACAAGCGGAGGCCATTCCAAAATCGTCTCACCGCGCGTCCCGGTTGGCGTTATACTCGTCCATGGAAACGTAATGGTCAAGGAGATGCACGCCCTTCAGGCGGTTGGTGGACAGGCCCGTGGGGGCGTACTGACCCTCCCACAGGTTCAGCCGGGTGGCGATGTAGGGCGGCACCGGCATGCCCAGCGGGACCACCAGCGCGTTCTCGATCAGGTACGCTTCGGCGCCCGCAAAGGCATCGTACCGGGCGTCCAGATCGGCGGTGATGGTCTTGGCCTTTTCCACCATGCTCATGTAGGTCATCACCTGTTCGGCGGTCTCGCCGGTGATGATGCCGTCCTCCACGCCGGTACGCAGGAAGGCGTAGCAGGTGCCGCGGTCGCCCGCCTCCTGATAGAAGGGGTACACCTCGGTCTCGGGGTCGGAGTAGTCCGCGCCCCAGTAGTAGGACATCAGCTCGTAGGCACCCGCGCGGCGCACCGCGTTCAGGAAGTTGTCCGAGGGCCCCTGCGTGATGATGATGTCCACAAAGTCGAAGCCGTCGTTCAACACGCCTTCCACCTGCTGCTTGAACACCTGACACTGCTTGTCCCAGTCCACCACGGCGGGGTTGTAGGGGTACTGCACCTTGATGGGGAAGGTGGCCCCCGCAGCGGTCAGCTCCTGCACGGCGGTGTCGCGGTACTGCTTTGCGGCGGCTTCGTCAAAGAAGTCGGACAGGTTTGCCAGCGCGCCACATTCGGTGTAGTCCACGCCCTTACTGTTGGCGCAGAAGGACGGCGGGGTGATGGTGTGCAGCTTGTAGTTTTCGTACCCTTCCGGCGCGGTGACCGCCAGCGTGACGGCGGGGTTGATGGCGTACAGGAAGGCCTTGCGGAAGCTGGTGCAGTTGACCGCCTTGGCCCAGTTGTCCGGCTGGTACTGGGCGTCCACGCCGGTCACGGTCCAGTTGGAGAACTCGTGGCGGAAGGGCAGGAAGTTGAACAGGTAGAAGTAGCTCTTGCCGGTCTCGGGACGCTCCATGGACACCATGTCCCGGGTGGTGTCATCGGACAGCCAGCTGTCCAGAATGTCCGAGCTGATGGTGGCCTGATCAATTTCGCCGCGGCGCACCATCTCCGGGCCGCTGATGAGGGCCTCCTGATTGTAGATGTAGCGCACCGTGTCGATGTAGACGCTGTCCCTGTCGTAGTTTTCGGGGTTTTTCTTCATCACCCAGTTTTCCAGCGGGGTGTATTCCGCCAGATAGAAAGCGCCGCAGTTGCAGGCGGTCTCGGCGCTGGTGCAGAACTGGTCGGCGTATTCCTCCAGCATGGGGCCGTAGGCGGGCTCATAGGGCGCGTAGCTGAGCAGGCTCAAAAAGCCCGGGAAATCGTAGTTCAAAGTATAGGTCAGGGTGTGCTCGTCCACCGCCTTGATGCCCACGGCGGAGAACTCCACGGCGGGGCAGGTGGCGGCGGTGCCGTCGGCGGAAGTTACGGTCACGGTGCCTGCGGCGTCAATGGCGTAGGTGGTGCCGTCCTCGGCCACGGTGCCGTTCTGGGCGTTGCTGCGCCAGACGCAGTAGTTATAGTAGTCGTTTGCGCCTGCCACATAGGGGGTGACAAGGCTGGCGGTGGCAGAGGCGTAGGCGGGGTTCAGCACATAGGCCAGCGCGTCCACAAAGTCCTGCGCGGTCACGGGGCCCAGCACCGCGCCGTTGCAGTCCACCCAGTTCTCGTCCCGCAGGTGGAAGGTCCATGTCAGGGTGTCGGCGTCCCACTCCCAGCTGGTGGCAAGACCCTCGCGGATCTTGCCGCGGCAGTCGTATTCCACCAGGGTGTCGATGCACTGGGTGCCGTGGTACAGGTCCGGGTCGGCGGAGCAGACCAGATAGTTCAGGGTGGCGGGCTGGCGGGAATACAGCACGGTGTAGGTGCTGGTGTCCGCGCTCCCGCCCGAAGCGGGACTGCCGCCGCAGCTGCTCAGCAGGCCGGCGGCTGCAACGGAAAGCGCGGCAGCACCGCTGCCTTTCAGGAACTGGCGGCGGGAAACAGTAGGATGCATCATAAAAAGAACCCTCTTTCAGATTTCTGTAAAAAAAGAGGCAACGGAAGCACCTCCGTTACCTCTTTGCAACAGTTTGTCGGCTGCCAATGGGTACTACAAACTCAGTATAACATTGTTTGTCTGCGCCGTCAATCGGTTTCCGCCGGGGGCGGCGTCACGGCGGCACCCTCTGCGGCGGGCGCAGCCGGCGGTTCTGCTTCGGCGGCTGCCTGTGCAGCCTCCTCGGCGGCCTTGGCCTCCCGCTCTTTGCGCAGCTGCTCGGCCCGGGCCTTGGCTTCCTCCTGCCGCTTTTTGGTGCGGGCCTTGATGCGGCACACCGAGCACAGCCCGTCGGCGCTGCCGGGGGCGATGGGCTTGCCGCACTCGGCGCACAGGGTCTTGGTGCATTTGTAGATGCTCACCGGGCCCAGCGTGGTCAGCTGCCGCAGCTTCATGCCGTCCAGACCGTGATTGGAGCAGGCGGCGGTGCAGATGCCGCATTCGCTGCACTTCCACGGGGTGATGACCACCCGGGTCTGACCGTCCGGCAGGTCCTCCAGCTTCAGGGCACCGGCGCGGCAGGCTTTTTCGCACCGGTCGCAGCCAAAGCACTTGTCGGTGAAGTTGGGCAGATAGTAGCCGTACTTCAGGGGCGTGTCCATGGCGGCCTTGAGCTGCCGGGTGCGCTGGTGCAGCAGCAGGCGGAAGTCGGTCCCGGCATCGTCCTCGCTGCGCAGGCCGGGCAGCATCTGCAGCAGCTTTTTGGTGCCGCTCCTGGAGCCGTGGCTCACCTGCTCGAACATCTCGCGGCGGCTGATCTCCTTGACCTGATAGGGGAACTGCTGCTCCTCATACGCCAGTGAGAACCGGGCCTCGAACACCGGCTGCCCGAAGAACTCCACAAGTCTTGTCAGCTCACGGCGCAGCTGCTCGGCGCACAGGTCGTTCTCGCACTGGCCGCAGGGGGTCAGGTCCAGCACGATCTTTTTGTTCAGCGCAAGGTACGCCAGCGTCTCCCACGACAGGGCGCAGATGCAGCTGCGCACCACCGTGTTTTTGCGGGCGGACTTTTCGCAGCCGATCCAGATGGTGTCGTTGTCGCTGTCGGCGGCGGCGGTGTCCCGCTGCACCTGCTCCGGCGAGGGGGAGATGCAGCCGCTGCGGCAGGCAGAGACGCACAGCCCGCAGTCGGTGCACATGTCCCAGTCCTTGACGAGGTTCGGGCGGGAGAAGATCTCCTCACCGTAGGGGCAGATGTCCTTGCAGGTGGTGCAGGGCTTGCGGTGGGGGTGCAGGTTCCAGCACTGACGGCGGTTGATCTCGGGATGGGTGGTCTTCATCAGCGCATCCATTGCAGTTCGTGTAAAAAAGCCCATAGAGTTACTCCTTTTCCACAACAGAAGTGATGGTTGCATGGTCGATCAGAAAGCGCTGCACCTTCTGACTGGTGACGGCGGACGCGATGGCGTCCCGGCTCAGCACCCGGCGGATCTCCGCCTCCGGGGTGTCGTGCAGGGCGGCAAGACGGGCGTATTCCGCGTCCACCTCGGCGTTGGAAACGGTGATCTGCTCTGCCTCGGCAATGGCGCGCACCGCCAGAACGCTGCGCATCTTCCGCTCGGCGTCCCGGCGGAAGGCGGCGCGCAGCTTGTCCGGGTCGGTCTGCCCGGCCTTGCAGTACAGCTCCAGCGTCATCCGGCTGCGGCGCAGCCGGTCCCGCAGGGCCTGCATGTCGTGGTCTGCGGTCTGGTCCAGCACCGCATCGGGCAGCTGGACGGTCAGGTTTTCGCCCGCAAGGTCCAGCAGCGCCGCCCCGGCGATGCGGTCGGCGTTGGCCTCGTGGGAGGCGCGCTTTTTCTCCCGGATGCTCTGCCGCAGGGCCGCCAGATCCTTATAGCCCAGCGTTTTGGCAAGGCTGTCGTCCACCGCAAGGGGCTGCTTTTGCGCCACGGTGTGCAGGGCGACCCGGAACTCGGCGGTGCGGCCGGACAGCTCCGGCACCCGGAACTCGGCGGGGTAGGTGAAGTGGAACCGGAACTGTTCCCCGGCGGTGTGACCGTACACCGCTTCCTCGGCGGCGGGCATCAGCTGCCCGGTGCCCAGCACCACGGTCACCTGCTCCATCCGGCTGTCCGGGATGGGCGCGCCGTCCAGAAAGCCCTCAAAATCCAGCGTCACCTGCATCCCGCGGACGGCGGGCTGCTGCACCGGCACAAAGGGGGCGTGCACCCGCGCCAGATTGCGGATGTCTGCCTCCACGGCCTTTTCCGACACCGGGCGCACCCGGCGGGTGAAGGGCAGACCCTTGTACTGCCCCAGCGCGGCGGCAGGCAGGGCGGTCGTGTTCTGTTCCATAGCAAGTCTCCTTTTTGTTGAACGGAAACGCTTACAGTCCGCGGGCAGCCAGCCAGGCTTGTGCGACCTGAGAGAACATCTCCGGATACTTGGCGTCCTCCTTGGCAAAGCCGCTGAGGTAATACTCCACCTCGGCACGGGTGGGGGCTGCGGTGCGCTCCCAGATGGTAAAGGTGGTACCGTTGCCCATGTCAAAGGTCTCCACCTGCTGGAAATACTGGTCCCGCACGGCAAGGAACAGATCGTTCAGCTTGTGGGACATCTCGTTCTCGGGGTCATTTACATGGGTCATCGGGAAAGGATCGGCGGTGAGAACGTATTTTGCCTCAAAGAACTGCATGGGAAAAACGTGGACGCCCGGCACCGAGAAGCCGAAGGCCAGCTTGGCGTTGATGGGGGCCTGCGGCAGCAGGCAGTTCTTGAAGTGGTCCGGGCAGTACAGCGTGTCGTGGGGGATCATGTAGCTGATCTCGCCCTCGGCGCAGTGGGTGTCGATCCATTTTGCAATGGCCTGGATCTGGGGCAGATCCTTGCGGTCATAGATCAGGTCATCAATGGCGGCAAAATCGCGGGCGCTCTCCTGCGGAGAGGCCGAGAGAACCGTGCGGCCGATGAGAAAATCCGGCAGAGCGACGGTGGTCAGGGACGAGCAGCGCACCGAGGTGGCAAACACGATGGTGAACAGCCAGAAGCCGATCTTCAGGCTCCGGCGGCGGGTGATGCCTTCCGCCAGCGCGGCAGCGCCCAGCAGGAACAGCAAAAACCAGCCGGGTAAAAACAGCAGCATGTGTTGGGAACCGGTGGTCTGCACCCGGGTGAACAGCAGCATGCTCAGCAGGATCTCCAGCCCGGCAAGGCAGGGCAGAGCCGGCATTTTGCGGGTCTTGAGGCTGTACCACAGGCCCATGCCGATGAGCACAAGGTTCATCAGGCCCATGCGGGCGTATTGCTGGTAGAGCTCCGTGACCATGCCGCCGCCGTCGTAGTAGGAATAGCGGTCGGCGTAGTCAAAGCCCAGAATGTGCCGTACGATGGGCCACAGCAGCACCACCATGGCCGCCAGAGACACCAGACCGAACAGCATCAGGTTGCGCAATTGCACAAAGGCCGGATGCCTGTGCCCGGCGCGGGCGGTGCGGATGCTGCTGACCAGCACCAGCAGCGCATAGGAGAAGTAGTACCCCACCACAAAGTACAGGTACCACCGGCGGGACAGGATGATGGCGGCAGTGGCAGAGAACAGCAGGACAAAGCGCACCGGATCCAGTTTTTCAAAGCGGAAATCCAGCGTCAGCAGCAGGATGCTGAAGGCGAAGATCAGGCCGAACCAGTCCGGCTGACCGAGCACGGCGCTCATGCGCAGCCACGGATAGGTGAGGGTCCACGACAGACCGATGAGGAAGAACCAGAACCGGTTTTTGACCTGCAGCATCTGCCCCACCTTGACCACCAATCCGCCCAGAAGGGTCAGGATCATGGGCAGCACGCTGAACACCTGACAGAAGGCGTAGCTGTCGCCGGTGCGGTCGGTCAGGCAGAAGGGAAACTCCAGAAACAGGTTGTTGAAGGCGGTGTAATCCTCGGTGAAGGAGCCGAAAATATAACGGAAACCGGCCCCCGTGCCCTGCAAAAAGGCGGCCTCGGCAGAATATTGCTTGTTGAGGTAGTTGGCGTAGTCCCAGATGTACACGAAGCTGCGGCGGGTCAGCGCCCAGTAGAAATACAGAATGGCAGCTGCCCAGAAGCCCGCCAGCACCGCCTTGTGGAACAGGTCGAACTGGACGCCCGCCACCCGCAGCACCCCCAGCACCACGGCAAACAGGGCCAGATTGCACCACAGGCTCACCAGCGGAAAAAACAGCGCGCTGCCGGGCATCAGCCGGGCCAGCAGCGCCAGCACAATGGCGGCAGCTCCAAAGACCAGAGCAGTCCGGACCGGCCCCGTCAGACGCGGTTTGGATAGGACAGTGGACATAAAAAAAGGATCCTCCTAAAAAACTTGCTTTTTACAGTATAACAACCAAAGCGGGGACTGTCCAGCCGTCCGGGAGACAAAAACACAAAATGTCCCACCGCGTTCAAAGCAGATGGGACATTTTTGCGCAAATATTACTTTTTGGAATCAGCCGAAGCCTTTGCCGCCCGGGCAGCCTTGCGCTTTTGCGCCATGGCCTTGTTGGCACTGATGCGGGCGGCATCCGGGTTCGGCGCCTCCGGGGTCAGCCGCAGCAGGCAGCTGCCCATGGCGGGCAGGTCCACGCTGAGGGTGTAGTCCCGCCCGTAGACGCCGCCGTCTGCGGTGTGCAGGCTGGTCTTGCGGCGTCCCTTCAGCGCACCGTTCCACTCGGCGGCCTCGGTGTTCAGGACCTCCTCGGCGCTGCAGGGGAACTTGAGGTAGAGGGGGAACTTTTTGTGGGCATGGTCCTGGGTGTTCATCACGCACAGCAGGTTCTGCCCCCGGCCCTTGCGCAGCCATGCATACACGCCCTCGTCGCGGCTCTCGCAGGCCACCCACTCAAAGCAGTCCGGGTTGTACTCGCCGTCATACAGGGCGGGCTCGGTCAGGTAGACCCGGCACAGGCGGGCAAAATAGTTCTGGAACGCATCGTGGAAGGGGTACTGCATCAGCCCCCAGTCCAGCTCCCGCTTTTCGTCCCACTCCCGGAAATGCCCCAGCTCGTTGCCCATGAAGTTCAGCTTTTTGCCCGGGTGCATGTACATATAAAAATACAGGGTGCGCAGCTGGGCGCATTTTTCCGCATAGGTGCCCCACAGCTTGTCGATGATGGTCTTTTTGCCGTGCACCACCTCGTCGTGGCTCAGTGCCAGCAGATACAGCTCGTTGTAGAAATAGTGCATACTGAACACGATCTTGCCGTAGGCGTTTGGGCGGTCGCCGAAGGGGGTGGCAAAATAGTCCAGCGTGTCGTGCATCCAGCCCATGTCCCACTTGTAGTCAAAGCCCACGCCCTCGTAGCGGGTGGGGGCGGTGACCTTGAGGAAGTTGGTGGAGTCCTCCGCCATGTAGATGCCGGTGGGCCAGCGCTGGTTCAGCCCGTGGTTCAGGCTGCGCAAAAAGTTCACCGCACCCTGATTCACGCCGCGGTTGGGGTCTCCCTGCCAGTACAGCGCCCGGGAGATGGCGTCCATGCGGATGCCGTCGCAGTGGTACACGTCCATCCACAGGGCGGCGGCGCTGTTCAAAAAGCTGCACACCTCGTGGCGGTAGTAGTTGAAGTTGCAGGTGCCCCACTCGCTCTGTCCCACATCGCTGTCGTACTCGTACAGATAGGTGCCGTCAAATTTTGCCAGCGCGTCGGCGTTGGCGGCAAAGTGCACCGGCACAAAGTCCATGATGACGCCGATGCCCATGCGGTGGCAGGCGTTGACAAAGGCGGCAAACTGGGCGGGGGTGCCGTAGCGGCTGGTCACCGAGAAGTAGCCGGTGGTCTGGTAGCCCCAGCTGCCATCAAAGGGGTGCTCTGCCAGCGGCAGCAGCTCCACATGGGTAAAGTGATGGTCCAGCAGCCACGGGATGAGCTCCCGCGCCAGCTCCTCGTAGTTGTACCAGCCGTCGGAGCCGTCCGCTGCTTTGCTGCCGGGCTTGTGCTTCCAGCTGCCCGCGTGCATCTCGTAGATGTTCAGCGGGCGGTTGTGGCATTTGTCCCGCCGCTCCATCCACGCGGTGTCGTCAAAGGCAAAGTCCAGCTTTGTCAGACGGCTGGCGGTGCCGGGGCGCAGCTCGGTGGAAAAGGCGTAGGGGTCGCTGCGCATCACCACGCTGCCGTCCGCGCCGTGCACGCGGTATTTGTAAAGGTCGCCCTCCGCAAGGCCGGGGACAAAGGCGCTCCACACGCCGGTGTCGGCTTTTTCCATGGGCACGCCGCGCTCCCAGCCGTCAAAGCCGCCGCACACCTCCACGGCGGTGGCACCGGGTGCCCACACCGCAAAGCGCCAGCCCTCGGTGCCGTTGTCATCGGCGGGGTGCGCGCCCAGAATGCGGTAGGCGTCAAAGCAGTCTCCCAAAAAGAATTCGCGGGGAATGACAGGATAATTCATGCAAAGATCTCCTTACATCTATGATCGTCAGCGCCTGCGGCGCTGCAGTTGACGAAACGGGTTTGGGCAATCTGTCCAATAAAAATGCGCCAAAACCGGACATAACGGCTGGTTTTGTTGGCGATTCTTGACAAAAATCGGTAATTATTAACATGATTTACAGATTTTGTGCTATACTATCCTTGCCGCTGAAACAGACAGCGGTGGATTTTCAGTATCAGAATAAGACGGGAGCGGTATAAACAATGGCTTGGTACGACAATGCAGTATTTTATCACATCTATCCTCTGGGGCTGTGCGGCTGCGCGCACGAAAACGACGGGCAGCCCACCCCCGGCGCGTTCCAAAAGCTGAACGCATGGGCAGAGCATGCAGCGGAGCTTGGCTGCACCGCCATCTACATCGGCCCGCTGTTCGAGAGCGGCTCCCACGGCTACGACACCATCGACTACCGCCTTGTGGACCGCCGCCTTGGCACCAACGAGGAGTTCAGGGACTTTGTGGACGCCTGCCACGCCCGGGGGCAGAAGGTCATCGTGGACGGCGTGTTCAACCATGTGGGGCGGGACTTCTTTGCCTTTCAGGACCTGAAGGCGAACCGCGAGAACGCCCGCTACAAGGACTGGTTCTGCGATGTGAATTTCTGGGGCAACAACGAGTACAACGACGGCTTCAGTTACGGCAACTGGGGCGGCTACAACCTGCTGGTCAAGCTGAACCAGCGCAACCCGGAGGTGCAGAACTACCACTTCGACACCGTCCGCTTCTGGGTGGATGAATTTGACATTGACGGCATCCGTCTGGACGCGGCGGACGTGCTGGACTTTGACTTCATGCGGGGGCTGCGCCGTCTGGCAAACGAGGTCAAGCCCGAGTTCTGGCTCATGGGCGAGGTCATCCACGGGGATTACAGCCGCTGGGCAAACCCGGAGATGCTGCACTCGGTGACCAACTACGAGCTGCACAAGGGCCTGTGGAGCGGTCACAACGACCACAACTATTTTGAGATCGCCCACACCATGCGCCGGCTGCAGGGGCTGTGCCACGACACCCGGCTGTATCTCTTCTCGGACAATCACGATGTGGAGCGGCTGCCCAACAAGCTGCGCAACCGGGAGCACATCCGTCACATTGCCATTCTAGTATATACGCTTTGGGGCATTCCGTCCATCTATTATGGCTCGGAATTTGGCATTGAAGGCAAAAAAGAGTGGGGCAGCGACTGGCCCCTGCGCCCCTGTCTGGAGCTTTCGGACTACGCAGACGCTGTGACGGCAAACCCGGTCACCAGCGTGTACGCCACGCTGGGCCGGCTGAAAGCCGAACTGCCGGAGCTGACATGGGGCGAGGTGAAGGAGCTGCAGCTCACCACCCAGTGCTACGCCTTTGCCCGGGTGCTGGACGGCAAGGCGGTGGTGGCGGTGCTGAACAACGGCGACACCCCCGCCCAGCTGGAGTTCCAGCTGCCGGTGGAAGCAGCCAAGGTCACGGACCTGCTGGCGGACACTGTGGGCGCACAGCCTGTTCCGACCAGCATGGAATGGGGCCGCATGAAGGTGCAGCTGCCCTCCAATTACGCCACCCTGCTGCGGCTGGAATAATCTTGCACATTGCGCCGCGTTTTGCTACAATAAAGAGAAGAAAGTCGTTTTACGGAAAGGAAGCCTGAACCCCTATGAACGCAGTGCAGCGCAGAGAATCCATTCTGGAGCAGCTCAGCCGAGCCGATGCCCCGGTCAGTGCCAGTGCGCTGGCTGCCCGGCTGGGCGTCTCGCGGCAGATCGTGGTGGGGGATGTGGCCCTGCTGCGGGCAGGCGGTGCCCAGATCGACGCAACGCCCCGGGGCTATCAGATGCACCCGGCAGAAAAAGGCTACACCGGCATTCTGGCAACCACCCACCGCACCGACGAGGAGATGCGCACCGAGCTGTACACCGTGGTGGATCAGGGCGGCATCGTGGTGGACGTGGCGGTGGAAAACAGCCTGTACGGCGAGCTGCGGGCCAACCTGAACCTTGCCAGCCGCTACGATGTGGACAACTTTATCCAGCAGGCAAAGGACACGCCGGAATGCCTGCTGAGCCGGATGACCGGCGGCGTCCACCTGCACACTTTGCGCTGCCCGGATAAGGACACCTTTGCCCGCATCCGCGATGCCTTGGAGCAGCAGGGGCTTTTGTACCGCAAGGAGTAACGCTGCTGCGCTTATACCCAGTATAAAAAGGGCTGCGGGGCTTGTCTATCCGCAAAACCGGAAAAACGTTGGAAAATCAACAAAAATGCAAAAGAGGTGGGTTTTCTGGATATCCGCATTGAAAAGACCGAGCGTGCCATCAAGCAGGCGTTTATGACCCTCCGGGCAGGCAAACCGCTGGAAAAGATCAAGGTCAAGGAGCTGTGCGATCTGGCCTGCATCAATAAATCCACATTTTACGCCCATTATCAGGATATCTATGCGCTGGCCAACGCCATGGAGGATGAAATGGTGCACGCGGTGGTGGAGGGGCTGCCCCAGCTGACCGCCAGCGATGTGAGCGAGCGCACCGAGTGGCTGGCGCGGGAGATGTTCCGGGCCTTCAGCCTTCATCAGGCCGAGATCAACACCCTGTTTTCCGGCTCCCGGCAGGGGCTGTTCATCAACCGGGTGGAGTCCGCCCTCAGCCAGTGCATCTCGCAGAGCGACCCCTCCTTTGAACAGGACGTGGTGCGCAAGATCGTGCTGTCCTTCTGTGTGCAGGGCTGCTACTACACCTTTACCAGCTACTGCGGTCAGATGGACGAAAAGCGTCTTGTGGCCCTGCTGGCGTCCATTGCCCGGGCTGCCCAGAAGATCCGGATGTGACAAGACGATTTGGAATGCGCGCCGCGGGGGAGGATTTCTGCTTCCCGCGCAGAGCGTTTTCGCGTGGGGCAGGCTTGATGCCCTTTGCAAAATGCATCGCCGCCGGGGGATGTTCTCTTTTGCCACCAAAAGAGAACCAGAAAAGTGCCAGCGATTTCGACGCGCTGGACCCACGAGAAAGGGGCTGCTCGCCCCTTTCAGACCCCAAAGAGGAAGTCGGACCGGAAAAAATCTAGCCGCTTCGCTCAACGATTTTTTCTCGGTCCTCCATCTGTACCCCCTCAGCCGCTGCGGCGGCAGCTCCCCCAAGGGGGAGCGGGGTTGGCGAAATCGGTCACTTTGCGGTTCTACCGGAAACTTTCCCGCCCTGCCAAGGGCTCTCCCCTTGGGAGAGCTGGATTTGCGAAGCAAAGACTGAGAGGGCTAGGACGCTCCCCCCGCGCTGCCACTTCCGCAGGAAGCAGGCGCGGCAGATGCCGTTAACCGTCCAAGCCCTTTCCGTGAAAATGCAATGCCGGACAGCCCGCAGGCTGTCCGGCATTGCTCTATCAAAAATATTTTTTCCGCTGAATATGGCCAGAGCGCAAGCGGAGGCCATTTTAAATCGTCCCGCCCTGCCATTGCCGCGGGACAGGATTTCTGCTTCCCCGCACAGCGCGGCGCGCATTTCAAACGGTCTTGCCCTTACACGCCCGAAGCACCATAGTTTGCCAGCACACGGGCGGAGGGGTCGTTGACGTTGCAGCCGGGCCATGCCTTGTTGGGCATCCAGAAATCCACGATGGTACGGCTCTGGTCGTGGTAGTATTTTTCAAAGATCTCCCGGTAGAACAGGCTCTCCTTGGTAAAGGGCATACAGTGGGCGGAATAGTTTGCCCGGTGCAGCTGGAACTCCTCGTCGGTGTAGCGGCTCTCGGCGTACTCCTTGATGTCGTCCACCATGCTGTGGCCCACGGCGTCCGAGAAGGCGGCCTTTTCGCGCCACAGGATCTCCGGCGGCAGCCAGTCGCCCTCAAAGGCCTTGCGCAGCAGGTACTTGCCCTTGCCGTAGCGGTTCAGCTTCTTTTCCGGGTCGATGGCCATGACATAGCGCACAAAATCCAGATCGCCAAAGGGCACGCGGGCTTCGATGCTGTTGGCGGAGATGCAGCGGTCTGCCCGCAGCACATCGTACATGTACAGCTCCCGGATGCGCTTCTGGCTCTCCTGCTGGAAGGCGTCGGCGGTGGGGGCGTAGTCGGTGTACTTGTAGCCGAACAGCTCGTCCGAGATCTCGCCGGTCAGCAGCACCCGCACATCGGTCTGCTCGTGGATGGCCTTGCACAGCAGGTACATGCCCATGCTGGCGCGGATGGTGGTGATGTCCCAGGTGCCCAGAATGCGGATGACCTCTTCCAGACTGCGGAGCACCATCTCCCGGTTGATGATGATCTCGTGGTGCTCGCTGCCCAGATACTCCGCGGTCTGCCGCGCGTACTTCAGGTCGATGGCGTCCGTGTCCATGCCGATGGCAAAGGTGCGGATGGGTTTGCCCAGCTTTTTGGCGGCAATGGAGCACACCAGGGAGGAGTCGAGCCCGCCGGACAGCAGGAAACCCACCGGCGCATCGGCGTCCAGACGCTTTTCCACGCCCGCGATGAGCTTTTCGCGGATGTTGGTCAGCACGGTGTCCATGTCCTCTTCCATGGGGGCGGGCACATCGGCAATGTCCTCGTACCGCACGAAGCGGCCCTCGCAGTAGTAGCTGCCGATGGGGAAGGGGCGGATGTCATCGCACCAGCCGATGAGGTTCTGCATCTCGGAGGCAAAGGCGATCTGGTGGCTGGACTTGGAGTAGCCGTAGAACAGCGGACGGATGCCGATGGGGTCGCGGGCGGCGATGAGCCGGTCCTTGCGGGAATCGTACAGGATCAGCGCAAACTCCGAGTCCATGTGGCGGAACATGTCCAGTCCGTACTCATAGTACAGCGGCAGCAGGATCTCGCAGTCGCAGTCGGAGCGGAACTTGTAGCCCCGGCGCTTCAGGATCTCTTTCTCGAACCGGAAGCCGTACAGCTCGCCGTTGCACACCACGCAGTCGGCACCCCGGGTGAAGGGCTGCATCCCCTCCGGGGTCAGGCCCATGATCGCCAGCCGCCCAAAGCCCATCAGGCCAAAGGGCCCCTCGATCACGCGCTGATCGTCCGGCCCGCGCATGACGGTGCGCAGCAGGTACTCTTTGAATTTGGCGGCACTCAGATCGTGCCCCGTGTAACCCATAACACAACACATACTTCTTACCCCTCTTTTTGCAACACGGTGAATAAAAAAATACGGCAGCCATCCATCCCACTTTGCTAGGACGAATATGCTGCCGTATCCGTGGTGCCACCTAAATTACCGGCATGAGACCCATGCCAGTCACTTTTGTGCGCTCTCCCCGTTGAAAGCACTGCCGCGATAACGAGCGGCGCACGTCTGCCCCTACTGCTGCACACGCAGGTTCAGGGAGCGGCTCACGGGTGTTCTTCAGGCTCTGTTCTCTGCGCGGCTCCCACCTGCCCGCGCTCTCTGCAAGAGGACGTTGAAGCCCTACTTTTCCCGGTCAACGCTTTTTATGCCTGCATTGTATCACGGCTTTTGGTCCGTGTCAACACAGCAGGCGCATTTTTTTGCAGGCTGTCCGTCCATTGCGGACGATGCGGCCTGCTGGGCACAGTGGCGGCACATGCCGTACAGGATGCTGCCCTCACACTGCAGGGCAAAGCCGTGCTCTGCCATCAGGTGTGCCCGCACCTCGTCCATGAAGTGACAGTCCAGATGATAGATGCGCCCGCACTGCACGCATTTCAGGTGCAGGTGCTCATGGCAGTGGCGGGCTTCGTCCACATACTGAAACACGGCCTTTTCGCCCTTGTCCGCCACATACTTCATAATGCGCTGCTCGCCTGCCAGCTTGTCCAGATAGCGGTACACGGTGGTGGGGTTGGGGCTGGCACCCTGCGCCTCCAGATGCTCCAGAATGTTGGAGGCGCTCACGGCGTGCTGCCGGTTGTTGATGAGGTAGTCTAAGATCAGCTGTCGGGTCTTTGTGTTGTAGCCATCGCTTCGTGCCATGAGAGACCGGTCCTTTCTGCAAAGAGCGCATTTGTTCTTTCGGCTTATTGTATCACAGTTTCGGCTTGGATGCAAAAGAAGCAGGGGAAAAGCCGGTCTGTTTGGTAACAAGCACAAAAACCATTGTAAGAAATGGCAAAATCACGTTAAATTATTTGTATAAAACGGAAAACGCGCCAAACTTGAGGAAAAAGTCTTGTAATAAATGCCCTGATGTGAAATAATAGACTGGTAAGAATACTTGGATTGCAGCAAGAATACAAGCATGCTTTGAAGAAAAAAGCAGGCGTCCAGAGTTCATTATAGGAGAAGAGAACCTCTTCCGGTTGGAGGAAGAAGGAACAGGAGTTGTTGTAAAAATGAAAGAAATGGAGACGCAGTCGAAACTGAGCCTGAAGCTGCGGGCCTATCAGTATCTCAAGACCCGGATCCTGAACTGCGAGTACCGCCCCAATGAATTTTTGAACGAGCAGAAACTCTGTGCAGAGATGGGCAACATCAGCCGCACCCCCATGCGGGATGCGCTGGGGCGGCTGGAGCAGGAGGGACTCATCACCATTCTGCCCAAGAAGGGTCTGATGGTCTCCGGCATCACCGAAGAGGACGTGCACAGCATGTTCGAGATGCGTCTGCTGGTTGAGCCTTACGCTCTGCGCACCTACGGCAGCAACATCCCCCGGGAGCAGCTGGAGGCATACGCCGAGCTGATGCATCACCCGGACCAGATCGAGGATTTCTGCGAGTCGGATGACGACTTCCACGAGCTGCTGATGAGCACCCTGCCCAACAAATATCTGCGTTCGGCCTACGACCGCATCACCGGTCTGAACACCCGCTTCCGCATTATGACCGGCAAGGTGAGCATGATCAATCAGGAGCAGACCTGTGAGGAGCATCTGGAGATTTTGGATGCAGCCCTGAACGAGGACTGGGACCGCGCAGCAGATTCTCTCCAGCACCATCTGGAGCTGGCCCGCGACAAGGCAGAGGGCGTCATCAAGGTCATCCGGCTGTGGTAAGACGATAAGAACCTCAAAAGGCTGCTGCACAAATGCTGTGCAGCAGCCTTTTGTAATAAACGCCGGAAGATGAAAGATGTTTCGTTCAAATGAGGTGGTTTTCAAGGCAGTAATGGTAGACGCCGTCCTCTTCCACAGAACGGCAGATGACAGCAGCCCTTGCCTTGACCTCGTTGAGCGCATTTCCCATGGAAACGCCGGTACCAACTGCTTCCAGCATCTCAATATCGTTTCGACCATCTCCAAAAGCAATGGCTTCTGCCTTTGAAAAGCCGTAATGCGCCAAGATGGCTCTCACGGCGTTTCCTTTGCCACAGGAGAGTGGAATAATGTCCACTGCCTTGTCCCACCATGCGGTGATCTGTGTGGCGTGGGTCCCCTGTAAGATCTGCGCGTATTCGGCGCTGTTGCAGGAGCACATGATCTGATAAATCTCCTCCTCGCACAGTGCATCGAAACGATCGGAGACCATCAGCTTCTCACTGCCAAAGGAAAAATACTGTGCCAGATCCGGGTCGGTTCCGTTCGTCACGATAAAGTGCTCGTTGCTGATGGCAGCCGCCCGGTGCATCTGTTTCAGATTTTGCAAAATTCGATACTTGTCGTCAACATCCAGTGGGTTTTTGAAGAGCACAGTATCCTTGCTGCGGACATAAGAGCCGTTGAAAGTCAGCCAGATATCAAAGTCAACGCTCTCAAAATGCGGGACGGAGAGATAGCCTCTGCCGGTTGCCATGCACAACAAGACCCCGTTTGCCCGTAGCTTCTGTAAAGCCTGCACAGTTTTGGGGGACGGCTCCTTACTGCCTAGCTGGAGCAGGGTCCCGTCTACGTCAAAAAAAGCTATTTTTATCATACGATCACCCTCGGTTTATGAGATATCCTATAGGACCTCATGGCTTGCTTTTTACAGTGCGTCCAGCTCCGTTTGCAGCTGTGCCAGCGCGGCACGGATGGGCAGCTTTTGCGGGCAGACTGCCTCGCATTTGCCGCAGCGGATGCAGTGCAGGGCCTTTTCGCTGTCCGGGAAGCAGGCGGTCCACTGGGTCCGGACGGCGTCCTTCTGCCCGAACATGCCCAGCTTGTTCCAGATGCTGAAATTGTCCGGGATGTCCACCCCCATGGGGCAGGGCATACAGTAGCGGCAGCCGGTGCAGCCGATCTTGATGCGGCGGTGCAGCTCATCGGCAACGTTTTCCACGGCGGCGCTTTCGGCAGGGGAAAGCGGCTCGAAAGGGCCAAAGGTGGCAAGGTTGTCGGACAGCTGGTCCTCGGTGCTCATGCCGGACAGGATGCAGTGCACGTTTTTGTGGCTGCCCACCCAGCGCAGCGCCCACGACGCATCGGTGGCATCGGGACGCAGGGCGTGCAGGGGCGCGGCGGCGTCGGCAGGCAGAGACGCTAATGTGCCGCCCTTGATGGGCTCCATGATGATGAGGGGCACGCCGCATTCTTCGGTGAGCTGGTAGCCCCGGTCGCCGCTGATCTCCTCGGCGCGGTCGTCCCGGTCCAGATAGTTGTATTGCAGCTGGCAGAAATCCCACGGCTGGTCCCGCAGGATGAACTCGAACCCGGTGGCGTTGTCATGGCAGGAAAAGCCAAAGTTCCGGATGCGTCCGGCGGCCTTCTGCTGCCACAGCCAGTCCACCACGCCCATCTCTTTTGCCTTCTGGTAGCGGGCCTTGTGCAGGGAGTGCAGCAGGTAAAAGTCGAAATACTCCACCCCCAGCCGCTGCAGCTGGTCGTCAAAGATGCGCTGGGCATCGGCAAGGCTGCTGCAGCTCCACAGGGGCATTTTGGTGGCAAGATAAAAGCTGCTGCGGTCCCACTTGGCAAGGACCCGGCCCACGAAAGGCTCACTTTGCCCGTTGTGGTAGGGGTAGGCGGTGTCAAAGTAGTTGACCCCGGCGGCTTTGGCGGTGTTCAGCAGGGCTTCTGCCCGCGGCTCGTCGATGCTGCCGTCAGCGTTTGTGGGAAAACGCATACAGCCGTAGCCCAAAAGGGAAGTGCGGATGCTGCTTTTGTTCCAGTTGCGGTATTCCATAGTGCTCTCTTTGCGGCAGAGGGGCGAAGGCTCTGCCGTTCCTCCTGTTGGAAACAGTATACCATAGTTTTGGAAAGGGGAAAAGACACGGCGATGACGGTCATCAAACAAAAAAGGTGCTCGCACCGTTTGGTACGAGCACCTCATTGTTCAAGAATGAACGACTCTCAGAAGGGGTTAAATTACTTAACCTCAACCTTAGCGCCAGCCTCTTCCAGCTTCTTCTTGATGTCGTCAGCCTCAGCCTTGGAGACCTTCTCCTTGACAGCCTTGGGAGCGCCATCGACGATAGCCTTAGCTTCCTTCAGGCCCAGACCGGTGATCTCCTTCACCAGCTTGATGACCTGCATCTTGGTAGCGCCAGCCTCAGCCAGGATGACGTCGAACTCGGTCTTCTCTTCCTCAGCGGCAGCAGCAGCGCCAGCAGCAGCGGGAGCAGCAGCAGCAACAGCAGAAACACCGAACTCCTCGCAGTAGGTGTCGATCAGTTCCTTCAGCTCCAGAACGGTCAGGCCCTTGACGGACTCGATGATGGCAGTAATCTTCTCAGAAGCCATGGTAATAACCCTCCAATATCAATGGTTTTAGTTTGTTTCAGTTTTTTGTTAAGCGGCGGTCACGCGGCCATCAGGCAGCGGGCTCCTCCTGCTTGTCGGCATAAGCCTGCATTGCAACGGCCAGACCAGACAGAGTGCTGGTGAGGGCGCCTGCAAACATGGACAGCATGCCTTCGCGGTTGGGCAGCTTTGCGATGGCGTTGGTCTCGGCAGCGTCCATGACCTTGCCTTCCATGAAGCCAGCCTTCACGACGAACTTCTTGGACTTATCGCCATCCTGATACTTGCACAGGATGCGGGCAGCGGACATGGGGTCTTCCTCGTGAGCAAAAGCGATAGCGGTATCGCCCTTGAAGTTCTCTGCCAGGCCCTCCAGAGAAGTACCCTTGACAGCCAGACGCAGCATGGTGTTCTTCACGACCATGTAATCAACGCCTGCCTCACGCAGCTCCTTACGGAGCTTGGTGTCGTTCTCGACGTTAATGCCGCCGTAAGCGACGACGCAGCCGGAAACCGCACTCTCAAACTTTGCCTTCAGATCAGCGACGTAAGCCTGCTTTTCAGAAAGAATCTTTGCACTGGGCATTCGGTTTCACCTCGTTTCAAAAACTTGTATCGAAAACCGGAGCAAGTATGAAAAAAGCCTCTTTCCCGCACTTGGTCGAGAAAGAGGCATAAAACAACTTTACGCACGTTTCTCGGCAGGCGGCATAGCCTTACACTGGACTCCAGTACCTGCTGTCTCAAAAACAGCATGATTATTTTACCGCAAACGTGCGGAGTTGTCAAGTCTTTTTTGAAATTTCCTGACAAAATTTTTCTGCCGTCCATACAAACGGCAGAAAAACGATCAGAACTTCAAATCAGACACCGTACTTCAGGGTGTTCAGACGGATGCCAGGGCCCATGGTGGTGGCGATGGTAGCGCTCTTGAAGTAGGTACCCTTTGCTGCAGCGGGCTTTGCCTTGGCAATAGCCTCCATCACAGTGTCCAGGTTGGTGTACAGCTTCTCTGCACCGAAAGAAGCCTTGCCCACGGGCACATGGATGATGTTCTGCTTGTCCAGACGGTACTCGATCTTACCAGCCTTTGCCTCGGTGACAGCCTTGCCCAGATCGGGAGCCACAGTGCCTGCCTTGGGGTTGGGCATCAGGCCGCGGGGGCCCAGAACCTTACCCAGACGGCCAACGCGGCCCATCATATCGGGAGTGGTCACGACGACGTCAAAATCCATGAAGCCGCCGGCGATCTTTGCAATCAGCTCATCATCACCAACGATATCAGCGCCGGCAGCCTCGGCAGCAGCGGCAGCTGGGCCCTTGGCAATGGCGCAGACGCGGACGGTCTTGCCGGTGCCGTTGGGCAGAACGACAGCGCCGCGGACCTGCTGGTCAGCGTGACGGCCATCAACGCCCAGACGGACGTGCAGCTCGACAGTCTCGTCGAACTTGGCAGAAGCGGTCTTGCAGGCCAGCTCCAGAGCCTCGTTCAAATCGTATGCTTTCGTAGAATCGACCAGCTTTGCAGCGTCGACATAGTGCTTGCCATGTTTCATTGTATATCCTCCTATGTGGTCATGCGGGCATTGGTTATGCCCTCCCACTGTTTATGTCTCAGCCCTCGACGGTGATACCCATGGAACGGCAGGTGCCGCGGACCATGCTGCAGGCAGCTTCCAGAGAAGCGGCGTTCAGGTCGGGCATCTTGGTCTTGGCGATCTCTTCCACCTGAGCGGCGGTCAGAGAAGCGACCTTTTCCTTGTTGGGCTTGCCGGAAGCGGTGTTGATGCCAGCGGCCTTCTTGATCAGAACAGCTGCCGGAGGAGTCTTGGTGATGAAGCTGAAGGAGCGGTCAGCGTACACGGTGATGACGACGGGGATGACATAACCCATCTGGTTCTTGGTACGCTCGTTGAACTCCTTGGTGAATGCCATGATGTTGACACCCTTCTGACCCAGAGCAGGGCCAACAGGGGGAGCCGGAGTTGCCTTGCCGGCCTCGATCTGCAGCTTAATGTAGCCAGTAACTTTCTGTGCCATGATAAATGCACCTCCAAAAATCTGTGGTGAGTTGCGGCACGGTGTCTCCGTGCCTCCCACGAGCGCATGCACGCTGCACACGCTCTATAAGAACCGCACTGCGGTCTTACCTTGGTAAACGTTCCTTGCCGGTTGGTTACGGCAGCTCGACCTGACCGATCTCCACTTCTGCGGGAGTTTCGCGGCCGAACATGTTGACCTTGAGCTTCACCTTGAAGTTCTCGGTATCAATGGCCTCCACAAGGCCCATAAAGCCTTCCAGAGGACCAGAGGTGATCTGCACGGTGTCGCCGACAGCAAAGTCAACGCTCAGCGGTGCAGCCTTCTCCACACCCATCTTCTCCACTTCCTCAGCAGAGAGGGGGACGGGCTTGGAGGCGGGACCAACGAAGCCGGTGCAGCCGCGCGTATTGCGCACGACGTACCAGGTGTCATCGTTCATCACCATTTTGACCAGAACGTAGCCGGGGAACAGCTTGTGCTCCACCATCTTCTGCTTGCCGTTCTTGTCGATCTCAGGAACCATCTCGACGGGAACCTTGATGTCGCAGATCAGCTCCTGCAGGTGACGGTTCTCCACCATGGTCTGCAGGTCGTTGGCGACCTTGTTCTCGTAACCGGAATAGGTATGCACAACATACCAAAGAGCCTCAGTGGACTCATCTACCAGCTTGGTTGATTCTTCCATTTTGGTTGACCCTCCGTTTCAAGATGATTCTCAGGCGCCGATGATCAGGCCCAGAATGCCGCCAAAGACGGTATCCAGAAGGATCATCGCAGCTGCTGCGATCACGACCGTCACAAGCACGACGACGGTGTTCTGCTTGGTGTCCGCTTTGGACGGCCAGACCACCTTCTTCAGCTCGCTCTTGGTATCGCGGAAGAACTTTGCGGCTCTGCCGAAGAAGTTCTTCACAGCGGCCTTCGCTCTGGCCACAAAGCCCGGCTTGTTCTCGGTTTTGTCTGCCATGATGCGTCCGCCTTTCTTACTTGGTTTCGCGATGAACGGTGTGCTTCTTGCAGAAACGGCAATACTTCTTCATCTCGAGACGATCGGGGTTGTTCTTCTTGTTCTTCGTGGTGTTGTAGTTGCGCTGCTTGCACTCGGTGCAGGCCAGAGTGATTTTAACGGTCATTTGTTGACACCTCCATTATAACGGTTGTTTTGAACCTCCCTCGGGTTGCGGGAGCACCTGTAAAACAGGCGCACTTAATAACCCCGCAAAAGAGGTGATATCATTGTACCACGCACTTTTCAATCCGTCAAGCGGAAAAATGCGAATTTCAGAAAGTTTTTTGCGTCCGGCGTCTGTCGGCGGGCTTTTTTGCATTCTGCTTGCATCGCGGGCATAGATATTGTATAATAAGCCAGAACGGCTTTTTTACCGCTTGATCCCGCCCCGGTCCCGGGGGCTTTGTAAATAGGAGTGAACTATCATGCAGTCAGAAAAAATGTGTGTTGCCCTGCTGTTTGGCGGTATGTCCAGCGAGCACGAAGTCAGCTGTGTCTCGGTGGGCAATTTTGTCAACAACATTGACCGCAGCAAATACGAGGTGCTCACCGTGGGCATCACCAAGGAGGGCCGCTGGCTCTACACCGAGGCTACGGCAGCCCAGATGGCGGACGGCAGCTGGGAAGAGCTGCCCGGCAACATGCCCTGCGTCATCAGCCCGGACCGCGCCGACCACGGCATGATCCTGTTCACCCCGGACGGCCGGGTGGAGAAGATGCATGTGGACGTGGTGGTCCCGGTGCTGCACGGCCTGTGGGGCGAGGACGGCACGGTGCAGGGCCTGCTGGAGCTGGCAGGCATCGCCTATGTGGGCTGCGGCGTGCTGTCAAGCGCGGTGTGCATGGACAAGGCGGTGGCAAACGCCCTGTTTGAGGCAAACGGTGTGCCCCACACCAAGTGGGTGGCTGCCAACCGCTGGGAGATCGAGTCCGATCTGGAAGGCGTGTGCGACGGCGTGGAGCGCAAGCTGGGCTGGCCGGTGTTCGTCAAGCCCGCCAACGCCGGTTCCAGCGTGGGCATCTCCAAGGTGTCCAGCCGCGAGGAGCTGAAGGCAGCCATCGCTCTGGCACTGGAAAACGACCGCAAGGTGGTGTTTGAAGCCTTTGTGGACGGGCAGGAAGTGGAATGCGCCGTCATCGGTTCCGACCCCGCTGTTGCCACCCGCCCCGGTGAGATCCTTGCCGGTGCCGAGTTCTACACCTATGATGATAAGTACAAGAACGGTGTGAGCCAGACCGTCATCCCGGCACATCTGCCGGAGGCAAAGCTGGACGAGGTCAGGACCTACGCCGCCATGGCCTACACCGCACTGAACTGCGAGGGCCTTGCCCGCTGTGACTTCTTTGTGGAGAAGGGCACCGGCCGGGTGCTCATCAACGAGATCAACACCTTCCCCGGCTTCACCTCCATCAGCATGTATCCCAAGCTGATGGAGCACGAAGGCCTGCCGGTGCCGCAGCTCATCGACCGGCTGATCGCGCTGGCGCTGGAAAGAAAGGAAAAGCAGCATGGATAATCGCCCCATCGGCGTGTTCGACAGCGGTCTGGGCGGGCTGACCGGCGTGCGGGAGCTGCGCAAGCGGCTGCCCCATGAGGAGATCATTTATTTCGGCGACACCGGGCGGGTGCCCTACGGCAGCCGCAGCCCGGAGACCATCCTGCAGTACGCCCGGCAGGACGTGGCCTTTCTGCTTTCTAAAAATGTAAAGTGCATCATGGCGGCCTGCGGCACGGTGTCCAGCACCTACCCCGCCGAGGAAGCCGCAAAGCTGCCGGTGCCCTATCTGGGCGTGGTGGATGCCGCCGCCCGGGAGGCGGCCTTTGCCACCCGCAACCGCCGCATCGGCGTCATCGGCACAGCCGCCACCATCCGCTCCCGCAGCTACGAAAAGCTGCTGCGGCAGCTGGTGCCCGGGGTGGAGATCACCGCCCGGGCCTGCCCGCTGTTCGTGCCGCTGGTGGAAGCCGGGTATGTGGACCACAGTGAGGAGGATAAGCAGCAGGTGACGAAGCTGGTCATTGCCCAGTACCTGACCGCGGTGCGGGATGCCGGGGTGGATACCCTGATCCTTGGCTGCACCCACTACCCGCTGCTGAAAAGCATGATCGGTCAGTTCATGGGGCCGCAGGTCACGCTGGTGGACCCCGCCATGACCGCCGCCCACCATCTGGAGCGGATGCTGTCCCAGCACGGCCTGAAGGCTGCACCGGAAAAGGAAGGGCAGGCGCATTTCTACGTCAGCGATGTGCCGGACAGCTTTGTGCAGACGGCAGATCTGTTTCTGGGCGAGTACAAAGGCGGCCCGGTGGACCAGATCGCCATTGATAAATATTGATAAGGAACAACGACTGTGAGCAAACCGCTGAAAGAGGACTATATCATCCGCATCAAAAGCCGCATCGAAGAGCATGTGGAAGAGCCGCGAAAAGAGGATGAAAAGGAAGAATTCGTGGAGCTGATGACCCGGGGGCAGTTCGTCCGGAAGGGCAGCAGCTATTATATCACCTATCAGGAGACCGAAGCGACCGGCTATGCGGGCTGCACCACCACCCTGAAGATCGCTGCCGACGGCAGCCGGGTGGCCATGCTGCGGTTTGGCAAGGGCGGCGGGGCAGGCACCCAGCTGCTGATCGAAAAAGGCAAGCGCAACCTGTGCCACTACGAGACCGGTTTTGGCTCCATGACCCTGGGCGTGACCGCCGACGAGATCGACTGTCGGCTGACCGAAAAGGGCGGTACCGCGCACTTTGCCTATTTGTTGGACGCCAACAGCGCCAGCCTTGTCAGCCGTAACCGCCTTGAAGTGACCGTGACCCATGTGAACTGAGAGTTCCCCAGACTGTGAAAGGAATCAGACCAATGACTGAATTTGAAAAGACCTACCAGAACTACAACCCCCGTCAGGCTGCGCTGGATGAGGCCCGCGCCCTGCTGACCGCAGCCGCCAAGGCTGCCATGGCAGACGGCGCCCTGCCCGAGGCCGAGCTGCCCGCCTTCATCGTGGAGATCCCCGCCGACGTGAAGAACGGCGATATCGCCTCCAACCTCGCCATGGCGGGTGCCCGCAGCTGGCGCAAGGCTCCCCGGATGATCGCAGACGCCCTGCTGGCACATCTGCCCTCCCTTGAGGGCAGCGTGTTTGCCAAGGTGGAGGTGGCCGGTCCCGGCTTCATCAACCTGTTCCTTTCCCAGAGCTTCTGGGCAGGCGTGGTGCTGGGGGCCTGCGCCAACAAGGAGTATGGCCGCACCGACCACGGCAAGGGCGCAAAGTACAATGTGGAGTTCGTTTCCGCCAACCCCACCGGCCCCATGCACATGGGCAACGCCCGCGGCGGCGCACTGGGCGACTGTCTGGCCGCGGTGCTGGACTGGTCCGGCTACGATGTGACCCGCGAGTTCTATATCAACGACGCCGGCAACCAGATCCAGAAGTTCGGCAAAAGTCTGGCAGTGCGCTATCTGCAGCAGTTCTGCGGCGAGGAGGCCTACCCCCTGCCCAAGGAGTGCTATCAGGGCGGCGACATCAAGGTGCTGGCCGGTGAGTTCGCCGACATCAACGGCGACAAGTATGTTGCCGCCTGCAAGGGGATGGACGAGGAAGCTCTGTTTGAGAGCGAAGCCTTTGCCGCCCTGAAGGACGCCCTTGTGGCCTATGCTCTGCCCAAGAACATCGCCGCCCTGAAGCGGGACCTTGGCAAGTACCGCATCGACTATGATGTGTGGTTCCACGAGAGCACCCTGCACGAGTCCGGCGCGGTCATGGCCGTGGTGGATAAGCTGCTGGAGCTGGGCGCATGCTATAAGGCAGAGGACGGTGCCATCATGTACCGCAGCGCCCAGTACGCTGCCAAGTACGGCACCGTGAACAAGAAAAAGACCGAGGACGGCACCGAGGAGGAAGCCAAGGACGAGGTCCTCGTCCGTGCCAACGGCATCCCTACCTATTTTGCCGCCGATATCGCTTACCACTACAACAAGCTGGCCACCCGCGGCTTTGCCAAGGCCATTGACGTGTGGGGCGCAGACCACCACGGTCATGTGGCCCGCATGAAGGGTGCGATGGACGCCATCGGCCTGCACGGCGAGGATCTGGACGTGGTGCTGATGCAGATGGTCAACCTGATGCGGGACGGTCAGCCTGTCCGGATGTCCAAGCGCACCGGCAATGCCATCACCCTGACCGACCTGCTGGAGGAAGTGCCCATCGACAGCGCACGCTTCCTGTTCAATATGCACGACGCCGGCAGCGGCATCGACTTTGATCTGGATCAGGCCGTCAAGACCGACAACGACAACCCCGTGTACTATGTGCAGTACGCCCATGCCCGCATCTGCTCCATCCTGAAGAAGATGGAGAGCGAGGGTGTGCAGTTTGCCGGTGCGGAGCACATCGACGCCACCCTGCTCACCGAGCCTTCCGAGATGGATCTGATCCGGATGCTGGCAGCCTTCCCGCAGGAGATCGTCATGGCTGCCGAAAAGTACGACCCCAGCCGCATCAACCGCTTCGTCATTGATCTGGCAAGTGCCTTCCACCGCTTCTATGGCAACTGCCGCATTCAGGGCGCAGACCCCGCCGTGCAGCAGGCACGTCTGGCCCTGTGCATCGGCGTGAAGAACGTCATCTTCAACGTGCTGACCATGTTCAAGATCAACGTGCCCGAGAAGATGTAAAGGCGAACGGGCTCGCCCTCTCAGTCTGCTTTGCAGACAGCTCTCCCAAAGGGAGAGCCTCTGGCGAAACCAGAAACTTTCTATGGACTGCCAAAGCCTCCCACTTTGGGGGAGGTGGCATTGCGTAAGCAATGACGGAGAGGGCGAAGCCGCTGCCCGAAATAACAAAAAAGGCTCCTCCCGATGGAGGAGCCTTTTTAAATCAATCAGATTTGAGGAAACCTATGGAACCTTTGAAGATCGGCAATATCACCCTGCCCCACCGGGCGGTGTTCGGCCCCATGGCAGGGTTTACGGATGCCCCCTGCCGCCGCCTGATGGCGCAGCACGGCGCGGGCTTTACCGTCAGCGAGATGGTGTCCAGCCGGGCGCTGGTGTACGGCGACCACAAGACCGTCAGCCTGCTGAAGGCAGAGCCCAACGGCGCGCCCTACGGGGTGCAGATCTTCGGCGAGGTGCCGGAGATCATGGGCGAAGCCACCGCCGCCATCGAGCAGTACGCATTTGACTTTGTGGACATCAACATGGGCTGCCCTGCCCCCAAGATCGTTTCCGGCGGGGCGGGCAGCAAACTGATGCTGGACCCCGACCGTTGCGGGCGCATCGTGGAGCAGGTGGTGGCGCACACCAAGCGCCCGGTCACGGTCAAGATGCGCAAGGGCTGGGACGCCGACCACATCACCGCCGTGGAGTGTGCCAAAGCCTGCGAGCAGGCGGGCGCGGCGCTGGTGGCGGTGCACGCCCGCACCCGGGAGCAGATGTATACCCCGGGCATCGACCCGGAGATCATCGCCCGGGTGAAGGACGCCGTCAAGGTGCCGGTGCTGGGCAACGGCGACATCCACAGGGCAGAGGACGCGGTGAAGATGATGCAGCAGACCGGCTGCGACGGCGTGATGATCGCCCGGGGCGCACTGGGCGACCCGTGGCTGTTTGAGCGGGTGAATGCCGCGCTGGAGGGTCTGCCCGCCCCCAAGGAGCCGAACCTGCAGGCGCGGATGAACGCGCTGCGCCGTCAGGTAGAGGAGATGGTGGAGCAGAAGGGCGAGTTTGTGGCCATGCCGCAGGCGCGTGCTCAGACCATGCACTACATGAAGGGTCTGAAGGGCGCTGCCGCTTTGCGCCGCTACTGCTGCACCCTGACCCATTTAGAGGACTTGGACGAGCTGATCGCTGCCGTGTTTGAAGAGCAGCGCAGGGCGGGTCTGGACCCCGACGATGTGCGCGAGGTGCCGTTCCCGTAACAATTTGACCGTCTGCCTCGCAAGGGCAGGGAAAAGAGGAAAGTATGGACTGGTCTGGTACTGCCCGGCTGCTGCCGGGACAAAAGAGGAATCGTTTCTGGAGGACGGTGGGGCTTTGCGCCCTGACGGCGGCGCTGTTCTTTTTGCCGTTTTACCTCATAGACGGAGGCTTTTTCCATTATGCCGGCGACTTCAACAGCCAGCAGATCAGCTTTTACCGCTATATGAACGGCTTTCTGAAGGGCAGCGGCTACCCGGACAGCGCCTTCACCACGGTGCGCAACACCTTTTCGTGGGCGACCGACCTTGGCAGCGGAGCCATGAACGCCTATTCGTTCTACCTTTACGGCTCGCCGTTCTTCTGGCTGTCGCTGCTGTTCCCGCAGAACTGGCTGCCCTACCTGATGGTGCCGCTGCTGGTGCTCAAATTTGCCGTGGCAGGCGGCGGTGCGTATCTGTATCTGCGCCGCTACGTCAAAAACACCGACTACGCCGTGCTGGGCGCGGTGCTGTACACCTTCTCCGGCTTTGCGGTGTACAATGTGTTCTTCAACCATTTTGTCGATGTGGTGGCGCTGTTCCCTTATCTGCTCTGGTCGCTGGACGAAGCACTGTATGAGGACCGCCGCGGCTGGTTTGCCTTCTGGGTGGCGGTGAACCTGCTGAACAACTACTTTTTCTTTGTGGGGCAGGTGCTGTTCCTTGCCATCTACTTTGTGTGCAAGCTCAGCACCGGAGACTTCCGCCTGACTGCCAGAAAGTTTGTCCTGCTGGCGTTTGAAAGCCTGCTGGGCGTGGCCATGGGCAGCCTGCTTCTGGTGCCTGCAGTGCTGTCTATTTTGCAGAACCCGCGCACCATCGACCTTTCTTCCGGCTGGGGCTTTCTGACTTACAGCAAGGTGCAGCAGTATCTTGCCATTTTGCTCAGCTGGGTGCTGCCGCCGGATTCGCCCTATCTGACCTCCATCTGGTCCGAGGGCGTCATCAAGTGGACCAGCATGACGGCCTATCTGCCGCTGTGCAGTCTGGCGGGCGCGGCAGCCTACTGGCGGGCACGGCGCGGCGACAGCAAAAAGCGCATCGTGGGCACCTGTGCGGTGTTTGCGCTGGTGCCGGTGCTGAACAGCGCCTTCTACGCCCTCAACTCCAGCTACTACGCCCGGTGGTATTATATGCCGGTGCTGATCCTTGCTGCCATGACGGTCAATGCGCTGGAGGACCACAACACCGACCTGCGCTCTCCGGTGCGGGGGCTGAGCTGGATCATACTGGCGACGGTGGCGTTTGCGGTGGTGCCGGTGCAGGACAGCGACACCGGCAGCTGGAGCTTTGGGGTGCTGAAAAACCCCGGACAATACTGCGTGGTGCTGGGCTTTGGTCTGGCGGGCCTTGCCGTCTACAAGGCCGTCTGCTGCAAATGGCGCGCAGACCGCCGCTTTGCCCAGCGCATGACGGCGGCGGTGCTGGTCTTTGCCTGCCTGTTCAGCATGGTGCACATCGGCATTGGCAAGTTTGGTCAGTGGTACACCGACAGCGACCTTGTGGAGCAGGACACCAACGCCATCGCCCTGAAGCAGGACCTGCCCGAGGGCAGCTACCGCATCGACACCTACCAGATCCACGACAACATCGGCGTGTGGCTGGATAAGAGCTGCCTGCAGTATTTTGGCAGCACCGCTGCCCCCAGCATCCTCAGCTTCTACCCGGCGCTGGGGGTCAAGCGGGATGTGCGCAGTGAGCCGGAGCTGTCCCATTATGCACTGCGGGGCCTGCTGAGTGTGGAATATCTCATCACCACGCCGGAAAAGCAGGGCGCGTTTGAAGCCGAGGCCGATGACGGCTGGATCTTTGACAGCGCAAAGGACGGCTTTGTACTGTACCGGAACAAAAACTATGTGCCCATGGGCTTTTGCTACGACTATTATCTTACCGAGTCTGAGTACGAAGCCACGGCAAAGCCCTCTCGCGCCAACCTGCTGATGCGGGCACTGGTGCTGACGGACGAGGACGCCGGGACCTATGGAAAATACCTGACTCCGCTGCCGGAGGAAAAACAGTACGACCTGGACTACGATGCCTATGTGTCCGACTGCAGCGACCGCCGCGCCGGTGCCGCCGAGGTGTTCCAGATGACCAATTCCGGCTTCCACGCCAGGATCACGCTGGAAAAAGAGAACCTCGTGTTCTTCTCCGTGCCCTACGATGACGGCTTTACCGCCTATGTCAACGGCAGCGAGACGGACATCCTGCGGGTGGACGAGGGACTGATGGCGGTGCTCTGCCCGGCGGGGGAAAACGACATCGACTTTGTGTATCAGCCCGATGGGCTGCGGCTGAGCCGCCCGCTGACCTTGGGTGGCATCGCAGTGTGGCTGGTGTACACGGCGTACTTTGTCTGGCGCAGACGCCGCAAGAGACAGGCTTGACCGGAGAAGAGCGACTTTTTGAAAAGAAAAACCAAAAATTTTGAAAATGCCTCTTGACTTTATCTGAATAAAGTGTATAATGCAATCAAACCGATGAGGCGGAAGAGAACCTGCACAGCGCATCTTCAGTGAGTCCGGACAGTGAAAACGGGCGAGAGCGGGGCAGAGTTTCGTGGGCCGCCGAGGGCCGGGCAAACGGATGCCGCAGGGCAGCTCAGTAGCTTTGGACGGAAGCCTCCGTTACAGGGCAGGGGAGTGTTGGCTCTCCGTGAGGGGCTCTGCGTTTGGAAAGCAGGGCAAGCAAGGTGGCACCGCAGAATCGTAATTACCCGATCCTGTCCTTGTGGATAACACACAGGGACAGGGTCGTTTTGTTTTAAGACCCGTCCCGCAAAGGGAGCGGGTCTTTTGATTTGCCGCCCGCTCCGGGAAAGGAGCTAACCACTATGAAAAACCTGAACATGATCTCCCGCCGCAGCTTCCTGAAGGCCGCCATGGCAGCCTCCGCCGTTTCCGCACTGGCCCTGACCGGCTGCGGCGGCGCTGCTTCCAGCACTGCGGCTGCATCTTCCGCCGCCGCTTCTGCCGCAGAAAGCGGCAAGACCTTTAAGGTGGGCATCGTCAACTATGTGGACCATGCTTCCCTGAACCAGATCGTGGCGTCGGTGGAGAGCCGTCTGGATGAGATCGGAAAAGAGAAGGGCGTCACCTTTGACTACGCCGACTACTACGCCAATGCACAGGCCGACCAGTCCAACCTGAACCAGATCGGCGCCGATCTGGTGGGCGATGGCGTGGACGTGATCGTGGCTGTGGCGACCCCCACCGCCGCCACCATGCTGGCTGCTGTGGAAGATACCGACATCCCGGTGGTCTACTCCGCCGTCACCGACCCCGCCGCCGCAGGCTTTGACGATGGCGAGAACATCACCGGCACCTCCGATGCCCTGAACACCGATGCCATTATGAACCTGATCCTTGCGGTGGACCCGGACATCGACACCATCGGCCTGCTGTATGACCTGAGCCAGGATGCCTCCACGCAGGCCATTGCAGACGCCAAGGCCTTCTGCGATGCGAAGGGCATCAAGTACATTGAGAAGAACGGCACCACCACCGCCGAGGTGCAGATGGCAGCCGAGGCCCTGATCGCATCCGGCGTCAAGGCGGTGTTCACCCCCACCGACAACACCATTATGACCGCGGAGCTGTCCATCTACGAGGCTTTTGCCGAGGCCGGTGTCAAGCACTACACCGGCGCAGACAGCTTTGCGCTGAACGGTGCCTTTGTGGGCTACGGCGTGGACTACGTCCAGCTGGGCGAAGCCACCGCTGACATGGTGGCGCAGATCCTGTGCGATGGCAAGAGCGCTGCAGAGATGCCCTATCAGACCTTTGACAACGGCATCGTCACCATCAACACCGAGACCGCCGAGGCACTGGGCGTGGATCTGGCAGCGGTGAAGGAAGCCTTCAAGCCCTACTGCACCGAGATCGCGGAAGTGACCACCGCAGAGAACTTCTCTTGAAGATGATCTGAATTGAAAAGGTGCCTCGCCCTCTCCGTCACGGCTGACGCCGCGCCACCTCTCCCAAAGGGAGAGGCCTTGGCAGTCCGGTAAAGTTTCCGGTTTTGCCAAGGGCTCCCCCTTTGGGGGAGCTGACATTGCGCAGCAATGGCTGAGAGGGCGAGCCCGTGTAAAAATAACCTGATTTCAAAGGAGCACACCATGCTGGCGAGTATCTTTTCCCTCAACGTCCTGCAGACGGCGCTGGAACTGGGCTGCATCTATGCCCTTGTGGCATTGGCCCTGTTCCTGAGCTACTCCATCCTGAACATCGCAGACCTGTCCACCGACGGCTGCTTCACACTGGGCTGCGCGGTGGCCTGTCAGGTGGCTTTGACCGGACACCCCATTCTGGCGCTGTTTGCCGCCATGGCAGCGGGCGTGTGCTCCGGCTTTGTCACGGCCTTTCTGCAGACCCGCCTTGGGGTGGAAAGCATCATGGCGGGCATCATCGTCAACACCGGCCTGTACACCATCAATCTGGCGGTGATGGGCTTCTCCTCCACCATGTCGCTGGTCAAGACCCCCACCATCTTCTCGCTGGCAAAAGGCCCGCTGAGCTTTCTGGGCGGCTGGTATAAGCTGGTGCTGGCGGCTGCCATCATTGCCGTGGCAGGCGCCGCCATGCTGGGCTTTCTGGGCACCCGGATGGGCCTGTCCATCCGCGCCACCGGCGACAACACCGCCATGGTGCGGGCATCCAGCATCAACCCGGCGTTCACCATCACGGTGGGACTGTGCGTTTCCGGTGCGCTGTGTGCGCTGTCCGGCGGCCTGCTGGCGCAGTACCAGAAGAGCTGCGACATCAACGTGGGCACCGGCATGGTGACCATCGCGCTGGCCTCTCTCATCATCGGTGAGACGCTGGTGGGCAAGCGCACCATGCTGCGCCGCATCATCGGCGTGGTGTTCGGCAGCTGCCTGTACCGCTTCATTGTGGCAGTGGCGCTGCGGTTCAACGTGCCTGCCGCCGCCATGAAGCTGGTGTCTGCCGTCATCGTGGCCGTTGCCATCTCGATGCCGGCCATCCGCTCCTACTTCGCCTTTGAAAAGCGCAAGCACACCGCCCGCAGCCGCCGGGTGACCACCGGCAAGGAGGGAAAGTAAGATGGAAATGCTTCAGCTCAACGACCTGCACAAGACCTTCAACCCCGGCACCGTCAACGAAAAGGTTGCCCTGAACGGGGTCAGCCTGCACATGGAGGCCGGGGACTTTGCCACCATCGTGGGTTCCAACGGCGCGGGCAAGTCCACCCTGTTCAATGCCATCACCGGCGGCTTCATCGCGGATGAGGGCAGCATCCTTCTGGGCGGGCAGGACATCACCTTTGAACCGGAACACCAGCGCAGCAAGGTCATCGGACACCTGTTTCAGGACCCGCTCAAGGGCACTGCCCCCAACATGACCATCGAGGAGAACCTTGCGCTGGCCTATCTGCGGGCCGGCACCGCACCCCACGCCATCTTCTCCCGCATCTCCCGCAAGGACAAGGAAGTGTTCCGCGAGAAGCTGTCCCTGCTGGACATGGGGCTGGAGGACCGCATGAAGCAGCCGGTGGGCCTGCTGTCCGGCGGACAGCGGCAGGCGCTGACCCTGCTGATGGCGACCCTTGTCACCCCCAAGCTGCTGCTGCTGGACGAGCACACCGCCGCGCTGGACCCTGCCACCGCCGAAAAGGTGCTGGAGCTGACCCGGAACATCGTGGCGGAAAAAAAGATCACCTGCCTGATGGTCACCCACAACATGCATCAGGCACTGGAGCTGGGCAACCGCACCCTGATGATGGATGCGGGGCGCATCGTCTTTGACGTGAAGGGCGAGGAGCGCAGCCGGATGACCGTGGACGACCTGCTGGAAAAGTTCCGCGAAAATGCCGGCAGGAATCTGGACAACGACCGCATCCTGCTGAGCAAGGTGGAACGGTAAATACGACCGAAAAAAAGGCTCTGCGCCATTTGACGCAGAGCCTTTTTGTATTGGATTTACTAAAAATTACTGAACGTATTCCACGGTGTACTCGAAGCCGTACTCTTCCTGCAGCTTCTTCACCTCGGGCTCGCAGTCCTCGATGAAGGTGGCAGCGTAGACGGAAGCGCCGTTGTGGGCCTTCTTGTAGTCCTCCACGACCTGCTGCAGCTTTGCCCAGCCCTCGTTGGCCTTGTTCTGGTCGATGCTGTCGGGGAAGTTGATGATGAACTCGCGGTGTTTGGGAATGCGTGCTTTCATAATAGAGATCTCCTTATAACAGTTTGGATTTTTGCCTTTGATCTATACAGAAACAACGGCTCAAAACGTGCCGCCGGTTCTTGCGGATGGTCACAGCCCGAACACCCGGCGGGCATTTTCGGCTGTGGTGCGGAACACCTCTTCCGCAGAGATGCCCCGCAGCTGGGCGATATACTCGCCTACATAGCGGATGAGGGAGCTGTCGCAGCGGGTGCCGCGCACCGGCTCCGGTGCCATGTAGGGGCAGTCGGTCTCCAGCACAATGGCGTCCAGCGGCAGGGTGCAAATGGCCCTGGCTGCCCGCTTGGCACCCTTGAAGGTGCACGCTCCGCCAAAGCCGATGTACAGTCCCTGCGCCGCCAGCTGCACCGCATCCTCGGCGCTGCCGGAATAGCAGTGCACGATGCCCTTGGGGCGGTACTTTTTGAGCAGGGCGTAGACATCGGCATGGGCGTTGCGGTCGTGCACGATGATGGGCTTGTCCAGCTCCAGCGCCAGCCGGATCTCGGCTTCAAACAGCGCCAGTTGGGCGTCCTTGGGCACAGGCCAGTGGTAGTCCAGCCCGCACTCGCCCACCGCCACCACCTTGGGGTCGTCGTAGCAGGGCATCAGGTCCCGCATCTCGGCGGCCCAGTCGCCGCCGTACACCGACACTGTGGGCGCGGGGCCCTCCTCGCCGCAGTCGGCAGCGGGCAGCAGGCTTTCCGGGTGGATGCCAATGGCTGCCACCACCCACGGGTAGCGGTGCGCCAGCTCCAGTACCCGGGGCGCGTCCCCGGAGTGGGTGGCCTGCTCGCACACGCCCACTACGCCCTTGCCGGGCAGGCTGTCCAGCAGGGAAGAGCGGTCGGCGTCAAAGGCGCGGGCACTGTAATGGGCGTGGGTGTCAAAAATGGGGCCGGTCATACCTTCTCCTTCTGGGCGGGGGCCTTGTTCACCAGCCAGATGCCCACGCAGACGAACACCAGCGCCGCCAGATACTGCCAGCGGAACAGCGGTTCGCCGTTGAGCACCGCGCTCAGCAGCACGTTGACCACCGGGTTGACGAAGCCAAAGATGGCGATGCGGCTGACCGGATTGTTCTTCATCAGCAGCGCCCACAGCACATAGCCTGCCCCGCAGATGAAGGCCAGATACAGCATGACCACGGCAGCCAACGCGTTTTGCACATGGAGACGGCCGCCCATGACAGTGCCCAGCACAAACAGCCCCAGACCGCCCACGAACAGGTTCAAAAAGCAGACAGCAAAGCTATCGGCTTTTTTGGTGACCGATTTGTTCCACGGACCGGACAGGGTAAAGATGACGGTTGCCGCCATCATGCAGAACACGCCCCAGCCGCTGCCGCTGCCGTGGTTGCCAAGGGTGCCGATAAGTACCCCGGCAAAGCCCACGGCGCAGCCCAGCGTTTTTGCCGGGGTCATGCGGTCCGCATTGCCGTAGATAAAGTGGGCAAAGATGACGCCCAGAAAGCTCTGGGTGCTGTTCAGGATGCCGCCAAAGGCACCGGTGAGCATCGCCACGGCGATGTAGTAGAACGCATACTGTATCGTGGTCTGCCACAGACCCAGCGCGCAGCACTCGGCTGCCACTTTACCCCGGGGCAGACGGGGTGCTCGCCCCTGCAGCAGGATGCTGCCCAGCAGCACCAGCACGCTGCCCAGCATGAACCGCACCCCCGCAAAGCAGAAGATGGAGGCGGTGTCGCCGGTGCTGATGGAGAACAGCCGGTACCCCAGTTTGATGAAGGGGAAGGCCGAGCCCCACAGCACATTGCAGAAAATAGCCAGCAGCACGGCGCACACCGGCGTGCCGAAGATCTTATCCAGCTTTGCCGCACGAACGGCTGTATTATCAGACATGTTGTTCCTCACTTAGTGGATGCGGCTGCCCACGGGGGTATCGTCGCCGTAGAATGCAATGGAGCAGCCGCCATCTGCGGTGTCGGCAGCAAAGATCATGCCTTCGCTGACGTACTTGCCCTTCATCATCGGACGGGGAGCCAGATTGCACACGATGCCGATCTTTTTGCCGATCAGATCTTCCGGCTTGAACCACTTGGCAATGCCGGACAGGATGCAGCGCTCCCGCTCGCCGTCAAAGACGGTCAGGTGCAGCAGCTTCTTGCTCTCCTTCAGGTTCTCGCAGGCGCGCACTTCAGCCACGCGCAGCTCCACCTTGCAGAAGGTGTCAAAGTCGATCTCTTCCTCGTGGGTGAAGTCCACGCTGCTCTCCTCAGCGGGGGCGGCAGCCTTCTTCTCGGCTTCCTCCTTGGCCTTGTTGGCAGCAGCGGCGGCAGCCTTGCGCTTCTCGTCCTCTTCCTTCAGGTGGGCGATCTCCTTTGCCACGTCGATGCGGGGGAACAGAGCCTCGCCCTTGTGCACGGTGTAGCTCTCCTGCGCGCCGTAGGTGGTCTTGGACAGCTCCAGAGCGGAAGCGTCCAGACCCAGCTGCTCCATCATCTTGGGGGCGGTGGTGGGCAGGTAGGCGTTCAGCAGGATGCCGCACACGCGCAGAGCCTCGCACAGGTGATACAGCACGCTCTCCAGACGTGCCTTGTTGGCCTCGTCCTTTGCCAGTGCCCAGGGGGCAGTTTCGTCAATGTACTTGTTGGCGCGCTGGATGACCGCAAAGATCTCCATCAGCGCCTGCGGGATGGTCAGGTTGTCCATGTCCGCCGTGACCTTGGCGGTCAGCTCGTTGACCATGGTCTCCAGCTCGGTGTCGATGGCCTCGGTGCCGACAACGTTATGCACGGTGCCGCCGAAGTACTTTTCGCACATGGCAACGGTGCGGCTGAGCAGGTTGCCCAGATCGTTGGCCAGATCGCTGTTGATGCGGGTGATCAGGGCTTCGTTGGTGAACATACCATCGTTGCCAAAGGGAATCTCGCGCAGCAGGAAGTAGCGGATGGCGTCCACGCCGTAACGGTCGCACAGGATGACGGGGTCCACCACGTTGCCCACGGACTTGGACATCTTGCCGCCGTTCATCAGCAGCCAGCCGTGACCGAACACCCGCTTGGGCAGGGGCAGATCCAGTGCCATCAGCATGGCGGGCCACAGAATGGTGTGGAAGCGCAGGATCTCCTTGCCCACCATGTGCAGGTCTGCCGGCCAGAACTTATCGTAATCGTGATAAGTTTCGTTGCCGTAGCCCAGCGCGGAGATATAGTTGCTCAGGGCGTCCACCCACACATACATGGTGTGCTTGGGGTCGAAGGGCACCGGGATGCCCCACTTGACCGAGGTGCGGGACACGCAGGTGTCCTGCAGGCCCTGCTTGATGAAGGCGATCATCTCGTTCTTGCGGCTCTCGGGCTGGATGAACTGAGGGTTCTCCTCGTAGAGCTTCAGCAGGCGGTCGGCGTACTTGCTGGTCTTGAAGAAGTAGGCTTCCTCGTGGGCATCGTAGACCTCACGGCCGCAGTCGGGGCACTTGCCGTCCACCAGCTGGCTGTCGGTCCAGAAACTCTCGCAGGGCTTGCAGTAGTGGCCGATGTACTCGCCCTTATAGATATCGCCCTGCTCGTACAGCTTGGTAAAGATCTTCTGGCAGGACTCCATATGGTAGTCGTCGGTGGTGCGGATAAAGCGGTCGTAGCTGACGTCCAGCAGCTTCCACAGATCCTTGACGGTGGCAACGATCTTGTCCACATACTCCTTGGGGGTCACGCCGGCGTCGGCGGCCTTGTCCTGGATCTTCTGACCGTGCTCATCGGTGCCGGTCAGGAACATGACGTCGTAGCCCTGCATCCGCTTGAACCGTGCCAGCGCATCGCAGGCCACAGTGGTGTAGCTGTGACCGATGTGCAGCTTGTCGCTGGGATAATAGATGGGGGTGGTGATGTAAAATGTCTTGTGCTCGCTCATGGGGGATACTCTTCCTTTCCTGATTTGACGGTGCAGCGCGAAAAAACGCCCCCGTCCTGCCGGATGTGCCGGACAAGGACGAGAGCGCAGAAACTTTCGTGGTACCACCTTGCTTCGCCGTGCCCTTGCGGGCGCAGCCTTTTGCCGGGCCAAAAGGCACGGCGCAGCGCGGTAACGGGCGCACCCGTCGCAGGCTCAATCTTCACCTGCGCAGCTCCGAGACCATCTTCGGCATCGCGCGGCCTGCCCGGTTCCATCCTTCGGGCTTTCTGTCAGGCGCAGACGGTGCGTACTCTTCTCTTCACAGCCAATTTACATTGTTATGTCTATAATACGCAAAAACGGTGGGTTTGTCAACATGAAATCTCGTAATCCAGACAGAACCGTGCCTTGGTGTAGGGCCGCACCTTGCCGTCGGCCACAGCCACATGGGCGGGATGGACGGAGTAGCCCTTGAGGGCCTCGGCACTTTCAAAGGTGGTGTCCAGCATCACATCGGCGGTGGAAGAGGGGAGACCGTTGATGTTGACATGCACTTCCACAAGGCCCGGGACCTTGCCTGCCAGACCTTCCAGCCCCTCCTTGATGCCTGCCTTGACGGCGGCTTTTTCGGCGTCGGACAGCTCGTCCTTCAGCTGCCACAGGATCACATGCTTGACCATAATAAAAAACCTCCTGCGTTTTTTCTCATTGTAACAGGGTGAGAAGTCAAGCGCAAGAGGAAAGCGACAAAGTCTTATTGGGGCGCGAACAGCAGTACCACCAGAAGCACGGCGCAGAGCACCGAGAGTACGATGCCTTCCAGCCGGGTCAGCCTGATGTATTTTTCCGTTGGTTCGGTCTGCGTATACCGCCCACGGTCATGCAGGGCAATGGCATCCTCCGGCTGCAGCGCCATAAAAATGCCGAACCCAATGCCGAAAAGTGCGGCTAAGATCGAAAAGATGACCTCCATAGGGCCCCCTCACTTTTTGTCGTCTTTGCTCAAGAGATAGCACAGATGCGAGATCAGCAGAACAACACTGAATACGAGCGCTGCCACCATCAAAATGGAGCGCAGCGGCTCCACCTTGGGCAGAAAAATGTTGACCAGATAGAGTGCACCGCAAAGGATCGACAGGATGCCGAAGGAACTGTGAAAGTGTTTCTTTTCGTCCTCACTGCTCCATCCGGTGCCGGTGCCATTGTACAGGTCCCGGATGCCGCGGTACAAAAACAGTACGCCCAGTGCAGCGTTCAGCCAATCCCAGTCCGAAAGATTCAAATTCATGGTGGCCCCTTTCCGGCGGTCAATCAGCACTATGGTCCCAACTTTCGTAAGCGACAAGATAAAGAAGATCGCCCACGATGGCGATGCCGAAGAGGATACGGTAGACCAGCGATGTAACGGGTGTGAAGGTCAAGATCAGAAAGGCGATGCTGTTGAGCATGAAGAACACACCGTTTTTCTTCTGCCACATGGCGCGGTATTCCGGGTCGCGGTGATACTGGTTGAACGGCAGATTGAGGAACGGGTCTTTGCCCTGAAAATCCCGAATGCCGGAGATGAACCAGATAACAGTCAGCACAAGGTTGAACAGAGTAGAAAACGATAAGAATGACTCCATGGAATACACCTCCATCTTTTCCACGATTATAACATAGGGGAGCGAAAACACAAGGACGGCATTCAACCTTCCTGCGTGAAATTTGCACAAACCGGGCGTCAACTATTGGTTGAAAAAGCGAAAAATAAAACCAGCCGGACGAGGCGGTTGCAAGCCCTCGTCCGGCTGGATCCTTACTTCTTCGGAGTCATAAGCCTCTTCTCCTTGGGTTACCTCATTTTCGGAATGTCGGTTTCATAGGGTGACTCTCCTTAGAAACGTTTCTTCAGAATTTGGGTGCTATGCAAGGGGATGAAATCAATTGTACATTGGACTGACCCTTTTCTCAACTGTTGGACTGCGGCATACGGTTCATCAGGATGAATTTCATATTACCACATTCTTTCGAGTTAGATTTGCGGGGGACGTCTTACTTAGTACATTGGTAGAACTCCTTTTTGCTATTCAAATAAGGTTCTCCGGATCATTGATGCTTTCACAAAAGATCATCTCCAGCGGATCTATTTGAATTGCCGGGGAAAGTGTTTATCGACAGGTTGTCGTTACATCGCATTTTTGATGCTCAAGACTGGCTCGATGTTGTTGTTCTGATACGGGGGAAACATCCCGTTTGTGGTGAGCCTCTTTTTTGCTTCTCAGCGAATCCCGACAGCCTGTCCCTGCTGTGCGGGTTCCATATCAACCATCGGTCTCGCTCCTTTCTGCTTAAAGTCAGCGGGATTAGCTCTCATTTGAGCTTCTGCTGTACTTCTCTGGTTTCTGGCTTTATTATACATATTTCTGATTGATTTGTCTATTCGCAGAGTGCACAAGGATAGAAACATAAAATTGTGCAGTTCTTGAAAAATAGCAGATGGAACGTGCAAAATGCCGATTTCTGCGCAGTGTGTCCGGACGATCAGACCTTTTGGAAAGAAACTCTGCGCCCTGTGGGGAGAGCTGCCGGGGGAGTCACAGCAAAGCTGCCCAGAAGTTCCGGGCCGTTCGTGAAGGATTTTTTGCAAAAGGGGAGAAAGTGCCTGCAGGGTATTATGCGCAGGTTCTATTTGTGCTAAAATAGCACCAATGAATGGTAGTCGCAGCCGCCCCGCGAGATGAAAGTTTCGCGGGGCGGCTTTTTGCGGCAAAAATTTACACGTAAAAGAAACGGAGAATCAAAATGCCTAAAACTTTACCGGAACGCATCTTCTTTACCATTGTCATGGCAGCTATCATGGTCTATGGCATGATCGTCTACAATGTGGCGCTGAACACAAATGGTGTGACCAACGCCACCTTTGTCATGGCTCTGCATGAGATGCCCATTATGGTGCCGGTGGCCTGTGTGCTGGAGTTTTTTGTGGTGGAAAAGCTGGCCACGAAGCTGGCATTCCTGTTTATGCGCCCCACCGACCGCCCGCAGTTCATCACCTACGCCATCTCGCTGATGATCGTGTGCATCATGTGCCCGGTGATGAGTCTGGTCGCAACACTGCTGTTCAAAGAGCCGAGCTTTGGAATGTGGGTGCACACCTGGGGCTGCAATATGCCCATGGCGCTGTGCTGGCAGATGCTGTACTGCGGCCCGCTGGCCCGCGCCATTTTCCGGCTGGTGTTCCGCCGTGGGGAAAAGCAGGCCATGTAAGGCGGTTTGGCTGCGATTCTATAATAAATATGTATAAGTAATATACATAAGATGCCGCCGGAACATACCGGAAAAGATACCTATACGTTTTTTATATACCTGATATATAAAAGCTATACGGTACGGCTATTTTTGCGGAAATATTTCCCAAAACCGGAAGAATACGCCTGCAAAGCGCTGGAAAAATCCAAGAAAATTGTACAGATTATATGCTTTTTTAACTTGCAATTGTGCACCCTGTACAACAGTTTTGTTTTGCTGGTGCAATGCTACCGGGTAAAATGTAGAATGTGCACAAATACTCTTGCCAATTTTGTGCAATCGTACTATTATACACAACGAAAAAAGACGAAACCGACAAAGAAAGGGGAGGGCGCAGACAGCATTCAGGCAGCGCCTTCCTTGCTTTTTTCACGGTACAAAGTCTTTTCTTCGCGTGATAAGAAGGTGTGAAGGGGCGCGGAGCAAGGGCGTGCGGCAGATCCTCGGCCGGGGATGCGCCGCACATCCGGCTCCCGCCCGCAGACCCTATCCCTGCAGGAAGGAGGAAAAGCAAATGAACAAATTGACGCAGGCTCTGATGGAAGAGCTTACCGTGGAGTATGTCAAGGTCGGCTCGCTGCAGATCCCGGAATCGGTGGTCATCAGCTGGGTGATCATGCTGCTGCTGGTGGTGGGCTCCATCCTGCTTACCCGCAACCTGAAGGTGGATCACATCAGCAAGCGTCAGGCAGCACTGGAAGCGCTGTACTCCCTTGGCAAAAACTTCTTTGAAGGGTTGCTGGGCAAGGAGGGCAGCCGCTATGTGCCTTATCTGATGACCGTGGCGCTGTACATTGCCTGCTCCAACGTGATCGGTGTGTTCGGCGTAAAGCCCCCCACAAAGGATCTGGATGTGACCGCTGCGCTGGCGCTGATGAGCATCGTGCTTATCGAGTATGCAGGCGTTCGCGCCCGGGGCGGCGCGGGCTTTCTCAAGAGCCTTGCAGCCCCTACCCCCATTATGACCCCTATGAACATCCTCGAGATCGCCATTCGCCCCACCAGTCTGTGCATGCGACTGTTCGGCAACGTGCTGGGCGCGTTCGTCATCATGGAACTGCTCAAGCTGGTGGTGCCGGTGTTCGTCCCGGCGGTGTTCAGCCTGTATTTTGACCTGTTCGATGGTCTGATTCAGACCTATGTTTTCGTGTTCCTGACCGCACTGTTTATGAAAGAGAGCATCGGCGGCGAGGAATAAACAACACATTTAAAACTGTAATTACAAAGGAGATAGAACTATGAGTGGTTTGGTAGCTCTGGGCGCTGGCATTGCAGCGCTGACCGGTATTGGCGGCGGTATTGGCATTGGTATTGCAACTGGTAAGGCAACGGAGGCCATCTCCCGCCAGCCGGAGGCTTCCGGTAAGATCCAGACGAACCTGCTGCTGGGCGCTGCTCTGGCAGAAGGTACCGCAATTTTCGGCTTCGTCGTTGCACTGCTGATCATCCTGTTCCTGGGCCAGTAACGGAGGCGTGGACGAATGCTGAAGTTGGATTTGAACCTGCTGTGGACCGTGGTGGATGTCCTGATCCTGTATGTGCTGCTGCGCAAGTTTTTGTTCAAGCCCATCCAGAACGTGCTGGATCAGCGCCAGAAGACGATCGAGGCAGACATTGCAGCGGCACAGACCTCCAAGACCGAGGCCGCCGCAGCACTTACGACCGCGCAGGACAAGCTGCGTAATGTGGACAACGAAGCCGCAGCCCGCCGCGAAGCCTACGAGAAGCAGGCCGAGGTGGAAAAGCAGCAGCTGCTGGCCGATGCGCAGAAGCAGGCCGACGAGATCGTGGCTGCCGGTAAGGCCGCTGTGGAGATCGAGCGCCAGAACAAGCTGCGGGAAGCAGATGCACAGGCTACGGCACTGGCACGCTCCATGTGCGAAAAGCTTTTGAAACATAATTTGACCGCCCAGGATGATGATCAGCTGCTGGACGATCTGCTGCAGAAAGCAGGTGCAGGCAATGGCAACTGAATTCAGTCGTGAATTTTTTGCGGATAACCGCATTGTCAAGGCCAGCCTGCGCTGCGCCCATAAACTCCGCGAAAAAGATCTGGACCGCATCAAGTCGGAGATCAAAAAGCTGTATGACGCCACGGAAGTCATCCTGAACATCACCGTGGACGAGAGCCTGCTTTCCGGCTATGTCCTGCAGGTGGGCGACCGCGTGTTCGACAATTCCGGCCGTCATCAGCTGGACAAAATGATGGAGGGCAAGCCCTCGCTGGCTACCCTCAAGACCCGCATCGAGGACTACAAGCCCGCCGAGACCTCCGCGGAGGGCGGTGTGGTCATCTCCTCCGCCGATGGCATCGTGCACATTGACGGCATGAACCGCGCTGTGTACGGCGAGATCGTCACCTTTGAAAACGGTGCCAAGGGCATGGTGGAAAGCGTGGAGCCCGAGCAGCTGGGCGTTATGCTGTTCGATGGTGCCGAGACCGTTGGTGTGGGCACCATGGTCACCCGCAGCGGCAAGCGCGCCGGTATCCCGGTGGGCGATGCTTTTCTGGGTCGTGTTATCAGCCCGCTGGGCGAGCCCATTGACGGCAAAGGCCCCATTGAGGCCGAAGGCTACAACCCCATTGAGAAGCAGGCACCCAGTATTCTGGAGCGCCAGAGCGTGGACACCCCGCTGCACACCGGTATTCTGGCGATCGACTCCATGTTCCCAATCGGCCGCGGTCAGCGTGAGCTGATCATCGGCGACCGCCAGACCGGTAAGACTTCCATTGCCACCGATGCCATCCTGAACCAGAAGGACAAGGATGTGCTTTGCATCTATGTGGCCATCGGTCAGAAGGCTTCCTCCATCGCCCGCGTGGCTGAGGATCTGAAAAAGCACGGCGCTATGAGCTATACCACCATCGTGGCCGCTACCGCGTCGGATTCTGCCCCGCTGCAGTACATCGCTCCCTATGCGGGCACTGCGCTGGCCGAGTACTTCATGGCCAAGGGCAAGAGCGTGCTTATCGTTTACGATGACCTGTCCAAGCACGCGGTGGCCTACCGTGCCATCTCGCTGCTGCTGCGCCGCTCCCCGGGCCGTGAGGCTTACCCCGGCGATGTGTTCTATCTGCACTCCCGTCTGCTGGAGCGCTCCTGCCGTATGCGGGATGATCTGGGCGGCGGCTCTATCACCGCACTGCCCATCGTAGAGACGCAGGCCGGCGATGTTTCGGCCTACATCCCCACCAACGTCATCTCCATCACCGACGGTCAGATCTTCCTGGAGAGCGCCCTGTTCAACGCCGGCAACCGCCCGGCTGTCAACGTGGGTCTGTCGGTGTCCCGTGTGGGCGGCGCTGCCCAGACCAAGGCCATGAAAAAGGCCAACGCAAACCTGCGTATCGAGCTGGCACAGTATAAGGAGATGGAATCCTTTGCACAGTTCAGCTCCGATCTGGACGCCGAGACCCGCCGCCAGCTGGAGCACGGCAAGGCACTGATGGAAATGCTCAAGCAGCCGCTGTGCCAGCCCAAGTCCGATGCCGAGCAGGTGGTCATTCTGGTGCTGGCTTCCCACGGCCTGCTGGACACTCTGCCCACCGCAGAGCAGCGGGAAAAGACCACTGCCTTTGTGCGGCAGTTCCGTGCAGACGTCTCCGGCACCATGCAGAAGATCGATGCAGACGGCAAGCTGGAACCCGACCGGGTGGACGCCATCCTGAACGCTTGGAAAGCTTATGCGGGAGGCAATGACCATGTCGTCCAGTAAGCTGCTGAAGGAGCGCATCGAGAGCATTCAGGATACCATGAAGATCACCAATGCCATGTACCTGATCTCTTCGTCCAAGCTGCGCAAGGCACGGCAGAACTACCAGAATGTGTCCCCTTACTTCAACCGTATGCGGGATACCATCTCCCGTGTTGTGCCGCATCTGCCGGAGGAGCCGGAGCACCCCTTCTTCCATGAGCGGAATCTGGAAAACCCCCGGCGGGCGTATCTGGTGCTTACCGCCGATAAGGGCATGGCAGGTGCTTATAACCAGAACCTGCTCAAGTTTTTGCGGGAGCACGCAGACCCCAACGACCGTTTTTATGTCATCGGTCAGGTGGGCTACCGCGCCCTGCGCCACCGGGACCCCCGCCTTGTGGAGGAGTTCCGTTATAGCGCAACCGCACCCACTTTGCAGCGTGCCCGCGACATCACGGTAGACGCCATTGACGACTTCAAGTCCGGCAAGCTGGACGAAATCTACATCGTCTACACTAAGATTCAGAACGCCCTTACCAGTGAGCCTGTCATGGAGCGTCTGCTGCCGCTGGATCGGCGGTATTTGCAGCCTGCTCCCAAGGGTCTGGGCGACCCCAGGGGCGAGGTGGAACTGGTGCCGGACGCATGGACGGTGTTCGAGCAGATCGCACCCATCTATATGCACGGCATGATCTTTGGTGCCATGACCGAGAGCTTCTGCGCCGAGCAGAGCGCCCGCATGACCGCCATGGATTCTGCTACCAAGAGCGCCAATGATATGATCCGGGACCTGCAGCTGGAATACAACCGCACCCGTCAGGGCTCCATCACGCAGGAGATCACCGAGATCATCGGCGGCGCGGCTGCCGTGCAGGACCGGACATAATAAAGGAAAACCCTCTCCGTCACGCCTGACGGCGTGCCACCTCCTCCGAAGGGGGAGGTTTCAGGGCAGTTGACGGCATCGCGCAGCGATGACTGAGAGGGTTCGTTGGACAAACAAGATTTGACAAGAGGCAATCCAAATGATACAGGGAACTATTATTCGCGTAGCAGGCCCCGTGGTGGATGTGCAGTTCACCGCCGGCAGGCTGCCTGCCCTGCAGGAGGCGCTTACCGTGACCGCAGAGGGCACCGAGCGCACCATGGAGGTGACGCAGCACGTCAACGAGACCACGGTGCGCTGCATCATGCTTTCTGCCAGCGAGGGTCTGGGCAAGGGTATGCCGGTGGAAGCTACCGGCCACGGCCTGACCGCCCCTGTGGGCGAGGGCACACTGGGCCGGATGTTCGACCCGCTGGGCCGCCCCATTGACGGCAAGGGCGCTGTGGACGAGCTGCCGCACTGGCCCATCCACCGCAAGGCACCCGGCTTTGCAGAGCAGAAGCCTGCGACTGAGATCCTGGAGACCGGCATCAAGGTCATCGACCTGCTGGCTCCTTACGCCAAGGGCGGCAAGATCGGCCTGTTCGGCGGCGCCGGCGTGGGCAAGACCGTGCTGATCCAGGAGCTGATCCATAACGTGGCCACCGAGCACGGCGGCTACTCCATCTTTACCGGCGTAGGCGAGCGCTCCCGCGAGGGCTGCGACCTGTGGGGCGAGATGAACGCCTCCGGCGTGCTGGACAAGACCGCACTGGTCTTTGGCCAGATGAACGAGCCCCCAGGAGCCCGTATGCGCGTGGCCGAGACCGGCCTGACCATGGCAGAGTACTTCCGTGAGGAGACCCACAAGGACGTGCTGCTGTTCATTGATAACATCTTCCGTTTCGTGCAGGCCGGCAGTGAGGTCTCTGCCCTGATGGGCCGTATGCCCTCTGCCGTGGGCTATCAGCCCACACTGGCCAACGAGCTGGGCGCTCTGCAGGAGCGCATCACCTCCACCAAGGACGGCTCCATCACCTCGGTGCAGGCCGTCTATGTGCCTGCCGACGACCTGACCGACCCCGCCCCCGCCACCACCTTTGCCCATCTGGACGCCACCACCGTGCTGTCCCGTAAGATCGTGGAGCAGGGCATCTACCCGGCTGTGGACCCGCTGGCTTCTACCTCCCGCATTCTGGAGGCAGATATCGTGGGCGAGGAGCACTACCGCGTAGCCCGCAAGGTGCAGTCCATTCTGCAGCGCTATCAGGAGCTGCAGGACATCATTGCCATTCTGGGCATGGACGAGCTGGACGAGAACGACAAGCTGACCGTCATGCGCGCCCGCAAGCTGCAGAAATTCCTGTCCCAGCCCTTTGCCGTGGCCGAGAACTTTACCGGCCTCAAGGGCAAGTATGTGCCCCTGAAGGACACCGTGCGCAGCTTTGCCGCTATTGTGGACGGCAAGGCCGATGACCTGCCGGAGTGGGCATTCTTCAACGTAGGTACGCTGGAGGAAGCACGCGAAAAGGCAGAAAAGAAGCTGGCTGAGGAAAAGGGCGGTGCCGTCTGATGAACAAGTTCATGCTGAGCATCACAGCATCCAGCGGCGAGTTCTATCAGGGCGACTGCGAGGATCTGACCCTGCCCATCAGCGATGGCATCTACGGCGTACAGGCCGGGCATAACCCGGTTCTGGTGGCGCTGCACATGGGCATGCTCCACTTTGTGGTGGACGGCAAAGCCCGGGATGTGCTGGTGGGCGACGGCATTGCTGAAGTGACCCCCGCCTATGTGATGGTGCTGGTGGACAGCGCCGAGAACCCGGAGGATATCGACAAGAACCGTGCCGAGGCCGCCCGCATCCGCGCCGAGGAACGCTTGCAGCATAAGCAGAGCATGCACGAATATTACCAGAGCAAAATTGCGCTGGACCGTGCCATGCAGCGTTTGCAGACCGCCGCAAAGTATAAGCGCTGAGGCATCGCACCCTTACTTTATCAGAAAAAAGATCCCCGTTTGTCCGTGGCAGTGCCCGGGCAGGCGGGGATTTTTTTGTTGGAGGTACTTGACAGATTCTTCCTAAAATGATATTATTTTGATATCATAAAGAAACGCTTCCGACCCCGATAAGGAGGGACCTGTTATGGAAGAGAAAATTTTGAATACCCGCAAAAACGGCATGGCTGTGCTGCTGCTCACTCTGCTGGGCTATGTGGCATCTATTGCTCTGTTTATTTGCAGCATCACCCTGCTGAATGCGGACCGGATGCTTCTGGGCTTGCCGCTGCTGATCTTGTCCATTGCCTATTGGATCACAGGCATCTTCCTGTTTTGTGGTCTTAAAGTATTAAAGCCGCAGGAGGCGCTGGTGCTCACCCTGTTTGGCGATTACATCGGCACCCTGAAGGGGCAGGGCTTTTACTGGGTAAACCCCTTCTGCACCGCCGTCAACCCCGCCGCCGGCACCCGCCTGAGCCAGAGCGGAGATGTGAACAGCAAGGAAAACAGCGTGGCTGCGCTGTTTGGCAATAACGGTCAGAATGCTCAGATGAGCGCCGAGTCCATGAGCAAAAAAATCTCCCTCAAGATGATGACCCTGAACAACTCCCGCCAGAAGATCAACGATTGTCTGGGCAACCCGGTGGAGATCGGCATTGCGGTCATCTGGCGCGTGACCGATACCGCCAAGGCTGTGTTCAACGTAGATAACTATAAGGAATACCTCTCCCTGCAGTGCGACAGCGCCCTGCGCAACGTGGTGCGGGTGTACCCCTATGATGTTTCTCCCAACGTGGACACCACCGGCGACGGCGTGGCCGACGAGGGCAGCCTGCGCGGCTCCTCTGAGGTGGTGGCTGCCCGCATCCGGGACGAGATCCAGAAAAACGTGGCAGAGGCCGGCATTGAGGTGGTGGAGGCACGCATCACCTATCTGGCCTATGCACCGGAAATTGCAGCGGTCATGCTGCAGCGTCAGCAGGCCAGTGCCATCATTGATGCCCGCAAGATGATCGTGGACGGCGCTGTGGGCATGGTGGAAATGGCGCTGGATCGTCTGAACGAGAACAAAGTCGTGGAGCTGGACGACGAGCGCAAGGCGGCAATGGTGTCCAATCTTCTGGTGGTGCTGTGCGGCAACCGCGATGCTCAGCCCATCGTGAACAGCGGCAGCCTGTACTGATGGCAGAACCCAAAAAGCAGGTGCCCCTGCGCCTGAACGCCAAGCTCTACGATGCCCTTGCCGCCTGGGCAGAGGATGACTTCCGCTCGGTGAACGGGCAGATCGAATATCTGCTTACCGAGTGTGTGCGTCAACGCAAAAAGAACGGGAAATACGTCTCGGACCAGCTGGATATCCCGCCGGAGCTGGACATCCGGTGACGAAACGACCCCGGCAGAACGGAGAAACTCCGGCCTGCCGGGGTTTGCTGCCCCTTTCCCCGCGGCAGTGAAGAAAGTTTCATTTGGAAACAATTTGCTGGATTATGGCATTTTACCGAAAAAAACTTGCCAACTGGGGCGCTTCGTGTTAAACTTACTAGAGAATAGTCTGCTCCTATAACGATTTTTGTTATGGGGATATTTGCGGGGGAAACAAGGATGAAAATACTCGTCGTGGATGACGGACAGCTGGCGATCAATTCGTTGATCCGCATCCTGTGCCGCGTTGCACCCGATTGCGATTATATCAGCGCCATGACCACCGAGGACGCACTGAGCTGGATGCGGCAGGGACCCATGGATGCCGCATTCCTGAATCTGGAAATGCCGGGCATGAAGGGACTGACCATCGCCCGCATGATCCAGAAACTGCAGCCGCACTGCAACCTGATCCTGGTGACGGAGCATCCGGAGTATGCGCTGGAAGCGCTGCAGATCTTCGTCAGCGGCTTTCTGCTCAAGCCCGCCAACGAGGCGGATGTGCGCACGGTGCTGGAAAATCTGCGCTACCCGCCGACAGAAGCGCCCACCGGGGTCAAAGTCCAGTGCTTTGGCAACTTTGATGTGTTCGTGGGCGGACGTCCGCTGGCCTTCAAGCGCAGCAAGAGCAAGGAGCTGCTGGCCTACCTCGTGGACCGCAACGGTGCCACCTGTACCAACGGCGAGATGCTGGCGGTGCTCTGGGAGGACAAGCCCGACACGGCATCGCTCCACAGCCACCTGCGCAACCTGATCTTTGATCTGAGCCATGCGCTGGAGGACGCCGGGGTCAACGGCCTTCTGGTGCGCGGACGCAGCACGCTTGCCATCGACACCAGCAAGGTGGACTGCGACTACTACAACTTCCTGCGGGGCGACCGCTCGGCGGCAAACTCCTACCGCGGAGAGTACATGACCCAGTATTCCTGGGCGGAGGTCACCCGCTCGGCGCTTCGCCAGCAGGCTTCCGCCCCCAAACCGCAGGCCGGTGTGCCCAGCTACTACGCACCGCTCCACGGGTTCTGAACAGCAAAACAAAAGCACTGCACCCAGCTTGATGCTGCGATGCAGTGCTTTTTTGCTGTCTTGGGCCGGTCAGGACCTCTGGTGGCTGTCCCACCCGCTGGAGGTGACGACCTGCCGGTCGGTAGTGCACCACAGGGCTTCCACGCCGTCCAGCGATTCCACCAGCTTCTGCCCCTCTGCCAGCGGCATGCAGAACAGGGCGGTGGTCAGGCAGTCCGCCAGACCGGAGTCCGGGCACAGCACGGTGACGCTGTTGAAGTAGGCGGCAGGCCACAGGGTGTCCGGGTCGATGATGTGGTGGTAGCGCTTGCCGTCCACCACAAAGTAGCGCTGGTAGTCGCCGCTGGTAACAAGGGACATGCCGCTCATGTTGATGGCGGCGGTCAGCATGGAATTGGAGGCGGTGTAGACGGCCGCAGCGTTCCACGGGTCCTCCACGCCGCCGGTCCACGGGCTGCCGTCCGGCTTTGTTCCAATGGCGCGCAGGTTGCCGCCCACGCTCACCAGAGCACTGGTCAGCCCCCGGGCTTCGGCAGCCTGACAGACCATCTCCACGGCGTAGCCCTTGCCCACGCTGCCCACGTCCAGCGACATCTCCGGGTCCGCCAGATAGACGGTGCCCGCCTGCTCGTCAATGACGATGTTGTTGATGTCGCAGTGCTGCGCGGCAGCTTCCAGCTCCTCCTGCGCAGGCAGGCGGTTGTCGGCTTCGCTCTCGGTGGCCTCGGCAGCTTCGCGGTAGTCGTGCCAGATGCGCAGCACGCTGCCCATGGCAATGTTCAGCTTGCCGTTCGTGGTGGCGTACATCCGGTCTGCCAGCTCCAGCATGGACAGGATGTGCGGGTCCACCTTCACCGGGGCTTTTCCGGCGTTGTCGTTAATGGTCTTGACGTTGTTGATGCCGTCGTAGTCGTTGTAGATGTCGTACAGCTGGTTGTAGGTCAGCAGGTCGGCGTGGAGAGCTTCCATCTGGGTGTTGAACTCTTCCTCGTTTTTGCAGTAGGCAATGACCTGGGTCACGGTGTCAAAGGCATCGAAAAAGATCGTGGAATAGCGGGTCAGCTGCTTTTTTTTCGGGACGCAGCCTGCCAGCAAAACAAGGCTGAGAGCAGCAGCCAGCACGCCGCTGAGCAAACGGTTTGCGCGGGTCAGATTCATAGGGTCTTGTTCTCCTTTGCGGCGGTGAAGGCGGCGTGCTCCTCCTGCAGATGGGCCAGCAGGTCGCCAAAGACCCAGTTCCGGTTTGCGGGGGTGACCACCGCCTTGAGCGGGACGGTCACCTGTGCCTGCCGCATCAGGTCCAGCAGGGTGTCCACGTCCTTATCGCGGAAATTTGCCAGCACCAGCGCCGGAGGATAGGCCCCCGGCTCCAGCACCAGCGTCCGCGCAGCCTTGCACTCCACCTCGCCCAGCAGCTGGGCAACGGTCTTGCCGGCATCGGCGGGGGCAACGGGCAGCAGCTTCATGCCAAAGGCGGGTGCCATGCCCTCCAGCTTGCCCCGGTCGGCGGGGGAAAGGTTCCAGCCCAGCGCCAGCGGCACCCCGGCGTTCTGGTTGCGTGCAATGTGTGCTTTCATCTTTAAAACCTCTTTCGGCAGTGAATTTTCAAAATACACCATAGTATACCATAAAACCCGTGAAAAGAAAATGAAAACCCGCCGGTGCACAGAAATCGGGGGTATTTAAGGTAAAATGCTGCCTGCCTGCGCCCTCATCCGTCTGCTTGCTTCGCGCGCAGCCACCTTCCCCCGACCGGGGGAAGGCTTCCGGCTTGGCGAACTTTCCGGCAAAAAAGGACTGCTGAACCCGGTCGGCACAGCAGTCCCTGCGTATAACAATATTCTTTCGGGCAGGTTCAGTTCATTTTTTTGCCGAAGAACTCTACCTCTTTGCCAATGAACTGCATCAGTTCATCGAACTGGTCCGGGGTCAGGCTCTGTGCGCCGTCGCACTTGGCCTTGGCGGGGTTGTTGTGCACCTCGATCATCAGACCGTCGGCACCGGCAGCCACCGCTGCCTTTGCCAGCTCCGGCACCATCCATGCGTGGCCGCAGGCGTGGCTGGGGTCCACCACCACCGGCAGGTGGGTCATCTTGTGCAGCATGACCACACCGGCAAGGTCCAGCGTGTTGCGCATACTGGTCTCGAAGGTGCGGATGCCGCGCTCGCACAGGATGACGTTCTCGTTGCCCTCGGCCATGATGTACTCGGCGCTCATCACAAACTCTTCCAGCGTGTTGGCAAGGCCGCGCTTGAGCAGCACTGGCTTTTTCTGGCGGCCCACGGCCTTGAGCAGCTCAAAGTTCTGCATGTTGCGGGCGCCTACCTGGATCAGGTCCACGTTCTCGAACAGGGGCAGGTGCTCGGTGTTCATAATTTCCGTGACGATGGGCGCACCGGTGGCGCGGCGTGCCAGCTTGAGCAGGTCCAATCCCTCGCTGCGCATGCCCTGAAAGGAGTAGGGAGAGGTGCGGGGCTTGAACGCGCCGCCGCGCAGCAGGGAAGCACCTGCGGCCTTCACCCGCTGGGCGCAGTAGGTGATCTGCTCCTCGCTCTCGATGCTGCAGGGGCCTGCAATGACCGCAAAATTGCCGCCGCCGATCTTGACCCCCTCCACGTCAATGACGCTGTCGTCCGGGTGGAACTTGCGGTTGGCCTTCTTGTAGGGCTCGGACACGCGGCGGCAGGTCTCCACCACCGGGTTTGCCAGCACCCAGCTCTCGGCAATGGCTTTGGTGTCGCCGATCAGCCCAAGAATATGGGTGTCGCTGCCCTTGGAATCGTTGATCTGCAGCCCCATGTCCTCCAGCTCGTGACAGAACTCGCGGACCTGTACGTCGGGGGCATTCTGCTTGAGTACGATGATCATAGTGTTTTGTCTCCTTTGCCTTTTCCTATCCTGTGAAACGGCGAGGGAGACCGACTCCTTTGCCGCAGCTTGCAGTGTTGAACTTCAGTGCTCTGAAGTGCGTGACGCTATGATATCACTTCAGGAAACTGAAGTCAAGAGAATTTTTGAATTTTTTCAGAAAAAGTGGTAGAATGGGGGCAGGAAAAGGAAAGCAGGCTCGCCCTCTCAGCTTCACTTGCGCTCAGCAGCTCCCCCAAAGGGGGAGCCCTTGGCAAAAACGGAAACTTTGCGTGGATTGCCAAAGCCTCTCACTTTGAGGAAAGACTCTCCCCGGCCGGGGAGAGATGTCGCAATAGCGACAGAGTGGGGAATGTGGCATTGCGTTAGCAATGACGGAGAGGGCGAGGACGCTGACCCAATGCCATCATACTTAAGAATAGAACCAGCTAAAGATAAAGGGGAATATCACAATGGGAAAAGAAGCAAAAACCAATGCCATGCGCATTCTGGAACGGGAAAAAGTGCCCTACACCGCACATGAGTACGCCCACGAAGAGGGCGTGGCGGTGGACGGCGTGACCGTAGCCGCCAGCATGGGCGAGGACCCTGCCTGCGTGTACAAGACACTGGTGACACAGGGAGCCAGCAAAAACTATTTTGTGTTCGTCATTCCGGTGGCGGCAGAGCTGGACCTGAAAGCCGCTGCCCGCAGCGTGGGCGAAAAAAGCGTGGCGATGATCCATGTGGCGGACATCAACAAGGTCACCGGCTATGTGCGGGGCGGCTGCAGCCCGGTGGGCATGAAAAAACAGTACCGCACCGTCTTTGACGAAAGCGTGCTGACCCAGCAGAAAGTCTATGTTTCCGGCGGACGCATCGGCACGCAGGTGTGCTGCGCCCCGGCAGACCTCATCCGCGCCGCACGCGCTGCCACCGCAAAGATCATCTTTTGACCAGCGGATCCTCCCGTTCATTGCCGCACCGGAAGTGCAGTGCGGAAGGGAGAAACCGGCGGGCAAATGCGGGGCAGAGAAAAATTGAAAAGTCGGTCTTTTTTCGCAAAAAGCCGGACGGCTGCTTTCCCTAAAATAGACCCAAACTATAAGTCATACTTAAAAAGAAAAACGGTGTCGAAACTGCACAAAACTTTTGGAAGTTTTTTGGCGGCATGAGAACACAAGGTAGAATTTGCCCAAACGCTCTTTGCAAAGCGGTTTTTTTGCCGTAAACTGTATGTAGCACAAAGACGCCGGCCCCCAAAAACGGGGTGCGCAGGCCGGTCAAGGTGCAGGGAACAACGCAACTGCGGAGGGAAACTTCAATGATGAAGATGCTGCCGGGTCACATGAGTCAGAACAACATTGGCGCATGTCAGGGGCATGGTGCAGCTTGGGGCGGAACTTCGGGGCAGCATACGCGGAAATAAAGGCCGTGGTACAGGTGTATCACAGCCTTTTTTATTTGCCGGGACTGAGAAAGAGAGGCTTTTGGATATGATTCGTAAAGTTGCCGTGATCATGGGTTCGGACAGTGACTGGCCGGTGGTAAAGGGGGCATGCGCACAGCTCAAGGCGCTGGATATCCCCTTCGAGGCCCACATCCTGTCGGCCCACCGCACGCCTGCCGAGGCTGCGGAGTTTGCAAAGAATGCAAGAGCCAACGGTTTTGGCGTTATTCTGTGCGCAGCCGGGATGGCAGCGCATCTGGCAGGCGCTTTTGCCGCCAACACCACCCTGCCGGTCATCGGCATCCCCATGAAGGGCGGCGCGATGGACGGTCTGGACGCACTGCTGGCGACTGTGCAGATGCCCAGCGGCATTCCGGTGGCGACCGTGGCACTGAACGGTGCCAAGAATGCCGCATGGCTGGCTGCCGAGATCCTGGCTCTGAGCGATGACGCACTGGCGGAAAAGCTGGCTGCCGAGCGCGCAGCCATGGCACAGCAGATCGCCGCCAAGGAAGAAAAGCTGCAAAGCGAACTGAACGAACTGTAAAGGAGAACCAATGTCAGATTTTGCATATCCGCTGCACGAAGAGTGCGGCGTTTTCGGCATCTATGACCGTGCCGGCACCGAGGATGTGGCAGCTGCCGCCTACTCGGCCCTGTATGCTCTGCAGCATCGTGGTCAGGAGAGCTGCGGCATCGCGGTGAACGATGACGGCGTCATCACCGGCCACCGGGATCTGGGCCTTGTGAACGAGGTGTTCACCCCGGCGGTGCTGGCAGGCATCTCCACCCCCACGGCCCACATGGCCACCGGCCATGTGCGCTACGCCACCGCAGGCAGCCGTGTGCGCGCCAATGCCCAGCCCATGATCGTCCGCCACGGCCGCGGCACCATGGCCCTGTGCCACAACGGCAACCTGACCAACGCTCTGGAGCTGCGCCGCCAGCTGGAAAATGAGGGTGCCATCTTCCACGGCTCCTCGGATACCGAGGTCATCTGCTACCTTATCACCCGCAACCGTCTGCGCATGGGCAGTATCGAGACTGCCATCAGCAAGACCATGGACGTGCTGGAGGGCGCATACAGCCTTGTGATCATGTCTGCCACCAAGCTCATTGCGGTGCGCGACCCCCGGGGCTACCGTCCCCTGTGCATCGGCACCCTGCCCGGCGGCGGCTACGTCTTTGCCAGCGAGAGCTGCGCACTGGATGCCGTCGGCGCCGCCCTGCTGCGGGACGTGGAGCCCGGCGAGATCGTGGTGGTGGACACCAAGACCGGCGAACTGCGCAGCATCAAGGATCACTGCGGCCGCCCGGACACCCAGATGTGCGTGTTCGAGTTCATCTACTTCGCCCGCCCGGACAGCGTCATCGAGGGCAGCTCGGTGCACGAGGCCCGCAAGCAGGCAGGCCGCTTCCTTGCACAGGAGCACCCTGTGGAGGCGGATGTGGTCATCGGCGTGCCGGACTCCGGTCTGGACGCAGCACTGGGCTACTCGCAGGAGAGCGGCATCCCCTACGGCATCGGCTTCATCAAGAACAAATACATCGGCCGCACCTTCATTCAGGGCAGCCAGAAGCAGCGCGAGAACAGCGTGCGCATCAAGCTGAACGTGGTGTCCAGCACCGTCAAGGGCAAGCGGGTGGTGCTGGTGGACGACTCCATCGTGCGCGGCACCACCTCTGCCCGCATCATCAAGCTGCTGCGGGACGCCGGCGCTGCTGAGGTACACTTTATGGTGTCTGCGCCTCCCTTTAAATATCCGTGCTACTTCGGCACCGACATCCCGGACCAGAAGCTGCTGGTGGCTACCGGCCGCACACTGGAACAGATCAACGAGATCATCGGAGCGGACACGCTGGGCTACCTGTCCAATGAGCATGTGGTCCAGCTTGCCAAAAACGCAAAATGCGGATTCTGCACCGCCTGCTTTACCGGCGAGTACGCCGTAAAGCCGGAAAGTGTGCTTTCTACCGATATTCACGACCGTCACCTGAACGACCGTCCCAAGGACGCCAAAAAGTTAGGAGAGTAAGACCATGGAAAAGAGCTATTCTGAAAGCTATGCAGCCGCCGGTGTGGACATCACTGCCGGTTACCGTTCTGTTGAACTGATGAAGCAGTATGTGGCCCGTACCATGAACGAGCACTGCATCGGCGGTCTGGGCGGCTTTGGCGGCCTGTTCGAGCTGGACTGCACCGGCTACAAGCATCCGGTGCTGATCTCCGGCACCGACGGCGTGGGCACCAAGCTGAAGGTGGCCATGATCATGGATAAGCACGACACCATCGGCATCGACTGCGTGGCCATGTGCGTCAACGATGTCATCTGCGCCGGTGCAAAACCGCTGGTGTTCCTGGACTACATCGCCTGCGGCCGCAACGTGCCGGAAAAGATCGCCAACATCGTCAAGGGCGTGGCGGAAGGCTGCGTGCAGGCCGGCTGCTCTCTGGTGGGCGGCGAGACCGCCGAGCACCCGGGCATGATGCCGGAGGACGAGTACGATCTGGCAGGCTTCACCGTGGGCGTGGTGGACAAGGAGAAGATCCTGAACAACGAGACCATGGCAGCCGGTGACGTGATCCTCGCCCTGCCCTCCACCGGTGTGCACTCCAACGGCTTCTCGCTGGTGCGCAAGATCTTTGGCATCGACGCAAACCCCGATGTGCTGTTCACCGCTCCCGCTGCGCTGGGCGGCAAGACCCTTGGCGAGGCCCTGCTGGCTCCCACCAAGATCTACGTCAAGCCCGTGCTGAAGGTGCTGGAAGAGGTGGATGTCAAGGGCATCTCCCACATCACCGGCGGCGGCTTCTACGAGAACATCCCCCGCAGCCTGAAGAAGGGCTGCTGCGCCCGCATCAAGAAGGAGGATGTGCGCATCCCCGCCCTGTTCCACCTGATGCAGGATGTGGGCCGCATCTCCGAGCACGACATGTTCAACACTTTCAATATGGGCGTGGGCATGGTGCTGACCGTGCCCGCCGAGCAGGCCGACAAGGCACTGGAGATCCTGCACGCCAACGGCGAGCCGGAGGCCTACCGTCTGGGCGTCATCGCAGAAGGTGAGGGCGTGGAGCTGTGCTGAACATTGCCGTGTTAGTGTCCGGCGGCGGCACCAATCTGCAGGCGCTGCTGGACAGCGAGGCCCGGGGCGAGAACCCCAATGGAAAGATCACGCTGGTGGTGGCCTCCAAGCCCGGCGTCTTTGCGCTGGAACGCGCCGCAAAGGCGGGCGTAGAAGGCTGCGTGGTGCGCCGCAAGGACTACGCCACCAGCGAGGAATTTGACGCTGCGCTGCTCAAAACGCTGCAGGATCACAACATTGATCTGGTGGTGCTGGCGGGCTTTCTGTCCGTGCTGGGCGAAAGCGTCATCGCGGCCTATCCGCGCCGCATCCTGAACGTGCACCCGGCGCTGATCCCTTCCTTCTGCGGGCCGGGAATGTACGGTCTGCGCCCCCACGAGGCCGCACTGGCCCGGGGCTGCAAGGTGACCGGCGCTACCGTCCACTTTGTCAACGAGGAATGCGACGGCGGGCCCATCCTGCTGCAGAAGGCCGTGGACATCCTGCCCGGCGACACCCCCGAGGTGCTGCAGAAGCGTGTGATGGAGCAGGCCGAATGGAAGCTGCTACCCAAGGCGGTGGCTATGATCTGTAGCGGAGAGATCGAGTAAAAAGATAAACTGGCTCGCCCTCTCAGGCCGCTTCGCGTCCAGCTCTCCCAAAGGGAGAGCCCTTGGCAAAACCATGAACTTTGTGTGGACTGCCAAAGCCTCCCACTTTGGGGGAGGTGGCAGCGCGTCAGCGCTGACGGAGAGGGCGAGGTCGTTATCCGTAAAGGAGAACAACAATGGAAAAGATCAACCTGAACGAGTATCTGGCATCCAACGAGTACCCCGGCCGCGGCATTGCTGTGGCAATGGCACCGGACGGACGGCAGATGTTTATCGGCTACTTTATCATGGGCCGCAGCGAGAACAGCCGCAACCGCGTGTTTGACCCCGTGCCCGAGCGCGGCGGCATCTGCACCATGGCAGCCGACCCCGCAAAGCTGGAGGACCCCAGCCTGATCATTTACAATCCGGTGCTGACCCTTGGCAAGACCCATATCGTGACCAACGGCGACCAGACCGATACCATTTTTGACCTGATGAGTCAGGGCAAGAGCTTTGCCGATGCCCTGCGCACCCGCACCTTTGAGCCGGACGGCCCCAACTACACCCCCCGCATCTCCGCTGTGGTGTACGCCGACGGCAGCTACCAGATGAGCATCCTCAAGTCTGCGGACGGCAACGGTGACAGCGTGCAGCGCTATTTCTTTGATTACCCCCAGCCTGTTGCGGGCGAGGGTCATTTCATCAGCACCTACAAGCACAACGGCAACCCCATCCCCAGCTTTGAGGGCGAGCCCCTGCGCTTTGCCTGCCCCCGCACCATCGGTGATTTTGCCGCCGGTCTGTGGAGCAGCCTGAACCCGGACAACAAGGTCAGTCTGTTTGCCCGGGTCATTGATCTGGATACCGGCGAGAGCGGCGATATGATCTACAACAAATACGACGCCGTTTGCAGCGACCTGGACGACCCTGAGGAGCCGGAACTGCTGCCCGAGGAGTTGGAACTGCTCAAAAAGCTTGACGCCGAGGAAGAATAAGAGTAAACCTTAGGATATAAGGAGGATGCACCAATGAATGAACTCGCACTGAAGTACGGCTGCAACCCCAACCAGAAGCCCAGCCGCATTTATATGGAAGATGGCTCCGACCTGCCCGTTACCGTGCTGAACGGCAAGCCCGGCTACATCAACTTTCTGGATGCCCTCAACTCCATCCAGTTGGTCAAGGAGTTAAAGACCGCCTGCGGTCTGCCCGCAGCGGCTTCCTTCAAGCACGTTTCCCCGGCGGGTGCAGCACTGGGTCTGCCCCTGACCGAGGTGGAGCGCCGGATGTACCACATTGCCCCGGACGCAGAGCTGTCCCTGCTGGCCTGTGCTTACGCCCGCGCCCGCGGCGCCGACCGCATGTCCTCCTTCGGCGACTGGATCGCCCTGTCCGATATCTGCGATGTGCCCACCGCAAAGCTGATCCAGCACGAAGTCTCTGACGGTATCATCGCCCCGGGCTACGAGCCGGAGGCACTGGCGATCCTGTCCGGCAAAAAGAAGGGCAATTACAACGTGGTCGCCATCGACCCCACCTATCAGCCCGCTCCCATCGAGCACAAGCAGGTGTACGGCATCACCTTCGAGCAGGGCCGCAACGAGCTGGTCATCAACGCCGACACCATGCTGAACAACTGGGTCACCGAGAATAAGGACGTGACCGAGGAGCAGAAGCGGGACCTCATCATCGCCCTGATCACCCTGAAGTACACCCAGTCCAACAGTGTGTGCTACACCTATAATGGTCAGACCATCGGCGTGGGCGCCGGCCAGCAGAGCCGCATCCACTGCACCCGTCTGGCAGGCCAGAAGGCCGACAACTGGCAGCTGCGCCACATGGACAAGGTGCTGGACCTGCCCTTCCGCGACGATGTGGCAAAGCCCAACCGCGACAACGCCATTGATGTTTACATCGGCGATACCCCGGAGGATGTCATCGGGGATGACGTCTGGGCCGAGACCTTCACCCGTCAGCCCGAGCCGCTGACCGCCGAGGAAAAGAAGGCTTACCTCAGCAAGGTGACCGGCGTGTGCCTTGGCTCGGACGCTTTCTTCCCCTTCGGCGACAACATCGAGCGGGCTCGCCGCTCCGGCGTGACCGCCATCGTGCAGCCCGGCGGCTCCATCCGTGACCAGCAGGTCATCGACACCTGCAACAAGTACGGCATCGCCATGGCCTTCTGCGGCCTGCGGCTGTTCCATCACTAAGGGGAACGGGCTCGCCCTCTCCGTCATTGCTTGCGCAATGCCAGCTCTCCCAAAGGGAGAGCTGGACGCGAAGCGGACTGAGAGGGCGAGGCAGCTGACGGAAAGAACGAAAGTTTAGGAGAAAACGATATGGCTGAAAAAATTCTGGTAGTGGGCGGCGGCGGCCGCGAGCACGCCATCATCAAGGCACTGAAAAAGAGCCCCGACTGCGGCGAGATCTGGTGCGCACCGGGCAACGGCGGCATCAGCTATGACGCCAAGTGCAAAAACATCAAGGCCACCGATGTGGATACCATGGTAGGCTTTGCAGTGGAAGAAAAGTTCGATTACGTTGTGGTGGCGCAGGACGACCCCCTGGCCCTTGGCATGGTGGACGCGCTGGCAAAGGTGGGCATCCCCGCCTTCGGCCCGGACAAGGCCGCTGCCCGCATCGAGGCCTCCAAGGTGTTCTCCAAGGACCTGATGAAGAAATACGGCATCCCCACCGCAAAGTACGAGACCTTCGATGACCCCGCAAAGGTCATGGATTACATCCGCGCCGAGGGCAAGTACCCGGTGGTCATCAAGGCAGACGGCCTTGCACTGGGCAAGGGCGTGCTCATCTGCGAAAACGAGCAGCAGGCCGCTGATGGCGTCAAGGAGATCATGCTGGACAAAAAGTTCGGCGCATCCGGCAACCATGTGGTGGTGGAAGAGTTCCTCACCGGGCCGGAGGTCAGCGTGCTGAGCTTTACGGACGGCAAGGTGGTCAAGCCCATGGTCTCCAGCATGGACCATAAGCGCGCCAACGACCACGATACCGGCCTGAACACCGGCGGCATGGGCACCATTGCCCCTAACCCCTACTATACCCCGGAGGTGGCTGCGGAGTGCATGGAAAAGATCTTCCTGCCCACCATCCGCGCCATGAACGCCGAGGGCTGCCCCTTCAAGGGCTGCCTGTACTTCGGTCTCATGCTCACCCCGGACGGCCCCAAGGTCATTGAGTACAACTGCCGCTTCGGCGACCCCGAAACGCAGGTGGTGCTGCCCCTGCTGGAAGGCGACCTGCTGCACATCATGGAGGCCTGCACGGGCGGCACGCTGGAAAACGAGGACGTGAAGTTCTCGGACGGTGCTGCGGCCTGCGTCATTCTGGCTTCCGGCGGCTACCCTGTGGCCTATGAGAAGGGCAAGCCCATCGAAGGTCTTGTGGACGGACAGCTGCCCGGCGAGGAGAACGTGACGGTCTACCACTCCGGCACTGCCATCACCGAGGACGGTCAGCTGGTGACCAACGGCGGCCGCGTGCTGGGCGTTACCGCCACCGGCCCGCGCCTGACCAACGCCCTGAGCCACGCCTATCAGGCAGCCGAGAAGATCCGCTTTGACAAGCTGCACAAGCGCAGCGATATCGGCCTGCGTGCCCTGAAAGCGCTGGCAGAGAAGCAGTAATTAGGAAAAGCACCCTCATCAGTCGCCGCAGGCGAGCCGGATGAGGGCGCGCCTTCAGAAGAATTGAATCATAAGGGGGAACCTACCCAATGGTCTATCGTATTTATGTGGAAAAAAAGCCCGGCTTTGATGTCGAGGCCAACGGTCTGAAAAACGAACTCACCAGCCTGCTGGGCATCAAGGACCTGACCGGTCTGCGCCTGCTGAACCGCTACGACGTGGAAGGCATCGACGAGGCACTGTTCAACCAGTGCGTCAGCACCGTGTTCAGCGAGCCGCCGGTGGACAACACCTACGCCGAGCTGCCCGCCGCCGAGGGCGTGTCCTTCGCGGTGGAATATCTGCCCGGTCAGTTCGACCAGCGCGCAGATTCTGCTGCAGAGTGCATCCAGCTCATCAGTCAGGGCGAGCGCCCGCTGGTGCGCTCTGCCCGCGTCTACCTGCTGGAGGGCGCTCTGACCCCCGAGCAGGTGGCCGAGATCAAGAAGTATGTCATCAACCCCGTGGAAGCCCGCGAGGCTTCTCTGGAGACCAAAGAGACCCTGAAGATGGATTACCCCGTGCCCGCTGCCGTGGCAGTGCTGGAGGGCTTCAATCAGCTGGACGAGGCAGGTCTTGCGAAGTTCATTGAGGAAAAGGGTCTGGCCATGGATCTGGGGGACATCAAGTTCTGCCAGGAGTACTTCCGCACCGAGCAGCGCGACCCCACCATCACCGAGATCAAGATGATCGACACCTACTGGTCCGATCACTGCCGCCACACCACCTTCGGCACCATTCTGGACGATGTGCAGATCGACGACGCCGTGGTGCAGGAAGCTTTTGACCGCTACATGGCCATGCGCACCGATCTGGGCCGCGAGAACAAGCCCCGCTGCATGATGGACCTTGCCACCATTGGTGCCAAGGAGCTGAAGAAGCAGGGCATCCTGAAGAATCTGGACGAGTCCGAGGAGATCAACGCCTGCACCGTCAAGATCAAGTGCGATGTCAACGGCAAGGACGAGGACTGGCTGTTCCTGTTCAAGAACGAGACCCACAACCACCCCACCGAGATCGAGCCCTTCGGCGGCGCGGCTACCTGCATCGGCGGTGCCATCCGTGACCCGCTGTCCGGCCGCAGCTACGTCTATCAGGCCATGCGCGTTACCGGCGCAGGCGACCCGCTCAAGCCGGTCAGCGAGACGTTGCCCGGCAAGCTGCCCCAGCGCAAGCTGGTGACCACCGCTGCCGCCGGCTACTCCTCCTACGGCAACCAGATCGGTCTGGCCACCGGTCAGGTGGACGAGATTTACCACCCCGGCTATGTGGCAAAGCGCATGGAGATCGGTGCCGTTGTGGGCGCAACTCCCGCTTCCCACGTCCGCCGCGAGTGCCCCGCCCCCGGCGATGTCATCGTGCTGCTGGGCGGCCGCACCGGCCGTGACGGCGTGGGCGGTGCCACCGGCTCCTCCAAGGCCCACAAGCTGGACAGCCTTGAGCACTGCGGTGCCGAGGTGCAGAAGGGCAACGCTCCCATCGAGCGCAAGCTGCAGCGCCTGTTCCGCCGCGAGGACGCCTGCAGGATGATCAAGCGCTGCAACGACTTTGGTGCAGGCGGTGTGTCCGTTGCCATCGGTGAGCTGGCCGACGGCCTGTACATCGACCTGAACAAGGTCACCAAGAAGTACGAGGGTCTGGACGGCACCGAGCTGGCCATCAGCGAGAGCCAGGAGCGCATGGCTGTGGCCCTTGCCCCGGAGGATGTGGACAAGTTCATCGCCATTGCCACCGAGGAGAACCTTGAGGCAACCCCTGTGGCGAAGGTCACCGAGGAAAAGCGCCTGAACATGGTGTGGAACGGCGTGTCCATCGTGAACATCAGCCGCGAGTTTTTGAACTCCAACGGTGCCGAAAAGCACCAGAAGGTCCATGTGGAAAAGGGCAGCGTCTGGCAGCCCCAGTGGGCCGGTCTGACCTTCAGCCAGAAGATGAAGAACATGGTGGGCGATTTGAACGTTTGCAGCAAGAAGGGCCTTGCTGAGCGTTTCGACTCCACCATCGGCGCCGCCACCGTGCTCATGCCCTTTGGCGGTGCATACCAGCTGACCCCCCAGAACGCCATGGTGGCAAAGCTGCCGGTGGACGGCGAGACCAGCACCTGCTCCGGCATGGCATGGGGCTATAACCCCTATCTGATGAGCGCCGACCAGTATGTGGGCGCACAGATGGCGGTCATTGAAAGCGTGACCAAGCTGGTGGCATCCGGCTTCCGCTACGAGGATGCCTACCTGACCTTCCAGGAATACTTCGAGCGTCTGGGCACGGCTCCGGAGCGCTGGGGCAAGCCCGTGGCAGCTCTGCTTGGCGCACTGGAAGCCCAGATGGGCCTGGGCATCGCGTCCATCGGCGGCAAGGACAGTATGTCCGGCTCCTTCGAGGATCTGGATGTGCCCCCCACGCTGGTGTCCTTTGCCACAGCCATCGGCAAGGCAGGCCGCGTGGTCTCCACCGAGTTCAAAAAGCCCGAGAGCACCGTGGTGCTCATCCGTCCCATCATTGACCCGGCTACCGGCTGCCCCAACTACTTCTCGCTGAAGGCCAACTATAAGATCGTGGAGGACATGATCGAAGAGGGCATGGTTGCTTCCGCCTGCGCTGTGGGCTACGGCGGCATTGCCGAGGCTCTGTTCAAGATGGGGCTTGGCAACCACATCGGCTTCAAGATGCAGGCTGCGGATATGACCACCCACCGCATGTTCGAGCCCATGTACGGCTCCATCGTGCTGGAAATGGTCTCCGATTCGCCCGCCGGCGAGATCCTGGGCGAGACCACCAAGGAGTACACCTTTGAAGCCTGCGGCGAAAAGCTGGATATGGCTCAGCTGCAGGAGATCTGGGAAAGCAAGCTGGAGCCGGTGTATCCCTACCGCAAGGACGGCCCCACCGTGGAGAAGATCAACGGCAGCCTGACCGCCCCCGCCGCACCCAAGATCGGTGTGGCAAAGCCCAAGGTCATCATTCCGGTGTTCCCCGGCACCAACTGCGAGTACGACACCGCCCGCGCCTTCGCCCGCGCCGGTGCCGACCCCGAAATTCTGGTGGTGCGCAACCTGACCCCCGCCGATGTTGCCGAGAGCTGTGAGGCACTGGTCAAGGCCATCGACGCCAGCCAGATCGTCATGCTGCCCGGCGGCTTCTCCGGCGGCGACGAGCCGGACGGCAGCGCCAAGTTCATCGCCTCCTTCTTCCGCAATCCTGCGGTCACCGAGGCAGTGCGCCGTCTGCTGCAGCAGCGCGACGGCCTGATGCTGGGCATCTGCAACGGCTTCCAGGCACTCATCAAGCTGGGTCTTGTGCCCTACGGCGACATCCGCCCCATCACCGCCTGCGACCCCACCCTGACCTTCAACACCATCGGACGCCACCAGAGCATGCTGGTGCGCACCCGCATCGCCTCCACCGGCAGCCCGTGGCTGTCCAAGTGCGAGCTGGGCGACCAGTTCACCGTTGCCATCAGCCACGGCGAAGGCCGCTTTGTGGCCCCGCAGGAGGTGTTGGACACCATGCTGAAGAACGGTCAGATCGCCACCCAGTATGTGGACCTGACCGGCACCCCCACCATGGACCAGCGCTGCAACCCCAACGGCTCGGTGCTTGCCATCGAGGGCATCACCAGCCCGGACGGCCGCGTGTTCGGCAAGATGGGCCACTCGGAGCGCAGCGGCGAGTACCTGTACAAGAACGTCACTGGCGACAAATACCAGCCGATCTTTGAGGGCGGCGTGGACTATTTCAAGGTTTGATGGTAGAATAAATAAGCAAAAGGGTGTCTGCCTATATAGGCAGCGCCTTCAGCCGCTAATGCAGCGCTGGGAAAGCCTTCCCCCGGACGGGGGAAGGTGGCGCACAAGCGCCGGATGAGGGCGCACCGCAGGCAGCTGTTGCCCTTGAGTTCCGTCAGATCATAGGAGGAAAACAACCAATGTCACAGCATGATCGCTATATCAGCCCTTTTTCCACCCGCTACGCTTCCGATGAGATGCAGTACATCTTCTCGGACGACAACAAGTTCCGCACATGGCGCCGCCTGTGGGTGGCACTGGCCCGTGCCGAAATGGGGCAGGGCCTGACCAACATCACCCCGGAGATGGTGGCAGAGCTGGAAGCCCATGTGGACGACATCAACTACGAAGTGGCCATTGAGCGGGAAAAGCTGGTGCGCCACGACGTGATGAGCCACGTCTACGCCTACGGACAGCAGTGCCCCAAGGCTGCCGGCATCATCCATCTGGGTGCTACCAGCTGCTATGTGGGCGACAACACCGACATCATCGTGATGCGGCAGGGTCTGGAACTGGTGCGTAAAAAGCTGGTGGGTGTGCTGGCAAAGCTGGCACACTTCGCCAAGGAGTACAAGGACATGCCCTGCATGGCCTATACCCACTGCCAGCCCGCCCAGCCCACCACCGTGGGCAAGCGCGCTACCCTGTGGGCCAACGAGCTGGTGATGGATCTTGCTGAGATCGACCACCGCCTTGCCACTCTGCAGCTGCGCGGCGTCAAGGGCACCACCGGCACGCAGGCTTCCTTCATGGAGCTGTTCAAGGGCGATGCCGACAAGATCCGCGCTGTGGATGCTTCCATTGCAAAGGAGATGGGCTTTGACCCCAAGGCGGTGGTGCCGGTGTCCGGCCAGACCTACAGCCGCAAGGTGGACGCCTTCATCCTCAATGCACTGGCAGGCATCGGCCAGAGCTGCATGAAGTTTGCCACCGACCTGCGCCTGCTGGCAAACTTCAAGGAGATGGAAGAGCCCTTCGAGAAGAACCAAATCGGTTCCTCCGCCATGCCCTACAAGCGCAACCCCATGCGCTGCGAGCGCATCTGCGCGCTGGCCCGCTACCTGATGGTGGATGTGCTGAACCCCAGCTTCACCACCGGTACCCAGTGGTTCGAGCGCACGCTGGACGACAGCGCCAACAAGCGTGTGGCTATGGCCGAGGGCTTCCTTGCCACGGACGCCATCCTGAACATCATGCTCAACGTCACCGATGGTCTGGTGGTCTACCCCAAGGTGGTGCGCAGCCGCCTGATGGCAGAACTGCCCTTCATGGCCAGCGAGAACATTATGATGCAGGCCGTGGAAAAGGGCGGCAACCGTCAGGAGCTGCACGAGCGTCTGCGTCAGCACGCCATCGCCGCCGGCAAGCAGGTCAAGGAAGAGGGCCTGCCCAACGATATGGTGGACCGCATTGCCGCCGACCCCGCCTTTGGCCTGACCCGCGAGGAAATCGTGGCAGGGCTGGTGCCGGAGAACTTTGTGGGCCGTGCACCGCAGCAGGTGGAGGAGTTCATCGCCAATGTCCTGCAGCCCATCTTCGATGCCAACCCCGATGCCGTGGAGCAGCACGCCTCCCTGAGCGTCTGATGATCTGAAATGCCCTCCGCTTGCGCTCTGGGCATCAACAGCGGAAAATTGTTTTTGGATTGAAACACCGGGACGTCTGCGGACGTCCCGGTGTTTCGTTTTCACAGGTCAGGGACCGGGACGGAAAACGGCATTTTCCGCGCTTGTTTCCTGCAGATACAGTCGCGTTGCGGGGGAAGTTTTAGAGCTTTTACGCATCGAACGGTCAGAGCTCATAAAGCTCCCCCACGGGGGAGCAGTCAAAGCCGTCAGGCTTTGACTGAGAGGGTTCAGCCTGCAGAGGAGAGCATTCAAAATCGTTCCCCCCTTGAGAAAAATCCGCGGGCATGCTACACTGGAAGCATCATCAACAAAGGAGAACCGCCTATGCGATTGGATAAATATCTGGCCCAGACTGCCCAGTGCACCCGCAGCGAGGCCAAGGCCCTGCTGGCAAAGGGCCGCGTGCAGGTGAACGGTGCAGTGTGCAAAAAAGGGGACACTCAGCTGAAAGACACCGACACCGTGGCAGTGGACGGTGCGCCGCTGGCGTATCAGCAGTTCGTCTACCTCATGCTCAACAAGCCCGAGGGGGTGGTCAGCGCCTCTACCGACAAGCGGGACACCACGGTGGTGGACCTTGTGGCGGACGCCTACCCCCGGCGGCAGCTGTTCCCGGCGGGGCGGCTGGACAAGACCAGCACCGGCTTTGTGCTGCTGACCGATGACGGCGGCTTTGCCCACGACATCCTTGCCCCGAAACGCCACGTCTCCAAGACCTACACCGTGGTGCTGGACACCCCCCTGACCGAGGAGATGCGCACCGGCTTTGCGGCGGGGGTCACGCTGGCGGACGGCACCGCCCTTTCCCCCGCCGAGGTGACGGCCCTTTCCGCCGACGGCCTGACCGTGCGGGTGGTGCTGCGGCAGGGGGTCTACCACCAGATCAAACGGATGTTCGGCGTGTACGGTGCCGGGGTGAACGCGCTGCACCGGGACGCCATCGGCGGCCTTGCGCTGGACGCCGCCCTTGCGCCGGGGCAGTGGCGGGAGCTTTCTGCCGAAGAAGTGTCAGAAATTACCAGTTGAATGAGGGGGCTTTTCACCCGGTTTTCAAAAAAACAACACATTTTAACGCTAGAATAGACACCAAGAACCACGCAAAAAGGTGCTTTTTTGGCCTTTGGACCCCCTGAAAGATAAAATTCACAAGAAAAAACAATCTTTTTTGTTGAAATCTGTTGCAAAAGTAAATTCTTTTGTGTAAAATATAAAATGTAATGCAGCTAAATTGTTGAAAATCACAGTCAGCTGCCGCGGCGGTTTGCACAAAAGAGGAAAAGGGGTACCATTATGGCCAATAGAGTATTTCAAAGCGTGATCTACCAGATGAAAGACGCGATCAACCGGGTGGTGGGCGTTGTGGATGAGACCGGCGCTGTTATCTCCTGCTCGGAGCTGAACCTGATCGGCGAAGTACGCGAGGGCTTTATGGCGGAGCGTCTCACCGCAGGCGACCGCTTTGTCCGCGATGGCTACACCTACCAGCAGTTCTCCAGCGCCAAGCATAACGATTATGCAGTGTTCGTGGAGGGTGCAGATGAAACTGCAGGTCAGTTCGCCGCGCTGCTGTCCATCAGTCTGCAGAGCATCAAGCAGTACCACGATGAAAAGTTCGACAAGTCCAACTTCATCAAGAACGTGGTGCTGGACAACATCCTGCCCGGCGACATCTACGCCAAGGCACGGGAGCTGCACTTTGCCACCGATGTTTCCCGCGTGGTGTTCATCGTGCGGGTGACCTCCGGCGGCGACATCTCCGCCTACGATGTGGTCAGCAGCCTGTTCCCGGACAAGCAGAAGGACTTCGTGTTCAACATCAGCGAGACCGACACGGTGCTGGTCAAGGAAATCCGCAAGGGCATCGACCGCTCCGACATGGAAAAGCTGGCGGCCAGCATTGTGGACACCCTGTCCGGCGAGCACTATATCAAGGCTGTGGTGGGCATCGGCACCCCCATCTCCAACGTGAAGGATCTGGCCACCTCTTTCAAGGAAGCACAGATCGCCATGGAAGTGAGCAAGGTGTTCGACACTGAAAAGCAGATCATCCGCTACGACAATCTGGGCATTGCACGTCTGATCTATCAGCTGCCCACCACCGTGTGCGAGATGTTCCTGCGCGAGGTGTTCAAGCAGGGCAGCATCGAAAGTCTGGATCAGGAGACTCTGTTCACCATCCAGCGCTTCTTCGAGAATAACCTGAACGTCTCCGAGACCAGCCGCGGTCTGTTCGTGCACCGCAATACGCTGGTGTATCGTCTGGAAAAGATCAAAAAGCTGACCGGTCTGGATCTGCGTGAGTTCGATGACGCCATCGTGTTCAAGGTGGCGCTGATGGTCAAGAAGTACCTGTCCAACAACCCGGCCAAATACTGATTTTCAAGCCGCAATGCCTGCGGCTTCGAACCGGCCGCTCGCAACCGATGCTGGCCGGTTCTTTTTGCCTGTTTCGGTATGACCATCAAAAAATATGATGTCAGGAGCTGTTTCTTTCCATGATAGACTTTGAGCATGTCTCTAAGGAATACAAAAAAGGCGGACCGCTGGCGCTGGAGGACATCAGCCTCCATGTGGATGACGGCGAGTTCGTGTTTTTGCTGGGTCACTCCGGCGCGGGCAAGTCCACGTTGCTCAAGCTGATCCTGCGCGAGGAGACCCCCACCGACGGCAAAGTGACGGTGCTGGGCAAGAATGTTGCCCGGCTGCGCCGCCATCAGGTGCCGTATCTGCGCCGTCAGATGGGCATCATCTTTCAGGACTTCCGCCTCATCCCCAGCATGACGGTGTATGAGAACATCGCCTTTGCCATGCATGTCACCAACGTGAAGAGCAAGGAGATCCGCGAGCGCGTGGAATATATGCTGGAGCTGGTACATTTGGAGGACAAGGCCGATGCCTACCCGGATACCCTTTCCGGCGGCGAACAGCAGCGTGTGGCAGTGGCCCGCGCTCTGGCCCACAGCCCCAAGCTGGTCATTGCGGACGAGCCCACCGGCAACATCGACCCGGAGCTGAGTCTGGAGATGATGGAGCTGCTGGAGCGGGTCAGCGAGATGGGCATCACGGTGCTGGTGGTCACCCACGAGCACGAGCTGGTGCGTCAGTTCCATCAGCGGGTCGTCACCCTGAAAAAGGGCCGCATCATCTCGGATGTGCCCGCAGACCCGCAGGCCATTCTGGCACGGCCCGACCATCAGGGCCGCCTGTTTGAAGAAAAGGAGGTGGTCACTGTATGATGCGACCGTCTACCTTCTGGTTTCTGACCAAGCGCGGCGTGCGCAATCTGGGCAAGCACTGGGCCATGACCATTGCCTGCATCGCGTCCCTCAGCGTCTGCATGACCCTGAACACCTTTGCCAGTCTGGCAGAAGTGAACGTGGACAGCATGGTCAACTATCTGGGCAGCCAGAACGAGACCGTGGTCTATCTGGACCCGGAGTGCGATGACGCCACAGCGCAGAGCGTGGGCGAACAGCTTTCCGCCATGGAGGGCGTCACCGGGGTGTCGTATGTCTCCAAGCAGGACGTGCTGGACACCTACCGCGGCTATATGCAGGACTATTCCTCGCTGTGGGACGAGTTCGAGACCGACAACCCCTTCAAGGCAAATTACCGGGTCTCCATCGCAGACCTTGGCAGCATGGAGGCCATGAGCCAGAAGATGCAGGCCATCCCGGGCGTGTACAGCGTCACCGCCCCGGTGGAGATGACCAAAGTATTCGTGCAGATCCAGCAGTCCGTGACCCGGGCGGGCCGCGGCATCGTTCTGGTGCTGATGGTGGTCAGCATCATCACGGTGGGCAGCACCATCCGCCTCAGCGTGTTTGCACGCCGCCGCGAGATCGAAATTATGAAGTATGTGGGTGCCACCAACAGCCTTGTCACCCTGCCCTTCTTTGTGGAGGGTCTGGCCATGGGCCTGATCTCCGGCGCACTGACCGCTGCGGTCAGCGTGGCGGGCTATTCCTACATGGTGCAGGCGTCGGGCGGCCTTGGCGGAGTCTGGCAGATGCTCGTGGGCCGCACGCTGGCCCCGGTCAGCGCTGTCTGGCCCACCATCCTCACCTCCAGTTTGCTGTGCGGTGCCATCGTGGGCGGTCTGGGCAGCATGTTCTCCATCCGAAAGCACCTGAACGTCTGACCGAAAGGAGCCGAACATGAAAAAAGCAATGCATGCAAAGCCCTTCCGGCTGAAGATGCCCGGCAACCGTGCGCGGCACGCAAAACCGGAACCCCTGCGCACCCGGATGATGCGCGGCGTCAGCCTGTGCGTGGCGGCGGCCTGTCTGCTGCTGAGCATCACGGTGTATCCGGCTTCGGCAGCGGGCAGTACCAACATGGCAAGCCTGCAAAACAAGCTGAACAAGCTGTCCCAGTCCATCGACCAGCACAAAAAAGAGCTGTCGGACGCCAAAAAGAAGGAGTCTGCCGCCAAGGCACTGGCAAGTGAGCTCGCCGAGCGGGTGGGCGTCATTCAGGACCAGATCACCATCCTCAGCGGCCAGATCGCCACGGTGCAGAACAGCATCGGGCAGACGGAACAGAAGATCACCGAAAAGGAAGGCCAGATCGCGGACAAAGAGACCGAGATCCAGGGCCAGTGGAGCGATTTCAAAAAGCACATGGCTGCCATGCAGGAGCTGCGGGACGGCGGCAGCATCGCCATGCTCAGCGCGGTGAACGACCTGTATGAGCTGCTGACCTTCAACGAGGTCATGCAAGACATCTCGGTGAAGGACACCGAGATCATGGACAACATGAAGGCCGCCAAGGCCAGTCTGGAAGCGGACAAGGCGGTTCTGGAAAACCAGCGCGCCGAGCTGCAGAGCCAGAAAGCGGAGCTGGACGCCCAGAACAGCGTGATGAAGTCCAAGCAGTCCGAGCTGAACACCAGCATCTCTGCGGCAAAGATGTCCGCAGCAGACGCCAAGAAGGCACAGGCTGCGGCACAGGCTGCCATCGAGTCCGACGAGATGAACTACGAGGCCGTGAAGAAGGAGATCCAGAAGCTGATCTCTACGGCGTCCACCGCTCAGCCGAGCCTGAGCTTTACCGGCTTTACCTGCCCGCTGAAGAGTTACAGCCGCGTTTCCAGCGAGTACGGCTGGCGCAAGAACCCGGTGTCCGGTGTCAACAAGCTGCACGCCGGCATTGATCTGGCTGCTGCGGGCGGGACCCCCATCTACGCAGCCGCCAGCGGCTATGTGCAGGTGGCAGGCTGGTCCAGCGGCGGATACGGCAACTATGTCATCATCTACCACGGCAAAATGACGGACGGCAACACCTACACCACCCTGTACGGTCACATGAGATCTGTGGCGACCACGGCAGGCAAGTACGTCAAGCAGGGCGAGCTGATCGGCTATGTTGGCTCCACCGGCAATTCCACCGGCAACCACCTGCATCTGGAGGTCTGGAAGGGCTCCAGCAAGGCCAATGCCGTAAATCCCCGGGGTTATATCCCGTTCCCCCATAACTGAGCATCGTAAGGAGTCTGGTAATCTATGAACGAACAAAAACAAAAGCGTTGGCTGCGCATCGGCTGCCTGATCCTAGCGGGCATCTTTACCCTGTCCGTGCTGGGCAGCGTGGTGATGATGCTGCTGTACTGACAGGGGGGCGGAGCATGAATCGAAAAATCTCTGTCGGCATGGCGGTCACCATTGTGATCCTTGCCATGACCGTCACCTTTTCCATCACCATGCTGGTGGCAATGCGTCTGTTTGACAGCACGGTCAGCAGCGTCAAGGAAAAAGAAAGCATGTACAACAAGATCGCTGAGGTGGACCGCTATGTCCGCAGCAACGATTACTACACCATTGACGAGACCATGCTGTACGACCGCCTGACTGCAGGCTACCTGCTGGGCACCGGCGACAAGTACGCGCGCTATTATACCGCCAACGCCTACACCGAGCTGATGAACATCCAGAGCGGCAAGGTCATGGGCATCGGCGTGGAGCTGGGCATCGACCAGACCGGCTACGCCAAGGTGACCCGCGTCTATGACGGCTCTCCCGCGCAGGAAGCCGGCATCGACGTGGGCGATTATATCACCACCATCGACGAGGTGGATGTCAAGAGCCTGACCAACGTGGATGCCGTGCAGTCCCGCCTGCGGGGCGAAGCCGGCACCACAGTCAATGTTGTCTGGCTGGACAGCGAGGCGGCGACTCACACCGCAGACCTGACCCATTCTGGCTATTCCGCCACCACCGTAGACTATCAGATGCTGGCGGATGTGGGCTATGTCCGCATCCGGCAGTTTGACAGCTCCACCCCCAGTGAGCTGGACTACGCGCTGCGGTATCTGACCGCAAATGGTGCGCAGAGCATCGTGTTCGACCTGCGCGACAACGGCGGCGGCGTGCTGGAAGATGCCATCAGCTGCATCGACCTTGTGGCACCGGAAGGCACCGTGGCCTATGCCGAGGACAAAAACGGCAGCCGCACCGTCATCGGCAGCAGTGACGCGGAAAGCAGCATCGGACTGCCGGTGGTCTGTCTGGTGAACGGCAATACTGCCAGCGCAGCAGAGCTGTTTGCTGCCAGCCTGCGCACCCTGAACGGCGCGCGGCTGGTGGGCACGGTCACCATGGGCAAGGGCACCATCCAGAACAGCCCCCAGCGCCTGTCGGACGGCAGCGCCGTGAGCATCACGGTGGCAAAACTGGTCTGCGGCGACGGCTCCTGCTTTGACGGCACCGGCCTTGCAGTGGACGTGGAGCGTGCGCTGACGGCCGAGGAGACCACCAGCCTTTACGACTACACCCCGGACACCGACCCGCAGGTCCAGCGCGCGGTCAGCGCGGCACAGCAGCTGACCGGCACCACCACGCTGGCAGGCGCCAACGAAGCCGCATCTTCTGCTGCAGCTTCGGACGCCGCCGACAGCGCCGCGGCAGGGGGGCAGACCGACCCGGCGCAGGCAGAGCCTGCCGGAGAAGCTGCCTCCGCCGCAGAGTGACGCTGCGGAAAGCCGCAGAACGTCCGGATGAGGGTTCGACTCCTATCGCATCCCCTTTGTAAAATGCTTCCCACAAAGGCTGCTGCATCAGACCCGTTTGCAGCAGCCTTTTTTCTGAGAAAGGATGGAATCTATGCCTGAACTGACCGACCTGTCAGTGATCCGCTCCCTGTGCGAGAAATACGACTTTGCCCTGTCCAAAGGCTTTGGGCAGAACTTCATCATCAACCCCGGTCTGCCGTCCAAGATCGTGGATGCCAGCGGTGTGGACAAGCGCTACGGCGTTCTGGAGATCGGCCCCGGCATCGGCGTGCTGACCAGGGAGCTGGCAAACCGTGCCGCCAAGGTGGTGTCCATCGAAGTGGACGAGCGTCTGCCGCCGCTGCTGGCAGAGACTATGGCCGGTGTGGATAATTTCAAACTGGTATTACAAGACGTATTGAAAGTGAACCTGAAAGCCCTGATCGCAGAGGAGTTCCCCGGCATGCCGGTGGCGGTGTGCGCCAACCTGCCCTACTACATCACCAGCCCCATCGTGATGAAGCTGCTGGGGGACCGCCTGCCCATCGAGAGCCTGACAGTCATGGTCCAGAAGGAAGCCGCCGACCGTCTGGCTGCCGTGCCCGGCACCCGCGCTTCCAGCGCCATCAGCTGTGCGGTGAACTACTACGCAACCTCCAAGCTGATGTTCACCGCTGCACCGGGCAGCTTTTACCCCGCGCCCAAGGTGACCAGCGCCGTGGTGCGCATGGACATCCGCCCCACCCCTGCCGTGCAGGTGGAGGACGAGGCAGGCTATTTTGCACTGGTGCGGGCGGCCTTTGGGCAGCGCCGCAAGACGGCTGCCAACTCGATTGCCAGCGGCCTTGGCATGTCCAAAGATACCGTGACAGCGGCCATTGAAGCGGTCGGTATGGATGCCCGCATCCGCCCGGAAGCCCTCACACTGGAGGATTTTGCAAAGATCCAGCGGGCACTTGATGCCGCTAAAGCCGCACACTGAATGGCCTGCAAAGCCAAACAAAAAGCCCTGCGCTCCGGTCTAAAACAGAGCGCAGGGCTTTGCATTTGCCGCCAGCGCTCAAACCGCCCTCAGCCGCAGGGCGATGAAGCCCAGAACGGCACCCGCGATCAGAAGGCAGCCAAGCATTTCCAGTATCCGCAGCAAGCACCCCAGTTCCCCGCCGATGTTTTTCTGCGCCCAAAACCAGCGGCGGCCTTTAAAGCGGCTGCTTTTGCGATTCATAGCAGGCCCTCCCCGTGTCACATGATCTTCTTTCGGTACGCCCACAGTATAACAGAGGAAAAGTCCCATGAAACGGATGAATGACCGCACGAACGAAACCGGGGCAGAAGCCCTTGAGAAGACGCACGCCACTCCGGTCTTTGCACCAACGGGATGGGAACCTGTGGAAGCAGAAGATCCGGACGATCCTGGAAGATCAGGGATCTGTTTCAGCCAATGCGCGCAGTGATATTGACAATCGGCAGGATTTCTGGTATTCTATTGTACGGAAATTTGCATCCGGCGGATGGAAAGATCACGGTAGCATCTGCTAGAGCAAGCAATCGGTCAAGACGGTGAAAATCAGTTGGCCGGTTTTGAAAAACAGCTGAATAACGCTAAAAATAAGCTGGTGTGGCGCAATGGCAGCGCAACTGATTTGTAATCAGTGGGTTGCAGGTTCAACTCCTGTCACCAGCTCCAAAAAACGCACAGGCAAGTTAAAAGCATCGCTTGTGCGTTTTTTTTTGAAATCGCTCAAAAATACCTGAAAATGTGTCATAAACTAACAAACAAGCGAACACATCGGGATTTCAACTTTTGCATTGCAGGCAACAAACATACGGAAACGTTGTGAATTGCAGGACGGCTTCTTGCTGTTGAAAACATACACGTTGACGTATCTTTTGCTCCGTGGTATAATCGACTGAAAGAATCGGTTCTGCCTTGACCAGTAAGGCGGAGGACTTGTGCGACCGGACAGAGTGAAGGGAGATGTGCTGGAATGTCGTTTCTTGTGGGATGTTTGCTGTTTGGATTCTGGTTCTTCGGTGCACTTTTTAGGCACACGAAGTGATGCCGGATGTTTTCAGACCGTTGCTGAAATGCAGCGGTCTTTCGCTGCTAAAAGTACGGAACAGGTCACAGAGACTCGGGCAGGACCTGACATATAAACGGAAGAATAGGATGTTCGGTTTATGCATTCCCTGCACCAAATGGACAGATCCGAGTGGGAGATGCAGGGGCGTGAGTTGACAGATTCTGTAGCAGAGGCGTGATACCTGAACGGATTATTCTGAAAATAAAACATAAAAATGTTGACAAATAACCTTTGCAGTGGTATTATATACAAGCAGTCTGCAAGACTGCGTTAAATAAATCTGGGCGTGTTCCCGAGTGGCCAATGGGGACAGACTGTAAATCTGCTGCTTTCAGCTTCGGTGGTTCGAATCCACCCGCGCCCACCAAACAAGAAAAATCCGAACCTGTTTCCGATTGGAGAAGGGTTCGGATTTTTCGTTTTCTTCGGGTACAACAATGAAGGCTCCCGTGGACGGCGTAAAACTCTGATGCCTTGTCATAGACCGTAAGCCGATAACGAGAATTGGAGGATGCGATTATGAAGTATGATGAAAGAGCCTGCAAGTTTAATATGGACACTGGCTGCGTGGAACTGCTGCTCCGGGATGGGAGAAAGATTTCCATCGGCTGCACCGGGGTCGAGGATGCACTGAATGTGACTATGGCACAGCAGACGGAATTGGACTACCTTATCTACAATGACCCGCTGAGCTATGCCGATTTGATTCTGAACGGTGACCCAGAGGAATATTTGAAAAATGCAGCCGGGAGCCATGGGTTAGAAGATTAAGGGCAAAAAAATAAGAGGTGTGCCCAACTGGACACACCTCGGTGAGATACATCTATATAAGGCAGGGCGTTCCTTTTACTGGGAGCGTCCTGCTGTTTTTATGCGGCAACAGGCAAGGCTTGTAGTGCTTCCTGCTCTTTCAGCCATTCCTCATATTCACGCTGGCCTTCCTCACTGTTGAAAAACTCAACCATGGAGGGATAAAAGCAACGTGCAAGGGTCTTGATTGCTTCATCCGGGTAGCCGGATTTGTTCGACTTCTTCTTTTTGTTCAAATGGTATCCTCCGAAAATCAAAGTTCCATATCCTGCCCACGCTTGCGATTTCGCTGCGGCACATTCATGGTGCGCTCCTGCTTGGGGGCAAGAATCTTTTCCAGAAAACCGCGCACCAGTTCAGGAGCACGGTGGAGAGCATCCAGATAGGGCTTTACATCGTACCACAGGTCGTGGTACTTGTTGCTCCAATGAATGGCTTCCTTCTTGGCGGTGGAAAGTTCTTCTTTCAGGCGGCGGTTCTCAACGTCCATCATATAACCATGTGCAGCCTGTTTTTTCAGGGCGGATAATTCATCTTCGGTCAGCGAATAGTTGCCGAGAAACGTGCGCTTGCCGATATCATCCAAGTCCCGCGCGTGGATGAGAGCATCTTTTGCGATAACAGTTTTCTTCTGAACGACGGCAAGTTCTTTCTCCTTTTTTGAAAGGGCTTTACTGGTCTGGGTAAGGTACTGCTCCTTCTGGTCGATCTGGGCGGTCAGACTATCCAGACGTTTCTGCTCCCGTTGGACTTTGAACTGGGTGACGGTCAGGTGCTCTTCGGTGCTGCCGCGTTCACCGCGCTCTACATCCGTGTACCCGGCGTTGTGCATATAGTTGAAGAAATCGTCTTGCAGGACACTGTACGACTTCTTCAGGACTGGTTTGCCGTTCTTTTGCAGGACGGGCTCTCCAGCATCGTCCAGCAGGGGCTTGGATGCCCACTTCTTGCTCCGGCTGACCTGCATGACGGTCTCCTTGACTGTGCCGACCAGTGCCTTGTCCTTGCAACGTTTCGACCAGAGGATCTGCTTTTCCACCACAGGCACATAGACCACATGGAGATGGTAGTGGTAGACCTCCCGGCCCAGTGCTTCGGTCATTGCCTGGTTGATTTCATCAGCGTGCATGACGGCAGACAGGATATACTGCTCACCGCCTACGATCTGAACAGCGGCTTTGTAGGCATCTGCATAGAACTGCTTGGCGAACTCGTAGCCACCGTGATTGTCAAAATAGGCCGAGTTGACATCAAAGACAAGCTCGCAATAATGGGTGGCATCCGGCTTCAGGCCGCGCGTTGAAATCGTACCAGCGGTTTCCAGTTGGGCGAATAGGTCGGTGTAGCTGGCGGTTGGCTTCTTGAAGTGGACGTTCCATGAGGTGCGCTGGGGGATAATGTCGGGGTTTCGATAGCTGTCCTTTTCGCGCTCGTTGTGCTGCTGGGTGTTGCCAACGGCCTTGTCCGAAACGGCGAGATTTCGGACACTGGTGCGGTCAACGCCATCATTTCTTGCCAGAGGGCATTCCTCCTTTCAAGGTTCAGGGGGAAGGTGACGGGGGGACGGAGATGCACTTCTGCGGAAGTGTAATAACCCACTATGACACTTTCATCCCTGCGGTCTGCAAAGTGTAGTGGGCTCTTCGAGGACTCTCCGAGGGGGAACGTCTCCTGCGGGAGAGTTAATCAAGTTCACGTTTGCGAAGCAATGAAAGCCCCAGTGGGGCTTTTAAGTGACCGAACGGTCTTGCGCCAGCAAGATGGAGGGGCCTCGCCCCGACAAGTTCGCACAATGCGAACTTGATTGCTCCGTACACACTTAAAAAATTGCGTACGGACTTCAAATAACTTGTACGGTTCGTACGGTGTACGGAAATCCGAAATATAAACGATACCACGTCTTAATTTTCTTCAATTCGCCGTACGGGTGCGTACAAGTACAAACCGTACAGGTTGCACGAACTTCTTCCGTGAAAAAATGCACTTTTTACGGACAGGGGTGGACAAGCGGCTCGATGCCCACGAAGCCCCGCACCCTGCGGCCGCCGGGCAGGTAGATGTTGTTGGTGGCTTCAAGGTTGTAGCGGCGGTCGTTCTGGCGCAGCTCTGCGCTGAAACGGATGGCAGATACGCTGTGACAGGCGTTGTCCTCGCACCACTGCTTATAAATGTCGTAGAGCTTCTTGGAACTGATGGAGTAGTCTGCCTTGAAGCGGAAGTAGCCCTCGGACTCCATAAAGTCGATGACATTGTTGCTGCTGCGCTTGATGGTGTCCACGTTGGCGGCGGCTCGTTCGCTGACTGTGAAGCGGAAGTTGTTCTGCACCAACCGGTGCAGCCCTTCCAGACACCACAGCAGGATGCCTTCCAACTCGGCGCACATCTTCTCCACAAGGAAAGGGTCATCCATGCGGTCGGTGGGCTTGTCCTTGGTGGTCAGGATGAGCTGACGGCGAAAGAAGCCGTCCGAATGGTCATACAGCGAGGTCAGCGCACCGTTGCCAAAGCAGAGGAACCGGGCGTAGATGTCCCGCTGGTAGCTCTGGACACCCTTGCGTTCCAAGTCCAGCTTGGCCTCGGCGGTCACGATGGTCTTGATATAATTCGTTTTGGGCAGGGCGTTCATATCCATGTCATCGTCGATCATCAGCAGGCGGCGTTCCAGATCGGCGCGGGCAAAACGGTTGTTCTCCACTTTCTGGACGCTGCCGTTGCTGGCGGCATCTCCCATGAGCCGTTTCAGCACCAGCCCGATGCGGGACTTGCCCTCGCCGCCCTTGCCGACAATGAGCATCATCTTCTGCCCCTTGGTGCTGGGGATCAGGCAGTAGCCCAGATATTCCTGTAAGGTGGGGATGTCGGCATCGTCCAGCAGCTCGTGCAGAAAGGTCAGCCAGCGATCAGGGCTGGGTGCTTTTGGGTCGTACTTCACAGGCAGGCGGTTCTGGCAGAACAGGCGGCTCTCCTGAAAAGAGCCGTCCGGCAGATGGTACACGCCGTTCTGGAGGTGGATGCAGTCCTGCTCGATGGGAAACGGGTCGGAAAAGGCCAGCAGCTTGATGGTCTCCAGAATGTTGGTGACCTTTTTGGACAGGCCGGAGGTGACATATTCCTCGATGTTCTCCAAGATGCGCTGCTTGATCTCGCTTTCGTCCTCCACCGGACCGTCCAGCGTGTACAGCGTACCGTTGACGCATTTCAGCGGCCACTGTTCCAGAAAGGCGCGGCCAAACTGGACTTCATCGATCTTCTTGCCGTTGTACCAGTCCGGCCATAAGGGGTTGCGGGAAATGTTTTTCTTCATAGGGTAATTCTCCTTTAGAAAAGTGAAGTGGCGGGTCTCACGGTGAGACCCACCACTTCGGGTGAATGAATCGTCAGGCGCACTTTGCCAGAGCAAGGCGGTCGGTGCGCTCCTCCAGCATCAGCAGGTACGACCCGGACAGCAGCTGTGCGGCGGCAGCGGCCTTCTGCTGGGGCGTCCCAAATGCAACGCAGTCCGTCAGGTGCTCGATGGTCTCGGTCATGTGGAGGGCTTCCACGAACCGCTCGTCCAGCGGTTCTTCCGGGCTGGCGGGCTTGTAGCGCTCCTGCCAGTCGTGCAGCAGGTCGAGATAATCGGTCAGCACCCGCAGGCAGTAGGCGATGTCTGCCCACTGCTCGTCCGTCAGGCCACGCTTGGGCGGCAGTAGTGCGATGGCATTGGCGGGCGGTTTGTCCGGGTCAAGCCCGAAGTCGTGTATCAGCTTCTCGGCGGCTTGCCGTGGGTTCAGGTTGAACAGCTTGGCGGTGAGGTCGATGGCATCTCCGTTGGCCCCACAGCCAAAGCAATAATAATAGGTGTCGTTCAGCTTCATGCTGGGGTCGCTGTCGGAATGGAACGGACAGCACACCATGCCATGGCGGTCGGGCTCCATGCCGTACATCTCTCCCACCTGCCGAACGGTGATGGCGGACTTGACAGTTTGATACAGGCTCAAGGGCATTCCTCCTTTGTTTCGTGCGTTGCACCAGAGACCCCAAAGTGGGAACTCTGGTGTTTTTTGCCTTGTGCCTGAATATACGGAAAATTTTGCAGGAAAGGCGAAAAAGCGGCAGAACTGCAACGGAAAAAGAAAAAAGCCCTTACTGGTTGCAGGGTTGCAACAGCAAGGGCGGAGAGGAAACCGTATATTGAACAAAACGGCAGAGCGTATTATAATGAGGAAAAAGCTCAAAAAGGAGGGCCGACCACATGGCACAGGAATATCTGCCCGCACCATCCAACATCCGTCTTGCGGACTTGATGAAAGAGCACAACATCAGCCAACCGGAGCTTGCCAAGGAAATCGGCTGCTCTAAAAGCACTATCAGCCGTTTTATCAGTGGTGCGAAAGGAACCCTGACCCATGAGCAGGTGCTGAAGATCGCAAGGCTGTTCAACGTGTCCACGGATTTTCTGCTGGGAGAAACCAACATCCCCGACCGCAAGAATTACGACATTGCCGAACTGGGCTTGTCCGTAGAGGCTGCAAAGAACCTCTACACAGGGCGTGTCAATGCAGAGGTGGTCAACCTGCTGCTGGAAAACGCCCGCTTTGCAGAGCTTACTTACCGCATAGCGCAGTATTTTGATGATACTTTTGCATCCGGCATCGCAGCACAGAATGCCATGCTCACGACATTGAGCACCCTGCTGCGCACAAAGGTCAAGACCCCGGAAGCAGCCAAAGCCGCAAAGGACATCAGCCTTCGGAGAAAGCCGGTGTACCAAGGCGACCTTGATGACATTGAAATGTACTTCATGGCGGCAATCAAGGAAATCAAAAAGGGTATCGGGAGCCATTACGCCGAGCAGGAAGCCATGAGCAAGAAAGTGGCCGAGAAGATGTTCAATGAACTGACCAAGGGGCAGGATGTGCAGCACCCAACGATCACGGCAGAGCAGTTGACAGATGCAATGTTGGACAGCGTTTCGGGCATGGAAGGAGCTACGCCGGAAGCACTGGAACAGCTGCGGAGCGGTCTGCTGGGAATCTTGCAGTCTGCCGCAGAGCAGGAAAACGCCCATGAAGCAGACGAATGAACGGCTTTGTGCGCTGGCACAGAAAGGCGATGCTGCCGCGCTGGACAGCCTGATCGACAACAACAAGTCCTTTATTGGCAAGGTGGCAAATGACCTTTTCCGCAGCATGAATCTGGCACAGTCCGGCCTGAACCTTGACACGGACGATTTGAAACAGGCAGGGAATATGGGCTTGTGGAAGGCCGTGCCAAAGTTCGATGCAGCGCGCGGCATGAAGTTCCTGACCTACGCGGCTCCTGCCATCCGCAACGCCATGATGGACATGGTGCGGGATGCCTTTGCCGCTTTTGAGCAGCAGATGGTAACGGAGGACAAGGACGGTATCTGCTACCAGCGCGTTTCGCTGGACGATGTTCTGCCGGGAGAGGAACAACTACGGCGCATTGAAGCCATAGCCGACCCCTACGCCATGCAGCCGCAGACCATTATGGAGGAACAGGAATCGCGCCGGGAACTGTACGATGGCCTGAAACGGCTGACCCAGCGAGAGCAGACCTATCTGCTGTACCGCTATGGATTCACGGACGGTGAGGAGCATCCCCTGATCGGCACGGCGATATACTTCCACCTGACAAAGAGCCGTGCCCAAAAGACCGAGGAACAGGCCATGGATAACCTGTGGCTGGAACTGCCGTGGTGGTATATCTGAGTTGGCAGAGAGGAATTGTGTCACCGTGACACAATTCCTCCCGGAACACGAGAACGCTGTGACCTCTTTGGAAACCTAAAAGAATACGGCCAAGGTATAGCGTACTAGGGGTAAGTGTGCTATACTCACCTTGGAATATATTAATGATTCAGGAGGTCAATCATGGATTTTTCTTCGATGAGCGGTTGGGACTTTGAGCGTTATTGTGCGGATTGTCTTCTGAAAAAGGGCTTTGCCAAGGCAGAGGTGACCTCTGGCTCTGGTGACCACGGTGTCGATATTATTGCGGAACAAAATGGCATTCGGTTTGGCATCCAGTGTAAGCTCTATCAGGGGCAAATTCCTAATAAGGCTGTGCAGGAAGCGTATACAGGTGCGTCCTACTATGATTGCGATGTTGCTGTTATTATGAGCAATTCGGAATTAACGAAACAGGCACAGACAGAGGCGAAGAAACTTCGGGTAAAGTTTTGGAATGTTGCAGATTATACACCAGAAGGTACAGATCGTGACTATAATTCGATGAACACATCAACGGAGAGCTACGAAAATTATAAACGTCAGCAAAAAAGCAATGAAAGTCGGATTGAAAACGAGATGAATAGCAGACTGCAATTATTTGACAATGCTGACGAAAATTGTTTGCTTCTTCCTCAATTAAGAAATTCCACCAATCGTTATCAATATGAAAAAGCTTCCCAGTGGCTAGTGCTTTCAAAATTGAACGAGGATACATGGTATCCTATTATTCGTTCAATGCAGACTTTTTGCGATGAAGTGAATGAATCCCCTAAAAATGAACCTGCTGTCTCCAGCTTGCCTGGAAAGTTGCTATATTTGAAGCATCTTTCTAGCACATTTTCAATCACAGGGGAAAGTTTGCGGCTATCCCTAAGGAAAAAATGTGAGTTAATAGATAGCAAGTTACGAACCAGTCAGTCAATCTCATCTACTGATTCAAAGTCGCTTAATTTAACCTATTGGGAAGTTTTGTACCTGATAAATCAGTCAAATCAATCGTTCGAGTGCATTCAAAAAGTAATGGATGCTATTTTTGATGATGAATATGCGATAATTGAAGATAGAGACGCACTGATTGCGCTGTTAGATTCAAATCGCTTTATGGTTGATTTTCAAGGCGACTTAACGGCCCAGGTTTCCGAATATCAAAGTGCCTACCGTAGGATGCTGCATCATCAAAATATAATTTCAGCCAATTTACACTTTTGCAAAAATAGTTTTCCTTTCTTACAAGACAATTCAGATGTTAAAGATATGATTGAGAAATAGACGGCGATACTTGAACAGCCAAATGCAAAAACTAGATACGAAAAGAAAAAGCAAGAAGCCGCAAATAGAATATACGAACAGAAAAGAAACGAAGAGCGACAAAAACAAGAAAACGAACGCATTCTTAGAGAAAAACAGGAAATAGAGAAGAGAGAAAAGGAAAGGCAACTCAAAGAACAACAAGAGAAAAGACTTTTGAAATCCATAATTAGTGAATATAACGATGAATGCAAAAAGATAAATCTTGGAATTTTAAACCAGTGAAAAGAGCTTGAAAGTAAGACACGGATTGCGATAAGTCAAGCTCAACAGCAGATTTCTGATCTTTTGAAGAAAAAACAGCCATTTACCTTTTTTAGAAAAGAACGTGATGCGAAGATAGATGCAACGATTGCTACTGTTGAACAGCACATTGAACAGTTGAAGAAACAATTGGAACATGATATTGCAGAATGCGATGCAGAAGCACAAGAGAAACTCAAAGATTTGCAGGAGCAAATTTTGGATAAAGCTGAAAAAGGCGGAGTGAAAGAAGAACTTCTGAAAAATCTTAATCTTTTATGACAATGGAGCAAGAACGATGCCAATAGTTAGATGGTTACATGTTTCAGATCTGCACCTTAACAAAACAGGTGTGGAAAGCACAAGAATACGTAAAAATCTTCCGATCTACTTAAAGAGTCTCGGATGTAAATTTGATTATGTATTTTGCTCAGGAGATTTGAGATATGCTCCAGTGGGAAGATTTAGTGAGGATACCTTAGAATATCTACAGAGCTTGTGTGAATCAGTGTCGGTGCCCTTAGGCAATCTTTTTATAACACCAGGTAATCATGATGTCGAAAGAGAAAATGTGGCCCGAAAAGCTGCAATAGAAGAAGAATGGTGTTCAAACAAAGCAGGTAAATATGTTCCTAATGTTGGCGTATTTCAAGAAGAACATCTTGTTTCTATAATGCACGGAACGGATTCGTACCGCAAATGTATTGAAAAAATCCATAATGCACAAAAGGAAGTCCTTGAAAATGATGTTCAATCATTTGGACCTCATACATTAATAATATGTAAGGACTTCAACATTCTTGAATTGGATTCCACATTAGTATATATGGAAGATCAAGAATCGAATCTGGTTGTTGGAACAGATTATCTATATCATGCACTTGAAAAGTGCGACAAGAGTAAACCGACAGTCATTTTAACACATTATTCGTTTGATTATTTGGACCGTGACGAACAAAATCAAATCGCAGAAATATTGCGAGAGTTCAAAGTTCGCTTATGGCTTTCCGGTCATGAGCACAATCAATTACTTCGCGTGCAAAGAGATTATTTTTATGAATTTCAATGCGGAAATTTAATGCTTGAAGATGGTGCCAGAACCTGTGTCTTACTTGGAGAATTGGATACAGAAACCGGGAACGGTCGCATTTCAATGCATGCGTGGTTTTCACCCCGTGGATGGGCTGAGTATCCATTAGTGGGTTATTCCCCAATGCACGAATCAAATTATCTTTTTTCTCTACATGAAAAAGACGTGCGTGATGATAAAGATGAACGGAGAAAATCATTAAGAACTGAAATATCATGTCTCTTAAGGGAAAATGAATCCATTTTCACCACGTATGGTCCAACTGAAGTCAATCGGAAAGATATATACAGTGAATATCATACAATGTGGGAAAACGAGCTGAGAAAAACTATTATTCCAAACAGTCAAAAAGTCATAATGCTACTTACAGAAAATCAAGAAATATTATTGGATGCAGAAAAAGAAATATTAGAAAAATACAAACAACATGTACAAGGGTTGCAAATAAACCATTCGGAAACTGGGGCGTTTATGATGGATGCACCTAGATTTCCGCAAGAAATATGGAATATCTTAAAATGAGGTGAACGTACTATGTCACTGCAATCGAGACATTTGCTGGATGATGGTGTATCCTTTACGATTTCAAGAGTTCAAAAGAATCGTAATGTAAAAAAAGCCGAACTATTGTACAGGGATTTTTATTATGCTCTTATGGAAATTAAACGAATCGGTTTTCTTCCCGACTTGTTTGCATATATTGCAGACGTTTATATACTAACAGCAGATGATGTTCAAGAGATTCTTTCCATCTATCCGAATGTCAATTGTATTGTTGTTATAAGTAACTGGGACAACTATACTGATATGGCTAAAGAGCTTGCCAAAGAGAGCAATGTTGGGGTATTCTCGATAAACGAATTTATGGTGGCATTGGGGCTTTATGGAAAAAGATTTTTGGATACAGGAAATCCGACAAAAACTGAGTGAATATTCGGATTTATTAAGTTTATATGTCAAGTATAATATGGAAATTCACCTATTTGGATCTGCACGGTTGAAATGCCATCCCAATGATATTGATATAGTTATTATATACCCATATTCATCAATGAGTATAGCACAAATCATCCGTGACCAGACTATATCCATCCTTCAAGGGGCCTTTTCACTTCCGATTGATAGTGTACTTTTATCATATGAAGAAAACAGACAAGTGAATTTTTTGTTTAAAGAGAATGCTAGGCGAATTTTTCCAACATAATTTTTAATATCGGAAATGTCTAAAATAATGCATTGAAAATTGTACAACATGGAGATTTTGGACTTCATCACAGCATTTGTTGACTTGCAACGCAAAATGCGTTACAATGATTTTGAGGTGATAACCATGGAAAAAACGATGACGCTTAATCTCCGCGTCAACCCTACTGTCAAGCAACAGGCCGAAGATGTGCTGAAGCAGCTGGGTATCCCGATGGCAACTGCCATTGATATGTACCTGCGTCAAATCACTCTGACCGGTGGCATTCCGTTTTCGCTGTCCCTGCCGAAAGCCCCGGCTGCACTGAACGCCGACACCATGACCGATGATCAGCTTCACGCCGCCTTGCAGGTAGGCATCAAGGAGATTCAGAACGGTGATACCGTGGATGCCGCAAGCGCATTCGCACAGTTCAGGGAACAGCACAGATGAAGCAGTATGACGTAAAAATTTCCCGTGCGACCCTCAGCGATATGGGGCAGATTTACAGCTATATTGCTGACCGTCTGTTGGAACCGGACACGGCTATGGGGCAGTATAACCGCATTGCAGAAGCTATCCAGTCGCTGAACGTCCTGCCGGAACGCTGTGCGCTGGTGGAAAGTGAGCCGGAGCGCACCCAAGGACTGAGGCAGATGCTGGTGGACAACTACTCGGTGTTCTACATCGTGGGCGAGGATACCGTGTCGGTGGCCCGTGTGATGTACAGTGCATCCGACCTTGTGCGCCGCCTGCGGAGAATGAAATAAGGAGGTGCAGCCATGACCGCTGTGATTTACGCCCGCTATTCCAGCGACAACCAGCGCGAGGAATCTATCGAAGGGCAGATTCGGGAATGCACCGCCTACGCCGAAAAGAACGGCATCACCGTGGTCAAGCACTACATTGACCGTGCACTCTCTGCCAAAACGGACAACCGTCCAGAGTTTCAGCAGATGATCAAGGACAGCGAAAAGCGGTTGTTTGACATTGTGCTAGTCTGGAAGCTCGACCGTTTTGCCCGAAACCGCTATGATTCGGCCCACTATGAGTACCAGTTGGAACGAAATCATGTCAAGCTGGTATCTGCCACGGAGCCTATCTCTGACAGCCCTGCGGGTATCATGGTCAAGAGTATGCTCACCGGCATGGCTGAATACTACTCGGCAGAACTTTCTGAAAAGGTCGTGCGCGGCATGACCGAGAATGTTCTGAAGGGGAAGTACAACGGCGGCACGATTCCCATTGGTTTTAAGGTGGATGAGGAGAAGTTCTTTCAAATCGACCCGCTGAAAGCTCCCTTTGTGGTCGAGGCATTCCAGAAATACGACGATGGTGCGAGCATGAAGGAAATCATGAACTGGCTGAACGACAGTGGTGTGACTACCAATCGCAACCAGAAGTTTACCTACAACAGCGTCTGGAAGCTGCTGTCAAACCGTCGGTACATCGGAGAAAACCACTTCAAGGACATCGTAATGCCGGATAGCATCCCTGCCATCGTGGACAAGGAGCTGTTCGACCGTGTGCAGGCGAAAATCGAAAAGAACCGCCGCGCGCCTGCCCACCACAAGGCCGAGGACGATTATCTGCTGACCACCAAGTTGTTCTGCGGAATGTGCGGAGCGATGATGTTCGGCGAGTGCGGCACGAGCAGGAACAAGACGGTACATCATTATTATAAGTGTGCCAACGCCAAGCGCACCAAGACCTGCAAGAAAAAGACCGTCCGTAAAGAGTGGCTGGAAGATTTGGTCATAGCTGAAACCATGAAGCTGATTCAGGACGATGCCGTGATTGATGCCATCGTTGCGGAAGTGATGGAGTTGCAGGATCAGGAAAACACCACGCTCCCTTTGCTGGAAAAGCAGATGCGCGAGGTAGAGAACGGCATTGAAAATATGCTGAACGCCATTCAAGCAGGTGTGCTGACCAACTCCACCAAATCGCGTTTGGAAAAGCTGGAAGCCCAGCAGAAAGAACTTGAGGTTCGGATCACCGAAGAAAAAATCGCTCGGCCACGGTTGAGCGAAAATCAAGTTCGGTTCTGGCTGACCCGGTTCCGCAAGCTCGACCCGAACGTGAAAAGCCACCGGGAAACGCTTATCAATACATTCGTGAATGCTGTTTATCTCTATGATGAAAAAGTTTTGATTACATTCAACTACAAAGACGGCACAAGAACCATCACTTTCGATGAAATCGCCGCCAAAGATGCCCCAGAGGGCAATGGTTCGGATTTAGGTTGCTTCGCTCCACCAAAAAAGCTCTAGCGTATTTTAGTACGCTGGAGTTTTTTGTTTTACAGCAAAGCTAGACTCACTGGGCGGGTGGATTCGAACAGCAGCGGAGCCGACCGCCGCCTGCGGCGGAAACAGGAGGCGAGGCTGGGGCAGCGCTCCGCTTTTTCAAAGCCCTGCCAAGAGGCTGCGGAAAAAGCGGCAAGCGCAACTCGTAAGACCCGCCGAATGGTCCGGCGGGGAAAAAAGCCCCTGCGGGGCTTTTTTAGATGCGCGGCTCGCGTAATCCACCCGCGCCCACCAAACAAGAAAGATCCGAACCGCTTTTCGATAGGAGAAGGGTTCGGATCTTATTCTTTCTGGTCTAAGATAAGGCTTCCATGCCTGCGTCGGATGTGCGCTTCGCTCGTTTTTATCAGACGGGTCGTGCCGACTGGTTACCCCTGCGGCTCCAGCGCCTGCGACTCCTTGACAAAGGCGGCGATCTTGTCCACCTGAATTTCTGCCACGGCGCGGCCGGTCTCATAGACACGGCGCAGCTGAGCGGGGTCGCGCTCCATGGGGCCGATCTCCAACGGGATAGGGGGACGGATGACGAACGCTTTTCCGGTCTGTTCCAGCATGGCGATGTGGTCCAGCGTTTCGTTGTAGCGCTGATGACGGTCTGCCACGGCCTCCACAAAGGCCGGGTAACGCACATACCGCGCACGGATGACGGGCAGCATCCGGTTTTTCTTCTTTTCAAAGCCCTTGGGCTGGGTCAGGACGATGAGGTTGCGCTGGTAACCGATGGATTCAAAAAAACGCACCGGAATAGAGTCCGCAACGCCGCCGTCCAGCAGCTGATAGGAACCGATCCGGACGATTTTGGCAAACAGCGGCATGGACGCAGATGCCTGCATCCAGCGCACATCCTCGGCGTCACCGGTGCGGCATTTGTGGTAGATGGGGTCGCCGGTGCGCATATCGGTGCAGACCACAAAAAAGTCCATGGGGCTTTCCCGAAAGGCTGTTTCGTCAAACGGATCCAGCTTTTCCGGCACGGTATGGTAGCAGAAGCTCTCGCTGTACAGGTTGCCGGTGCGCAGCAGGTTCTTAAAGCTGGCATAGCGCTTGTCGTTGCAGTACTGGGTGTTGTAGCGGATCACCCGGCCGATCTGATGGGATTTGTAATTGCAGCCGAACACTGCCCCGGCAGACACGCCGATGGCACCGTCCAACTGGATGCCATGCTCCATCAGTACATCCAGAACACCGGCGGTGAACATGCCGCGCATGGCTCCGCCTTCCAACACAAGACCTGTTTTCATACGATCCTCTCTCTTCCGTGGGGGCGGTGCACAAAGCCGCCCTGCATCTTTTGGATGGTTTCAGTATACACGAATCTACGAAAAGTACAAGTGCCGAAAAATCAAAAATTTTTCTGCGCCCGCCGCAAGTTTCAGCACTTTTGAACAGAGCGCGGCGTTTGCCCAAAATGTCTGCCGGCCGCACAGGATTTTTGTCGCTTTTTGGCGGAAAAGCTCTTGTAAAACCGGGCATGTTCCTGTATACTAAGTGAAAAATAAAATGCGGCAGCATGGCCGCTGAGCAAAACAGGTTGGAGGAACTGGTTCATTATGAAGATGCTGGAAGATCGTATCCGCAAAGACGGCATTGTGCGAGAGGGCAATGTGCTGAAGGTCGATAGCTTTATCAATCATCAGATGGATATCCCGCTGTTCCGCGAGATGGCAAAGGAATGGAAGCGCTTGTTTGCAGGCAAGCCCATCAACAAGGTGCTGACCATCGAAGCCAGCGGCATCGGCATTGCCGCTGTGGTCGCCAGCGAGCTGGACGTTCCGGTGGTGTTTGCCAAAAAATCTATGAGCATCAATCTGGACTACAACAATTATGAGACCAAGATCCAGTCCTTTACCCACAAAAAGATCTACAACGTTATCGTCTCCAAAAAGTTCCTCACCCCGGAGGATCACGTTCTGATCATCGACGATTTTCTGGCAAACGGCTGCGCCCTGATGGGCCTGCTGGAGCTGGCGCAGGAAGCCGGTGCCACCGTGGAAGGCATCGGCATCGCCGTGGAGAAGGGCTTCCAGCAGGGCGGTGAGCTGATCCGCAGCAAGGGCATCCAGCTGGAGAGCCTTGCCATCGTGGACGCCATGGACAGCACCACCGGCGAGATCACCTTCCGTCCCCAGCCGCACCAGAACTAATAGAATTTCAGCGTAACGGAATGTCTGCGGACGTTCCGTTATTTTTTTGCGGTTGAACAGCCGTGTTTGCCGCGCCGCTGGGGCAGGTTTCTGCCTGCCGCACAAGTCCCTTCCGTGAAAATGCACCTGCCGGATGTGATGCCATTCACCGTCCAAGCTCCTTCCGTGAAAAGGGGATTCAGAAAAGCCCGCAGGCTTTTCTGAATCTCGAATAAAAAAACTAATTCCGCTGAATATGCGCAAAGCAACGCGGCGCGCATTTCAAATCGTCACGCCCCGTCAAAGCTGTCCCCATCCGCAGGCAGGGCAGCGGCGGGCCCGGCGTCTGCCTGCGGCACGGCAGCCCGGGGGATGCCTTTGTACACCAGCGTCTGTTCCAGCACCTCGGCGCATACCGGGGCCGACAGGCTGCCGCCGGCAGTGGTCCAGCTGTGAGGTTCGTCCAGACAGACCAGACACAAAAACTGCGGGTCGTCGATGGGGGCTGCCGCCACAAAGCTGGCAATGCGGGCGTTTTCATCGGCACTGTCCAGCTTCTGGCTGGTGCCGCTTTTGCCGCCCACCCGGTAGCCCGGGATCTGCGCGTTGCGTCCGCCGCCGTACAGCACCACGGACTCCATCATCTCCCGCAGGGTAGCAGAGGTCTCCGGGCGGATGACCTGCCGCTTGCACACCGGGTCGATGTGCTGCAAAACGCTGCCATCCGGGTCCAGGATGTCGCTGACCAGATAGGGCTGCATCAGCCTGCCGCCGTTGACCACGGCGCACACCGCCGCCGCCATTTCCAGATAGGAGACCTTGCTGCTCTGCCCAAAGGAGCAGGAGGCCAGCTCCACCGGACCCATCCGGTCGGCGGTGTAGTACAGGCTCTTTTTGGGCTCGGCGGGCAGGTCGATGCCGGTGGCTTCCCGCAGGCCAAAGGCGGCAAAATAATCGCAGAAAGCCTGCCTGCCCAGCCTTGCGCCGATTTGGATAAAGCTCTGGTTGCAGGAGTTTTCCAGCGCCTGCGTCACAGTCTGGCTGCCGTGACGCTTGTGGTTGGCGCAGTGGAACCGCGTGCCTGCCACCGAGATGGACTCGCCGCAGTAAAAGGTGGAGCGCCGGTCCACCGCCCCGGCATCCAGCGCAGCGGCGCAGGTGATGAGCTTGAACACGCTGCCCGGCTCGTACAGGTCGCTGACCGCCTTGTTGCGCCACTGGGTCTGCTGCGCCAGCTGCAATGCGGCGGCGCGCTCTGCGCCGGAAAGGGCATCCACGGCACTGCGCACTGCTTTGTCGGCAAGGACCCGGGGCTGGTTGGGGTCGTAGGCGGGGGTGGTGGACATCGCCAGCACCGCCCCGGTGTTCACGTCCAGCACGATGCCCACCGCCCGGGCCGCAACGCGATGCTCCTGAACGGCATAGCCCAGCGCGTTTTCCAGTACATGCTGGATGTGGCTGTCGATGGTCAGCCGCAGACCGCAGCCTTCCAGCGGCAGCCGCTGGGTCTCGTAGCTCTGCTCCAGCGTGTAGCCCCACGCGTTGACCGCCGTCAGCACCACGCCGTTTTGCCCGGTAAGAACGGTGTCGTATTTCAGCTCCAGCCCGCTGACCCCGGCGTTGTCTACATTGGTAAAGCCCAGCACGCTTGCCAGCAGCTCTCCCTGCGGGTACCAGCGCTTGGAGTCCCGGTTGATGCGCACACCGGTGATGCCGTTTTCCGCACAGAAGTCCCGCACCGCATCCGCCGTCTCCCGCTCTACCCGGTAGCGCAAAAGACAGTCGTTGGAGCGCCGGTCGCTGAATTTTTCCAGCAGCTTTGTCTCGTCCAGCTGCAGGATGTCCGCAAGGCCCTTTGCAGCAAGGGCAAGCTTTTCCTCCGGCATCTCCCGGGGGCTGGCGCGCAGGGTCCAGCAGCTGCTGTTGGCGGCAAGCAGGACGCCGTCGGCGCTGTAAATGCGGCCCCGGTCGGCGGGCACCACAGTGTCCCGCAGCTGCTGCCCCAGCGCGCGGCGGGTGTACCATCCGCCGGTGAAGAACTGCAGGTACGCCAGCCGCGCAGCCAACCCGGAAAAGCAGACGCCGCACAAAAGCGCCGCCACCAGCACCGCCCGCAGCCGGAACGCCCGCTCCGGCAGGGTGCGCAGAGGAGGGGGAAGAGGCTTTGACATGGCAGCACCTCCCGTTTTTCTTTTAATGTATGCAAAGCCTGCGGCGGCCTATGACTAACCGCCCGGCGCACTGCGTACAATAAAAGGAAACGGAGGTGAGGGAGATGCAAAAGGCTGCGGGGCGTGGAAACGCCGCCCGCCCGGTGCGCCGTCTGCCGCTGCGCCGCCTGCCTGCCATGGACCTGCCCTTTCTGGTGCTGGTGCTGACGCTGGTTGGGTTTGGTCTGGTGATGCTGTGCAGCGCCAGCAGCGCGGTGGCACTGTACCGGCGGGGAGACGCCTTTGCCTACGCCCGCCCGCAGGTGCTGTATGCGGCGCTGGGCATCGGGGCCATGTGGGTGTCCAGCCGGGTGGACTACCACATCTATCACAAGCTGGCGTGGCCGCTGCTGGCGCTTTCGCTGGTGCTGCTGACGGTGGTGCTGTTCATGCCGGAATACAACGGCTGCAGGCGGTGGCTGGTGCTGCCGGGGCTGGGCACCCTGCAGCCCAGCGAGATCGCAAAATTTGCGGTGGTGCTGGTGTTTGCGCACATCATCTCGCTCAACCACGACCGCATGGGCAGCTTTGCGGTGGGGGTGCTGCCCTTTGCGCTGGTGCTGGGGACGGTGGCGGTGCTGATGCTGCTGGAACCGCATCTATCCGGCACGGTGCTGATCCTGAGCATCGGCGCGGTGCTGATGTTCGTGGGCGGCACCGGGCTGCGGTGGTTTTTGCTGGCAGGGGCAGGGGGCGCGGCTGCCATCGCGGCAGCCGTCCTGCTCATGCCGGAGCTGGTGCCCTACGCCGCCGACCGGCTCAGCTCCTGGCTGGACCCCTTTGCGGACCCGCTGGGCGACGGACACCAGACCATCCAAAGCCTGTATGCCATCGGCAGCGGCGGCGCGGCAGGGCTGGGGCTGGGCAACAGTCGGCAGAAGCATCTGTTCGTGCCGGAGCCGCAGAACGACTTCATCTTTTCCATCCTGTGCGAGGAGCTGGGCTATGTGGGCGCGTGTGCGGTGATCCTGCTGTTTGCCCTGCTGCTGTGCCGGGGCATCACACTGGCGGCGCATGCACCGGACCGGTTCGGGGCGCTGCTGGTGGTGGGGTTCGTGGTGCAGGTGGCACTGCAGGCGGTGCTGAATATGGCGGTGGTCACCAACACCATCCCCAACACCGGCATCAGTCTGCCGTTTTTCTCCTCCGGCGGCACCAGTCTGATGATGCTGCTGGGAGAAATGGGCGTTGTATTGTCTGTCTCCCGCGGGGAAACATAAAAAACCGGTCGCTCTGCGTCAAAAAAGCGACAAATGACCGGACAAATAACCAGCGGGTCCTGCCCGGGCTGCGGACCTTTTGCCCTGCAGATGCATAGCATGAGGTATCTTTTGCAGAACGGGGGCATGGGCATGGCAGGAGACTTTATCATCACAGGGGGACGCCCGCTGCGGGGCACGGTGCAGATCCCGGCGGCAAAAAACAGCGTGCTGCCGCTGCTGGCGGCATCCATGCTGTGCACCGGCAGGGTGCGGCTGCAGAACGTGCCGCTGCTGGCGGATGTTTCCACCAGCCGGAAGTTGCTGCAAAGCGTGGGGTGCACAGTCCGGCGGCAGGGCGCGGACCTGCTGGTGGAAAGCACGCCCTCCGCCTGCTGCCCGGACCCGGAGCAGACGGCGCAGATGCGGGCGTCCATCCTGTTCTGCGCCCCGCTGCTGGCGCGTCTGGGACGGGTGGAGACCGTCTTGCCCGGCGGGTGCAAAATTGGCGAAAGACCGGTGGATCTTCATCTTTCCGGGCTGGAAAGGATGGGGGCGGAATGCCGGCAGGAGGGCGAACGGCTGATCCTGACAGCCCCTGCCGGTCTGCACGGCGCAGCCATCACGCTGGGCTTCCCCAGTGTGGGCGCCACCGAGACGCTGTTGCTGGCGGCGGCAACGGCGCGGGGTACCACCGTGCTGCGCGGTGCGGCGCGGGAGCCAGAGATCGCAGATCTGGCGGCGTTTTTGAACCGCTGCGGGGCCTGTGTGCGGGGTGCGGGCAGCAGCACCGTGCGGGTGGAGGGACAGCGCAGGCTGTCCGGCTGCACCTTTTCCCCCATGGCGGACCGCATCGCAGCGTCCACCTTTGCCTGCGCCTGCGCGGCGGCGGGGGGCAGGGTGGAGCTGAAGGGCTGCGATCCGGGCACCTATGCACCACTGCTGGAAATTCTGGAACAAATGGGCTGCAGAGTGGAGCGCGGAGACGAAAGTGCAGTGGTTTCCCGCAGCGGGCGTCTGCACGGAACGGGAAAGGTGTTCACGGGGGTGTATCCGGCGCTGGCGACCGATGCGGCACCGCTGCTGGCGGCGGTCATGCTGGCGGCAGACAGCGAAAGCAGCATCGAGGATGTGATCTTTGAACGGCGGTTCGGCTGCGCGGCGGGCTTTGCTGCGCTGGGCGGGCAGGCAAGGGTGTCCGGGCGCTGTCTGTCCGTTGCACCGTGCAGCCCGCAGGGGCTGAAGGGAGCGGCGGTGCAGGCGGCAGACCTGCGGGGCGGTGCGGCACTGGTGATCGCAGCGCTGGCGGCAAGGGGGGAAAGCCGGGTGAGCGGCACCGGCTTCATTGACCGCGGCTACGCGGATCTGGCGGCGCAGATGACTCGGCTGGGAGCCCAAATGACCCGGGAAATGCACCCCGGAACAGGGGAATGCAAAAAAAGACCTTCAAAATAGCAATTATGACTTGCATTCAGGGCCAAAAAATGATACGATACTGTTATATAAGTGTAGTAAGATTCTCTCTGTGCACTGCGCAGTTTTGCGATAAAATCCGATGGAGGACAAAGTTATGGCTCTGATGCTCGATGAAGAAATGGACGAAAACGTTACGACGATCAAGGTGATCGGCGTAGGCGGCGGCGGCGGAAACGCCGTCAACCGCATGGTGAGCGACGGCCTGCAGGGCGTTGAGTTCATCGCAATGAATACCGACCAGCAGGCTCTGGCAAAGAACCATGCCGCCACCAAGGTGCAGCTGGGTTCCAAGCTGACCAAGGGCCGCGGCGCAGGCGCAGACCCGGAGATCGGCCAGCGTGCTGCCGAAGAAAGCAAGGACGAGATCGCCAACGCCCTCAAGGGCTCGCAGATGGTCTTTATCACCGCCGGTATGGGCGGCGGCACCGGCACCGGTGCGGCTCCCGTGGTGGCTGAGGTGGCACACGATCTGGGCATCCTGACCGTGGGCATCGTCACCAAGCCCTTCTCCTTTGAGGGCAAGCGCAAGATGGGTCTGGCCGAGCAGGGCATTGCCAACCTGCTGATGCATGTGGACAGCCTGATCGTCATCCCCAACGAGCGGCTGAAGATGATCAGTCAGGAAAAGATCACCTTGATGAACGCCTTCCAGGCAGCGGACAACGTGCTGCGTCAGGGCGTGGAGTCCATCTCTGCCCTGATCAACGTGCCCGCCTTCATCAATCTGGACTTTGCCGATGTGCGTTCCATTATGAAGGACGCCGGTTACGCCCACATGGGCGTGGGCAGCGCCAAGGGTGCCGGCAAGGCCGAGAACGCCGCCAAGGCTGCCATTTCCAGCCCGCTGCTGGAGACCAGCATCGCCGGTGCGCACGGCGTCATCATCAACATCACTTCCAGCCCGGACATCGGTCTGGAGGACGTGGAGACCGCTGCGGGCCTCATCACCCAGAGCGCACATCCGGACGCCAACATCATCTGGGGTACTGCCTTTGACGAGAACCTGTCGGACGAGATGCGCGTGACCGTGGTCGCGACCGGCTTTGACAACAAGAGCGCCAGCGACCTGCGCAACAGCATCAATCAGGCCATGGGCGGCGCACAGTCCACCCCGTCTGCGGTGTTCAGCAGCGAGACGGTGGCACCTTCCGCCACGGTGGCAGCTGCGGGGGTCAGCACTCCGGCAGAGGCAAAGCCTGTGGAAGAGGACAACAGCGACAATAGCTACTATGACCAGCTTATGGTGATGCTGAATAAGCGTCGCTGAGCCGACTTCGGAAAACGCCTGTGAAAGGGCAGAGCCATCTGCCCTGCGGCACATCGCACGGAACGGAGGAACATCATGGCGCAGACACGGCAGCAGAACGGTGCTTTGCGGTCGCGCTATGCCCAGTCCGCAGTGATGCCTACCGCAATGAGCAGTGCCCGCACCGCCTGCGCCCAGCTGGAACAGCTGGACCGCAAGCTTTCGGCTGCCCACGCCGAGATCCGGCGCTACCAGACCCGTCTGTTTGCCTGCGAGCGCCAGATGAACGCCCTGCGCATGGAAAACACCGAGCTGGAAACCGCCTGCCAGCAGGCCCGTCTGGACGCCGTGCAGGCGCAGGCCCGGGTGGAAGAGCTGGAACAGCAGCTTGCGCAGGTTCTGGACGAAACACTGGACCGCGCTATGCCGGAAATGGCGCAGCCGGTCCACTGGAAGGACGTCACAGAACCTGCCGAAGAGATGCCGCCCCCGGGACCGCCGGAACAGACGGCAGCATCCGCGGAGCAGCAGGCTGTGGCAGAACCGGAGTGGAAGCCCACCACCGAACTGGAACAGCTCTCGGTCGAGCTGCTGAACTGGTTTGATGCCATGATGGGCAGATGACCGGTCCCCGATGTCGAAAACGTTATGGCCCAAGCGCTGCTGCAATGGCACGATGCTGTTGCAGCAGCGCTTTTTTACAGGCATAAGGAGCAGGAGCATGGAGCCGAAACAGAAGATCTTCATCGTGGACGATTCCGAGATCAACCGCGCACAGCTCAGGGAGATCCTTGGCAATCCTTATGCGTATCTGGAGGGAGAAAGCGGCATGGGTGCCGTGGACATCCTGCGCAGGCACACGGACATCGCACTGGTGTTGCTGGATCTGTCCATGCCGGAGATGGACGGCTTTGATGTGCTGCGGGCGGTGCGCAGCACGCCGGTGGAGGGCTGCCCGGAGGTGAAGCTCTCGGCAAGCATCGGCTCGGTGTGCGGCGTCACCCCCGTCCGCGAAGCCATCCGTCAGGCCGATGCGCAGATGTACCGCTGCAAGGCCGGCCGGAAGCACTGAATCAAAAAAGATCCGCAGCCTTCGCCGCTTTCTGAAGTTCAGAAGCGAAGGGCTGCGGATCTTTTGCGTTTCAGCGGATCTTGGCGGTGCGGTAGGCTCAATCCACCACCGGCACGTCCAGCCCGAATTCCAGCGGACGGAAGCGGGGGCAGACGTTCTCGGTGATGCAGATGACCGAAGCCGCCAGACGGCTGCCGATCTCGCAGGACTCTGCCAGCGTTTTGCCGTAGGTCAGGCCGATGACCGTGCCCGCAAAAAAGGCGTCGCCTGCACCGGTGGTGTCCATGACATCCACCTTTTTGGCAGGGACGATGCCGCATTCCCCGTCGGAACAGGCATACACGGCACCCTGCCCGCCCATGGTGACGACCATGCTGGGGATGTTGGCACTGTGGACATTGGCAGCCAGCACCCGGCACATCTGCTCTGGGTCCAGATGATCGTAGTCATCCGAGAACAGCAGCCCGGCCTCCTGCTGGTTGCACACAAAACAGTCGATCTGCTGCAGAAAATCCCGGCGCTCCATGGCGATGCTCATGTTGGACACCACAGCAAAGACCTTTTTGCCGTACTGTTTGGCGTAGCGCAGGGTCTGCTTCACCGTCTCTTTTTCCAGGTCCAGCTCCAGCGCAATGGCGTCGCAGTCTGCAAAGATGGCATCGCCCTCCTCCTGCAGCAGGCCGGTCAGCGGGGTGGTGTCCGGACGCTTGGAGATGGCGGCGGTCACATCGCCGTCGTTGTCAAAAATAGCCAGCCATGTGCCCATGCCGTCCGGCACTTTGCGGATGAAGCGGGTGTTCACCTTGTGGTTTGCCAGCTTGTCGATGACGTCCTGCCCGGTGCCGGTGTCGTCCACCAGACCCACAAAGGTGGGGCGCAGCTCCACATTGGCAATGTCCTCCACCACGTTGCGGCTTACGCCGCCGTGCACCTGCTCGATGCGTCCGGCGTTGCGCCCGCCCGGGATATAGGCAGAGAGGGGATAGCCCTTGATGTCCACAAAAACAGCTCCGATGACTACGATGCCCATAAACGATAAACCTTTCTGCATTCAGTTGATTTTACCTGTATTATACAGGTAGCAGACAAAAGAAGCAATCCTTTTGCCGCTTTTTGGCGGAAAAATCTTCCAGTCACAGTGCCGTGCGGGCAGTGCGCACCAGATACTCCATGGCCTGCACCGGATACTGCCCGGCAGCCGTCTCGCCGGTCAGCATCACGCTGGCGGCACCGTCCAGCACGGCGTTGTAGATGTCGCTGACCTCGGCGCGGGTGGGCACGGCGCGGCTGCACATGCTGTCCAGCATCTGGGTCACCACCATAAAGGGCACTCCCGCAGCCCGGCAGGCGGCTGCAAGCTGCTTCTGGCAGCGGGGCAGCTCCCACAGGGGCATGGCGTTGCCAAGGTCGCCCCGGGCAATGACCACCTCGTCCACCAGCGGCAGAAAGTCCGGCAGAGCCTTGACCCCGGCCTGATTTTCAATTTTGGCAAAGATGCGGATGTCTCCCGCCCCGGCCTGCTCCAGCGCGCGGCGCAGGGTGCGGATGTCCTCTGCGCTGCGCACAAAGGGCAGCATGACCCCGGTGACGCCGCACTGCTTTGCGATGCGCAGGTTCAGCAGGTCCTCTCCGGTCAGGGTGGGGGAGGCCACGTTCAGGCCCGGAGCGGCAATGCTTTTGCGGCTTTGCAGCTCTCCGCCGCGCAGCACGGTGCACAGCAGGGCCTCCGGCTCGCAGTGCACCACCCGGGCAAGGATGCGCCCGTCATCCAGCAGAAGCTTCTGCCCGGGGCTGCAGGACTGTACCAGCACCGGCGGGCAGTCCACGCCGCCGGGTCCCAGCCGCAGGCTGCTGCCCTCGGCAAGGGTCAGGGGGCGGGGCAGCAGCCCGGTGCGCAGCTCCGGCCCCTGCAGGTCGATGAGCAGCTTGCGGATGCCTGCGGCGCGGATGAGCGCCAGCCAGTCGGCGTGCTGTTCCAAAGACCCGTGAGAAAGATTCATGCGGATGCCGGTCATGCCGGCACTCACCATGCGGCGCAGAAGATCTGTCCGGGCGCAGGCCGGACCAATGGTACCATAGAAGTCCAAAAAGATCCCTCGTTTCCTAAGTTGCTGCTTTCATTTTACCATGGACCGGCCCGGAAGAAAAGACTCTGCCGGGCGAAAATGCGTGCAGGTTCAGCGCCGGACGACGGCTCTGCGATAGACGGCGCAGGCCACTACGGCGGACAGGGCCTCGGTGAGCCAGAAGGCGTGCCACACGCCGTCGGCTCCCCAAAAATGACACAGCACTGCCGCCAGCGGCAGGATGAAGATCACATAGCGGCACAGGGAGATGATCAGCGACTCCACCCCCTTGCCCAGCCCTTCCAGTGCGCCGGAAGCGGTGGTGGACAGGGCGGACACCACAAAGCCCAGACAGATGATGTGCAGGGCGGTCTCGCCGCAGGCAAGGGTCTGGGGATTTTGGGTGAACAGCCCGACCACCGGGCGGGCGGCAAACAGACAGATGGCGGTGCCCACAGCCATAATGCCCATGCTCATCAGCAGGGTAAGATCATAGAGCTTTTTGACCCGGGCGTGCTCCCGGGCACCGTAGTTGTAGCTGATGAGGGGACGCATGCCCTGCACGATGCCGCTGACCGGCAGGTACAGAAAGGTCTGCAGCTTATAGTAGATGCCCAGCACCACCACATAACTCTGGGAGAAGCCCGCCAGCAGGCTGTTGAGAAAGGTGACCAGCAGGGAGGGCAGCGCCAGATTCAGGATGGCGGGCACCCCGATGGCGTAGAGCCTGCCGTCCAGCGCGGCGTCCGGGTGCAGGCAGCTGCGGCGCAGCCGCACCGGCAGCTGGGTGCGGGCGTAGACGAAGAGGTAGACGCACAGGCTCAGCAGCTGCCCGATGCCGGTGGCAAGGGCTGCCCCGGCGATGCCCATGGCAGGCACTGGCCCAAGGCCGAAGATCAGGACGGGGTCCAGCAGGATGTTGCACACGCAGCCGAACACCAGCGCCGCCATGGTGACCTTCATGCGGCCCACAGCCTGAAAGATCTTTTCGAAGGCCAGCCCCGCCATGTTGACCGTGGCAAAAAGGAACACGATGGTGGAATAGGTGATCCCGGCGGCGATCAGCGCGTCATCACCGGTGAACCGCCGCAGGAACCCCGGCATCACGGCGATGCTGACAAGGGTGATGAGCACGCCGTGCACAAGGCTCAGCACCATGCCGTGCGTGGCGGCGGTCTCCGCCTTCTCGCGGTCACCTGCACCCAGATACAGCGCGATCATGGCGTTGATACCCACCCCAAAGCCGATGGCGATGGCGTTGGCGAAGTTCTGGATGGGGAACACCAGCGACAGGGCGGTCATGGCGTCCTCGCTGATGCGGGCCACGAACAGGCTGTCCACGATGTTGTACAGGCTGTTCACCAGCATGGAGATGACGTTGGGCAGTGCCATGGACACCAGCAGCGGCAGCACCGGCTTTTCTTTCATAAAGGTCTCGTTCATAGGTCTTTGCATTCTCCTGACATCAAAAGATCGCCGCGGCGCAGGCACGGGGCTCGGCAGCCGCAGACGCAAAAAAGCCACACAATGGCTTTTTTGAACCATTGTGTGGCGAAAAGTAGCACTCTGCTGTAAAAAATCCACACGAATTTTAGTGACACCAAAATACCACAGCAGCGGGCGGATGTCAAGCACTCGTAAAATAAAAGTATGACTTTTGTAGACCTGCCTGTTTTTTGTTCCACAGCCAGCGGAAAAACTGCACGTTTGTGCCAAAGCCGGTCCCACTGCTGCCGGACGCCGGAAGCACGGCGGCACGGTTTCTGGATGATTTTTAGAGAACAAAATTTGCAAAAACGATTGACGAAACCACAGGAACGCGGTAAACTGAGAACAGATTTTATCAAAAGGCTGGAAATGATTAGACGGATGAAAAAAGACCGGACAAAAAAGTGGGATCTGCGCAGAGTGCTGGAGTGCGCCGCGTGCGTGGCGGTGCTGGCGGGGTTCTATCGTCTGGTGGGCTGTCCCATCCGCCTGCTGACGGGGATCTCCTGCGCAGGCTGTGGAATGACCCGGGCGTGTCTGTGTGCGCTGCGGCTGGACTTTCGGCAGGCGTTTTATTTTCATCCGCTGTTTCCGCTTGTCCCGGCGGGGGCGGCGCTCTGGCTGTGCCGGAAAAAGCTGCCCCGCGCGGTCCTGTATGGATGTATGTACGCGATGGCCGGGGTGTTTGCCATCGTGTATGTATATAGATTGTTCCGGGGAGACGGTTCTGTTGTGGCGTTTGATCCGCGCAGCGGCCTGATCTTCCGGGTCGTTTCACGTCTTAAAGGAGGAATTTGAAATGTTCTGTTCTCATTGCGGTAAGGAAATCCAGCCGGGCACCAAGTTCTGCCCCGGCTGTGGCGCAGATGTGTCGGCAGAGTCCCGCGTGGCGGACTCCGCCAACAAGGCATTCAAGGAGGCGGAAGGGGAGCTGACCAACGCGGTCAACGAGGTCCGCGATACCTTCCAGAACGGCGGTACGGTTTATGCAGGCGAGCGCCTGACCGACAACCGCGGCCTGATCTCCTACATCCTGCTCACCTTCATCACCTGCGGCATCTACTCCTACTATTTCGTCTACAAGATGGCACACGATATCAACATCGCCTGCAGCGGTGACGGCGAGGAGACCGGCGGTCTGCTGCAGTACGTCCTGTTGTCCATTGTGACCTGCGGCCTGTACTCCCTGTACTGGGAATACAAGCTGGCAAACCGGCTGGCTTCCAATGCACCGCGCTACGGCCTGAGCTTCCAGGAAAACGGCACCACCGTTGTGATGTGGTATCTGGTGGGCGCAGTGCTTTGCGGCATCGGCCCCTGGGTGGCAATGAACATCCTCATCAACAATTCCAACAAGATCTGCAACGCCTATAACCGCTACAACAACCTGTAAGCGGACAGGCGAAGGGGACCGGCAGCCGAAAGGGGCAGCCGGTCCTTTTGCTGTAAAGGGGCCCCGGGGCGCTTGCACCGAGCGTCCCAGTTGTGCTAGAATAGGAAAAACTGATTTTCAAAGGAGAACCTCCGATGCCGAATATCATCGAGATCACCGACCTGTCTGCCCCGGAGCTGGATGTCTATGCCCGGCTGACACAGGCGCAGCTGCGCAACCGGCTGGAACCGGAAAAGGGCGTTTTTATCGCAGAAAGCCCCAAGGTGATCGCCCGGGCGCTGGATGCGGGATACCAGCCTCTGTCCCTGCTGATGGAGCGCAAACAGATCGTCGGCCCGGCGGCGGAGATCCTGACCCGCTGCGGCGATGCGCCGGTGTACACCGCTGACCGCGAGACCCTTGCCAGCCTGACCGGGTTTGAACTGACCCGGGGCGTGCTGTGTGCCTTCCGCCGTCCTGCGCCCCGCAGCGCGGAAGAGGTCTGCCGCAATGCCCGCCGTGTGGCGGTGCTGGAAGGCATCGTGGACTCCACCAATGTGGGTGCCATCTTCCGCAGTGCTGCGGCGCTGAACATGGACGCGGTGCTCATCACTCCTTCCTGCTGCGACCCGCTGTGCCGGCGCGCAGTGCGTGTGAGCATGGGCACGGTGTTTCAGGTGCCGTGGGCGCAGATCGGCGCTGTCCCCGCCGACTGGCCGGAGAGGGGCATGGAGCAGCTGCACGCGCTGGGCTTCAAGACCGCTGCCATGGCCTTGAGCGACCGCTCGGTCAGCATCGATGATGCCGCCCTTGCTGCCGAGCCTAAACTCGCCATCGTGCTGGGCACCGAGGGCGATGGTCTGGCCCGCAGCACCATTGCCGCCTGCGACTACACCGTAAAGATCCCTATGTCCCACGGGGTGGACTCTCTCAACGTTGCTGCCGCCAGCGCCGTTGCCTTCTGGCAGCTGGGCAACCGCTAAAAAATAAGGATGACCCACCGGAAATCGCTTGACAAATGCCCGGAATAGAGTTAAACTAACAGGGTCATCACATGGGCCTATAGCTCAGTTGGGAGTGCAAGCGTATCGCTTTTGTGCCCCACAGAGTTGTGGGCTTTAGAATGGGGAGTATAACGGTTGGTCGCCCAACCGAGTCACGCCCCTAAATATGGGCCTATAGCTCAGCTGGGAGTGCAAGCGTATCGCTTTTGTGCCCCACAGAGTTGTGGGCATTCAAATGGGGAGTATGTCGGTTGGTCGCCCAACCGTGTCACGCCCCTAAATATGGGCCTATAGCTCAGCTGGGAGAGCGTTCGGTTCGCATCCGAGAGGTCAAGGGTTCGAAT